>NZ_JBBKZT010000002.1:0-615297 GCF_037889975.1 Variovorax rhizosphaerae | reverse complement strand
GCTGTTTGAGCGAAGCGAGTTCATGTGGACCCCGCCGAACGCGAGCACTGCAGGGGAGTCGCGAAGCGACCTGCGCAGTAGGGTCGGCCGGCCCGTACCGCATGCCGCCCGCCGACGCGCCCCCGGCCACGGATGCATCAGACGCCCTAGCCACAGTGACCGGATCAAGCACCATGCGGCGCCTGCACATCAAAAGTCTCATCGCCGATCGCCCCCGCGGTCGCTGCACCGGGTCCTGCACGCGGCGCAACGAGATCCAACGCATGCGTCGCCAACTCGTGCGCATCGAGCAACACATGCCCACCTTCGACTCGACATGCAAACCTCGGCGTGCACCCTTCGTCGGGTTGCTTCGCGCATCCGTCCTCCAGCCCGATCGTCCAGTTGTGCAACGGACAAGCCACGCTGTTGCCGAACACGATCCCCTGCGACAGCGGCCCACCCTTGTGCGGGCAGCGGTCGAGCAAAGCGAACACCTCGTCCTGGCTGTTGCGGAACACCGCCACGGCCACGCCCACCGGACGCGCCACGCGGCGCGAACCGAGCACGGGAATTTCATCGACGCGGCAAATCTTTTTCCATTCAGTCATATGGCAATTCCTTGTTGCGCTGCGGATCGGATCAGGTGGTGACCTCGGCCACGGGCGTGAACTGGCGAACGTCCACGGACGCCTGCACCGATTCGAACCACGGATCGGGCTCGCCATCGAGAGCGAACTGCAGGCGCTCCCACAACGCCTTGCGCCCGGCAACGTCTTGCAGGATCTTCTTCTTCACGTAGTCCAGCCCCACTCGCGAGATGTAGTGCACCGTGCGCTCCAGGTACCAGCCTTCCTCGCGGTACAGCTGCAGAAACGCGCCTGCGTACTCCATCACTTCCTCGCTCGTCTTCAGCTTCACGAGGAACTGCGCCACCTCCGTCTTGATGCCGCCATTGCCGCCGACGTACACCTCCCACCCCGAGTCCACGCCGATCACACCCACATCCTTGATCCCGGCCTCGGCGCAGTTGCGCGGGCAGCCCGAGACGGCCAGCTTCACCTTGTGCGGCGAATACATCGCCCACAGCGCATGTTCCAGGTCCTTGCCCATCTGCGTCGAGTCCTGCGTGCCGAAGCGGCACCACTCGCTGCCCACGCAGGTCTTCACCGTGCGCAGCGACTTGCCATAGGCGAAGCCAGAAGGCATGCCGATGTCCTTCCACACATCCTGCAGGTCTTCCTTCTTCACGCCCAACAGGTCGATGCGCTGCCCGCCCGTGATCTTGACCGTCGGGATCTTGTACTTGTCCGCCGCGTCGGCAATGCGGCGCAGTTCGTCCGGCGTCGTGTGCCCGCCCCACATGCGAGGGATCACCGAATACGTCCCGTCCTTCTGGATGTTCGCGTGGCTGCGTTCGTTGATGAAGCGGCTCTGCGGATCGTCCTTCGCCTCCTTCGGCCAGGTGCTGATCAGGTAGTAATTGACGGCCGGGCGGCAGCTGGCGCAACCGTTCGGCGTGGTCCATCCCAGGCCCGCATACACGTCCGCATGCGTGAGGTACTTCTCCTTGCGGATTGCGTCGCGCACGTTCTGGTGGCTCGCGTCAGTGCAGCCGCACATGGCCTTCTTCTTCGGTGCGGCCGAATAGTCGCCGCCGGCCGTGAACATCAGGATCTGCTCGACCAATCCTGTGCAAGAGCCGCATGAAGCACTCGCCTTGGTGTGCTTCTTCACCTCGTCCAGCGTGAACAGGCCCTTGTCCTTGATCGCCTTGCAGATCGTTCCCTTGTTCACACCGTTGCAGCCGCAGACCTCGGCCTCATCGGGCATCGTCGCCGCGCTGTTGTGGCCTTCATGGCCGGTGTCGCCGATGTTCGACTCGCCGAACATCAGCTTCTCCCGGATGTCGTGCACGCTGCGGCCGTCGCGCAGCAGCTTGAAGTACCAGCTTCCATCCACCGTGTCGCCGTACAGGCAAGCGCCTACCAGCTTGTCGTCCTTGATCACCAGCTTCTTGTAGACCCCGCCGAAGGGGTCGCTCATCACGATCTCCTCGGTGCCTTCGCCGCCCATGAACTCGCCCGCGCTGAACAGGTCGATGCCCGTGACCTTGAGCTTGGTCGACGTCAGCGAACCTTGGTAGCGCCCGATTCCGAACTGCGCCAAATGATTCGCCGCGACCTTGGCCTGCTCGAACAACGGCGCCACCAGCCCATAGGCAATGCCGCGATGCGCCGCGCATTCGCCCACCGAGTAGATGCGCGCATCGGTCACCGTCTGCATCGTGTCGTTGACCACGATGCCGCGGTTGCAATGCAGGCGCATCGACTCGGCCAGTGTGGTGTTCGGGCGGATGCCCACCGCCATCACGACCAGGTCGGCCGCTACCTCGCTGCCGTCCTTGAAGCTGATCGCCTTCACGCGGCCATCGTCACCGCCGATCAAGGCCTGCGTCTGCGCACCGATCAGGAACTTCAAGCCACGGTCTTCCAGCGACTTCTGCAGCAGCTTGCCCGCCACGTTGTCGAGCTGGCGCTCCATCAGCCAGGGCATCACGTGCACCACCGTCACGCTCATGCCGCGCAGCATCAGGCCGTTGGCCGCTTCGAGGCCGAGCAGCCCGCCACCGATCACGACCGCATGCTTGTGCGTCCTGGCGGTCTCGATCATGTAGTCGGTGTCGGCGATGTCGCGGTAGGCGATCACGCCCTTCAGGTCCTTGCCCGGCACCGGCAGGATGAAGGGGTTGGAGCCGGTGCACAACAACAGCCGGTCGTACGCGGCTTCGACGATGCTGCCGTCGGCGCCCTCGGCACGCACGATGCGCTTGACCCGATCCACCTCGGTCACCATCTTGCCGGCGTGCAGCGTGATGTTGTTTTCCGCGTACCACTCCCAGCTGTTGAGCACGATCTCCTCGACGGTCTGCTCGCCGGCCAGCACGGGCGAGAGCAGGATGCGGTTGTAGTTCGGATGCGGCTCGGCGCCGAACACGGTGATGTCGTACATCTCGGGTGCGAGCTTGATGAGTTCCTCGACCGCCCGCACGCCGGCCATGCCGTTGCCTACCAGCACCAGTTTCATCTTTTTCATGACGCGAAGACCTTTCGTGGAATCAAGCAAACGTGTTGCGCATGCCGCGTATGGAGAATCGGGCCATGAGCTTTGAAGTGGATATCGGCTTCAGCAGCCAGCGCGGGCCGCGCGAGGCGAACGAGGATTTCGCCGGTGCGGTGCATGCGCCCCGCGGGGAAGAGGCGCGCGGCCTGATCGCCGCCATCTCCGACGGCGTGTCCACCGGCGGCGGCGGCCGCGAGGCGGCGCAGACCACGGTCATGGGGCTGCTGTCCGACTACTTCGCAACGCCCGACACCTGGGAACCGACCGTTGCGCTGGACCGCCTGATCAGTGCCCAGAACACCTGGCTGGCGTCGCAGAACCAGCGACGCCACGGCGCCGTGACCGGCCTCGCCACCCTGACGGCGCTGGCCCTGCACGGCCACCGCTACACGCTCGCGCATGTGGGCGACACGCGCGCCTGGCGTGTGCGGGCCGACGGTGCGCCCGCGGTGCCGCTGACGCACGACCATGCGCTGGACCATCCCGACCTCAAGGCGCAATTGACGCGCGCCGTCGGCCTGGACGACCAGGTGCGCGTCGACTACGAGCAGGGCGAAGTGCAGGTGGGCGACTGTTTCGTGCTGACCACCGACGGTGTCCATGGCGTGCTCAAGCCCGCCCAGATCGCCGAGCTGGCCCTTGCGGGCAGCGCGGGGCAGGCCAGCGATGCGATGGTGCAGGCCGCGCTCACCGCGGGCACCCGTGACAACGCGACGGCACTGGTGTTGCGCGTGGTCGGCCTCGATGCCCGGCAACTCGCCGATGAACTGTTCGATGGCCGCCGGCTGGCGCCGCCCCCCGCGCTGAAGGTGGGCGACAAGCTCGACGGCTACGTGATCACCGCGCGCGTGGCCGACACCGGCGTGCACCTGCTCTACCAGGCGCGCGATGCCGCCACCCGCGCATTGGTGGCGCTCAAGACGCTGCATCCCTCGCGCGCCAGCGATGTGCAGGAGCGCGCCATGCTGGCCCACGAGGCCTGGCTCGGCCTGCGTGTCAGCGCGCGCGGCGAGCCGGGCTTCGTGCGCGTGCACGAACGCGACCCCGGTGCGACCGCCCTCTACACCGTGTTCGACTGGCATGGCGGACGCACGCTGGAGCAGATGCGCAGCGCCAACTTGCTCACGCCGGTCGCCGACACCGTGGCCGCGGCCATCGAATGGACGCGTGCGCTCGGTCGCCTGCACCGGCACGGCGTGGTGCATCGCGACATCAAGCCCGGCAACCTGCACTGCGGCGACGATGGCCACTGGCGCATCCTCGACCTCGGCGTGGCGCTGTCCGGCCGCGAAGACCCGGCCGCGCGCGAACTGCATGCCGGCACGCCCAGCTACATCAATCCGGAACAGTGGGAGGGCGCGCCGGCCGATGCCGGCAGCGACCTGTTCGCGCTCGGCGTCACGCTGTACCAATGGCTCACCACCCGACTGCCCTACGGCGAAATCGAGCCCTATCAAGCGGCCCGCTACCGGCGCGACCCGGTGGCCTTGTCGCGCATCCGGCCCGACGTGCCGATGTGGCTCGACAACCTCGTGCGCAAGGCCGTGGCCCGCGATCCCCGGCAGCGCTTCGAAACGGCGGAGGAACTTTTGCTGGCGCTCGAACGTGGTGCGTCGCGCCCCATTGCCGCGCCGCCCGCCACGCCCCTGATCCAGCGCGACCGCGCCTTGCTCATGCGCATCGCGCTGGTCGTGTCGCTGCTGTTCAACGCGGTGCTGCTCGTGTGGCTGCTGTTCCTGCCGCGTTGAGGCAGCCCCGGCGGGGCGCGCCGTGTTCATGGACGGGCGGCCTTGCGGGCGGTGTTGAATGCCGGTGCGGCTGCATGCGGGGTCGTCCGTGCACGGCCGCCTTTTTCAGCCCAGGTGCGCGTCCACCGGATCTGCATCACACGCATCACGCCGAGCATGATCACCGACAGCATCGCGAAGAAGACGAAGCCCCAGAGATAGCTGCCCAGGTACTGCTTGGAAAGGCCCATGGCATTGGGCACCAGCCCGCCGCCGAGGGCGCCGATCTCGCCGATCATCGAGCCCGCGACTGCCGTGCTGGCCGGCCAGCGCAGCGGCACCAGTTGGAACAGCGCGCCATTGCCGGCGCCCAGCGCCGCGAAGCACACGATCAGCAGCAGCGTGGTCAACGCGAGCGACGAGGAGCTCAATCCGACCAGCGTCAGGCCGACGGCCACCACCACCAGCACCAGCGTCAGCGTGTTGACGCCGCCCCAGCGGTCCGAGATCCAGCCGCCCACGATGCGCACCGCGGCGCCCATGAACGCGGCCAGCATCGTGAGCTGGCCGGCCTGCACCTTGCTGACGCCGAACTGGTCGTAGTAGTAGGAGGGCAGGAAGGTCGTGAGGCCGATGAAGCCGCCGAAGGTCACGCCGTAGATCAGGCTGAACACCCAGCCGTCCTTCTCGAACAGGCAGGCCACGTGCTCGCGAAAGCTGGCGTGGCTGTCGACGTCCGGCGGTTCTTTCGCGAACACGACCATCACCACCATCGGGATCAGGATGGCGACGGCAGCCACGCCATACACGCTCTGCCATCCGAGCCACTGGGCCAGCGGCGGCGCCACCAGCACCGACACGGCCGTGCCCACGTTGCCCGCGCCCACCAGGCCCATGGCCAGGCCCTTGTGCTGCGGCGGAAACCAGCCCGAGCCCAGCGACAGCGCCACGCCGAAGCTCGCACCGGCAATGCCCAGCAGCACGCCCATGGCGATCAACTCGCTGAAGCTGTGCACGAAGAAGAAGCCGAACAGCATGGCCACCGCGATGAGGCCCATCTCGACCAGCGTGGCATTCTTGCGGCCGATGTATTGCGACAGGATGCCCAGCGGAAAACGCATCAGCGCGCCCGCGATGATGGGCACCGACAGCATCAGGCCCTTCTCGGCCGGCGTCAGGTTGAAGGTCTCGCCGATGAAGGGCGCCATCGCGCCGTTCAGCACCCAGATGCAGCACGAGAACGCGAAGTACAGGAAGGCGGAGAACAACGTGGGCGAATGGCCCGATTTCAGGAAGCTCTTGAAAGTCGACATGGCAAGAACCAATGCAAATGCGGCAACGCAGCCATGGCGGGGGCCGCATCGTCGTGGGGTTTACAGGGAGGTTGCCGGCGGCGGTGCCAGCGGACGGGTGTCATGCGCGCACTGCGCCATGAAGCCGCGGGAACCGCGGAGAATCACACCAATGCGGTGCTTCGTTACACCGCTTGCTTCCACCCATGCACAGACCGTGCCAGCTTGACCGACGCCACGCCCATCCGATGATTCGCCTGCACGTCGTCCTGCTTGATCCACCCGGTGCGCCCGCCTTGTCGGAAGCCGTGCGGGGCGCGCTGCAGGGGCCTGAAATAGACCTGGTCGTCCATGCCAGCCTGGCCGCAGCCGCTGCACATGAACTGGCAGGGCCGGGCGCGGAGCAGCTTCTGGTGTGCACCACGACGGCGAGCATCGATGCGAACGCGCTGGCGCCGCTCGCGATGCTGTCGGGCCTCCCGCGCTGGCCGGTGAGTGTGTTGAGCCGCCCACTCGATGCCTCGACCCACGCCGACCTGGTGAACGCCGGTGTCCATGCCTGGGGCGACATCGATTCGGTGGACGCGATCGGCCTGCTTGCATTGCTGGCCCGTGCGAACGCCCGCTGGCAACGCGAAAGCGCGCTGAAGTCGGAACTGGTCCAACTGCAGAAGCAGATGGACGAGCGCAAGTGGGTCGACAAGGCCAAGGGCCTGCTGATGATGGCGCGCGGCATGGGCGAGGACGAAGCCTTCGCGTTGCTGCGGCGCACGTCGATGCATGCCAACCTGCGCCTCGGCGAAGTCTCGCGCTCCGTCGTCGATGCGGCGCAATGGGCCGAGGCCATCAACCGGGCCGGTCAACTGCGGATGCAGGCGCAACGGCTCGGCCGGCTTGCCGCGCAAACGCTTGCGGGCGTCGACGTGCCGCGCAGCCGCACGCAGCGCAAGCAATCCTCCGAACGGGTTCAAGCCAACCTAGGCTACCTGGCCGGCCTCGATCTCGATGAAGCGGCGGCCGCGGAACTCGACCGTACGAAGGCCGCCTGGCAATCCTTGTCCGATGCGTGGACGCCGCGCGTGACCCGCGAGGCGATGACCGCGATCGATGCCGCTGCCGAAGTGCTGCTGGCGAGCGCCGAGGCGCTCACGCTGTCGCTTGAAAGCGCGAGCGGACGCAGGGCGCTGAAGATCATCAACCTGTGCGGGCGACAACGCATGCTGTCGGAGCGGCTGGCCAAGGAGGCGCTGCTTGCCTTGGCGCTTCCGGCCAGCAGCGCGCCGGCGCTGGCCTCGACGGCGGACGAGTTCGAGAAGGCCCTGCTGGAACTGGAGCGCGCGCCGCTGACCTCCCCCGAGATCCGCGAGGCGCTGGCGGGCGCCCGCGACGAGTGGCTGCGCTTCGCACGCGGCGTGCAGGGAATCAGGCAGCCTCGCGGCAGCGTGGCGGTCGTGCGCTCCGCCGAGGCGCTGGTGGACACGTTCGACCAGCTCGCCGCGCAGTACGAGCACAGTCTTCAGGTCATCATGTCTTGAGTCGACGTCGCAATCCAACGCATCACTGCGTTGGATCTCGAGCGCCGACGCGACGAACATGCCACCGGGCCGACGCCACTCTCTCCTGGCATGAGCGCGCCTGCGAGGTGTGGCTCCCCCGCAAAGGGCCTCGATGTGTCCGTAAAACGTCGGCTGGCAGGCGATTGGAAAGATTTCTTTTGCCCACATGCGGCACGTCTGGTGCAATGGCGCAGCTGCCCGACAGAGGTTGGCTGGGTTCCGGTGGGAGCAAAAGAAAGTGCCAGTCACGGTGCTTTGACCTCGGAGGAGCTTGCATGAAAAGGTCCATCGTTGCCCTTGCTACCCTTGCTACCCTTGCTGTTGCAGGTGCGGCTTCGGCTCAGTCGTCCGTGACCTTGTTCGGTGTGGTCGACGCGGCCGTCGCCTACATCCAGACGACGAGCTCATTCGTTGGCATACCCGGTACGCCAGGTCTCAACTTCATTGGCGCGCGCGACCTGAAGCAGAGCCAGTGGTCCATGACCAACTCGGGCTACCACGCGAGCCGCCTCGGCTTCCGTGGGACGGAAGACCTCGGCGGTGGCCTGGCTGTCGCCTTCTGGCTCGAAGCCGGCATCTCGAATGACGACGGTGCTGCCGGCCTTGCGTCCATCGAACGTCGTTCGACGGTGAGCTTGTTGAGCAACTACGGGGAGATCCGCCTGGGCCGCGACTTCGTGCCGACGTTCTGGAACGACACCGTGTTCGATCCGTTCGGCACCAATGGCGTTGGCGACAGCCTGATCTACCGGATGAACTCCGGTCCCCGCACCACCAATTTCGGTGCCTCGAACCGTGGCCTGTTCGGCAACAGCAACGCCGTTCGTGCGTCGAACAGCATCGGCTACTTCCTGCCGTCGCAGCTCGGTGGTTTCTACGGTCAGCTCATGTATGCGTTCAACGAGGCCGTCAAGTACGACCCGGGCAGCACAACCCCGGTGGCACCCAACAGCCAACGCACTGGCCGCTACGTCGGCGGCCGCTTCGGTTATGCCTTCGGCCCGCTGGATATTGCGGCCTCCTATGGCGAGAGCACCACCGGCGACAACTATCAACAGGGCATCACCACCAAGGTCGAGATTGCCAACCTGGGCGCGTCCTATGACTTCGGCGCCGTCAAGCTCTTCGGTGAGATTTCACGCACCCGGAACACGAACGACTATGTGATCCCGCCCCTCATCGGCACGGGCGACTTCAAGGGTGACGGCTATCTGCTCGGCGCCACCGTGCCGGTTGGCGTTGGCCTGATCCGCCTGGCCTACTCGCGCGTCAAGGTGAACTACACCTCACCGCCGACGGGTGTGGCTGCGGTCCTGAGCGCGGCGTCACCGGACCCATCGGCTGGCAAGTTCGCCGTCGGCTATGTGCATAACCTGTCGATGCGCACGGCGCTCTACGCGACGGCTGCCTACGTCAAGGAGAAGAACGGTGCTTCGTTCCTCATGTTCGGCGGCAATGCCGGGCCGCCGCCTGCCTTCTTCAACAACTACTTCACCACGGGTTCCGGTTACAAGGCCGATCACGTCATGGGCTACAACTTCGGCATCCGTCACGCTTTCTGATGCAGCGCTGGCGTTGTCGCTAGTGGCGGAAGTTGGCGTCCAGGAACTCGATCAGATCGAAGGTCACCGCTGCCTTCTGCGTGAGGTCGGTCCAGCCGGATCCGCCGCGCTTGATGCATGACTTGCGCATTTCCCCGATGAGCGCGGCCGTGTCGCTTTCGGCGAAAAACTTGCCGTTGTACGAGGATCGTCCATCCGGTTCCACCGCAACACTGCAATTCACGAAGGTCTCCATGAAGGGATCCCTGGTGACTCTCTGGACGTCAGGGTGGCCGTCGAAGCCGCTGGACGCACCCGGGTACACCTTGGCGTCGATGCGTCCGCCGGCGTTTGCGAAATCGCTCGCAAAATCCTTGCAGGGCTGGACCCCGGCGACGTCGTCCTTGGCGCCGATCGCGATGAACACCCTGGATGCGGGCTTGGGTGTCTTCGGACGGAAGATGCAACTCGCGCTGATCGCCATCGCCGCCGCGAAGCGTTCGCTTTCGTTCTGGACGAATGTCCGGTCAGCGACGAGGAGGGCGATCGTTCCACCCCGGCCCGTGCCCATGACTGCCATCCGATCCGCTGGATAGCCAGTGGAAACCAGATACCTTCGCGCCGCGAGCGCATCGCGCGCTTGCGCAAGGGTTCCCAATCTCGCATTGTCTGTCTGGGTCCCCGCAATGCCGCGCGGACCATAGGTGTCGATCGTGAGCACGGCGTACCCGGCCGAGCTCAAGGCCCTGGCGTACTGGCCCTCCCGAAAGTCGCTCCAGCCCGGCGCCGCATTGACGATGACCACGGCGCCCCGCGCCGCGGTCTCGGGCTTGTAGAGCACTGCATTGATGGAGAGATCGGGGGCATCCGTCTGAGGTGACATGAACGTCACATGCTTGCCCCCTTGGGGCTGCTCGTTGGTGGGTACCGTCACGCCAGGACGCGCGCCGATGGGTGGTGGAAGCTGCGGCTGGCCATGCAAAGTGGTTGTCAGAAGCACCGCCAGGAGCGCGACGGCGGTCGATTTCAGTGTTGTCGTGCTCGTCATTTGTCTCCCTCCGGCAGCCCCGCCGTGCGCAGAGCGCCGACCAACCTCTCACGCTGAGTCAGAAAGCCAGGGTTGGTCGACGGGTAGGTCAGGACCACATAGGAGACGGTGCTGAGCGGCAGCATCTGGCGGTGTCTCGCCATGTTGGCCGCGGCCTCGGCGTCGCGACCCCGCAGGACATCGATCGCTGCCATCATCAGGTAAGGCTTGCCGTTGTTGGGGAACTCGGCGGTCCAGTTCCTGAGGATCTCGTAGGCTTCATCGTCACGACCTTGCGAGAACGCAGCATCGGCAAGGCCCTGGAACAGTAGCTGCTGCCGACGCATCTGGTAGGGGCGCAGGTCTGTGACGCGTGCGAGATGGACGCGAGCATCCGCCAGTCGGCCCTGGTTGATCAGTCCGCTTGCCATGCGAACGTGTGCATTCTGGGAGTCCGGTGCGATTTCAAGTGCCTTGCGCCAGACCCTCAGGGCGTCTTCCGGCCGCTGCCGCAGGAAAAGGATGTCCGCCCAGGCGACCAGACTCTGCGGACTGTCCGGTGCCAGGTCCAGCGCTCGCCGAACGGCTTTTTCAGCCACATCGAGCTTTTCGCGCGGCGAATCGCTGCACAGGCAATAGAACTGCGCGAGATGCGCCAGGCCCAGGCCGGTGGATGCCGCCACCGAGTTCGAATCGGCATTCACGGCGAACTCGAATTGATTGCGCGCGCGTTCCAGTTCTTCCCGCGTGTTCGCTCGATCCAGATCCCGCCAAGCCAGGGCGAGTACGTCGACGGGATCCTTTTCATGACCCGGCAGCCTGGCTCGCACGGTCTCGATGTCGTAGAAGCGCGCGTTGAGCGCGCGCGCCACCGCACTTCCGTAGCCGGAGCGCATGGCTTCCTCCTCGCTCTTGAATTCGTCTTCATGCAACCTGAAGACGGCACCCGATGCGATCTCGGTGAGGTAGGCGTCGACCTGGATGCTGTCGGACTCGCGTCGGATGCGGCCGGCCAGTACGAAGCGCACATGCTGCTCCTGGCCGATGCGAACGAAGTCGGGCGCAGACGAGTCCTGGTGCATCGTCGCCGCACGCCCGATCACGCGCTGTCCGTCCCGAAGCAGGCGGGCGGCGACCGCGTCGGCCAGGTCATCGCCCAGCGTGGAACTTGACTTCGCCCCCTGCTTGTCGACGAAGGCGAGCACCGCGGTCGCGCGCCTGATCATGATCTCCTGGTCGATGTTCACGATCGATACGAGGCTCGCGGGCGGCGGTTTCGCGCCATCGGACCGGAAGCCTTGCGCGACCAGCAAGGCGCCCGCGACGATGCACGCACCAATCAGACCCGACAACCAGACCCGCCATCGCTTCAACGATGCGAATTTCCCTGGCCGGTTGGCATCGCTCCCGTGCCCGGCATCTTGGGTCGGGTCGGTCCTGCGTTCCTTGCCGTCCGCATTGACGGGAATGTCTCGCAGACGGACCAGGCGAAACGCACGGACGGGCTTGGCGATGTTCTTGACGCGCTGCTGGCCAATGTCCTCGAAGGCAGCGCCCAGGTGATCCGCACACGTATCCTGGATGGACTGGGACACGATCACGCCGCCCGGCTCCGCAATTGCCTGCAAGCGCGCGGCGATGTTCACGCCGTCGCCATAGACGGTGCCGTCCGCCTTTTCGATGACATCGCCCAGATGGATGCCGATTCGAAAGCGCAGCGAGAGGCCCGTCGAATCGTTGTGCGCCTGCGAGAGGCGGTGCTGGATGGCTGCTGCAGCGCGTACGGCGCCAATGGCCGTTTCAAAGACCAGGAGCACGGAATCGCCGGCCGTGTCGACAACCCGCCCGTCGCTTTCCTCGGCCTCCGTCCTGAAAACCTGTCGCGCAATGTCCAATGCGCTCAGTGTCGCGAGGTCGTCCACGGACATCCAGCGCGAGTAACTCGCGGCGTCCGCGGCCAGGATGGCCAGAAGTCGATGTCTGACGCCAGGGGACACCGCGACCTTTCGCTACGCAGCCTTGCGAATCGCTGCACGTTGTGCAAAGTTGGAAACGGCAGGCGAGAGCTTGCCGAAGGATTATCTGCCGCAATCCGGCCTGCGGTTTCTCGATTTTCAAAGGCGCCAGGGTTGCCGTCCAGAGTCTTTGGGGTGCGCCCCCACGGTGGGCTACAGCAATGAGATTTCCTGCGCCCGCGCCAACGCACTGGTCCGGTTCTTCACGCCGAGCTTGGTGAAGATGTTGTGCAGGTGCCATTTCACCGTGGCCTCCGACAGGAACAGGCTCTGCGCGAGTTCGCGATTGCCGAGGCCGGCCTTGAGCAGGCGCAGGATCTTCATTTCGCGCTCGGTCAGTTCCTCGGTTTCGGTGCGTGCGGCGGCGGCCCGTTGCGGCAGCGGCTTGGCGCGGCCGGCGGCTTGCAATAGTTGCTCGATGTAGGCGAGGGGCACCAGCTTGTCGCCGCCCGTGCTGCGCAGGTCGCCGCGGCTGGCGTGGATCGTCTCCGCCATGTCGAGCAGCAGTGCATCGCCGTCGAGCCAACTCCGGAGCAGGCCGCAGCGGGCGCCGAGTGCCAGTGCCTCGTCGAGCGTGCGCAGTGCTTGCGTGCGGTCGAGCGCGCGGTGCTGGTGCATGGCCTTCAATGCCAGCAGCCGCGCGAGCTGGGCCTGGTGGCCGTCGCGCTGAGCCCGCCGGATCGCATCGTTGAGCGCACCCGTGGCGCCCGCGCCTTGCTGGGTCGCGAGCCGCAGCCGCAGCGTGAACAGGCAGACGCTGTCGTCTTCATCGACCGCCACGATGGCGGTGGGGCCGACCAGCCCGTAGGACTGCGCGAGCTTCAGCGCCTCGTCGAGCGCACCGGCCTGCAGGCGAAGGGTGCAGCGCTCCGCCGCGAGGATGCGTGCCAGTCGCGGCAACTTGAGACGATGGCCGAGCGATTCACCTTCGAGCAAGCAGGCATCGGCCGCGGCCAGGTCACCGGCTAGCCGCGACAGCCGTGCCCGCGTCAGGTAGCCGGCGGTCGTCATCTCCACCAACCCATGCTCGTCGATGAAAGGCAAGCCCAGGTCGACGAAACGTCGGGCCTGCTCCAAGTCGCCTTGCTCATGGCAGACCTCCGCGGCCAGCAGCGTGAGCATGGAGCCGGCGTACGAGGCGAGGCCCAGGCTGCGCTCCACGGTCGCGATGCCGATGCGGGCCTGCGCCATCGCATCGTTGTAGTCGCCGCGGCGCATCGCCAGCATCATGGCCAGCGCCGAGGCCCAGGCCAGGCCGTAGTCGGCATCGCATTCCTCGAAGGCACGGCGCGCGATGGCGAGCGCCTGTTGGCCTTGTTCGAAGGCATCGGAGGCGCAGCAGCCGCTGGCCAGCACGTTGGCCACCACGCCGGTGCGGAAGGCGTTGGCCGATGGCCGGGACTTGAGCCAGGTCTCGCTGCGCGACTTGGCCAGCAGGGGCTCCCCAGTGTGTGCCCAGTAGACGCAGCGAATCATCTCGACCACGCAGCGCAAGTCATCGTCACCGTCTTCGGCACAGGCGCTTTCGAGCGCGCGCAGTTCCTGCTCGGCCTCCGGGTAGCGTCGGGTCAGCACCAGCGACCACGCATGGCCGGTGCGGATCTTCGGCCGCCCCTGCACCAGCGACTGCGGCAGGCGTGTGAGCCAGGCCAGCAGGGTCGCGTGCTCGCCCCGGTGCTGCACCAGTTCGGCCGAGAAGTCGGCGACCAGGTCGGCCGCGCGCTCCAGGTCCTGCCCCTCGAAGGCATAGCGCACGGCCTCGTGCGGCAACCGATGGCGCTGGAACCAATGGCTCGCGCGCAGGCTGATGGCGCGCGCCGCATCGCCTGCGCGCTCGCGGCTGCGGCCACGCAGGTAGTCGGCGAACAGGTGGTGGTAACGGAACCAGGTGCGCGAGCGGTCCAGGCCCGAGAGGAACAGGTTGCGGCTCTGCACCTCGGCCAGCATCGCGCGGCTGTCGTTGCGGCCCAGGACATCGTCGCAGAGCTCGGCGCAGAAGCGTTCAAGGCCCGCGGTGTCGAGGAGGAAGTCGCGCAGGTCGGGCCGCAGGCTGTCGAGCACCTGCTCGCCCAGGTAGTCGGTGATGTCGCGGTCGGTGCCGGAAAAGTCGGCGAGGAAGGCGCCGCGGTCGTCGCTCTCGCGCAGGGCGAGCGAGGCCAGTTGCAGGCCGGCGATCCAGCCTTCGGTGAGGTCATGCAATGTCTTTACTTGCGCCCGGTCCATCGGCGCGCCGCTGACGCGCCCGACGAAATCCGCGGCTTCATCGAGGCCGAGGCCGAAGTGCGCGGCATCCAGTTCGAGCAGCTCGCCGCGCAGGCGCAACTGGCTCACCTGCAAGGGCAAGCGTGTGCGGCTGGCGATCACCATGCAGACGTTCTGCGGCAGGTGTGCCAGCAGCCATTCGAGCTTCCGGTGGACCGCCTGCTGCTGCACGAGGTGGAAGTCGTCCAGCACCAGCAGCAGGCGCCGATCGTGGCCGACCAGGTCGTGCAGCAGCGAGGCCACGATGGCATCGGGCGAGGCCATGCTGCCGCCATCGGCCTGGGCGATTGCGTGACGGCCGAGGCGCGCGTCGGCATGGTGCAGCGCGGCGGCCAGGTAGCGCAGGAAACGCAGTGGGTCGTTGTCCTCGGCATCGAGGCTGAGCCATGCGGTGGTGATGCCGTGCGCATCGAGCTGCGAAACGAACTGTGCGAGCGCAGTGGTCTTGCCGTAGCCGGCCGGCGCGGTGACGCTCAGCAGGCGGCGCGTAAGGCCGGCATGCAGCAAGGCGGAGAGCTGCGAACGTGCGAGAAGCCTCAACGAAAGTTGCGGCGGCGCCAGTCGCGATTCGACCAGCACCGCGGCCGATGCCTCGGCGGCGCCTGTGTTGCCTGTCGCGCTGCTGCCTGGCGCCATGCGTGGTTTGTCTCTTGGTTGAGCTGATGCTTGGTCAGCGTTGGAACGTGGAGTTTGCAGGTGTTCGCCGGTTCCTGGAATGCGGACTTGACCGTACGCGAAGGACGCGAAGGTTCCGCGAAGGACGCAAAAGGAATACCAAGAAATCCTCTCCGATTTTCTTTCTGACTTCTTTGACTTCCTGACTTTTTCGCGTCCTTCGCGAAACCTTCGCGTCCTCTGCGTATGCCAAGTCCGATCCCGTATTCCGAACCTCGGATCGATAGCGCCGTATCGCGAGCGCCGACCGTTACCTCACCTTCCAGTGCATGGTCCAACGCACCGGCAGGCGACCCAATTCGGCCTCGGCCTGTTTCATGACCTTCTCGCTGTCAGCACCTGCGGGGCGGGGCGCGACGATCTGCGCCTCCAGTCCATGCTTGGGATGCGGCGCCACCGCGACCTCCACATCCACATCGCCACACACCTTGCGCAGCGTTTCGCGCAGCGCCTTCTCGATCGCCAGTTCCCGCAACTTCGGCTTGAAGATCTTGTTCACCGCGGTGAGCGGCAGCGCATCGAGCACCACCACGTCCACCGGCACGGCAGCACGCTCGGTGATCACCGAACGCGCATGTGCCAGCAGTTCAGCTGCATCGCAGCTCGCGCCCTTGCGCAAGGTCACATACGCCATCGGCAGTTCACCCGCATGGCCATCAGGCTTGCCGACCGCCGCCGCCAACTCGACAGCAGGATGCCGCATCAGCCCTTCCTCGATCATTGCGGGATCGATGTTGTGCCCGCCACGAATGATCAGGTCCTTGGCCCGTCCGGTCAGCCAGAAATAGCCTTGCGCATCCTGCCGCCCGAGGTCGCCGGTATTCAGCCAGCTATCGGCCAGGCAGATTCCCTTGTTGTCGCTCTCCTTCACGTAGCCGGAGAACACATACGGCCCGCGCAGCAGGATGGTGCCGATCTCGTCCGTGGCCGCCTCTCGCTGCACGTTGCCATCGGCGCCAAGCTGCACCACCTTCATCTGCTGGTAGGGCAGGCGCAGGCCGATCGAACCGATCGCACGATGCCCATCGCGCGGGTTCAGCGAACTCACGCAGGTTGCCTCGGTCATGCCGTAGCCTTCGAGCAGCTTGAGCCCGGTCGCCGCCTCGAATCGGTTGAACAACTCGATCGACAGCGGCGCAGCGCCGCACACCGCGAAGCGCAACGAGCTCACATCGACGCCCTCGCGCGGCACGTTGAGCAACGCCGACAGCACCGTCGGCACGGAGCTGAACAGCGTCGCCTTGTAGCGTTCCACCGAGCGCCAGAAGCCGCCGATGGTGCGCGCATCCCGGTAGCCCGCGCTCGACAGCATCACCACATGGGCACCGACGCTGAAGGGTGCGAGCCCGGTGATCAACATCGCGTTGGAATGGAACAGCGGCAGGCCGCACAGCAGCGTGTCCTGCGGGCCCATGGAGAGCGCCGTCGATACGGCCCAGGCATTGGCCGCCTCGTTGAAGTGCGTGCGGCGCGCGAGCTTGGGCGTTCCTGTCGTGCCGCCGGTGTGGAAGTACGAGGCCACGTCATCGCCCTGCGGCGGCGCGGTGCCCACCAGCGCGTCGCCGGGTTGCTGCGACAGCAGCGCGTCGAAGTCCAGCGCCCAGGGTGGGCAGGGGCCATTGCCGCCCACACGCACGACGGCACGCAGCGTCGGCACGCGGTCGCGCAGGGCTTCGACCTTTTCCCAGATGCCCGGCTGCTCCTGCCGCCCGAGCGCAACGATCACGACCGTCGCCGCCGCGTTCAGGATGCCGACCATGTGATCGACTTCGAGGAAGGGATTCACCGGGTTCACGATGCCCGCCGCCTCCGCACCCCAGAGCGCGAAATGCGTCTCCGGCAGGTTCGGCAGCAGGTAGGAGACGACGTCCCTGCGACCCACGCCCAGGCCGATGAAGGCATTGGCCGCCTGCGTGATGCGGCGGTACAGCGTGGCGTAGTCGTAGCGTGTTTCCCCGTCGGCCGCGTCGCCGGTCGGCACGAAGGTCAGCGCCGGCGCATCGGGCGTAGCCTCGGCCTGCCGCGCGATGGCGGCATGGCTGGAGACTGGTTGCTCCAGCCGGGTCTCGATCGGCAACTGCTCCAGCGCCTCGACATCGGCCAGCGTGCGCAGCGGCGCGTGCGCGCTTGTGCTCATCGATGCACGCCTTCAGTTCTGCACGGTCAGCTCGGGCTTGGCCACGAGGCCGAAGCTGCGCAGCACGCCCAGCAATTCATGGTGCCCGAAGGCCTGGCAGCCCGATGCAAAGCCGACCCGTTTCGGCGGCTGTTGAAGCAGCGAATGCGCCGCATAGGCCTGCAGCAAACCGGTCTGCTTGTAGTTGCAGTTGCCGAAGATCACGCAGTGCGCGCGGCCCAGCGGCCCGGTCGCATGCACCGAGTCGACCGACTTGTTGAGGCGCGGGTTCTCGCGCGGCGGCATGCTGTTCATCACGCTCGCCGCCGTCTGCGCCAAGGCGGCATAGCGGTCATCGGGGTTCATGCCTTCGGTAGCCTTGAGCGCCGCGGCGACGATCTGCGGCACGCCCAGCATCAGCGGCTTGTTGAACACGCCGCCCAGCACCTTGACGTTGGACACGCGCGGGTCCTTCTTGAACCACACCGGGTGCGAGGTGCCGCCCCAGGGCAGCGCCAATGCCATCTCGTGCTGGCCCGGGATCGCCAGGCTGTAGAGGCCCGCATCGGGCTGCCATTCGACGTACTGGTTCTGGTAGAGATGGAAGGCCTTCGACGTGGCCGCGTTGACGAGGATGGTCTGCGTCGACGCGATGGTCGGGCTGCCGCCCCAGAACACGGCGATGTCCAGAGTGTCCAGGCCCGGCGTCTCCAGGCAGAGCTGCGCGGCAATCTCGCCGGTGGTGTACATCTGCGCGAGGCCAGGCGACAGCAGCAGACCGGCCTGTGCGAACTTGACGCCGTACTGTGCTTCGAGTGTGATGAGCCAGTCCTGCTCGCCGGTGGTGTCGGTGTAGTGGCACTTCGCGGCCAGGCAGGCGTCCACCACCTCGGGGCCGAACTTGGCGAAAGGGCCCACGGTGTTCAGCACCACGGAGGCACCGGTGAAGAGGGCGGTCAGCGCCTCCACCGTGTGCGCCACTTCGACCACTTCATACGTCGCCGTTTCGATGCCTGCCACGTTGGACTTCATAGCAGCGTTGAGCTTGTCGGCGCTGCGGCCGGCCGCGATGAAGGGGATGCCGAACTCGCGCAGGTACTCGCAGACCAGCCGGCCTGTGTAGCCGCTCGCGCCGTAGACGATGACGGGCTTTTTGGTGTTGTTGTCGCTCATGTTGTGCTTCCTCGCTATGTGACAGGGATGGAAAAATCAGAGCAGCGACGAACTCACGCCGCCGTCCAGCACGAAGCCGCTGCCGTTCGAAAAGCTTGCGCGTTCGGATGCCAGGAACACGGCCAGGTTCGCGACCTCCTCGGGCGTGCCATAGCGGCCTTGCCTTTGCGCGACCACCGCGTCGAAGTCGGGGATGTTGAGCATCTGCTCGAACTCCTTCTTGCGCGGCTTGACCATGTCGGTCTCGATGAAGGCCGGCAGGATCGCGTTGACGCGGATGTTGTGTGCGCGCAGTTCGACCGCCGCCGTCTGCGTGAGCGACATGACACCCGCCTTGGCCGCGGCGTAGCTGCCGATCAGCGGGACCGCGCCCTTGGCCGTGACCGAGGCCATCGTGACGATGGCGCCGCCACCCGCCGCGATCAGCGCAGGGGCGGCGTAGCGGATGCAGAGGAACACGCCGTCGAGGTTGACGGAAGTGACTTCACGCCACTGCTCGTAGCTGGTTGCGGCCAGCGGCGACAGCGTGCCGACACCCGCGTTGGGCACCATGATGTCGAGCCGGCCATGTTGCTTCATGGCGGCTGCCACGAGTGCCTCGACCTGCTCCGGCACGCGCACATCGCAAGTCACGGCACTCGCACCAGGCAGTGAAGCGGCCACCTTCTGCGCCGCAGCGGCATCGATGTCCGACACGATGACCTTAGCGCCCTCGGCCGCATAGGCCCTTGCGATGGCTTCGCCAAGCCCACGTCCCGCGCCGGTGACGATGGCGACCTTGTCTTTGAGAAGTTGCGTGCTCATGGGGAAACCTCCGCGCTGCGCGCTGTGGTGCGAGCGCCTTCGGGCGGCCGGGCGGTGCTCATAGCAATCCGGCAGACAGGCCGCCGTCCAGGATGTAGTGGGAGCCGGTCGTCCAGCTGGCGGCGTCGGAGGCGAGGAAGGCGGTCATCTCGGCCACCTCCTGCGGCGTGCCGAGGCGCAATTGCTTCACCGCGACCAGCGCACTGAAGGGCACGCCGACGATCGCCTCGACCGTCGGAATCAACCGGTCGACCATCGCCGTGCCGATGAAGCCCGGGCACACCGCGTTGACGCGAATGCCGGTCGGCCTCAACTCGGCCGCTGCCGTGCGCGTGAGCTGCAACACAGCCGACTTCGACGCCGCATAAGAGCCGAACAGGGGCACGCCATTGGTCCCCGCCAGGGAAGAGATGTTGACCACCGAGCCCTTGCCCGAGGCCACCAGTGGACCCAGTGCGGCCCGCATGCCGAGGAACACGCCCATCACGTTGATGTTCATGAGCCGGCCGATCTCTTCCTCGGTCTGGTCGAACAGCGGCTTGACGATCTCGATGCCGGCGTTGTTGATGAGGGTGTCGAGGCCGCCGAAAGCGGTGGTGGTGGCGTCGACGGCATTGGTCCAGTCTGCGGCCTTGGTGACGTCGCAGCGCACCGACTTCGACATCGGACCCAGTTCGGCGGCAGCTTTCGCGGCGCCCGCTTCGTCGATGTCGGCGAGCATCACCTGCGCGCCCCGCTCGACGAAGAGCCGCGCGATCGCAAGGCCAAGCCCCTGCGCCGCGCCGGAGATGAGGGCCTTGCGGCCCTGCAGTTCGATCATGGTCGGGCCTCCCGACGAGCCGCCGCCAGGGAGGCACGCGCCCCCTCGGGGGGCGGCGAATACACGAAGTGATGAGCGTGGGGGTTCACGTGAATGTCTCCTGTCCGCCTGTGTCGGCGGTGGAGGCATTCGAACAGCGGCGGCTGATCACGCCGCCAAACTAAAGGTTGGTTTTTTGTGCTGCGATGCAGCAGGGTGTCCGCGGAAGATCAGGTCTTCCAAGCCCCCACATGCGGCGCACTCGCCTCATCCACCAACGCCGGCCCGATGCACTCGATCGCGTGCGGTGAGGACTCGAACACATCGCGGCACGACAGTTCCGCATCGCGCTGGTCCTGCCGCTCCCCACGGAACAAGCGCAGCCGCGCCGCATCGATGCCGAACACCACGCGCCCGATGTTCGACCAGAAGATCGCGCCCGCGCACATCACGCAGGGCTCACCGGACGAGTACAGCGTGGCGCCCGCGAGGGCCTCGCGCGTGAGGCCGCGGCCGGCCAGCGCGCGAACGGCGTTGGTCTCCGCATGGCCGGTGCAGTCGCCGGTCTCGGCGGTGTTGTTGTAGGCCTCGCAGATCACCTCGTTGCTGGCCGAGACGATGACGGCGCCGAAGGGCCGATTGCCGCGGCGGGCGGCCGCGTGCGACCAGCCGATGGCCTTGCGCAGGTAGCGGCCGTCGCGCTCGTCGAGAGGGGTTTCGGGGGGATACGTGGTGTTGTTGTCGCCGGGATTCATGCGTTCGTGGCTGGGCGATTCGATGGCTTCAATATGCCATGCATGGCGCGTGCCCGGGGAACCGGCTGCACGCGAGCGAGCCTCGTGTTCCAGCGAGGCACAACAAAGTTCACATCTCGCGCATCCAGGTCACGGCGAGGCCGGGCGAGTTTGCAAGCTTGCCCAGCGGCGTCTGCGCCTGGGTGCACGAGGTGGTCCCGCTGCCCGATGGCCGTTCGCGCAGGCCGCCGACGATTTGTGTGATTTCTCCTTGGCGCAGGCGATAGCGCCAGAGACACTCCCCCGCCGCGGCGCCAGATCGCGTTCAGGGAGTGTTTGTGTTTCGTGAGATTCGTGTCCCGGCTTGCGCCACGCAAGCCGCTGCTTTTCGCCTGCTTGCTGTTGATCGCTTCGTTCAGCGCGCAGGCCCGGAGCAGCCCGCCGGTTCCCAAGCCATTCATCCCGGGACTGCGCGAGCAGGAGCGCGGCGTCGGCACGCGCCTGCGAAGCGAAGCAGCTGGAAGACAAGCGGCGGCCCGTCCAAGGTTGCCCTGCTGTCGCATCGAGCCGCCCGTCGCTCTCGGGCGAGCGCTCGCCTGCCCGTCTTCACTTCAACTTTCGTGAATCCATGAAACACAAGATCTTGCTTTCCCTGTCATTGACGTCGCTGTGCGTGCTTCAGGCGTGCGGAGGAGGAGGAGGGGGTGGTGGCGGCGGATTCCCGGTTGTTGCGCCCGTCGCCGTCGATTCAGCATCGACCGCACCCCCTGTGGCCGCGGAACCCGTTGCAGCCGCGATACCCGCCACGAAGGCCGCGCCGGCTACGTCAGCGACGGGAAACGCCGACTCGATCCCGTCGCCTTTCGTGCCCGGACCGACCGCCCGCGACATGGTCCTGGGACCCAACGCGCAGACCTTCGGGAACCAGACGGACACCCAGCAATTGACCAGCGGCGCCATGATGAAGATCGGTACCTACGCCTTGTCAGGTGCCAGCGCGACCCGAGAGATCTCCGGTGACGCGGACTTCGCACTCGGCCGCTGGGCCGCCGGCACCGTCACGAGCGCGTGGGGCGCGGATACCCTGACCCTAACCGACCGGCGGTCCTACCACTACGTCGTCCTCAACGGCCTGGCCGCATGGCCTGCCGACAGGAGCACGACAACCTGCGACCACGGCGTGTTCACCAGCCCCACGTACCTGAGCGGCACCGGTACGAAGGTTCCGGGTACGACCACCGGCACGCCCACCCTCGAGTTCTACAGCAGGGGTGCCCGCGTGGGCGGCAATCTGACGGTCACGGTGGAGGGCACCCCGGTCAGCGTGGACCTGGATTCCAGGTTGCCGTCACCCACGAGCAGTCCCATCACCGGCGGGTTTCTCAGCGGCGGGACGGGTGCAGCGATCATGCTGGGTACAACCGGGACGAACGCCTACGTGCTGGCCGTCGGCTATGCGGTCGTGTTGCCCTCGGGCTCGCGCTACCAGGGGGTGGCCAAGTTCAGCTGTGCCTGACGAGTGAGCCTCAATGGCGTCCGCTCGCTCAGCGCAACGACGCGATGCGCTCCTCGATCGCGTCGAGCAGGCGCTCGAAGCTGTTCTCCTCCAACAGCTCCGGGGACAGTGAGTTCCAGTCGTTGAGCAGTGCCGTCATCCTGGCGATGTTCTCGAAGACGGTCTTGTAGTAGCGGTCGTAGTTGCCGAAGAAGTCGCCCGGCAGGTTCTCGAAGCCGATCGCGCGGACCTTCTCCTCGATTTTCCGTTTCTGCTGCTGCCAGAAGAGCACGTAGTCGAGTTGGTCGGACATCTCGCGAATCTTCGCGTCGGGCAGCACGATCGGGAAGAGGCGCTCGCGCATGTCGCCGTGGCGCTTGATCTCGAGGAGTTCGAACATGCAGTACGGAGAACGCAGGTACTTGTCCGAGATGACCGCGACGACAAGCTCGCCTCGCCCGATGCGCTGCATGAACTCGCTGATCACGGCGCGGTAGCCGGCATCCTTGCGGTCGCGCACGACGCGCTGTCCGCGTTCCACGAGTCGGTCGTAGAGGCGGTCGACGATGGCCTCGCGGCTTTCTCCGGCCTCGGCCTTGTCGCCCCAGGCGTAGGAGATGAAGATCTCGGGGCGCTTCGGGTCGGTGCGCGCCGTGGCCGCGCTCTTTGCGGAAACGCTGAACCGTCCTGCCTGCAGGCCGCTGCTATCGCCTCCGCCGCCGAAGCCCGCCAAATCGGCCACCGGCACGATGCGCTGCCCTTCCGACACGACTTGCACCGCGCCGGCCTTCGCGAAGCGCACCAACGCGTCGAGGTCGACCCAGTCGGCACCGCCATCGGCGGAAACAAGGGTCTTGAACTCGAAGCCGGTGTGCAGCGAATCGAACTCGCCCTTCACCGCCATCAGCAGCGCCGGCGCCGCGGGCCCGCGCGCGCGGACGATGATGCGGCCGTTGTCGGCGTCGGCCACGACCATCGCCTCGCTGGTGCCCGACTTGTCCAGCACGACGATGCCGTTGCGCCAGATCTCGGGCTCGTCGTCTGCACCGAGGCGGCCGGCACGGACCAGGAAGCGGTCGATGATGGCGCGGTGCAGGAAGCGATAGCGGATCTCCAGCGCGTGTGGCGGTGCCGTCGCCCAGCGCAGCGCGACGCGCTTGGGCATTTCGTCAGGAAGCAATTGCGGCACGTACCAGCGGCCGTCACCGAACGCGAAGCACAGCTCGCAGCGCTGCATGAAGTCGAGCAGCAGCTTGTGTTCGTCGGGTGCGAAATGGCGCCAGACCTGGTTCTGCAGGATCGACAGGGTCAGGCCATTGCGACCCGCGGCACACAGGCTGCGGTAGGCGGCGCCACGGCGGTCGAGCAGGGCGTAGACGGCGTCAATGGCCCACTTCTGGTCGAGCACCAGGCGATCGCCGAACTGGCCCGGTTCATAGAACAAGTCGCCCACTTCGTGCAGGAACAGGGCGACCGAATGCGCGTGGCCGGGAATGCCGGCATCGGCGCATAGCGCGTCGAACTCGCTGCGTTCCAGCCAACGCCGGTCGATCCTGGCGACCTGCTCGCGCACCGCGACCCACTGCGCCGGCAACTCACGGCCGATCTCCGGCATGCCGGCGAGCGCTTCGCGCACCCGGGCCGCCAGCGAGGCCATGCCGGAATCGGCGTCGCGACGTGCGCTCACGTGCTCGAAGTCGACGATGCCGCGCGGCGGCGGGTAGATCGGCAGCAGGTCGACGCCGTAGGCCAGGTCCTTGTCGGCCGCGCTGTCGACCTTGTTCTGCACGACGATCACGGGTGAACCGCCGCTCAGCGCCTTCACGTAGTCGATCCAGTACGGCAGGCCGAAGTTTTCATAGCGTTCGCTGAACTCGTCCAGGCTCCAGCGCTCGTGTTCGGTCTTGTGGTCCCAGACGAGCAGGAACAGCGCCCGGGTGCGCATGAAGATGCGGTGCGTCGCGTGGTAGATGTCCTGGCCGCCGAAGTCCCAGACGGTGACACGCAGCGGCCGGCCATCGAGCTTGTCGTCGGCAACGTGCTCGAGCTGCCATTCGCGCAACTGGATGCCGTGCGTGGACGGCTGGTTGTCGTCGAAGCGGTTGTCCAGCAGCCGCGAGACGATCGATGTCTTCCCGACGCGGCCGTTGCCGACCAGGACGAGCTTGACGTGGTCGTGGCGCACGCTGCCTTGGGCGAGGCCGGCGCAGTAGTCGCGCAGGGAACGCAGTGCGCGGCCGCCGTCGCTCATCGCAAAGATCTCCGGGTCGATGTTTCCCACAGGGTTGTCTTCGATCCGCAGCCAACGCAGTCGCGGCATGCCCTCGATGAATTCGCGCGTGATGTGATGGATGCGATTGCCCGACAAATCGACGTGCCTGATGTGTGGGAGTTCGAGCAGCGGCTCTGCGGCACTGATCCCGTTGTGCGCCGCTTCGAGTTCGGTGAGGTTGCGCAGCCGTTTCACTCCGTCGAGGTCGGTGAGCCCGATGCGATTCAGGCGCAAGGTCTCGAGTTGCTGCAGCGCCCCGACAGTCGACGCGTCAACCGCCTCGTTGCCACTCGCGTCCAGCGTCGTCAGCGCAACGCACTGCGCCAGCGGCGCAAGCGTCGCGACCGCATTGGCCGAGACGTCGAGCAACTCGAGTTGCGGCAGTGTGGCCAGCGGCGACAGGTCCGCAATCTTGTTGTCGGCAATGAACAGCCGCTGCAGCCGGCCCATGCCGCCGACGAAGCGGATGTCGCGCAAATCCTGTTTCGGCAGCGCCAATACACGCAGCGCAGTGCAGGGCGCAAACATCACGGCCGCGTCGCCCAGCGGTTCGTCTCCACCCTCCCACTGCAGATGCGCCAGCCTTGGAAGGCGCAGTGGCCGCGCTTCGCGCGGCGCCGGGTTGCCCGACAGGTCGAGAAACTCGAGGCGTTCATTGCCCTGCAATGGCGCAAGGTCGCGGATGGTCGCGTCTCTCAGCGCGAGGTGCCGAAGGTGCGGGAAGCGTGCGAGCGCTGCCAGGCTCTGGCTTCCGCCGCCGCCGATCTGCAACGCTTCGAGCATTGGCAAATCGGGCAGCGCTGCGAGGTCGCAGATGGTGGAGTCCAAGCCGAGGGTGCGCAGCCCGCGCACCGTGCCCAGGCCCGCGATCGCGGCCGCATCGAGCGCTCCTTCAAAGTACAGCGAGCGCAATCCACTCATGCCGTCGAAGGCTCCGGCGGTCGGGCCGAACGCTACGGCGGTCGTGCCTGTTGTGCTCGGGGCCGACCTGATATGCAGCGACTCGAGGCGGCTCGTGCGCAACCCGTCCGCGGCGGCATGGAAGCCCGACGGCGTCAGCGACAGGTGGCGCAACTGGCCACAGCGCGCGAGTGCGTTCGCGTTCACGAGATCGTCGCCCACCGTACCGAAGCTGCGCAGTTGCTGAAGACCCGCGAGCGGCTCGAGGTCAAGCGCTTCGGTGCCAACGCGGCGGATCACCAACAGCCCTTCGAGCGACGGCGCGCTGCAGGCTTCGGCGAACGCCGCGCTGGCGTTTTGTCCGAACGAGAGCCCGAGCAGCCGCAGTCGCGGCAGGGCGGCGATGCGGGCGATGCTCGCCAGCGGCACCGGGTCTTCGAACGCGAGCAGTTCGAGGTCGGTCAGCGCAGCCAGCGGCGCGAGCATGTCGTCGGTGCAGTCGGGCGGGATGTCGGGCAGGAACAGGGCGGTGATGCGGGCTTCCGCATCCATCAGGTACGCCGCGCTCTCCTCGTACCCGGTCGCCTCCGCCAGTTCCTGGATGCTGATGGCATTGATGCGCGCAATGAACTGCGACAAGAGATCGAAAAGAACCGGCCGCACTTCCTTGCGAATGTGCAGGTTCAAGTTCGACGACAGCGCCTCGATGGCTTGCAGCGGGGTCATTGCGCGATGGTGGGCAGCCCGCGGCGCGGGGGCCAATCAGCGTAGCGCAGATCGATCCGCGCTCCTGTATTCCGAAAGTACTACGCGCGCAACCTGTGCGAACGGTCTACTTCGGCACCACCAACCCGGCCCGTGCCTTCAACGCCTTCTCCCGCGCATGGCACCCGTCGAAGTGGTCGTTGACCAGGCCCATCGCCTGCATCAACGCATACATCGTGGTCGGCCCGACGAAGGTCCAGCCCTTCTTCTTCAGGTCCTTCGACAGCGCCACCGATTCGGGCGAGGTGGTCATGGCCTTCACGTTGGCCAGCGTGATTTTCTTCGGTCGCGTCTTCGGGTCCGGCTCGAAGCCCCAGCAATACGCCGCCAGCGAGCCATGTTGTTCGCGCAGTTCCAGCACGCGCTTCGCATTGTTGATGGCCGATTCGATCTTGCCCCGGTGTCGCACGATGCCGGCATCGGCCAGCAGCCGGGCCACGTCCTTCTCGCCGAAGCACACCATCTTCTCGGCCTCGAAATTGGCAAACGCCGCGCGGAAGGCCTCGCGCTTGTTGAGGATGGTGAGCCAGCTCAGCCCGGCCTGGAAGCCCTCCAGGCACAACTTCTCGAACAGGCGCCGGTCGTCCGTCACCGGAAAGCCCCATTCCTCGTCGTGGTAGCGCTGGTAGAGCGGCGTGGCCGCGCACCAGCTGCAGCGCATCTGGCCGTCGCCGCTGTCGAAGAGGCCTGCGGTTTGCGTCATTGAAGTTCGAATTCTTGCTGCTTCACGGCCACCGAGTCCAGTCCGATCTGCACGTTGAACTGGCCCGCTTCCGCGACGAACTTCAGTTGTGCGTTGAAGAACTTCAGCTTGTCTTCGTCGATGGTGAAGCGCACGACCTTCTCCTCGCCCGGCTGCAGCATCAGCTTGCGGAAATCCTTCAGTTCCTTGACCGGACGCACCACCGATGCGGCGATGTCCTGGATGTAGAGCTGCACCACCGTCTCGCCGGCGCGCTTGCCGGTGTTCTTCACGGTCACGCTTGCATCGAGCTTGCCGTTGCGCGCCATCGTCTTGCTCGACAGCGTCACGTCGGAGAGGCTGAAGTCCGTGTAGCTGAGCCCGTAGCCGAAGGGATACAAGGGCCCGGTGATTTCCTCGAAGTACTGCGAGGTGTAGTTGCCCGCCTTGCCTTCGGTGAAGGGACGGCCCAGGCGCGGCTTGTTGTAGTAGGTGGGGATCTGTCCGGTCGAGCGCGGGAACGAAATCGGCAGCTTGCCGGAGGGGTTGTAGTCGCCGAACAGCAGGTCGCTGATCGCGTTGCCGCCTTCGGTGCCGGTGTACCAGGTCTCGAGGATGGCGTCGGCCTCCTTCTGCTCGCGCGCCAGCGCCAGCGGGCGGCCGTTCATCAGCACCAGCACCAGCGGCTTGCCGGTGGCCTTCAATGCGGTCAGCAGTTCGCGCTGGCCCGGTGGCAGGTCGATGCTGACCCGGCTCGACGATTCATGCGACATGCCGCGGGACTCGCCCAATGCCACGACGACCACGTCTGACTGCCTCGCGACCTTGACCGCCTCGGCGATCATCGCTGCCGGGGTGCGCTTGTCCTGCGTGACTTCCGGCTTGTCCCAGTTCATGAAGTTCAGGTACTCGACGATCTTCTCGTCGGTCGTGACGTTGGCGCCGCGCGCGTAGACGACGCGCGCCTTGTTTCCTGCCGCGTTGCGCATGCCTTCCAGCAGCGTGACCGATTGCGCCGCCACGCCGGCGGCCGACCAGCTCCCCATCATGTCGATCTTCGCGTCGGCCAGGGGACCGACCAGCGCGATGGTTCCGGCCTTCTTCAACGGCAGCGTCTGCTTCTTGTTCTCCAGCAGCACCATCGACTTGCGCGCCACATCGCGTGTCTCGGCGCGGTGCAGCCGGCTTTCGGCGTTGACGTCGGCCGGGTCGTCCGCGGGTTTGCCGATGCGGCGGTACGGGTCGTGGAACAAGCCCATGTCGTACTTGGTGCTCAGCACTTCACGCACCGCGTTGTCGATTTCCTTGTCGCTCACTTCCCCCGACTTCACCAGTCCGGGCAATTCCTTGAGGTAGAGCTCGTCGGCCATGCTCATGTCGATGCCGGCCTTGATCGCGAGCTTGGCGGCTTCCCGCTCGTCCTTGGCCACGCCGTGGCGGATCAGCTCGACGATGGCGCCGTGGTCGCTGAAGGTGACGCCCTTGAAGCCCCAGTCCTTGCGCAGGAGGTCCTGCAACAGCCAGGTGTTCGAGGAGGCCGGCACGCCGTTGATGGAGTTCAGCGCCACCATCACGCCGCCCGAGCCCGCATCGATCGCGGCCTTGTACGGCGGCAGGTACTCCTGGTACATGCGCATCGGACTCATGTCGACGGTGGCATAGTCGCGCCCGCCTTCGACGGCGCCATAGAGCGCGAAATGCTTGACGGCGGACATCACACTGTCGGCGTTCTTCGGCGACGAGCCCTGGAAGCCCTTGACCGCCGCGCGCGCGGCAGCGGACACGAGGAACGGGTCCTCGCCAAAGCCTTCCGAGGTGCGGCCCCAGCGCGGGTCGCGCGAGATGTCGACCATCGGCGCGAAGCTCATGTCGACCGCATCGTTGCTGGCCTCGATGGCGGCGGTGCGCATGGTCAGCGTGATCGCGTCCATGTCCCAGCTTGATGCCAGGCCCAACGGGATCGGGAAGATGGTGCGATGGCCGTGCACCACGTCGTAGGCGAAGGACATCGGGATCTTGAGCCGGCTGCGCTGGATGGCGGCGTCCTGCAGCGGGCGGTTGTCCTTGCGCGTGACCGAGTTGAAGGTGCCGCCGACGCGGCCGGCCGCGATCTCGTCGGCCAGCCGAGTGAGGGGCATGTCGCCGCCGATGCTGATCAGCCGCAGCTGGCCGATCTTCTCGTCCAGCGTCATGCGCGACATCAGGTCCGCGATGAAAGCGGGCTTGTCGTTGATCGACGGTGCGGTGCTGCTGGTTTGGGCCTGGACCGAATGGCAGGCGAGGCTGGCAACGAGACCCAGCACGAACAGGTTTTTCATTCGATGGATTGGTGGACCCGGCGGGTCGGTAGGTCGATGGTGTCGCAGAAACGCGGAGTCTACTGTCAGCCATCGCCGCGCCTTGCCGCGTCGGCACGGGATGTGCGTGGCACGGCGCTACATTCGGGGGCAATGGTGAACAAGGGCCCTCGTGCGTCGCGCATTCGGCGCGCGCCTCCACAGGGGACTTGCCCATCGCTGCCACTGTTCCAAAGGAGAGATTCGTGGTTCCTCTTAGCACCCGGCGCCGCGCGCATCGCAAGATGGTGGTCGCCTTGCAGTGCCTTGCCGCCGCCTCGCTGATGCTTTGTGCTTCACAAGCGAGCGCCTTCTCGCTCGACGACGTGGTTGCCAAGGCGCGCTACCTGCAGGCAACGCCCTACGCGGCGCCGCAAAGCAACCTGCCGCCCGCCTTCGCGCAGATGCAGTACGCCGACTACGCGAAGATCCAGCCGCTGCCGGCCAAGTTCGGCTGGCGCGACCAGCCCACACCCTTCAAGCTCAACTTCTATCACCAGGGCATGCAGTTCAATGCGCCCGTGACCATCAACGAGATCGTCGGCAACGACGTGAGCGAGATCAAGTACGACGCGCAGCGCTTCGACTTCGGCGGCCTGCCGCTGGACAAGAGCGCCACCCAGAACCTCGGCTATGCCGGCTTCCGCGTGCTGTACCCGATCAACCAGCCCGGCAAGGACGACGAGATCATGAGCTTGTTGGGCGCGAGCTACTTCCGCGTGATCGGCAAGGGGCAGGTGTATGGGCTGTCGGGCCGCGGGCTGGCCATCGACACCGCGCCGCCGGGGGGAGAGGAGTTCCCCAACTTCCGCGAGTTCTGGGTGCAGCGTCCCGCGGCGCAGGACCGGCAACTGGTGATCTACGCACTGCTCGATTCGCCCCGCGCGACCGGCGCTTTCCAGTTCATCCTGCGGCCTGGCGCCGACACCATCCTCGACGTGCAGGCCCGCATCTTCATGCGCGGCAAGGTCAACCTGCTGGGCATTGCGCCGCTCACCAGCATGTTCCTCTACGGCCCCAACCAGCAGACCGACAAGCGCAGCTACCGCCCGGCCATCCATGACTCCAACGGCCTCGCCATCCACACCGGCAGCGGCGAGTACCTGTGGCGCCCGCTCAACGATCCGCTGGCCGTCGCGATCAGCACCTTCAGCGTCGAGAACCCGCGCGGCTTCGGCCTGCAGCAGCGCGGCCGCGAGTTCTCGCGCTACGAGGATCTCAAGGACCGCTACGACCTGCGGCCGACCGCATGGATCGAGCCCAAGGGCGACTGGGGCAAGGGCAAGGTCGAACTGGTCGAACTGCCCACCGCCGACGAGACCAACGACAACATCGTCGCCTTCTGGACGCCCGACGTGCAGCCTGAAGCCGGCCAGGCACTCTCCTTCGACTACCGCATGCACTGGACGATGGACGAGGCCGCGCTGATGCCGCGCAACCTCGCATGGGTGCGCCAGACCATCCATACGACCGGCGAGCAGACCCAGGCCAACCTGATCCGCCAGCCCGACGGGACCACCGCCTTCCTGGTCGACTTCGAAGGCCCGTCGCCGATGGCGATGCCGATGGATGTCGCCGTGACGCCGCAGGTGAGCGTGGACAAGAACGCCGAACTGATCGGCAGCACGCTGGAACGCAACCCTGCGATCAAGGGCTGGCGCGTGACCATCCGCATCAAGGTGAAGGACGCGAAGCTTCCTGTCGAGATGCGCGCCGCGCTGGTGGCCGGCGGCAAGGCGGTCAGCGAGACGTGGAGCTATCAGCTGACACCTGCTGTCGTCGCCGCTGCGGCCGCGCCGGCACCCGCGGCCTCTACGGCTTCTCCGGCTACTCCGGCTACTCCGGCGCCAGCCGCCTCTGCTGCGCCACCAGCGCCTGCGCCCGTCGCGCCCGCAGCACCCGTGGCTGTACCGGCGAAGTAAGCAGGGAGGGCTCGATGGCCACGCGCGGATTCACTGGAAGACGGCCCGGCAGCGCATTCGCGCGACGCCTGCCGCCTGGCCAGTTCGAGACGGACGACTTCCCGGTGCTTGCCAAGGGCCCGACGCCACGCATCGACATCGCGACCTGGCGCTTCACGTTGAGCAACGGGCCGCGCCCGCTGGCCAGTTGGAACTGGGCCGAGTTCAATGCCTTGCCGCGCACGCGCTGGCAGGGCGACATCCACTGCGTCACCCAATGGTCGAAGTTCGACACGCTGTGGGAAGGCGTGAGCATCGACGACCTGCTGGCCGCCGCCGGGGTCGCGCCGCCGAGCCCCTGGCTGCTTGCGCTTTCCTACGACGACTACGACACCAACGTGCCCGCAGCCGACCTGCTCAGTGGCCGCGCGATGGTCGCGACGCACTTCGACGGCAAGCCGCTCGCGGTCGAGCATGGCGGCCCGGCGCGCCTGCTGGTGCCGCATCTCTACTTCTGGAAGAGCGCCAAGTGGCTCAAGGGCCTCAAGTTCACGGCGCGCGACGAGGCCGGCTTCTGGGAACTGCGCGGCTATCACATGTACGGCGATCCGTGGCGGCAGCAGCGCTACTCGGACGATCCGTGAGCGCGCCTGCCGGGTCGCCCTCCACGCATTGGCACGAGGGCCGCATCGAGCGCATCGAGCAGGTCACGCCGCGCATGCGCAGCTTCTTCTTCTCCTCGTCGATCACCGCGCATGTGGCAGGCCAGCACGTCGATGTGCGGCTCACGGCCGAGGACGGCTACGCGGCGCAGCGCAGCTACTCGATTGCTTCGGCGCCGGCCAGCGCACAGTTGGAGTTGCTCATCGAAAAACTCGACGACGGCGAGGTGTCGCCGTTCTTCCATGAGGTCGCGCAGGTGGGCGACACCATCGAACTGCGCGGCCCGATCGGTGGCCACTTCATCTGGCGCGTGCAGGACGGTGGACCGCTGGTGCTGGTTGCCGGCGGGTCCGGCATCGCGCCGTTGATGGCGCTGGTGCGGCATTGGCACGCCTCGGAATCTCAGACTTCAGTTCGGGTGCCGCTGTTGCTCGCATATTCCGCGCGGACTTGGGCAGACCTGGCCTATGTCGACGAACTGACGATGCTGCAAGCCGCATTGCCGACGTTCACCTTCATCGCCGTCACCACGCGCGAGCCGGCGCGCCGCAAGGGCGATCTGGACCGGCGCATCGACGCGGCCCGACTGGCCGCAGTCCTTGCGCAATGGGGCCATGCGGCGCGTCATGTGTATGTCTGCGGCTCGAATCGCTTTGTCGAGGCAGCAACCAACGGCTTGCTCGATGCGGGTGTCCCCGCTGGCGCCGTCCGTACGGAGCGCTATGGTGGGGCCGACTGATTCACATGCTTGGAAAAGGAATCCCCATGAGCATCACGGTACGTCGCGACGACATGGCCGGCACGCGCCATATCCTGAAGATCCGCAACCACGAGATCGCCGTGGACGCCTCGCCCGCGGCCGGCGGCAAGGACGAGGGGCCGGAGCCGCACGACCTCTATGACGCTTCGCTCGCCGCGTGCAAGGCCTTGACCGTGCTGCTCTATGCACGACGCAAGCAGATGCCGCTGGAGGACATCGAGGTGGCGGTGGACCGCGACAGTTCCCAGGAGCGCCAAGGCACCTATCGTCTCAAGGCTTCCTTGAAGCTCACCGGCAACCTCAGTGAAGAGCAGCGCGCCGAGTTGCTGCGCGTGGCCGGCAAGTGCCCGTTGCATCGGCTCATGACGGAGGTCACCACGGAGATCGAGACCGTGCTGGCCTGACAGAATTCGGGAGGAGGAGACGAGAAGAAATGAACCACGAAGAACAGATCGCGATGATCCGGCGCACCCTGGCGCTGATCGATGCCAAGGACAGCGAACGCGGCGAGCCGGCCATCAGCCCGGTGTCGCGCTACCTCGATACGGGACGCTACCAGCAGGAGGTGGAGAAGATCTTCCGCCAGTACCCGCTGGCCGTGTGCCCATCGGCATCGCTGGCCAAGGCTGGCGATTCATTCGCCATCGACGTGGCGGGCATTCCGCTGGTGATCGTGCGCGCGGAGGACGGCGAGATCAATGCCTTCGTCAATGCATGCCGTCACCGCGGCGCGCGCATCAAGGCGCCGGGCTTGTCGAGCCAGCGCGTGATGGTCTGCCCGTACCACAGCTGGACCTATGGCCTCGATGGCGCACTGCGCGGCAGGCCGCATGCCCATGAATTCCCGCATGCACCCGCGTCGGATTGCGCGTTGGCACGCGTCCCGGCGGCGGAGGCACTGGGGCTGGTGTGGGTCGTGCCGCGCGTGGTCAAGGAGGGCGAGAGCGCGGCGCTCGACATCGCCGAATGGCTGGGTCGCTTCGGCGCGGACCTGCGCGGCTGGGGCTACGACAGCTGGAAGCCGGTGAGCGAGCGAGAGTTCATCAACGCGACCAATTGGAAGATCCCCTTCGAGGGCAATCTCGAGTCGTACCACTTCCAGTACGCGCACCGCAACAGCATCGCGCCGATGTTCTACGACAACCTGCTGGTGGCCGACCATGACCGGCAGCACCAGCGCATGTTCCTGCCCAAGCGCAGCATCGAAGGCCTGCGTGAACGGCCCGTGGCCGAATGGCAGGTCGGCCCACACGCCAACATCATCTACTTCTTCTTCCCGGCCACCTTCATCCTGCACGAGGGCGACCATGCCAACGCCTTCACGGTGCTGCCGGAGGCCGTGGACCGCTGCCGCGTGATCGGCAGCACGCTGGTGCCCGAACTGCCGGCCACCGAGAAGTCCGCGAACTACTGGCGCAAGAACGTGGCCTCGTTCTGGGGCGCGCTGGACGAAGACTTCGCGCTGGGTGTGTCGGCGCAATCCACGCTGGCGAGTGGTGCACAGGAGGCGCTGTACTTCGGCGCGACCGAATGCGGCGCGGCCCGGTTCCACCGCGACGTCGAGGCCGCCATCGCGGCCTGAGGCAGGACTGCCAAGCGGCTGGGGCGGTGCAGCCTGCCATATCGTCGCGCGGCGCTTGACCGGCGCCACACCTCCGTTCAAGATCGCGCGCAACAAACGCGAACGAGCATGTCGCCCGGCGCTGCGCGGGGGCCGCACCGCGAGGAGCAACGCATGATCCTGTCCGACCGCAGGCGATTCCTGACGGCGCCGCTATGCCTCGGCGCGCTGTCCCTGGCCGGATGTGCGGCCGTCGGTCCTCCCACCGTCTCGCGTGACCGCTTCGACTACAACGGCGAGATCGCGCGCTCCTGGAAAGAGCAGACGCTGCTCAACATCGTGCGTGCGCGCTACGCCGACATGCCCTTGTTCCTGGAGGTCTCGCAGGTGGTCAGCGGCTACACGCTGGAAAGCACGGTCTCCGCGGGCGGCATCCTGGCAAAGAACAACGCGGTGGCGCCGCCGGGCAGCAACCTCAGCTTCGGCGCGCAGGGCAAATGGACCGACCGCCCCACCATCACCTACACGCCGCTGACCGGCCAGCAATTCAATCGCAGCATGCTGACGCCGATACCGCCGGCGGCCGTGCTGTTCGCGATGCAGGCCGGCTGGCCGATCGACCTGGTGTTCCGGGTCGTGGTGCACAGCATCAACGGGCTCAACAGCACGGGGCGCGGGGCCGCGGGTTATGAACGCATGGTGCAGCTGATGCGCATGCTGCAGGACTCCGAGTTGCTCGGCATGCGGGTGCGCGGCGGCGCGAGGGAAGACCACGATGTGGTGCTGTTCTTCAACACGCGTTCATTGGTGCCGGAGGAAACCGCTCGCGTCGAGGAGTTGCGCGGACTGCTGCGCCTGGGCCCGGGGCGCAGCGAATACCAGGTTCGCTTCGGCGCCGCCGCGGCCGGTGAGGGCGAGATCGCCATGCTCACGCGTTCGATGCTGCAGATCCTGATCGACTTGGGCGAGTACGTGGATGTGCCGCAGGCCGACGTGCAAGATGGCCGCACCACCGAGAGCCAGGCGCCATCGAGCGCGGTGCTGGGGCGTCTGCTCAAGGTGAAGGTCGCGCAGGAGCGGCCCGCCGATGCGCTGGTGTCCGTGCAATACCGCAACGGCTGGTTCTGGATCGACGATCGCGACATCGCTTCCAAACGCACCTTCGCGATGGTGATGATCTTCTCGACGCTGGCCGATTCGGGTGCGCGCGAGGGCATGCCGCTGGTGACCATACCAGGCTGACTTGTCGCTTTGCAGCCATGTCACGCCTTGCAAAGTGACAACGGCAACACCCTGGGCTTTCTGCACCTGGGCTTGATCAAGGACTAGAAGCGTCAGGCGTCCGTGCCGCGGCTTTCCCAGAAGCCGCGGTGCGTGGCGATCATTTCTTCCTCGACGGCGGCGACTGGGCCGATGACCTCGATGTTCTTCTGCCCGCGCGCGAACACCTCGCGGCAGGGCAGGGACAGCGTCGGGTTCTCCGGATGATCACCGGTGAGCGCGAGCAAGGCGGCTTCTTCCGCACCGTAGACGACGCGGCCGATGTTGGCCCAGTAGGTGGTGCCGGCGCACATCGCGCAGGGCTCGAAGGTGGTGACCAGCGTGCACTGCCAGAGATAGTCGGCCGGGTAGTTGAGCGAGGCAGTGCGCGCGAGCGTGGCTTCGGCGTGATGCACGGTGTCGATGTTGCCTTGCTCGGCCAGGATGGTCTCGCCATCGGGTGCGACGAGGACGGCGCCGAAAGGGTGGCGGCCCATGGCCATGGCGCGCTGCGCGACTTCGTTGGCGCGGCGAAGCGCGCGGAGGATCTGGTCTTCAGTCATCAGCGAATTTTGCTCCCTCTCCCTCTGGGAGAGGGTTGGGGTGAGGGCTCCGGACGGTGGACGGTGTGCAGCCAGTGCCATCGCCGCTGCCCCTCACCCCGGCCCTCTCCCCAGAGGGGCGAGGGAGCAATTCAATTCGACCCGCGGTGCGCCCAGGCGGTCGTGTGCTTCTCGATCGCGCTGAACACCTCGTACATCGCCATCGCCATCGCACCCACCACCACCAACCCGGCAAAGGCCAGCCCCATCTGCATGGCAGAGCCGGCCGAGATCAGCAGGTAGCCGATGCCCTCGTTCGCCGCCGTCATCTCGCTCACCGTCGTCCCCACGAAAGCCAGCGTGATCGCCACCTTCAACGACGCATAGAAGTACGGCATCGAACGCGGCAGGCCGATCTTCATCAGCACATCCCAGCGCTTCGCGCCCAACACGCGCAGCACGTCTTCCAGTTCAGGCTCCAGCGTCGCCAGCCCGGTCGCGATGTTGACCATGATGGGGAAGAAGCTGATGAGGAAGGCGGTGAGAATCGCCGGCCCGGCGCCGATGCCGAACCACACCACCAGGATCGGCACGAAGGCCGCCTTCGGCAGTGCGTTGAAGGCGGTCATCAACGGATACATCGCCGCATAGGCCAGGCGTGAACTGCCGACCACGAAGCCCAGTAGCACGCCCACCACGATCGCCAGGCCGAAGCCCGCCATCGTCACCCAGAAGGTGCGCCACGCGTGCCCCGCGATGATGAGCTTGAACTCCCAGAACTGCGTCCAGATGCGCCATGGGCTCGGGAAGATGAACTCCGATACGCCGAAGCCGGCGCAGATCACCTGCCACAGCACCAGCACCGCGACCAGCAGGATCCACGGCGACCAGCGCTCGATCTGCTTGCTGTTCTTCATGCGGATGCTCCTGTCACTGCCGTTGCCTGTGTTGCGCCGATGCCGGTGTTGCGGATCGCGCCGATATGTCCGCGCAGTTCCAGCACGATGTCGGTGAATTCCTTGGTGTAGGTCAATTCCAGTTCGCGCGGACGCGGCAGGTCGATCTCGCGCTTGACGACGAAGCGCCCCGGGCTCTTGCTCATCACATACACCGTGTCCGCGAGGAAGGCCGACTCGCGCAGGTCATGCGTCACCAGGATCACGTTGAACTGCTGCTCCGCATGCAGGTCGCGCAGGATGCACCACAGGTCCTCGCGCGTGAACGCATCGAGCGCGCCGAAAGGCTCGTCGAGCAGCAGCATCTTCGGCTCATGGATCAGCGCGCGGCAGATGCTCGCGCGTTGCTGCATGCCGCCGGACAGCTGCCATGGAAACTTGTCCTCGTAGCCAGCCAGGCCCACCTTCTGCAGCAGCTTGCGCGCACGCTCGATGTATTCCTTCCGCTTCGCCTTGAAAGAAGAGCGATAGGGCTCGACGATCTCCAGCGGCAGCAGCACGTTGTCCACCGTCGTGCGCCACGGCAGCAGCGAAGGCGCCTGGAAGGCCATGCCCGAGATCTTCAGCGGCCCGGTCACCGGCGCACCGTCGATGCGGATGCGCCCCATCGACGGCATCCTCAGCCCCGTCGCCAGCTTCATGAAGGTCGACTTGCCGCAGCCCGAAGGCCCGACGATGGCGATGAACTCGCCGCGCTTCACCTTCAGGTCGATGGCCTCGACCGCGAAGTGGTTGGCGCGCAGCAGTTCCTCGTTGTAGGCGAGCCAGACGTCCTGGAAGTCGACGAAGGGCGCTTCCTGCGTCGCGTTGGCGGCGCCCATCACTTGCGAAGGATGTTCAGCTCGGCGGCGGGCGGCAGCAGGGCGGCGGTCCACACGGCGTCCGGGTTCACGCGGCTCTTGGTGTTGAAGGCGTCGGACACCTGCGACGCCATCAGCGACAGGCGTCCCGCGTTCACCACACCGAAACCTTCGGCACGCGCATCCGGGCTGTTGATGACGGTGTCGATCGCGAGCTTGAGGCGCTTCGTCTCCAGCGTCTGGTCGATGATGCCGTCGCGCGCCTTCACCGATTCGATGGCGACTGCCGGGTTCGCGATGACTTCCTTCGCGCCCTTGGTGAAGGCTGTGAGGAAGGCCTTGATCGCGGCCGGGTTCTCCTTGATGAGCTTCGGCGAGGCGATGATCACGTTGCCGTAGAGCTTCACGCCGTAGTCGGGGTAGGGCAGCACCACCACGTCGGCCGCCTTGGTACCGCGCGCCTCCAGGTTCAGCAGCGAGGTGAAGGTGAAGCCGGTAATCGCGTCGACGTCGCCGCGCATCAGCATGGTCTCGCGCAGCGTCGGGTCCATCGTGGTCCAGTTGAGCGTGCCGAGGTTGTTGGCCTTGGCAAAGATCGGGAAGGCGCGGCGGCCGGCGTCGAACACCGGCGCGCCCATCTTCTTGCCCACCAGGTCCGCCGGCTTGGTGATGCCGCTCTTCTTGAGCGCCATGACCGAGGCGGGCGTGTTGTTGTAGACCATCATCACGGCCACCGGCTTGTTCGGGCTGTCCGGGTTGTTGGCGTGGAACTCCATCAGCGCGGCCAGGTCGGCGAAGCCCATGTCGTAGGCGCCCGAGGCCACGCGCGTCACCGTGCCGCCGGAGCCATTGCCCGCGTCGATGGCCACGTCGAGCCCGGCCTGCTTGAAGTAGCCCTTGGCGGCGGGGTGCAGGAAGAGGGCGGCCGGGCCTTCGAAACGCCAGTCGAGCTGGAACTTGATGGGTGTCACGCCCTGCGCGTGGACGGTGGCGCCGATGCCCAGGGCAAGGGCCGAGACGGCGAGGAAATTCTTGATCAACTGGCGCTTGTTCATTCGTGAATCCGATGGGGAGCAGTGCGAGGATTCAAGCAAAAACGGGGCCGCACGGAAATGGTGCGAACCCGCGACCATGCCTTGCGGCGGTGCGGCCGCCTGCGTGCACGCCCCGATGGGCAAAGCGCCCCTGTTGTGCCTAAAGTGGGCAGGCAGCGACCGCGGTGGCATGGAGCCTCGACGTCCAGGCGGCTGGCCCGGCGTCCAGCGTGATCACTGCCTTTCCAAGCTCAACGGAGACACCCCATGACAACACTGCGCAAGGCCTGCGCCGCCCTGTTCCTTGCATCGGTCGTGCTCGCCGCATCGGCCGCCGGCCTGCCCCCCGCAAGCGAAGGCGACTGGATCGCCAAGGACTTCCGCTTCAGCACCGGCGAGGTGCTGCCGGAGGTGCGCCTGCACTACACCACGCTCGGCTCGCCCACCAACCCGGCGGTGCTCGTGCTGCATGGCACGGCGGGCTCGGGCGGCAGCATGTTGTCGCCGGCCTTCGGGGAGGAGATGTTCGGCCCGGGCCAGCCGCTCGATGCCGCGAAGTACTTCATCATCCTCCCGGACGCGGTGGGTCACGGCAAGTCCTCCAAGCCATCGGACGGGCTTCGCATGAAGTTCCCGCGCTACAACTACGACGACATGGTGCAAGGCCAATACCGCATGTTGACCGAAGGGCTGGGCGTGAAGCACCTGCGCCTGGTCATCGGCAATTCGATGGGCGGCATGCAGGCCTGGATGTGGGGCGAGCAGCATCCCGAATTCATGGATGCCCTGGTGCCGATGGCGTCGCAGCCCGCCGAAATGTCGGGCCGCAATTGGATGATGCGGCGCATGGTCATCGACTCGATCCGCAACGACCCGGCGTGGAGCAACGGCAACTACACGGCGCAACCGCAGGCGGTGCGTGTGGCCAATGCCTTCTTCGGGATCGTGTCCATCGGTGGCACCCTGGCCTACCAGGACCAGGCGCCGACCCGTGCGGCCGCCGACAAGCTCCTCGACGCGCGCCTCGCGGCACCGTTCACCGCGGACGCCAACGACTTCCTCTACCAATGGGACTCATCGCGCGACTACAACCCGTCGCCGCAGCTGGAGCGCATCCGCGTGCCGGTGCTCGCGATCAACTCCGCCGACGATGAACGCAACCCGCCGGAGCTGGGCATCATGGAACGCGAACTCAAGCGCCTGAAGAACGCGAAGCTGTACCTGATCCCGGCCAGCAAGGACACGCGTGGGCACGGGACGACGGGCATGGCGAAATTCTGGAAGACGCAGATGCAGCAGTGGCTGGAGGCGTTGCCGGCGCCATAGGGCGCGACGCATGAGGCGGCCGGTGCGCGCGCCGAGGACATCGGGCATTCCCCCTCCGGGAATGTCTCGCGGCCTGAGGTCACCTCCTGATATTGTGGATTCCGCTCCTGTAGCGCCAAAGGGAGCCCCCTGGAGGGAGAGGCGTCGCAGGCGCATCGGGGGTGGGCTTCATTTCAGGCCGTTGCGGCCACCAGCGGCACGGGCGCCACTTCGGGCACGAAGCTCATCGGCATGTCGCCCCGGCGCGCCGCATGCACGACGCGGTGGATGAAGTCCAGCTTGGCGACCACCGGCGCGACGATCACGAACGGAGAGCTGTCCTGCGAGCCGAGGCTGCGGTCCATCGCGTTGATGAACTGCGACGTGGGCAGCCATTGCTCGATCACCGCCTGGCCGATGCCCTGGCTCTGCGGGTCGAGCGGCTGCACCGTCAGCGCGGGACCGGACGGGATGGCATGCGCAAGGTGCAGGCCCCATGATGCGGCCGTCTCCAGCCCGTCCACCATGTGCAGGTAGTGGGCCCAGGTCTCGGCCCAGTCCTCCCAAGGGTGCGAACTTGCGTAGACGCTGATGTGGCTCAGCGGCCAGTCGGCCTTGGGGTTCGCGTAGTGGTGCTTCAGCGACTCGGCATAGTCCACCGATTCGTCCCCGAACAAGGCGCGGCATTCCTCGAGCCACGACGATTCGCGGATCAGGCGGTCCCAGTAGTAGTGGCCGATCTCGTGGCGGAAATGGCCGAGCAGCGTGCGGTAGGGCTCGTGCATCGACAGGCGGACCTTCTCGCGCATGGCATCGTCGGCCTCGGCGATGTTGAGCGTGATCACGCCTTCGTCATGGCCGGTGAGCACGCGTGCCTTGGGGTCGACCTCTTCCAGGAACTCGAAGGACAGGCCGTTGGCCGGGTCCTCGAGCTTGTTGGGCACGGGCAGGCCCAGCTCGATGAGCGTGTAGAACAGGCGGCGCTTGGCTTTTTCGAGTGCGGCCCAGTAGCCGACGTTCTCGGGCTTGCTGAGGGCCGGGATGGTGTGCGTGGTGCGGCACGAGACGCAGTGGCGATGCGCGCTGTCGAAGGGCACCAGCCAGTTGCACACGCCCTGCGAGGTGTTGACGCAGGGGCGGTAGGCCGGGCCTTCGGCGCCGGCGCGGTACCAGTCGCCATCAGGGTTCACGTCGAAGGCGAGCATCGTCTGCTCCTCGGCGGAATAGCCGAGGGTGCGCTTGCATCTCTCGCAGCTCAGGTTCTCGAAGAACACGCGGTTGCCGCAGTGGGTGCAGTTGAAGAGTTTCATGGGTCGGGGATCGGTGGGCGGATGTGCGCGGCACGCTGCCGCGGCGGACGCGAGAGCCTCGGGGACGCTGCGCGGGGCGCATGTGGGACGGGGCCGCGCCGGGCTGTGCGACGTGGAGGCGAGCGCCGCGCCGATGTTGTGCGCGGGGCCGACGCGGCGAGCCGGGCGGGCTGCCGACTCGAGATGCTTTTGGATCGTGGCCGCGGTCGTGGCCGGATGCGGCGCGGCTCACCGGAGCCGCGCGACCGCGCGGACTGGCCTGCCCGAATCCCGGCAGCGCCAGCCTGTGTGCAGGGCTACTTGTGGCTTCCGGCGTTGGCCACGGCCAGCGCCGTCATGTTCACCACGCGCCGCACCGTCGCCGACGGCGTCAGGATGTGCACCGAGCCGGCCGCGCCCATCAGGATCGGGCCGACGGTCACGCCGTTGCTGCCCGTCATCTTGAGCACGTTGAACAGGATGTTCGCGGCATCGAGATTCGGGCAGATCAGCAGGTTGGCCTCTCCGCTCAGTGAGCTTTCAGGCAGGGCCTTGTAGCGCACCTCTTCCGACAGTGCCGCGTCGCCGTGCATCTCGCCGTCGCACTCGATATCGGGCGCCATCTGCGAAAACAGGTCACGCGCGAGGCGCATCTTCTTCGCCGAAGGCCGTTCCGACGAGCCGAAATTGGAATGCGACAGGAAGGCCACCTTGGGCGGCATGCCGAAGCGGCGCACTTCCTCGGCGGCCATCACCGCGATGCTGGCCAGCATTTCTGCGCTCGGGTCCTCATGGATGAAGGTGTCGGCGATGAACAGCGTGCCCTTGTCCAGCGTCAGTGCATTGAGCGCGGCAAAGCCCGGCGCTCCGCGCTTCACGCCCGTGACTTCCCGGAGGATCTTCAGGTGGCTGTCGAATCGGCCGACCAGCCCGCACAGCATCGCATCGGCATCGCCCAGGTGCACCATCAGCGCGGCGATGGTGGTGTTCGACCGGCGCACCATGGCCTTGGCGGCGTCGGGCGTGATGCCGCGGCGGCCCATGATCTTGTGGTACGCCTCCCAGTAGTTGCGGAAGCGCGGATCGTTCTCGGGGTCGACCACGTCGGCGTCCTCGCCCAGGCGCAGATGCAGGCCGGCCTTCTTGACGCGCGCCTCGATGATGCCGGGGCGGCCGATGAGGATCGGCCGTGCCAGGCCTTCGTCCACCGCGAGTTGGGCGGCGCGCAGCACGCGGTCGTCCTCGCCCTCGGCGTAGGCCACGCGTTTGTGGATGGCGACTTTGGCGGCGCTGAACACCGGGCGCATGAACATGCCGGTCTGGTAGACGAAGCGCGTCAGGTGCTGGCGATAGGCCTCGATATCCTCGATGGGCCGCGCGGCCACGCCGGAGTCCTGGGCCGCCTTGGCCACCGCTGGCGCGATGCGCAGGATCAGGCGCGAGTCGAAGGGCTTGGGGATGATGTAGTCGGGGCCGAAGGCCAGTTCCTGGCCCTCGTAGGCCGTGGCCACTTCCTCGCTGATGTCGGCCTTGGTCAGGTCGGCGATCTCGCGCACGCAGGCCAGCTTCATTTCTTCCGTGATCTTGCTGGCGCCGCAATCGAGCGCGCCGCGGAAGATGTAGGGGAAGCACAGCACGTTGTTGACCTGGTTCGGATAGTCCGAGCGGCCGGTGGCGATGATGCAGTCGGGCCGCACGGACTTGGCCAGTTCGGGGCGGATCTCGGGTTCGGGGTTGGCGAGCGCCAGGATGATCGGCTGCGTGCCCATGGTCTTGACCATCTCGGCCGTCATCACGCCGGGCGCCGAGCAGCCGAGGAACACGTCGGCGCCATTGACCACGTCGGCCAAAGTGCGCGCACCCGTATCTTTTTGCGCGTAGCGCTTCTTCGATTCATCGAAGCCGCCCGCGCGGCCCTCATAGATCAGGCCCTTGGAATCGACTGCGTAGATGTTCGCGATCTTCGCGCCCAGGCCCACCATCACGTCGAGGCAGGCGATGGCCGCCGCACCCGCGCCGGAAACCGCGATCTTCACGTCCTCGATCTTCTTACCGACCAGTTCCAGCCCATTGAGCAACGCGGCGGCGGAGATGATCGCGGTGCCGTGCTGGTCGTCGTGGAACACCGGGATGTTCATGCGCTCGCGCAGCTTCTTCTCGATGTAGAAGCACTCGGGCGCCTTGATGTCCTCGAGGTTGATGCCGCCCAGCGTGGGCTCCAGCGCGGCAATGATGTCGACCAGCTTGTCGGGGTCGTTCTCGGCCAGTTCGATGTCGAACACGTCGATGCCGGCGAACTTCTTGAACAGGCAGCCCTTGCCTTCCATCACCGGCTTGCTGGCCAGCGGGCCGATGTTGCCGAGGCCGAGCACGGCGGTGCCATTGGTGATGACGCCGACGAGGTTGCCGCGCGAGGTGTACTCGGCCGCCATTGCTGGATCAGCCTCGATGTCGAGGCAGGGATAGGCCACGCCGGGCGAATAGGCCAGCGACAGGTCGCGCTGGTTCATCAGCGGCTTGGTCGGCGTGACGGAAATCTTGCCCTTGACGGGGCTGCGATGGTATTCACGGGCTGCTTCGCGCAGCGCTTCTTCTGCCGGTGACAGGGGGGCGGCCATGAAAATGCTCCTTTGTTCTCTGGGCCCGGAAGGCTACTCCAAAAGTGCTCGTGCTTCGCGTAGTGGAAGCACGGTGGCAGGTTTTTGTCGTTTCGCGGGGGCGCGCCGGTCGATAAACTCCAGCCCGCAATCAGGGAGGGGCAGACATCAACATTGCGCCGGAGGTGGCGCTTTTCATGGCAATGCAGAAACCTGATGCGGCATCACCCGATGTCGTCGTGATCGGCGGAGGCCCGGCAGGCTCGACGGTGTCGACCCTGCTGGCGGACAAGGGGTACGACGTGGTGCTCCTGGAGAAGGCGCAACACCCGCGCTTCCACATCGGCGAGTCGCTGCTGCCGATGAACATGCCCTTGTTCGATCGCCTGGGTGTGCGCAAGGAAGTCGAGGCGATCGGCATCCAGAAGCACGGCGGCGAGTTCGTCTCGCCATGGCACGACCACACCAGCCTGTTCCTGTTCGGCGAGGCGATGGACAAGTCCTTTCCCTATGCGGTGCATGTACGGCGCTCCGAGTTCGACGAGTTGCTGTTCCGCCATGCCGGCAAGCGCGGCGCGCGCACCTTCGAAGGCCACAAGGTCACGCATGTCGACATGAATGCCGGCAAGGGCACGCCCGAGAACCGCGCGCTGGTCAAGGTGAAGGCGGGCGATGGCGTGGAGACGGAATGGCGCCCGCGCTTCGTCATCGATGCGAGCGGACGCGACACCGTGCTGTCGAACCAGCTCGACGCCAAGAAGCGCAACCCCAAGCATGCGAGCGCCGCGATCTTCGGCCACTTCGCGAATGCGAAGCGTACCCAAGGCAAGTACGAGGGCAACGTCACGCTGTTCTGGTTCGACCATGGCTGGTTCTGGTTCATCCCGTTGCGGGACGGCACCACGAGCGTGGGCGCTGTTGCATCGCCAGCCTACTTCAAGCGGCGTACCGGCACGCTGACCGACTTCCTCATGGAGACGATCGCACTCGCGCCCAAGCTGGCCGAGCGTCTCAAGGATGCGACGCTGCTCGAAGGCGCGACCACCACGGGCAACTACGCCTACGACTCGAAGTTCTGCCGCGGTGACCGTTTCGCGATGATCGGCGACGCCTATGCCTTTGTCGACCCGATGTTTTCGTCGGGCGTGTACCTTGCGATGAACAGCGCCTTCGCAAGCGCCGCCGCGGTGGACCTGTGGCTGAAGGGCGAAGCGAAGGAAGCGGAGCGGGCCTTCCGCCAGTTCGAGAAGACCATGCGGCACGGGCCGAACATGTTCTCGTGGTTCATCTACCGCATCACATCGCCGGTGATCCGCAACATGTTCATGAACCCGCGCAACATCTGGCGCATGCAGGAGGCGCTGATCTCGATCCTGGCCGGCGACCTGTTCCGCAAGACGCCGATCTGGCCGCGGCTGATGGGTTTCAAGGTCATCTACTACATCTCGTGCCTGACGATCCTGAAGCAGGCTTTCGGGACGTGGTCGTGGCGGCGGAAGAACCTGAAGGCGTCGCTGGACGCGTCGGGGCTGGAGGCGCCGAGGGACGCTGTGTACGAGAAGGGTTGAGAGGGGCAAGCCTCTCAATCTTCAACCGGCCGACTCGCTTTTGTCGCTGGACATTTCGATCAAGCGTCCCGGGACGGGATGATCGGAAGAAGTACAAACGGCTCGTTGCCGGTGATGAAGTGAAGCGTATTCACACCATCGAAGACCTCCGGAGGCCGGTCTGCTGGCTCGGCATGCCGGAATGGCCCGACCCCGGTCATCTGATACGGCGCATTGGCGAAAGCCGCGTCGCCAAGTCCATGGTTGAAGTCACAGCCACGAATGTTCAGCGCCAACGTGTAGCCCGGCGGAACGACGATGCTGGTCGGCAGGATCTCGATGTCCAGGGTCACCGGCTCGCCGGGCGTCAAGGGCTGCAACTCGTCGTGCGCGTGAAAGGGCCGGTAGGGTAGTGATCTGGAGACATCCAGCTTTCGGTGCGAGGCACGAAGCCAGCCCAATCCAACTGGCACCCGAGGATCATTGGATCCGATGAACAGGACTTCCTTGTCGTCCGGCGCGAACAGACGCAGGGCCACAAAGATGTCGGCATCGATTGTGCGAGAGGACACCACGAGCCGCGCTGCGATAGGGCCGGTGACCTCGAGTTCTTGCGATGCGGGTGGCAGCGAGAACGTGATCCCACCATCTGTCGTTTGATAGGAAATGCTGTCGCCGCTGCGTGGCATCGTTCCCAGTGTGCGCGACTGAGGGTCGAGGTAGTAGCGAGTCCATCGCGTCCGCGCCAACGGCCACTCCTGCTCGTCCCTTGTCGTGAAATGTTCGTCGGGACGGCGGATCTGCAACTGCACCGGCGGCTGCTTCGCCCACCCCGTGTCCTTGCCAAGAAGAAAGTGACCTAGGAATCTCTTCTGCAAGTCGATGCCGGCATCGCAGTAGAACGGCGTGAAATGAGAGCCTCCATGCACTTGGAGCCATTTCTCGGAAGAGCCGGCGGCAAGATAGCCCTCGAAGTTGCCGCGCGTATGCAGCCCCATGCCACCCCAATTCCCGGCGGACAGCAGCGGTACCCTGATCCTGCTGACGTCAGGCGTCCGGCCTGCGTAGTACTGGTCCACCAGCGGACGATCGAGGACTTCGTTGGCTGGCTGCGTCGCGCGATTCGCCGCGAGCTCTTCATCCGTCAAGGTTTCCGGTCCGCTGACCAGTTCGCCCGTGTTGGGGTTGCGCGAACCACGTTCCCCATAGCCATGCTGAAGTGGAAGCACCTGCCGACTGAACCAGCTTGCTGAAAATTCCGAGTAGATGCCACCATGACGCGCTGCATCGCGGTAGCGGTCGACAGCGCCTTCCCAAACGCAGATGGCCGCAAGGTGTGGCGGCTGTAACGCAGCGACATGCCACTGGTTGATCGCATAGTAGGAGATGCCATTCAAGCCGACTTTCCCGTTGCTCCACGGTTGTACCGCCGCCCACTCGATGCACTCGAACAGGTCTCGTGTTTCCGTCGCAGAGGCCAGGTCGAGTACGCCCGGCGAGCGCCCGGCGCCGCGGCTGTCGATGCGGATGCAGGCAAAGCCATCGGGAACCCATTTTTCCGGATCCACCACTTCCCAGTTCTGGTACTTGTTCGACGAACCTTGGGCAATCTCCGGGTTGGAAGCGACCATTCGATCCCATGCGCTCTTGAACCCTTGCTGGAGGGGTAGCCCCTTGCCGTAGGGGCCGTAGGTCATGACGACGCCATATCGGCCAGGTGCCTGGGGAAGAAAAATGTCGGCCCGCAGTACGATCCCGTCGCTCATTGGAATCGGCGCATCCCAGATGATGCACATGCCATCCGCGTGGACCTCCGAGACCATCTCGTCGCCACCAAAGTGTTCAGCCATAGGGCCCCTCGATTTCATGCAAATAACTTTCGTGAGTAGCCATTCGCGATGGCTTGTGAAGGCGCGCTGTCCGCGGCGCTCAGGTGACCTGAATGCCAAGAGGCGGCAGGACCTTTTTGTATCGGTTGACCTCGGACTCGACGTAGCGCCTGAAGTCCTGCGGCGGCATCATTTCGACGGTCCCGCCCCCGTCCTTGACGAGCTGACTGAATCTTGTTTCCTGACCCGCGCGGACAAGCATGGTGTAGAGCGAACCGACAGTCGCATCGCTCATCCCCCGTGGCCCCCACAGTCCCGACCACGCTGGAATGTCAGGGACATTCAGACCCGCCTCATTGAACGTGGGCGTATCCGGCAATAGGGCGGATCGCACGGAGCCGGAGATGCCGAGCCCGTGAAACTGTCCCGATCGAATCCATGACGCTGCTAGCGACGGCGCAATGAAGGCGCAGTCCACCTGGCCGCCCAGCAGTTCATTGATCGCCGACCCCTTGTAGGGAACATGCAGCATGTCCACGCCCGCCGCCCTGCAAAAAAGCTCTGCGATGACGTGCGTGGTGTTGCCGATCCCGGACGAACCGTAGGTCAGCTTGCCATTCTTCGCAGCCTCGATGAACTGCTTCAGCGTCTTGTAGGGGGATCGGCTGGAAACGAACAACGCGAAACCGGGCGCTGACGTTATGCGCGTGATGGGCGTGAAATCGGCGATTGGATCGAACGGCAGGTTCTTGATCAGGACCGAATTGGTGGTGTGCGCGCCGGTGTTGAGAAGCAGCGTCAATCCATCCGGCTTCGACTTCGCAACAAACAGCGAACCGATGGAAGCGCCAGCGCCCGGCTTGTTGTCCACGACGACAGTCTTTCCACTTGTCACCGTGATGGCTTGCGCCAAAGCACGTGCGGTCAGGTCCGACCCCGACCCTGCCGTCAGCGGGACGACGATACGGATGGTGTCTGGCTCGGCCGCCCGGCCGAGCAGCGGGAAGGCGCTTGCTGCGGCAGCGCCCAAAATCTCTCGACGCGTGAATTTCATCTGGTGTCTCCAATGACTTGTGAAAGGCAAAATATCGACTTGCGGTGAAGTAAGCGCACCGCGCTTCCGCGACGGCTCAACCTGCGGCGACCGACATGTCGCGGGTCGGCCTGCCGTGCAGCTACGCAGGCGAGAACGGCACAGGCTTCAGGATCCTGGATTCCTGTTCGCGTATGGCACCCATTTCCTTGTTGCGTACCCTGTAGGCCTGCCAGGCAGGATCCGCCTCCAATGCGGTGCGACGCTGTTCGCGGTCAGCCAGACTGGCAAAGCGCCACAGATGCACCATCTGGTTGAGTGGGCCGATCTCGCTGAGGTAGAAGCCCACAAGGCCGCCCAAGTGTTTGTTTTGCAATGGCAGCGCCATGGTCTCGTACTGCTTGAGATAGTCGGCGGTGCGACCAGGGTGCGCGGTGTAGGTTCTCAGTTCGAAGATCACGTTGACTCCACGGGTTGGTTCAGACGGGCATGCTTTGATGCATCGGGTACAGGCGGTGCTCGAAGTTTTTTTACCCATGGCGCCTAAGCGTCGTCTTCGATCCGGTTCGACAGGATGCCGATGCCTTCGATCTCGACCTCGACGGTGTCGCCGGCCTTCATCCAAACCGGCGGTGTGCGCGCGTAGCCGACGCCGGCAGGCGTCCCCATGATGACAACGTCGCCTGGCTCCAGAGTCATGGCCTCCGTGATGAGGCAAAGTGTTTCGACCACGGGGAACAGCATCTGCCCCGTGTTGCTACTTTGCATGACCACGCCGTTCAACCGCGATTCGATCGACAGGCCCGCGGCGCCCGGCGGCAGCTTCGAGGCAGGCACCAGCCAGGGCCCGAAAGCGCCGGTCGCGTCGAAGTTCTTGCCGATAGTCCATTGCGCGGTTTTGCGCTGGTAGTCACGCAGCGTGGCGTCGTTGAAGCAGGCGTAGCCGGCCACCGCTTCCAGCGCGCCCGTTGGGGTCAGATGGCGCACGGTCTTGCCGATCACCACCGCCAGTTCGGCTTCGAAGTCCAGTTTGGTGGAGGCGCGCGGTCGCTTGATGGGCGCCCCATGCGCCGTCATGGACGACGGGCCGCGCATGAAGAAACTCGGATAGTCAGGCCGCGCATTGCCGCCTTCGGCAGCATGATCAGCGTAGTTCAACCCCATGCAGATGATTTTTCCGGGGCGCGGTACAACCGGCAGCAGCTTGACGTGATCCATTGGGTAGCGGTCGGCGAGGGGTGCGGAGGAGGCCAGCTTGGCGGCGGCGGCAAGGCCGTCGGCGCCGCTCGCGCAGAGCGCGACCATGTCGCCTGGCAGGGTGACGACGGAACCATCGGCGACCGCGCCCAGGCGAGGTGTGGCGTCGGCCGCGGTACTGAAAGTGACGAAATTCATTTGCTTGTCTTGAAGTTGGAGGATCAGCGAGCCTTCAGTCCCGCGCCGACGGAACTCATCAGGTTGTACAAAGCGGTGTGGCCCTCGAAGCCGATGCCGGGCAACTGCGGCGCCTGCACATAGCCGCCCTCCACCACCGCGCCGTCGGCAAAGCCACCAAAGGAGCCGAACACGCCGGGATAGGCTTCGCAGCCGCCAAGACCCAGGCCGGACACCAGGGCCAACGACATCTGGTTGCCTCCGTGTGGGAAATGCCTGTGCGCCGGCCACCCTTGCGCTTCGAGCGCAAGCACCATGCTGGCAAAGGCATGCATGCCGTAGGACTGGGGTGGATCGACCTGGATCAGGTCCTGGTCGCTGCGCCAGCCGCCCAGGCGAACGAGGTTCACCACGTCCTGGATGCCATACAGGTTCTCGCCTGCAGACAGCGGCGACGCGTACACGGACGCCATTTCGGCCATCAGCGAAAAGTCGTTGGGGTCGCAAGGCTCCTCGAACCAGCGCAACCGGTATGGCGCCAATGCAGCAGCGTAGACAAGGGCTTCGTCGCGCTGGAATTTGCAGTTGGCATCGACCGCCAGATGCCCGCTGTCGGGGAGAACGCTCAAGGCGCAATCGATGCGACGCAAGTCCTCGTCCAGTGGCGCCCCGCCCACTTTGATTTTCACGTGCGTATAGCCGCTGGCCTGGTAGCGCTGGATCTCGTCGGCGACGTCCTGCGGCGCGCCACCCGGCCGGTACCAGCCTCCGCCGACGTACACCGAGACCTTTCGATGCATCGATCCGCCGCGGTAGCGTTGGGCTAGCAACTCGGCCGTAGGCAGGTCCCGGGCCTTCCCGATCGCGTCCCACAGCGCGGTCTCGATGGTGCCAATGGCGATGGAGCGCTCGGCGTGACCGCCCGGCTTCTCGCCGACGAGCATAGTCGCCACGGCCTGGGCCGGATCGAGCACACCGCCAGCATCGAGCAACGACTCGGGTCGAGCGCGCAATAGCCGGGGAAAGAAGCGCTCGCGCATAGGCTGGCCGCAGGCGTATCTGCCGGTGGAATTGAACGCATAGCCCGTGACAGGTGCTTTGCCGGTGCCCGGATCGAGCCTAGCGGCGACGATGGACGTGGTCATCTCCGCGAAAGAGAAAACGGCATTGCGCATGGTGCTCTGCACAGGAAACGCTGCTTCTTGAAGGTCGATGATTCGCATGGGTTGGCTTGTTGTTGTCAGCGCTTCGACCTCCACATGAGGTCTGACGCTGACGGTGTGTGTGTCTCCGCTTGTTGCGATTCTGGCGGGACAGGAGCCAACGCAAAAGCATAGATTTCAGGTACCGTCCATCTAAACTTTCGATGGATTGGTCATAGGAGCCCTGAATGGATCTGCGTCAAGTTCGCTACTTTGTGACGGTGGCCGAGAAGGGAAGCATCAGTGCGGCGGCCGCAACGCTGCATGTGGCTCAGTCGGCCGTCAGCCGGCAGATGCGTTTGTTGGAGGAAGACATGGGCGGCCCACTTTTCAACCGAAGCATCGCGGGCGTCGCCCTGACGGACAGCGGCCTGATGTTCCTGGAACGAGCCCGATTCATTCTGCGCGAAGTGGAGAGCGCGACCCAGGATGTCTCCAACTTCAATCGTGGAATGCGAGGGTTCCACCGCGATGTGCGCGGCAGTGTGCGAATGTCCGCAGCGCCGACGATCGGCCAGGCCCTGCATGGCCGGCTGGCCCTCGACTTTCGGGCGCGATTTCCTCAGGTGCAACTCGAACTGACGGAAAGCTGGAGTGAGGACGCGCTGCATCGGCTGTCCACCGGCACCATTGATATGGCAATCGTGTCAAATCCCGGCAATCTTGAGCACATCGATTTCACGCCGCTCATGAAGCAGGAGACGGCCGTGTTCTGCCTTCCTGGTGCCAAGTTGGCCACCCGATCGAGCGTGCATGCCCGCGAGTTGCGAAAGCTGCCCATCATCATTTCCCAGGGCCTGCGGCGCAGTCTCGAAGCGCAACACGGCGCGATGCAGCCGGTGATTCAGATGGATGGCCTTGAAGGCATTGCGCAGTTGACCCGCGCTGGCATCGGGGTCGCGGTGATGCCAGGATCCGTGCTGCGAACGTCGAACCTCTGGCAAGGTCTTGTCGCGCTGCGCATTCAAGGGTTTTCAGTCACCCGCGCGCTTGCCGTTGCGAAGGGCCGCCCGGTCAGCTTGGCCGCAAAAGTCTTCCGTGGTGCGATCGAAGAGCAAGTCGGCCACTGCATTGAAGAGGGCCTGTTCTTGCCTGCTTGAAATGCAGGCAAGTCAGCCACGCCGTCGGCTGGCCTCGCCACTGCTCTCCGCGTCAGGCCGGTCCGAACGCGGCAAACGTTCGGACTGTTCATGCCGCCTCAGTCGGGCTGAACGGGATGCTGCGCCAGCGCTTCGAGGGCGCGCACCAGTGCCGAGTGATCGGACTGGCCATGGCCCAGCGCAGCACAGGCGTTCATGAGTTGCGCCGCGCCCGCCGTCTGGGGCAATGCCACGCCGAGCGCACGCGCGCTTTGCATCGCCAGGTTCAGGTCCTTCTGGTGCAAGGCAATGCGGAAGCCCGGCGCAAAGGTGCGCTTGATCATGCGCTCGCCATGCACCTCCAGGATGCGCGATGAAGCGAAGCCGCCCATCAGCGCCTGTCGCACCTTGGCCGGGTCGGCGCCGGCCTTGCTGGCGAACACCAGCGCCTCGCCGACCGCCGCGATGTTGAGCGCCACGATGATCTGGTTGGCCACCTTGCAGACCTGGCCGTCGCCGATGCCGCCGACCAGGGTGATGTTCTTGCCCATCTTGTCGAGCAGGGGCTTGACCTTGTCGAACTCCGCCTGCTGGCCGCCGCACATGATGGTCAGGCTCGCGGCCTTCGCGCCCACTTCGCCGCCGGACACCGGCGCATCGACATAACCGCAGCCCAGCGCCTCGATCTTCTTGCCGAAGCCCTTGGTGGCCACCGGGTCGATGGAGCTGCAGTCGACGACGGTCTTGCCCTTCGACAGGCCGGCCGCAACGCCACCTTCGCCGAACAGCACGAGTTCGACGTCGGGCGTGTCCGGCACCATCACGAAGATGATGTCGGCCTGCTGCGAGACCTCGGTGGACGTCTTGCAGACCGTGGCCTTCGACGCGAAGGGCTCGGGCGTCTTGCCGTGGGTGTTGACGAAAAGCTGGTGGCCTGCATCGAGCAGGTGGCCGGCCATGGGCGCACCCATGATGCCGAGTCCGATGAAGCCGATCTTCTGTGGAGTGGTGCTCATTGAAAAAATTCTGTGTGATGCGCTGCTGCGCGAACTGGCTCGAAGGGGCGCGGGATCGGGTTCAGGCGCCCGCCGCTTCTGTTTGCCTGGTCAGTGCCTCGCGCCAGCCGAGGCCGGCAGTGGTGGTGGTGCGGGGCTTGTATTCGCAGCCGATCCAGCCGTCGTAGCCGATCGCGTCGATGTGCTTGAACAGCCACTCGTAGTTGATCTCGCCCGTGCCGGGTTCGCCGCGGCCGGGGTTGTCGGCGAGCTGGATGTGGCCGATGCGCGCGAGCTGCTTGCTGAGCGTGTTGCCCAGCTCGCCTTCCATGCGCTGCGCGTGGTAGATGTCGTACTGCACGAAGAGGTTGGGCGAGCCGACCTCGTCGATGATGGCCAGCGCCTGGTCGGTGCGGGTCAGGAAGAAGCCGGGGATGTCGAAGGTGTTGATGGGCTCGATCAGCAACTGGATGCCGGCGGCTTGCAATTCCTTCGCGGCAAAGCGCAGGTTCTCGATCAGCGTGGCCCGTGCGACCTGCGGACTCACGCCCGCCGGCAGCTTGCCGGCCAGGCAGTTGACGCGCGGGCAGCCCAGCGCCGTCGCGTAGTCGATGGCCTTGGCCACGCCTTCGCGGAATTCGGCGGTGCGGGCGGGGTCGACGGCGATGCCGCGATCGCCGCCGTCCCAGTTGCCCGCGGGCAGGTTGTGCAGGACTTGCTTGAGCTGGTTGTCACGAAGCGCGGCGGTCAGTTCCTGCTTGCTGAAGGCATAGGGGAACAGGTATTCCACCGCTTCGAAGCCCGCGTTGGCGGCGGCTTCGAAGCGTTGCATGAACGGAAGCTCGGTGAAGAGCATGGTGAGGTTTGCGGCGAACTTGGGCATGGTTTCAGCTAGGAGTGTTGATTCGCGTGCAACACCACAGCGCCGGCGATTTGCCGGGCCGCGGGTGTTGCGTCGAGAGGCGCACGAAGTGCCCGGAACCTGGGGCTAGTCGAGCATTGCGGCTGCAACCGCGGTCGGCGCATCTTCAAGTCCTTCGGCCAGCGGCTCAAACTCGTTGATCGCGTCGATCTCGGTGCCCATCGCGATGTTGGTCACGCGCTCCAGCATGACCTCGATCACCACCGGCACGCCGTACTCGGCCATGAGCTGTTCGGCACGCTGGATGGCGGGCTGCATCTCGGCCTGCTTGTAGACGCGGATGCCCTTGCAACCCAGGCCTTCCACGACCTTCATGTGGTCCACGCCGTAGCTGGCTTCGATGCCCGCGTCCGGCCCGGCATTGAGGTTGTCGAAGCCGAGCTGCACGCAGTAGTCCATCTCGAAGCCGCGCTGGCTCTGGCGGATCAGGCCGAGGTAGCTGTTGTTCACCACGATGTGGATGTAGGGCAGCTTGAACTGCGCGCCCACGGCCAGCTCTTCGATCATGAACTGGAAGTCGTAGTCGCCCGACAGCGCGACGATCTTGCGGGTCGGGTCCGCGGCGCGCACGCCGAGTGCTGCCGAGATGGTCCAGCCCAGCGGACCGGCCTGGCCGCAGTTGATCCAGTGGCGCGGGTTGTAGACGTGCAGGAACTGCGCCGCGGCGATCTGCGAGAGCCCGATGGTGCTCACGTAGCAGGTGTCGTGGCTGAAGTTGTTGTTCATGCACTGGTACACGCGCTGCGGCTTCATCGGCACGTCGGCAAAGTTGGTCTTGCGCAGCATCGTCTTCTTGCGCTGGCGGCATTCGCCGGCCCAGCCGCCGCGGTCGGGCAACTGGCCCTTGGCCTTCATTTCCTCAGCCACTTCGACGAACAGCTCCAACGCTGCCTTGGCGTCCGACACGATGCCGAAGTCCGGCGTGAACACGCGGCCGATCTGCGTGGGCTCGATGTCGACGTGCACGAACTTGCGGCCCTTGGTGTAGACCTCGACCGAGCCGGTGTGGCGATTCGCCCAGCGGTTGCCGATGCCGAGCACGAAGTCGCTGGCGAGCATCGTGGCGTTGCCGTAGCGGTGGCTGGTCTGCAAGCCGCACATGCCGGCCATCAAGGGATGGTCATCGGGTATCGCGCCCCAGGCCATGAGCGTGGGGATCACCGGCACGCCGGTGGCTTCCGCGAAGCGAACCAGCAGGTCGGCCGCATCGGCATTGATGATGCCGCCACCGGCGACGATCAACGGGCGCTCGGCCTCGTTGAGCATGCTGATGGCCTTCTCGATCTGCGCACGTGTCGCAGCAGGCTTGTACGGCTTGAGCGGCTCGTAGGTGTCGATGTCGAACTCGATCTGCGCCATCTGCACGTCGAAGGGCAGGTCGATCAGCACCGGGCCAGGACGGCCGGAACGCATGATGTGGAAGGCCTGCTGGAACACCTGCGGCACCTGGCCGGGTTCGCGCACCGTGACCGACCACTTGGTGACGGGCTTGGAGATCGACTCGATGTCGACCGCCTGAAAGTCTTCCTTGTAGATCCGTGCGCGCGGCGCCTGGCCGGTGATGCAGAGGATCGGGATCGAGTCGGCGGAGGCCGAGTAGAGGCCGGTGATCATGTCCGTGCCGGCCGGGCCGGAGGTGCCGATGCACACGCCGATGTTGCCGGCGACGGCGCGGGTGTAGCCCTCGGCCATGTGCGATGCGCCTTCGACGTGGCGCGCCAGGATGTGGGCGATGGTGCCCTGCTTGCGCAAGGCCGAATACAGCGGGTTGATGGCTGCGCCGGGCACGCCGAATGCCTGCGTCACGCCTTCTTTTTCCATCACGAGCACTGCGGCCTGGGCCGCTGTCATCTTTGCCATTGGGTATCTCCTGTTGATGGGCTCGATTCTGGGAATCAACGCGCTTTGTAAGAAGTGGGTATGCAGCCATAAAACCTATTCCGCCCTGGAATAAGTCGATACGATCGGGACCGCCGGGCGGGTCGCCCGGAGCGTGCAATCAGGAGTAGCCGTGGACCGCTTGCTTGCCATGGAAATGTTCGTCCGCGTGGTGGAGACCGGCAGCTTCTCCAAGGCCGCGCGCGAGTTCAACACCACCCAGCCCACCGTGACCAAGCAGGTCGCGGCCATCGAGTCGCGGCTCAAGGCGCGGCTGCTCAACCGCAACACGCGCGGCGTGAGCCTGACCGAATCGGGCGCGCTGTACTACGAGAAGTGCAAGGGCATCGTGCGCGACGCGGAGGAGGCCGACAGCATCGTGCAACTGCGCCAGTCGCAGGCGCAGGGCCTGCTGCGCATCGGCACCTCGGTGGCCTTCGGCCGGCGCGTGGTGGTGCCGCAGGTGCTGGAGTACCTGGCGCGCCATCCGCAGGTGCAGGTGGATCTCAGCTTCGAGGACCGCTACGTCGACCTGGTGGCCCAGGGCATCGACGTCGCGATCCGCATGGGCAAGCTGGCCGATTCATCGCTGGGCGCGCGCTTCCTCGGTCGCAATCCGTGGGTGATGGTCGCCGCGCCCAGCTACCTGAAGAAGCACGGCATCCCCAAGCGCGCGCAGGACCTGAGCACGCATGTCGCGCTGATCTACAGCAGCGTGGTCGGCGACGATGTCTGGCAGATGCACACGCCCAAGGGCGAGCCGGTGACGGTGCCGGTGTCGGGCCGGCTGCGGTCCAACAACGTGTCGGCCGTGCTGGTGGCGGCCAGGGAAGGGCTGGGCATCGCGATGATGCCGCACTACGTGGCCAGCGAGTCGATCGCCACCGGCAAGGTGCTGCGCGTGCTGGCCGACCATCCGCTGGCCGAGCAGGAGATCCATGCCGTGTTCCCGTCGCCCAAGCTGGTGCCGGGCAAGGTCATGAGCCTGATCGCCTTCATGCAGGGGCGTTTTGCGGACGGCTGGTGGACGCATTGATCATTTCGGCGGTGGAATGTCCTCGTCCGGCACATCGTCCAGGTTGCCCGAATTGACGAACAGGCTCCACGCCGCCATGAACAGCGCCGCGATCGCCGGCCCGATCACGAAACCGTTGATCCCGAAGATCGCCATGCCGCCAATGGTCGCCATCAGCACGACATAGTCGGGCATCTGCGTGTCCTTGCCGACCAGCAAGGGCCGCAGGATGTTGTCGACGAGGCCGATCACCGCCACGCCCACGAACACCAGCACGCCGGCCTGCCAGTAGTGCCCCGTGGCCAGGAAGTAGATCGCCACCGGCCCCCAGATCAGCGCCGCGCCCACGGCCGGCAGCAGCGACAGGAAGGCCATCAGCACCGCCCACAGCAGGGCGCCCTGCACCCCCAGGAACATGAACGCCAGCCCGCCGATCGTCCCCTGCGCGATGGCCACGGCGACGTTGCCCTTGATGGTCGCGCGGATCACGGTGGTGAACTTGTTGAGCAGGTAATGCGTGTGCGGCTTGGCCATCGGCAGCGCGTTGCGCACCGTCTTCGAGAGGTCGGCGCCGTCGCGCAGCAGGAAGTACAGCAGGTACAGCATGACGAAGAAGCTGACCAGGAAGTCGAAGGTGTTCTGCCCGATCGCCAGCGCATGCGTCGCGATCGACTGGCTCGCCGCCGAAGCGCCGGCCGTGATGCGCGACTGCCAGGCGGCCATGTCGCCGAGGTTGAAGCGCTGGGCCAGGTCCACGAGCCAGCGTGGGGAGGCGTCGAGGATCTGCTGGAAGTAGGCGGCGAAGTTGATCTGCCCCGAGCGGATGGCCTGCGCGAGCAAGGTGACCTGCTCGATGACGGACAGGGTGATCATGATCAGCGGCAGGATCACGATCACCAGGCAGATCGTGAGCGTCACCAGCGCGGCGAAGTTGCGCCCCTTCGGCAACCGCTTGAACAGCCAGCGGTACATCGGCGTGAACAGGATGGCCAGCGCCATGGCCCAGAACACCGCGCCGAAGAAGGGGAGAAGGATCCAGACGAAGCCAGCGGTGACGGCGGCCAGCAGTGCCAGGAAGACGCCGCGCTGCAGTTGGGTCGAATTCATATGCAGCTCACCGTACAGCACGCTCAGCGCGTCTGGCGTGGCTTGCCGGCGAGGGACAGCGTGGTTCGATGCCGCGTCTGCGCGTCAGGTTCCGTCGCGCGCTTCATTCGCCAAACCAATACGAATTGACTATCAATTTCCTAATCGAGGAATCTTTCAGCAGAAAAGCATTGACACAAAATGGCACAACGTGACTACATATGTGTCCAAAACACCGTAAACGGCTAACAAAAACTGGCTTTTTTGAGAATTTGGAATCACTAACATCGCAAATTTGTTATGCTGCCCACAAACGATCAGGGAGGATCACATGGGTTGCAAAACCAACGCATTGGCACGGAACACGTTCGGGGGACCACGTTTCGGTGTCACATTCGCAGTCATCGCGCTGCTCGCCGCATGCTCGAAAAAAGCACCGGAAGCCCCGGCCGCCGCCGCGCCCGCCGACGTCTCCGTCATCACCCTCAAGGCGAAGGAAGTTCCGGTTTCCTACGAGTTCGTGGGCGAAACCGAGAGTTCGCAGAAGGTCCAGATCCGTGCGCGGGTCGCTGGCTTCCTTGAAAAGCGCGTCTACACGGAAGGCGCCGTCGTCAAGGCCGGTCAACCGCTGTTCATCATGGACAGCAAGCCCTTCGTTTCCGAAGTCAAAGCCGCGAAAGCCGTTCTGGCCCAGCAGCAGGCTCGCCTCAACACCGCGCGCGCCAACCTGAACCGCGTCAAGCCCCTGGTGGCCGACAACGCACTGGCCGCCAAGGATCTCGACGACGCCACCGGGCAGGCGCAAGCCGCCGCCGCGGCGGTCGAGGCTGCCGCCGCCAAGGTGACCGACGCGGAACTCAACCTCGGCTACACGACCATCACATCTCCCTTGGCGGGCATCAGTTCCTTCGCCAAGGTGCAGGACGGCGCCTATGTCAATGCCGCCAACAGCCTGCTGACCTACGTTGCCAAGCTCGACCCCATGCGCGTGAACTTCAGCCTCTCGGAGAACGAAAGCCTGAAGCTGAAGAGCGACGTTGCCAAGGGCCTGCTCAAGGCCGCCCCGGGCGACAAGTACGAGGTCGAAGTCCTGCTCGCCAACGGAACCACCTTTCCGTCGCGTGGCCGCATCACCTTCGCGGACGCCTCGTTCAGCCAGGAAACGGGCACCTTCCTGTTGCGTGCCGACCTGCCCAACCCCGCGGGTGAATTGCGGCCGGGCCAGTTCGTGCGCGTCAACGTCCATGGTTTCACGCGGCCGAACGCCATCGTGGTGCCGCAGCGCGCCGTGCAGGCCGGCCCGACCGGCTCCTTCGTCTGGACGGTGGACGCCGAGGGCAAGGCGCGTCCGCGTCCTGTCGATGTCGGCCGCTGGATGGGCGACAACTGGCTCGTCAACACCGGCCTGAAGGATGGTGAACGTGTCGTGGTGGATGGCTTCATGCGCATCGGACCGGGCTCGCCGGTGACTGCCAAGGAAGCGACACCATGAGCATTTCCCGCTTCTTCATCGACCGCCCGATCTTCGCAAGCGTCATCTCGATCATCCTGGTGCTTGCGGGCGGGGTGGCGTTGGTGAACTTGCCGGTCGCGCAGTTCCCCGACATCTCGCCGCCGCAGATCTCCGTGATTGCCAGCTATCCCGGGGCGAGTTCAGAGGTCGTGGCGCAGAACGTGGCCGCGCCCATCGAGCAGCAGGTCAACGGCGCCGACCACATGATGTACATGAACTCCACGTCGACCTCGACGGGGACCATGTCGCTTTCGGTGTTCTTCAACATCGGCACCGACCCCGCGCTCGCGCAGGTCGACGTGCAGAACCGGGTCAACCTGGCGCTGCCGACATTGCCGCAGGCGGTCAGCTTGCAGGGCGTTTCTGTCCAGAAGCGCTCGCAGTCGTTCCTGATGCTGGTGTCGATCTATTCGCCGGACGGCAGCCAGGATCCCACCTACGTCGCCAACTACGCCAGCATCAACGTCCTCGACTCGATCAAGCGCCTGCCCGGTGCCAACCAGAGCGAGATCATGGGCTTCCCGGACTACGCGATGCGGCTGTGGCTCAAGCCCGACCGCATGGCCAGCCTTGGTCTGACCGTGGGGGACATCCAGCGTGCCGTGGCGGCGCAGAACCAGCAGTACGCCGCGGGGCGGCTGGGTGCGCCGCCGACCTCGTCGCCGGTCCAGCAGACCATTCCGGTCGCCACGGCCGGGCGCATGACCGAGCCTTCGCAGTTCGACAACATCATCCTGCGCGCGCAAGAAGGCACTGGTGCGATCGTCCGCGTCAAGGACATCGGCCATGCCGAGCTGGGCTCCAAGGACTATTCGATCCGACCCAAGTACAACGGCAAGGACGCCACGCTGATCGCGATCTACCAGCAGCCGGGCGCCAACGCGCTGCAGGTGTCCAAGGACGTCCATGCGGCCCTGGCCGAGATGAAGAAGAACTTTCCTGCCGGGATCGAATACGACATCTCGCTCGACACCACGGAGTTCGTGAAGGAGTCGATCAACGAAGTGGTCCACACCTTCGTCGAGGCGCTGATCCTGGTGGTGATCGTGGTGTTCATGTTCCTGCAGAGCATCCGCGCGACCATCGTGCCGATCCTGGCCGTGCCGGTGTCCATCATCGGCACCTTCATCGGCCTGTCGCTGATGGGCTTCTCGGTCAACATATTGACCTTGTTCGGGCTGATCCTGGCCATCGGGATCGTGGTCGACGATGCGATCGTGGTGGTGGAGAGCGTCGAGCACAACATGGCGACGCATGGCCTGTCTCCCAAGGAGGCGGCCCGCAAGACCATGGACGAAGTGAGCGGCCCTGTGGTCGCCATCGTGCTCGTGATGTGCGCCGTGTTCATTCCGGTGGCCTTCCTCTCCGGCATCACCGGGCAGCTCTACAAGCAGTTCGCCATCACGATCGCGTTCTCCGTGGTGCTGTCGGGCGTCGTGGCCCTGACGCTGTCGCCGGCACTTGCAGCCATCCTGCTGAAGGCGCCGAAGCCGGGCGAGCACGGCCAGAAGAAGGGATTCTTCGGCTGGTTCAATCGCGGCTTCGATCGCATGACCGAAGGCTACAGCTCGGCGACCAAGCTGATCATCAAGCGGTCGGCCGCCGCGGGTCTGCTCGTTCTCGGCATGTGCGCCATTGCGCTGGGCCTGTTCCGGCAAGTGCCGACCTCGTTCCTTCCCGTGGAGGACCAAGGCTACATCTTCGCCGCGACGATCATGCCGGACTCCACCAGCCTGGATCGAACCCAGGCCGAGACGGACCGCCAGGAGGCCTGGTTCGGCAAGCAGCCCGGTGTCAAGAACACCGTCAGCATCCCCGGTTTCAGCCTGTTCGACATGCAGCTGAAGCCCGATGCAGGTGCGCTGTTCGTCGTGATGAAGGACTTTGCCGAACGCAAGGACCCCAACACCAAGGCGGACGCCTTGATCCGGAATGCAAGCGAGGCGTTCTCCAAGGACCAGAAGAGCGTGATGATTCCGATGAATCCGCCTTCCATCCCGGGCTTGGGTACGACCGGCGGCTTCGAATTCTGGATCCAGAGCGAGGGTGACGGGACGCTGCAGCAACTGGAGAAGGTGACGCGCGACTTCATCGCCAAGGCCAACTCGCGGCCTGAACTGAAAGGGTTGAACTCCACCCTCAACACCAGTTCGCGGCGCTTGATGGTGGATGTGGATCGCGACAAGGCGGAAAGTCTCGGCGTGCCGGTGCAAGAGGTCTACATGACCCTGCAGACGCTGTTCGGCTCGGCCTACGTGAGCCAGTTCCCCAAGAACAGCCGTTTGTTCCAGGTGCTCCTGCAAGCCGAGTCGGACGCGCGCACAAAGCCGGAGGACTTGCAAAACATGTACGTGCGCAGTGCCGACGGCAAGATGATTCCGCTCAACGCCTTGGTCAAGACCAGCTATGGCATTGGCACGGACGTCGTCGCGCGCTTCAACAACTTCACGGCGGCCAAGATCACCGGGGATTCCGCGCCGGGCTACAGCTCGGGGCAGGCGCTCTCGGCGATGGAAGCGGTGGCAAAGGAAGTGTTCCCGCCGGGCTATTCGTTTGCGTGGTCAGGCCAGGCCTACGAAGAGAAGAAGGCGGGTTCCACGGCCGGGCTGGTGTTTGCGTTCGCACTGGTGATGGTGTTCCTGATCCTTGCGGCCCAGTACGAGAAATGGGCGCTGCCCTTCGGCGTTCTGCTGGCGGTGCCGTTTGCCTTGTTCGGCGCCATTGCGGCGATCTGGATGCGTGGCACCGAGCAGGACATCTACTTCCAGATCGGCTTGACCGTGCTCATTGCGCTGGCGGCGAAGAACGCCATCCTGATCTTCGAGTTCGCGATCGAGATGCGGCACAAGGAAGGCATGTCCGCCTATGACGCGGCCGTTGCCGCTGCCAAGATGCGCTTGCGTCCCATCATTATGACCTCGCTGGCGTTCATCCTGGGTTGCGTGCCGTTGGCGATTGCCAGCGGTGCCTCCTCGGCGAGCCGCCATTCGCTCGGTACGGGCGTGATCGGCGGGATGCTGGCTGCGACGGTGATTGCCATCTTCTTCATTCCCATGTTCTTCTGGGCGCTGGAAGTCTGGAGCGATCGCTTCGGCAAGAAGTCGGCGGAGCCCGCTCAATTGGCCGATGGCAAGGAGGTCGTCGATGCGCACCATTGATCATCCGGGGCGCCCCCGCGCAGTGCGGGGCGCGATGGGACTGGCGCTGGTCGCGCTCTTGTCCGGCTGCATGCTGGGCCCGGACTACAAGCGACCCGAACTTTCCGTGCCGACAAAGTTCAGGGACAACGCGTTGCTGGCCGGTGCGAGTGCGACGGCGGCCGACACGGCGTGGTGGCAGCGCTTTGGCGATCCCCAGCTGGACGCGCTCGTCACCGAAGCGCTGGCCAACAACCAGGACATCGTCGCCGCAGCCGCACGCGTGGACCAGTTCTACGGTGCGCTGGGCACGACTCGTTCGGCGCTCTTCCCCCAGTTTGGCGCGCAGGTGACGGACACCCGCACCCGCGCCAGCGAGCTCACGATCACGCCGGCGCCGGGGACGAATCCGTTCAATTCCGCGCAGGCCAATCTGCTGGCCAGCTGGGAGATCGACCTGTTCGGCCGCACCCGTCGTCTCACCGAGGCCGCCGTGGCGGAACTGCAGGCGAGCGAGGCAGCCCGGCGCGGCACGATTCTCTCGGTCGTGTCGGCCGTCATCAACGGCTATGTGACCTTGCGCGAACTCGATCAGCAGGTGGATGTCACGCGCAACACAGTCCAGTTGCGCAAGGACACGTTGACGCTGTTCGAGAAGCGCTTCCGGGGCGGCGTGGTATCGGAACTCGAGTTGAACCAGGCCCGGTCCGAGTACGCGGCAGGACTGCGCGCGTTGCCGCAACTGGAGCAGGCGCGGGCGCAGCAGGAGAACGCGCTGTCGAATCTTGTCGGCCGCAATCCGGGGCCGATCGCGCGCGGCAAGACCATCGGCGAACTCGTGTTGCCCCTGGTTCCGGCGGGACTGCCTTCGGATCTGCTCGAACGCAGGCCCGACGTGCTCCAGGCCGAGCAGTCGCTGGTGGCGGCCAATGCGCGCATCGGTGCAGCCAAGGCGGCGTACTTCCCGTCCATCTCGCTCACCGGGGCGTTTGGCGGTGCCAGCCGCTCGCTGTCCGATGTGTCGAAGGGCGCCGCGCGGTTGTGGACCTACGGTGTTGACGTCAACTTGCCGATCTTCACCGCTGGCGCCATCGCCGGCCAGGTCCAGAGCGCGGAGGCGGCCCAGCGGGCGTCTCTCGCGCAGTACCGCAAGGCGGTCCAGGCGGCCTTTGGCGAAACCGAGAACGCGCTCGTGGGCGTGACCGAATCGGTGAAGTCGCGCGACGCATCGAAGATGCAGGCGGACGCCTTGAGCAACTACGCTCGGCTGGCCCGCAAGCGCTATGAAGGTGGCTACAGCAGCTACCTGGAAGTCATGGACGCGGACCGCAGCCTGTTCAATGCCCAACTGCAATACGTCGATGCACAGGCTGCCGTGCTGTTCCAGGCCACGGCACTCTACAAGTCGATGGGTGGCGGCTGGGTGAATCTCGCGAACAAGGAAGCGGCGCAGCCTGCATTCCAGGTCAGCGAGAAGGCTGCACCGACCGCTGCGCGCTGATCCTTCGCCGACCCCGTGGCTGCGCGCTCAGCGCGCAGCGCGGGGTCTCGCGACGGGCGCGAGCGATGTTCGCAGGCGGGCGGATGCGTCGGGCTGGGCATTGGCCTGATCCACCTCGAGTGCTTCCTCGACGTTGCCGATGTGCCTGAGCATCAACGTCCGGGCCAGTGCGTTGTTGCCGGCTTCCAGTGCGGCCACGATCTCGCCGTGCTCGGCGCAGGACTGCGTTGCTTCATGTTTCGACTGGAACAGCGTGGCGGCCAGCGTGGTGCGTGCCGTAAGGTCGCGCAGCATGTCGCTGAGCAGGCGGTGGCCCATCTGCTCGGCCAGGCAGACATGGAAGTCGGCCAGCAGGAAGGCCCGTGTGGCGGCATCGGCGCCATCGATCGCACGCTGTTCGTCCGCGATGTGCTCGCGCAGTCGGCGGATCACCTTCTGCAGCGGCTTGCCGGCGTGGTTCAGGATGCCCGACTCGACAATGCGCCGCGCCGAGAAGGCGTCACGCGCCTCCTCGACCGAGGGCTCCACCACGAACCAGCCGCGCTTCGATTGCACCTCGACGAAGCCGCGCGCCTGCAACTGCATCAGGGCCTCGCGCACCATCGTGCGGCTCACGCCGAAGTGGGTGGCCAGTGCCTGTTCGCCGAGCCGCTCGCCGGGGGCCAGCTTCTGGGCGAGGATGGACTCGACCACCTGCTCGGCGATGACGGTGGGCGAGACGATGGCTATTGAAGCTCCCGCGCCCGGCGCTGAAGTGTCCTCGCTGCTCCTCGGTGGAGTGCGAACTTGCTTGGGGCGGCCGGGTGCGGCGCTCATGTCCACGTTGTTCAATGGCTCGGGTTGAGAGCGGGCGACACTACCACGCCCGGCTCGGCCAGCGGTTCATCGTCCGGCGAGTAGCTGCCATTCAGCACCGCATGCGCCCGCTCGCGGTCGATGTCGCCTTCCCATGCCGCGATGGCGACGGTGGCCACACAGTTACCGATCAGGTTGCCGAGCGCACGGGCGATGCCCATGAACCAGTCCACCGACAGCACCAGCACCAGGCCAATCGCCGGAATCGCCGGGATGGCATGCAGCGTGGCGGCCAGCACCACGATGGCTGAGCCCGGCACGCCGTGCGCGCCCTTGGAGGTGACCAGCGCAATCGCGAGGATGGTCATCAGGTCGGTCATCGAGATCGGCGTGTTGGTGGCCTGTGCGATGAACACGGCCGCCAGCGTGATGTAGATCGAGAAGGCGTCGAGGTTGAACGAATAGCCGGTGGGGATGACCAGGCCGACCGTCGAGTCGCGGATGCCCATGTTGCGCAGCTTGGCCATGATCTGCGGCAGCACGCTGTCCGACGAGGTGGTGGCGAAGACGATGGTCAGTTCTTCCCGCAGGTAGCGCAGCAGCTTGATGAGGCTGAAGCCCGACATGCGCATCACCAGCCCGAGCACCACGAACACGAAGATCAGCACCGCGCCGTAGAACAGCGCCACCAGCATGCCCAGCTGCTTGAGCGAGCCGATGCCGTACTTGCCGACCGTGAAGGCGATGGCGCCCAGCACGCCGAGCGGCGCCAGCTTGATGATGATGCCCATGATCTTGAACAGCACCAGCGACAGCGCATCCACCACCTGCGCCACCGGCTTGCCGCGGTCACCCAGCAACGCCAGGGCGCAGCCGAACAGCACCGCGAACAGCAGCACCTGCAGCACGTCGCCGGTGGCGAAGGCGTTCACCACCGTGGTGGGGATCAGCTTCATGAGGAACTCGACCGTGCCGCCGCTGGTGAGCTTGTCGGCGTTGGAGGCATAGGCGCTCATGGCCGATGCGTCCAGCAGCTTGGGGTCGACGTTCATGCCGACCCCCGGCTTGAAGACGAAGGCCAGAACGAGGCCCATGGCGAGGGCGATGGTCGTCAACACCTCGAAGTAGATCAGCGCCTTGACGCCGACCCGGCCCACGCGCTTCAAGTCGCCCGCGCCGGCGATGCCATGCACCACCACGCAGAACACGAGCACGGGGATGATCATCTTGATCAGCTTGATGAAGCCGTCGCCCAGGGGTTTGAGCTTGGCGGCAAAGTCGGGCACGAAGAGGCCAAGCAGCACACCGACGACAAGCGCGATGACAACCTGGCCAAAAAGGGATTTCGCGAAACGGGGCATGAAGGGGCTCCTGTTAGGTGCAAGGTTGCATGCAACATCGATCAATCTTGCATGCAAGAAATGTAGGCAAGATTGAGCTTCGGGATGCAGAGGGTATTCCCGAGGGTGGTTGGGTCTAGCAAGCGCCGCGCCCGCAGCGCCATTCGGCGCGCCAGACGCAAGAACGCCCGCGGGCAGCGGGCGTTGCGGGCACCACGCGAGAGCTTTTTCAGCTGCCGGGGTGCATGCTCTCCAGTTCCTTCAGTCGCTTCATTGCATCCTCCTGCTTCAGCAGGCCGTAGTTGATGCCGCCCGCATTGAGCGAACTGCCCGCCTGGTAGGGGTAGTCGCCGAAGTCGCTGAAGAACTTCTTGATCTGGCCCTGTACCGGCACCAGCAACCACATCTGCTGTGCCAGGAACTTCATGGCCTCGCCGCCTTCTTCCATGCCCTTTTCGTAGGGGTCCATGCGAAGGTTGGCGATGGTCGCCCAGGCGGTGACGGAGCGTACGCCGGTCGCGATGTTGCCGTACTGCACCGCGAAGCTGACCTTCCAGTCCTGATAGCGCAGCGCGTTGAGGTTGCCGCCCTGGTCGAAGTAGTAGATCTCATCGCGAGGGCCCTTCGTTTCCTTGCCCTGGAAGTAGGGCATGAAGTTGTAGCCGTCGAGGTGCACCTTGAACTTCTTCTTTCCGAGCGTCGTCCCCTTGGCTAGTTGCTCCTTGATGTCGGGTGCCCCCGCCGCCGCACACAGCGTCGGAAAGAGGTCGAGCAGCGAGATGACGTCGTTGTATACGGTGCCCGGCTTGATGGTGCCGGGCCAGCGGATCGCCATCGGGATGCGAAATCCGCCTTCCCAGGTCGACCCTTTCTCGCCGCGGAACATGGTCATGGCACCGTCCGGCCAGAGTGCGATCTCGGCTCCGTTGTCGGTTGTGTAGACGACGATGGTGTTGTCGTCGATGCCGAGTTCGTCCAGCAGGTCGAGCAGTTGGCCGACATGGCCGTCATGCTCGACCATGCCGTCCGCGTGCAGGCCCTTGCCGGACTTGCCGACCGACTCTTCCTTGAGGTGGGTGAAGACGTGCATGCGCGTGGTGTTGAACCACACGAAGAAGGGCGTGTCGGCCTCGACGCTGCGCTGGATGAACTTCTGCGCGCCGGCGAGGAATTCCTCGTCGACCGTGGGCATGCGGGCGCGATTGAGCGGGCCGGTGTCCTCGATCTTTCCGCCTGCGATGGAGTGGATCACCCCGCGCGGGCCGAAGCGCTTCTTGAACTCGGGGTCCTTGGGATAGAAATAGCCCTCGGGCTCCTCTTCGGCATTCAGGTGGTAGAGGTTGCCGAAGAATTCGTCGAAGCCGTGGTTGGTGGGCAAATGCTGGTCCTGGTCGCCCAGGTGGTTCTTGCCGAACTGGCCGGTGGCGTAGCCCTGCGCCTTCATTGCGTCGGCGATGGTCGGCATCCAGTCCGTGATGCCGTGCGGGTCACCGGGCATGCCGATGGTCAGCAGGCCAGTGCGGAATGGCTCCTGGCCGAGGATGAACGAAGCCCGCCCGGCGGTGCAACTCTGCTGGCCATAGGAGTCAGTGAACAGGGCCCCTTCGTTGGCAATGCGGTCGATGTTCGGCGTCTGGTAGCCCATCAGTCCGCGCGTGTAGGCGCTGACCTGCGGGATGCCGATGTCGTCGCCGAAGATGACGAGGATGTTGGGCTTCTTGCCCGCCGGTGCGTTGGAAGATTTCCTTGCTGCCATGTCTGCTCCTGTGATGCGTATGGGCGCGTGACGTCCCCGAGGCGCACGCGGGGAGAGCGTCATCATGGAGGCGGGCGTTGCCGCCATCTGTTGTCCTGTGGTGCAGTGGGCACTGGCACCTTGGTGCATCGGCGGAGTTGCGCCGCAGCTGTCGATCATGCGCACAATGGCCCGATGATGCGAACCGTCTCTACTCCATCCGGCGCCGCCATGCCGGTGCTCGGCCTCGGCACATGGCGACTTGGTGAAAACACGGGGCTGCGCGTGGCGGAAGTCGCTGCGGTGCGCATCGCGATCAAGATGGGCTACCGCTTGATCGACACCGCCGAGATGTACGGCGACGGCGGTTCGGAAGAGGTGGTCGGACGGGCGATCGCGGAAGCCATCGACGCGGGCGAGGTGCGCCGCGACGAGTTGTTCATCGTCAGCAAGGTCCTGCCGCATAACGCCAGCCGCAAGGGCACGGAGCAGGCTTGTGCGCGCAGCCTGCAGCGGCTGGGCCTGGACCGCATCGACCTCTACCTGCTGCACTGGCAAGGCTCGCATCCCTTGCGCGACACGTGTGCCGCGTTGCAGGCGTTGGCCGCGCGCGGCGAGATCGGCCAGTGGGGCGTGAGCAATTTCGATGTCGACGACATGGCGGAACTGAATGCGCTCGGGGAGGGCAAGGATTGCGCCGCCAACCAGGTCTATTACTCGCTGAGCGAGCGCGGTCCGGAGTTCAGCCTGCTGCCCTGGCTGCGCAACCATGGCCAGCCGTTGATGGCCTACAGCCCGATCGACCAGGGCGCGCTGGCGACCGATCTGGAACTGGGTGCGCTGGCTGCGCGTCGCGGCGTCACGGCGGCGCAGCTTGCGCTGGCGCGGCTACTGGCGGAGCCGGGCGTGGTCGCGATTCCGAAAGCTGTTCGCGAGGGCCATCTGCGCGAGAACCTTGCCGCGGCAGACCTCGTGCTCACTTCCGAAGATATCGCGGAGATCGACCGCCTTCATCCACCGCCGCGGCGCAAGACGCCGCTGGCGATGATTTGATATCTCAGGTTCGTTTGGCGCCGCGCATCATGACCATGTAGATCACCGCACCAGCAATCGCGCCGATGAACCAGCCGAAGTTGTTCTCCGGAATCACATGGAACAACTGCGAGGCGAACTCCCAGCCGATTGCGATGGCGCTCGACAGGCCCAGCGCAGCAAGACCGACCTTGTTCCACCCGCCGTCGTAGTTGTAGCGGCCGTTGGGTGCCATCGTGTAGAGCTGTTCCACGTCGACCACCTGCTTCTTCAGCAGGTAGAAGTCGGCCACCATCACGCCGAACATCGGCGCCAGCACCGCTCCGAACACGCTCACGAACACGGTGATCGCCTTTGGGCTGTCGACGAAGATCCACGGGCAGACGCATACCGCCAGGATCGAAGCGATCAGGCCGCCCTTCTTGAAGCTGATGTGCTTCGGAAACAGGTTGGCGATGTCGAAAGCCGGTGAAACGAAATTCGCGACGATGTTGATGCCCATGGTCGCAACGATGAAGGTCAGGCTGCCCAGCACCACGGCCCACTTGTTGTCGATCTTCGAGACGATCTCGATCGGGTCCATGATCATGTGGCCGAACACCTTGGCGCTCCCCGAGGTGACAACCACCACGATGATCGCGAACAGGATGAAGTTGACCGGCAGGCCGAGGAAGTTGCCGACCTTCATGTCGCGCTCGGTCCGGGCATAGCGCGAGAAGTCGCCGAAGTTCAGCAGCAGCGCGGCGAAGTAGCTCACCACCAGCAGGATGGCATTGCCCATCGCGAACCATGCCTGGGTGCCCGTCAGCACCTTGTCGCTCAGCGTGAGGTCGAGCGACCAGCCGGCCTTCCAGATGATCCAGCCCATCAGCAGGAACATCACCACGTACACGGCCGGGCCGCAGAAGTCGATGAACTTGCGGATCGCTTCCATGCCACGCTGGAAGATCAGCAACTGGAAGAACCACATGAACAGGAAGCAGGCCCAGCCCAGCAGGTCGAGCCGCAGGAAGCTCATGTCATGCAGCGCGGCCGCTCCGGGGAAGAACACCAGCACCAGCGTGGCCACCGCCTTGGAGGCGAAGTAGGTCTGCACGCCGTACCAGACGATGCCGACCACCCCGCGGATCACGGCCGCGAAGTTGGCACCCATCACGCCGAGGCTGACGCGCGCCATGACCGGAAATGGAATGCCATGCTGCTGGCTCGGCTTCCCGATCCAGTTCATGAGGACGTTGACCACCGAGATGCCGATCACCAGCGCCGCCAGCACCTGCCAGCCGGAAAGGCCCAGCAGGAACAGGCTGGCCGCGAAGGTGTAGCCGCCGACGCTGTGCACGTCGGACATCCACATCGCGAACACGCTGTAGTAGGACCAGCCCTTGCGCTCGCCCGTCACGGGCGCCAGGTCTTCGTTGATGAGCTGGGGGTCAGAGCCCCGGATGCCGTGATCGCCGTGTTCCATGGGTGTCCGCCTACCGTTGTAATGGATGAAGGAAAGGGATCACCGCGGCGTGCACCGTGGTGTACTCCAAACTGTATACACTTCATCAACGAGTCTATATGGCGGAAAACCCTTGTTTCCAAATCAACGGGATCGTGAGGATTCGTGAAACGTGGCGGACTGGCTTTGCCGGCCGCTGGTGTGCCCCCCGGTCGTGGCGCAAGGCGTGCGCCGCCGCCGGGGTAGGGGTCAGTGCGCTTCAGCCTGCTTCGCGGCCGCGATGATTGCGTCCTCGTCGTGCTTCGCCCCGTTCAGGAACAGGTTCAACGCCACCGCGCAGATCGAGGTCAGCAGGATGCCCGACTCGATCAGCGAGTGGATGCTGTGCGGCATCCATTGCTTGAAGTTGGGCGCGATCAGCGGAATCATGCCGAAGCCGATCGACACCGCCACGATCATCGCGTTGTAGCGGTTGGTCTTGAAGTCCACGTTCGCCAGGATGCGGATGCCGGTCGCGGCCACCATGCCGAACATCACCAGCCCCGCGCCGCCCAGCACCACGGTGGGCAGTGACTCCACCAGCGCCGCCATCTTCGGCAGCAGCCCCAGCACGATCAGGATCACGCCACCGGCCACGCAGACAAAGCGGCTCTTCACGCCCGTCACCGCCACCAGCCCCACGTTCTGCGAAAAGCTGGTGTACGGGAAGGTGTTGAAGATGCCGCCGATCAGCGTGCCCAGCCCGTCGGTGCGCAGGCCGCGTGCCAGGTCCTGCTGGGAGATCTTGCGGCCGGTCATTTCACCGAGCGCGAGGAACATGCCGGTCGATTCGATCATCACCACGATCATCACCAGCGTCATCGTCAGGATCGACAGCGCATCGAACTTCGGCATGCCGAAATGGAAGGGCGTCACGATGTCGAGCCATTCCGCCTTGCCGACCTTCTCGAAGGTCATGATGCCCATCATCGTCGCCACGATGGCGCCAATGACGATGCCCAGCAGCACCGAGATGTTGGCCACGAAGCCCTTGGCGTACTTGACGATCAGCAGGATGGACACCAGCACCAGCGCCGCGATGCCCACGCCGGTCAGGTCGGCGTACTTGGGGTTGGGCACGGTCGGCACGATGGCCAGCCCCTTGGGCACTGGCGGCAGCGCCGAGCCCGGCGCCGTGATGTCCGACAGCCACTTCAGGTGCGCCGGGTCGACCACGTTGGGCGCGGTCGGACCGAAGGGGTTGCCGAAGATCCAGTTGATGCCCACGCGCATCAGGCTGATGCCGATCACCGCGATGATGGTGCCGGTCACCACCGGCGGAAAGAAGCGCAGCATGCGGCTGACCATCGGCGCGATCAGTATCGAGATGATGCCCGCCCCGATGATCGAGCCGAACAGCAGTTGCGCGCCGGCCGTGCCCGGATTGGTGTTGGCCATGGCCACCATCGGCGCCACCGAGGCGAAGGTCACGCCCATCATCACCGGCAGCTTGACGCCGAACCACTGCGTCGCGCCGAGCGACTGGATCAGCGTCGCGATGCCGCAGCAGAACAGGTCGGCCGAGATCAGCATCGCGACCTCATCCGGGGTCAGCTTGAGCGCGCGGCCGACGATCAGCGGCACCGCGACCGCGCCGGCGTACATCACCAGCACGTGTTGAAGACCCAACGCCGTCAGCTTGCCGGCCGGCAATCGTTGGTCGATGGGGTGGACGGAGGGCGAACCGGCTGAACTCATGAAGGACTCCTGGGCGGCTGACGAATGGGCGGTGCACGAATGAGGTGGCACCGCAGCGTGCATGCAAAGAATAGGCCCACGACGCAAATCGAAAAAGACGCACAATCGTATAAATCAATCTGGATTCACGATGAAAGCCTCCCTGGCCGAGTTGCGGGTGTTCGTCACGTTGGGGGAAAGCGGTCATTTCACGCGCGCCGCCGAGCGGCTGGGCATGTCGCAGTCCTCGCTGAGCGCCTCGCTGGTCAAGCTGGAGAAGCAACTCGGCACGCGGCTGTTCGACCGCCACACGCGTGCCTGCCGCGTGACCGAGGCCGGTGCGGCACTGTTGCCCTCTGCACGGCGCCTTGTCTCCGACTGGGACCATCTCTTTTCCGATGCGCGCGACTTCGCCCGCTTCTCGCGTGGCAGGGTCACCGTGGCCGCGCCGAACGCGCAATGCGCCTTGCTGCTGCCGCCGGCCATCCGCGCCTTCGCGTCCTCGCATCCGGGCGTGCGCGTCGTGCTGCATGACGTGCCTGAGCACGAGGTGCATGAACTGGTGCGCAGCGGCGTGGCCGACCTGGGCATTGCCACGCAGACCGATGCGCGCACCGACCTGGTCTCCACCGCGATGTCGTCCGACGAATGCATCGCCGCGCTGCTGCCGAGCCATCCGCTGGCGTCGCGCCGCTCACTCGAATGGGCGCAGTTGGCGCGCGAGCCGCTGATCGGCTATCTGCCGGGCAACCCGGTGCGCCGCATGCTGGAGGAAAAGCTGGCCGGGCGTGGCATCACGCTGGACTATGCCTACGAGATCGCGCTGCCCTGGACCATGATGGGCCTGGCGCGCGAGGGCCTCGGTATCGCGGTCGCGACCATGGCGCTGCGGCCGCTGGCGCAGTGGAACGGGCTGGAGGTGCGCACCGTCGGGCGACCCCAGTTCGCCCGCACCATGACCCTGCTGCGCGCGCCGGGCAATTCGTTGTCGCCGGCGGCGGCGGCGTTCCGCGAGTTGCTGCTCGGGGGCAGTGTCTCGACCCAGTGACAGTGCTGGGCGGGCATTCAGGTGACAGTCATTTACTTTCGCCAGAATCCGGAACCACCTAATCCTCCGTCTGGTGTGGAGGCTCGTTTTCCATGCAACTTCCGTCCATTGCAATCACGGTGCTCCTCTGCGGTGGCGCGTGCGGCGCCGTTGCGCAATGCGTGCCGTCGGCCGCGGGCTTCGGTGCTGCTTGCGCCAACGCTGCACGGCCCGAAACGGGCGCCTACATGGGCAATCGACGTGTCGGTGATCTGCTCTTTGTCTACAGTCTCAGCGACCGGATCGGCGACTACTCGTTGGTGTCGCCTGCCAGCCCCGATGCACCCGGCGCCGGGCGCGGCTTCTGGATGCGCACCGGCGGCGAAGGCTTTCGCCTGAAGGCCGACGGCACTGGCTTCGGCGTCGACAGCAGGCAGGCCTTCATGCAGGCCGGGGCGGATGTCTGGCAGTGGTCCTTGGGCACGGGCCGGCTGTCGGTGGGTGCGTTGCTCAGCGTCGGCGGCGGCCGCACCGACGGCACCTCGCCTGGCAGCTTCTTCACCGCACAAGGCCGCACCAACGGCGGCGGCTTCGGCTTCTATGCCACCTGGTTCCAAGACGGCCAGACCCGGCTCGGCTGGTATGCCGACACCTGGACGCAATACGCGCGCTTTCGCAACGAGGTCGAGAGTCCCCTGGTCCGGCAAGCCAGCTACACCTCGCACAACGGCATGGCGTCGGTGGAGGCGGGCTACGCGCTGCGCCTGTCGGACAGCAGTTCCTGGGTGATCCAGCCACAAGGCCAACTGATCTACGTCCACAACCACGCCTACAACGTGACCCAGTCCGACGGCACCCAGGTCGATGGCGCCAAGCGCGGGGGCTGGACTTCGCGCCTGGGCGTGCGGATGTACCCCGGCTGGATCGGCGAGGGCGACACCCGCATCAAGCCCTACGCGGCCGTCAACTGGCTCTACGACCACCTCGACGACGAACTGACGTACGGAAGCCAGTTGCCGAGCAAAGACGTGTTCCCGTCCAGCCGCTATGAGCTGAAGGCGGGCGCCGACCTGCGCATCGGGCGCGGCTGGGCTGGGTGGGGCGACATTGGGTGGCAGGCGGGGTCGTCGTACAGCGCGTGGACGGCGCGGGCGGGGGTGAAGTACAGCTGGTGAGACTGGGCCTCCGCATGTGCTTTCATGCGCCTTGCATGCGGCGGCAGGCCAGTCTCCAGTCGGCTGAGACGGGACCCGTGTGACCTGCCGGTGCGGGCACGTAAAGTCGCTGCATGCATACCCCCATGTCTCCCCTTCAAACGCTTGAAGCGGTCCGGATTCCACCGCGCCTGCAAGGCTTCGAATCGCACGGCGCCGAGGTCTTCGACGTGAGCTTGGCCGGCGGCCGGATCGCTGCGATCGAGCCTTCAAGGAAGCCGTCACGCGGCACATTGCTGAGCGCGCTGGTCGACGCCCATGCCCACATCGACAAGAACTTCACCGTGCGCGAAGCCGGCGCGGCGCAGGGCAATCTCTTCGCCGCCATCGAGCGCATGGCCACGCACCGCGCCGGCTGGACCCATGACGACCTGCACGCGCGGATGACGCGTGGTGTCGACGAGGCGTGGCGAGCCGGCACGCGTGCGCTGCGCACCCACCTGGACTGGCAGGACGCCGAGCCGCCGCTGTCCCTTGCCGCGTTTTCGGATCTCCGTGAAGCGTGGCGGGGAAAGGTTGAACTGCAGTTCGTCGCGCTGGTCGCGCTCGATGTCTTTGCGGACGCGAAGGTGGGAGAGCGCATCGCGCAGGCGGTCCGTGATGCGGGCGGCGTGCTGGGTGCCTTCGTCTATCGCAACGCGGACATCGCGGGCAAGCTCGCGCGTGTGTTCGACCTCGCGAAGACGCACGGGCTGGCGCTGGACTTCCACGTCGACGAAGGGCTCGACCGCGAGGCGACAGGGCTGGCCGACATTGCGGACCTGACGATCGCGCACGGCATGCAGGGACGCGTCGTGTGCGGGCATGCCTGCTCTCTCTCGGTGCAGGACGACGCGAGCGCGCTGCGCACCCTGACGCGCTGCGCCGAGGCCGGCATCCACCTGGTGTCGCTGCCCACCACCAACCTCTACCTGCAGGGCGCCTGGGATGGCACGCCGGTCCACCGTGGCATCACGCGCATCCGCGAGGCGGCGGCGCAGGGCCTGCGCGCCTGCCTGGCCACGGACAACGTGCAGGACTCCTTCTATCCCTATGGCGGCTACGACCTGGTCGAGACCTTTGCCCTCGGCGTGCAGATGGCGCACCTCGCGCCTGCCGACGACTGGCTCGACACCATCACCGTCAACCCCTCGCGGGCCATGGGACTCGCATGGGACGGGCGCATCGCCATCGGCTGCCCGGCCGACCTGGTGCTGCTGGCCGCCACGGACGAACACGAACTGCTCGACGGCAAGGGCCGGGCCCGCACGGTGATCCGCGCCGGGGGGACAATCGCAGCATGAGCATGGGCATACCAATGGCCAACTACGCCGCCGCGAAGCGCGTGGGCGACTTCGTCCTGATGAGCGGCGTGGTGGCAGTCGACCCTTCCACGCGCCGCGCCGTGACGGCCTACGAAGACATTCCCGAATCGGCATGCACGGCGCTGCAAGGCATCGGCTATGCCACCGGGCAGATGTCGGTGGATGTGTTCGAGGCGGCCATCGTGGCGCAGAGCTGGTTCGTGCTGGAGCGCATCCGGCAGATCGCGGCCGAGCATGGCGGCACGATGGACGACGTGGTGAAGCTGGTGCAGTACTTCCGCCACCTGCCGCACTACGCGTTCTACAACCGCGTGCGCGGGCTGTTCTACCCGGGCGAGCCGCCAGTCAGCACCGTGGTCGAGGTCTCGCGCTTCCTGCCGGGCGACGAGGTGCTGGTCGAGGTCGAGGCGACGATGTACCTGCCGCAGCGCGCGACTACCGCGCCTACCTGACGCCTGCGCCCTTGAGCAGGAACGCGGTCACCTGCTCGATCAGGTGGCGGCGCTCCTTGTCGTCACCCTGCAGCGCTTCCGCGCGGTAATAGGCGGCCTGCGTCGCGTGGTCCGCATAGAACTGCGTCACGGCCCAGATGTGGAACAGCAACAGCATCGGGTCGCCCTTGTCCATCAGGCCCTGGTTCATCCAGTTCTGGATCACGGCCGCGGCCTGGTCGGTTCGCGCCTTGCTGGTGCCCATCATGTCGTTGAGCACCGGCGCGCCGCGCATCATTTCCGCCGTGAAGATGCGCGAGCGCAGCGGATGCTCGAAGGAGAACATCATCTTGCGATGGATCAGGTCACCGAGCACCTTGCGCGGACCAAAGGCCTCGTCGCTGAAGCCGAACACCACGATCCAGTCGCTGAGGATGTCCTGCAGCACCTGCCGGTACAGCGCCTCCTTGCTCTCGATGTAGTAGTGCAACTGGGCTTTCGACAGGCCAGCCTTGTCCGCGATGGCCTGGGTCGACGCGCCGGCCAGTCCCTCGCTGGCGAACACCTCGATCGCCGCCTGGTTGATGAGCGCGAGCACCTGCGTGTACTTGCGCGAACGTCCGCGCGTGGCCGGTGCGTCGTTGGCGCCCTCGTCGGGGGCGATGTCGGGTCGCGCGCTCACAGTTGCAGCACCAGTTCCTGGCCCTTGGCGCGCGAGCAGCAGAGCGCGACCCGGGTGCGCCGCTCGCTGCCGGTCAGGCAGTAGTCGCGGTGCTCCGCACCAGTGCCATCGCCTTCCACCACGCAGGTGCCGCACAGGCCTTGCTGGCACGACACGGGGATGTCGATGCCGACCTCGTGCAGCGCATCGACGGCGGTCTGGTCGGCGGCCACCGGCACGCTGATGCCACGTTGCGCGAGCCGGAGGGTGAAGGCCTGGCCGGTGGTGGTGTTGGCATCGGTCGGGGCGGCGAAGTATTCGGCGTGCACCGTGTCCTCGGGCCAATGTGCGGCGGCATTGCGCACGGCCTGCATGAAGCCGCCGGGGCCGCAGACGTAGAGGTGCGTGTCCGCTTCGCGCTCGGCCAGCAGGGCGGTCAGATCGATGCGCTGCGATGCATCGCCCTGGTCCAGATGCAGGCGCAGATGCGGTGCCAGGTCCGGGGCGCGCAATGCATCGGCAAAGGCCAGGTGCTCCTCGCTGCGGGCGAACACGCAGAGCGTGAACGCTGCGCCGCGCGCCGCAAGTGACTGCGCCATTGCCAGCAGCGGCGTCATCCCGATGCCGCCCGCCAGCAGCAGGTGATGCCGGGCCTCTGTGCGCAGCGGGAAGGTGTTGCGCGGGGCGCTGATGGGCAGCAGGTCGCCCTCGCGCACGCGCTCGTGCATCGAGGCCGAGCCGCCGCGGCTGGCCACCTCGCGCTTCACGCCAATCACGTATGAACCGGCATCCGACGGCGCACGCGCCAGCGAGTACTGGCGCGAGAAGCCGCCGGGCATGTGCACGTCGATGTGCGCCCCGGCCTCATAGGACGGCAGCGCGCGGCCCCACGGATGGGCCAGCTCGAAGGCCAGGATTTCCGGCGTCTGCTGCGAGATGCGTTCGACGCGGACAGTGAGAGTGCGTTCAAGGCTCATGGTCTTCGCTTCCTTGGTCTTGAAGGATGTCAGATGTGCTGCAGTTTGCGTGCAACGCGCGCGATGAAGCGGGCGCGATCCTGCGCGGTGACGGCGTTCATGTCGTGCAACTGCAGCCAGGTCACCTTGCATCGCCACGCGAACAAGGCACGCAAGGCGCGCGTGAACAGGCGCCGGCCCGGATCGCCGATCGCGATCACGAACCAGCGCGGCGAGCCGCCCGTCGTCACCACCGTCAGCCGCCGGATGTGCCGCAGGCCGGACTTCACCGCTTGTCCCTTGCGCTCCGCCGGCAGGAAGGCCACGCCCGGCAGCCAGACCCGCTCCAGCCAGCCCTTGAGCATCGACGGGGGTCCGTGGAACCAGGTGGGGTAGACGAACACCAGATGCTCGGCCCAGAGCAGTGCGTCGACATGGGGTTTCACGCGCTCGCGGATCAGATCGGGCTTGTCGATGTAGGCGATGCGCTCCTCGCGCGTCAGCGTGGGATGGAAGCCTTCCGCATAGAGGTCGATGGCTTTCACGGTGTGCCGGGGCGCGAGCGATTCGAGGGCGGCTTGGTAGAGCGCGTGGTTGAAGCTGTCGGGGTCCGGATGGCAGTGAATGACGAGCGTTTTCATGAGGAGACCTCCGCTCGCCGGCCCTTACTTTCCGCCGAGCTGCTTGCGAATGTCGAGGCCGACGCCCTTGTTCACGAACTGCGTCGTCGCGACCTTCGACAGTTCGATCTCGCCCGGCTTGTAGAGGCCGGCCTTGACCATCTTCTCGTAGAAGTCCTTGATGCGCGCTTCGTCCATGGCGCCGATGCCGCGGGTGAGCGATTCACCGCTGTCGACGATGCCCATCTTCTTGATGAGTTCGATCGAGCCCTGCGACGACGCGACAGGCGAGTCGGGGTTGAGCTTGGCGATCATCTCGTTGGCCGCCTTGTTGTCGCCGTAGAGGTAGTTGTTCCAGCCGATGATCGAGGCCTCGACGAACTTGCGTACCGTCTCGGGCTTGGTCTTGATCAGGTCGGCGCGCGTCTCGATGGTGTTGGCATAGGTCGAGAAGCCATGGTCGGCCAGCAGGTACACCACCGGGTCGAAGCCCGCCTGGGCCTTGATCGACAGCGGCTCGGAGATCGCATAGCCCTGCTGGATCGACTTCTTGTCGGCCAGGAAGGGGCCGACATTGAAGGTGTAGGGCTTGAGTTGCGTGTCCTTGAAGCCATGCTCGGACTTCATCCACTGCCAGAAGCTGAACTGGCCGTCCTTGCCGATGAAGGCGACAGGTGCCTTGGTCAGGTCCTTGAAGGTGTCGTAGCCCTGGCCGGGGTGAGCGAAGATGGCCTGCGGGTCCTTCTGGAAGAAGCTTGCGACCACCACCGTGGGCACGCCGTTCTTCACGTTGTCGAAGGACTGCAGCAGGTTGCCGGTCATGAGGAAGTCGACCTTGCCGGCCGGCAGCATCGGCCGGTTGTTGACCATCGGGCCGCCTTGCTGGATGTCGACGTCGAGCCCGTACTTCTTGTAGGTGCCGTCCACCAGCGCCTGGTAGAAGCCGCCGTGGCCGGCCTGTGCCTTCCAGTTGGTTGCGAAGACGACTTTCTCCTGTGCGTGCGCTGCGAAGGCGGCACCCGCAAGGGTCAGGCCGAGCGTGAGGCCGCGCAGGAGCGGGCGGTTCTGTGAAGCGAGGGTGTGCATGGCGGCGATCTCCTGGACGGTTGCGGATGGATGTGTGGATGGAATCGGGTCAGCGGTCGCGGGCCATCGAGGCGTCCCAGCCGCGTGTCTTGCCGGGGTTCATGAGCCCCATCGGGTCGCTGCGCTTCTTGAAATCGATCTGCTGCGTGTCGATGGTCTTCATGCCGCCGTCCTCGATGGTCACGACGTGCGGGTTGAAGATCTTGCAGCCGCCTTGCGACTCGATCTCGCGGATCAGTTCGTACTGGTGGGCCTCGCCCTTCCAGCGCACCAGCAGGATGCCGAAGGTGCCGCACTCGCCGTTGGCGCGCGCGAAGTCCTGGTGCTGCAGCACGTCGTCGCCGAAGAGGGCGAGGTGCCGCTCGACCACGGCCGCATCGAAGGGCTGCGCGTAGGCCACCTGCAGATACGTCCAGCTGCGGTCGGCCTTGAGCGCCTGCAGCGTCGTGTGGTTGAACGCGCATTCGTAGGCGGGCGGGAGGCCCTCGGACTGCAGCTCGGCTTCGGTGCCGGCCACGGAGATGCTGCCGCCGAGCGACCCGGCCAGCGCGCGGAAGTCCGCCATCGACTCCGGCGAGACCATGGCGAACACGGCGTGCCGGTCGGCTGGAAAGCGGTCGCGCATGGACTTGTAGTAGGGCGAGAAGCGGGCCTCGACCGTGGACAGCAGGAAGATGTCCAGCGTCGGCGCTTGCGCCGCGATGCCGAAGTCGAGCGCCCCGCGGTAGGTCTCGAACAGCACCGTGCAATGGACCCATTCGACGGCGGGGCTCAGCGCCACCTCCACATCGAGGATCACGCCGTTGGTGCCATAGGCATGGTGCACCTGCTGGATCTCGTCGCCCACCAGTTCGATGATTCGCGGCTCGCGCTCCACCGTCATCACGCGTGCGCGCAGCAGGTTGCCGGGGTCGCGCAAGATGCCGTGGCGGAACGACCCGATGCCGCCGAAGCCGCCCGCGATGAAGCCGCCGATGGAGGCCACATGCCAGGTCGAGGGCCACATGCGCAGGGCCTGTCCGGTTTCCCGTGCCATGAGGTCGATGTCGTGCATGCGTGCGCCGGCCTCGACGCGGATGCGGCCTTCGCCGATGTCGAGCACGCGGCACATCTGCGTGACGTCGAGGACGATGCCGCCTTCGAGCGGCACGCACTGGCCGTAGTTGCCGGTGCCGCCGGCACGCACGGTGAGCGGCAGCTTCCACTTCGCAGCCACGCTCGCGGCCTGTCGCACGTCCTCTTCGGTGCTGACCTTCACGACCAGGTCGGCCACGCAATCGGCGAGTTGCGCGCTGAGGATGGGGCTGTACCAGTAGAAGTCTTTCGACAACTGCTTGCGCTGGCTGGGCGCGGTGACCAGGTTGAGCCCGCGCAGTTCATGGCGGACGGCGTCCCAGTCCACGACGCGTGCGGCCGTTGGCTCCGGCATGGCGATGGCGTCCATGGCTTCCATCTCGAGCGCCGGATCAGCGTTCACGGCGCATCTCGCTTTCATGCCAGTGGCCCAGCACCATGCGCGACAGCGCGGCGAACACGATGAATATCACGATGCCCAGCAGGGACACCAGCAGCAGCGCCGCGAACATCATCGGAATCTCCGTGCGGAAGCTCGATTCCAGGATGCGCGAAGCCAGCCCGGTTTCCTTGCCCGCGGTGCCGGCGGTGAACTCCGCCACCACCGCGCCGATCAGGCTCAGGCCGCCCGCGATCTTCAGCCCCGCCATGAAGTAGGGCAGCGCGCTGGGCGCCAGCAGGTAGCGGAAGGTCTGCCAGGGCGAGGCCTTGTAGAGCTGGAACAGGTCGCGCAGGTTGCTGTCGGCGCTTTTCAGCCCGATGACCGTGTTCGACAGGATCGGGAAGAAGGCCACGATCCAGGCGCACAGCAGCAGCGCAGCCGTGGTGTTGGAGACGTAGATCAGGATCAGCGGCGCGATCGCGATGATCGGCGTCACCTGGAGGATCACCGCGATCGGGAACAGCCCGATCTCGACCCACTTGAACAGCGCGAAGGCGATCGCCAGCAGCACGCCGCCGACGATGGCCGCACTGAGCGCGAGCAGCGTGAGCTTCACCGTGAACCAGAGTGCGCTGGACAGCGAATCCCAGTTGTCGAGCAGCGTGCGCAGGATCAGCGACGGCGCCGGCAGGATGTAGTGGGGGATGTCGTTGGCGCGCACCATCCATTCCCAGGCCAACAGCAGCGCAAGGACGATGGCCGCGGGCACGGCCATGCGCAGCATCGATTCGCGCCGGCGCAGCTTGTCTTCACGCGCACGCAGCGTCTCTGCGGACGGCGTGGCCTCGGTGGTGTTGACGGGTGCCACGGGTTCAATGATCGATGTCGAGGCCATGGAGCGCTCCACGCAAGGATTGGGACACCGCCGTGCAATGGGCGTTGTAGCGGCTCGAGGTGCGGAACTCCTCGCCGCGCGGATAGGGTTCGTCGATGCGGATCTCGTCGATCACGCGGCCCGGCCGCGCCGCCATCACGACGATGCGGTTCGACAGGTACACCGACTCGTAGACGCTGTGCGTGACGAAGACGATCGAGAAGCGGTGCTCCTTCCAGATCGCGAGCAGGTCGTTGTTGAGCTTGATGCGCGTCATCTCGTCGAGTGCGGCAAAGGGCTCGTCCATCAGCAGCAGCCGCGGATGCGTGACCAGCGCGCGGGCGATCGACACGCGCATCTTCATGCCGCCCGACAACTCGCGCGGATAGACGTCGGCAAAGCGCGTGAGGCCGACCAGTTCGAGCACCTGCTGCACCACGGGCGCAGCCGCGTCCCGGCTCACGCCGGTGAGCTTGAGCGGCAGCCAGACGTTGTCGAACACCTTCGTCCAGGGCATCAGCGTCGGCTCCTGGAACACGAAGCCGAGGTCGCGGTCGCTCGTGCCCTTGACGCTGTTGGCATCCGACCAGCGCATCTCGCCGGAACTGATGCGGGTCAGGCCGGCGATGAGCCGCAGCGCGGTGCTCTTGCCGCAGCCCGAGGGGCCGAGGAAGCTGATGAAGTCGTGCTCGCCGACGTCGAGGTTCATGCCCTGCAGGGCCAGCGTTCCGTTGCCGAAGCGCTTGCTGACGTTGCGCAGGCTGACCAGCGGCGCGGTGGTGGATGGCGTGTGGCTTTCCATGGTGGCTCCTGCGGTGGCGGGGCTCAGTGCCAGGCCGGTTCGTTGGCGAGGCGCTCGATGGGGAAGCGGTCGACTTCGTGGAGCAGTTCGACGAAGCGGCGCCCGACGTGGTCGAGCACCGCGGCGCCCTTGTCGGCCGTGGCGCGCGTGGCATCGCCTGCCGCGCCCAACGGGTTGATGTCGTGCATCTGCCAGCCGAGCTTGCCGCTGGGCGTGATCGACAGGAACTTGCTTTCGTTGGCCATGTCTTCGGTCATCGAGCGGAAGTTCTGGAACTGATCCTTGCGCACGTAGTCCGGCGTGAGGTGCAGCATCACCGAGCTCTCGAGGTCGCCCGCGTGGATGCCGTGCTTGCCTTCATGCGCGGTGAAGAGGCCGTCCGGCAGGCCGAGGGTGTACCAGTTGGCCGCGACGACCATCATCCCGTGCGCCTCGCGCAGGTCGCGCGCGACGATGTCCATCACCGACATCTGTCCGCCGTGGCTGTTGTAGAGCACCAGCTTGCGCACGCCGGAACGGGCCACGCAGTCGCCGATGTCTTTCCACATCGAGATCAGCGTGGTGGCCGACACGTTCAGCGTGCCGGGGTAGCGCGAGTGCTCGTTGCTCTTGCCGTAGGGCACGGTGGGCAGGAACAGCACCGGCAGGTCGTCGGGCAGGTGCGGCAGCGTGGCCTGCACCATGCCGTCGATGGTGGCCGTGTCGGTCGACATCGGCAGGTGGGGACCGTGCTGCTCCGTGGCGCCGACAGGCAGCACTGCGATGAGCCGGTTGCGGTCGAGCCGCGAAAACTCTTCACTGGTCAGGTCGGACCAGAAGCGACTGCGTGGGCGGACGTGGGCCATGGGGTGCAACCTTCATCGTGGACGATGGCTAAATTATCCAACTGGACAAAAATAATAGCCTATCGTTTACCCGAGGTATCGGTCACTGGATTGAAACTGCTTGTTGCTTGAGTGCGCTGCGAAGAGGCGAGGAAGCGTGCGCCGATCCCTCGCCGTGCGACGGAGTGAATGGGAAATTACTGCACCCGAGGTACAGCGGACGCAGCCCCGATGCTCTCCTCAAAAAATGTCCGAGTGGTCATAAAAGGAGGGCTGACCTCGATGCAGAAAAAGGCGCTGCTTCCTCAGGCGGCAGGCGCGATGCCGATATGGGCGGGGCGTGTCTGCCCGTGGCGCTTGGCTCGCTCGCTCTGGCCGAAGACGCCAGCGGTTCAGGTCTGCAATGACAGGCGGTCCCACGCCTCGCGCGCGCTGACGATGGGAATGCCCTCATAGCTGGCCAGGGGCAGGAGGTCGCGCCGGTCGCCCGAGGCGATCAGGTCGGCGGCACCGGCCAAGGCCGCGGCCAACACCTGATCGTCGTCCGGGTCGGTGGGCACCACACGCGGCACGCTTGCGGGTGTGACCACGATGGCCAGCAAGCGCAAGTCGGCTGTGATGCTCTCGGGAGTTCGGCCGGCGAGGCGATCGGCGAACTTGGTACGCCCGAGCACGCGTTGCAGTTCGACGAGCAGGGCTTCGCTTATGCACAACTCAAACTCGCCAGCACGCGCGGCATCCAGCAGTTGACGCGGCAGGCCCGGAGAGATGACGCCCGAGACGATCAGATTGGTGTCGATGACGAAACGCATGGGCGCCGCGTCGCTCAAGCGCCTTGGCGGCGGGCTTGGCGGTCAGCTTGTACTTCGGCCTCGATCTCTTCCTCGGAAAGTGGCGGCAGGCCCAGGGCGTCGATGCTGGCGAAGGTATCGCCCAGGCGAGCCGCGGCTGCCGCGCGTTCTTCGCGCGCAGCCAGGAACTCCACAAAATCCACCACCTCCGCGACGCGGCCGGGCGGCAATTTCTTCAGGCGTTCGATCAGGCGGGCTTCGAGAGCGGTCATTGGCTGGTTCCTTGAAACACAAGGGCGTGAGTCGTTGAACGGGTTGTACCGCAGGTTGACTCAAACCGTGCACTGCTCCTAGAAAACGGCCGCGACCTTTCCGTGTTGGGTCGCTCGCAAATCAGGGCCGGGCGATGGCTCCCAGATATTGATTCACAGCGTCGCGCCAGAGTTCAGGCCGCGCGTGGATTCCGTGACCGCCTTGTCCGATGCCGGGGTCGATCGCCACGAAGTCGGCCCTGCCGCCTGCGGCAGTGAACGCATCGTAGTTCTTGCGGCTGTGCGCCATCTTGTAGAAAGGATCGTTCTCGCCATAGAGCCAGAGCTCGGGCTTCCTGAACCTGGCGCCGCGTTCGAAGGCCGGTGCGTTGATGGCATCCACCTGCAGGCACCCATCGCCCATCCAGCCGCCGACGAAGTTGATGACGCCTGCAAAGCGCTCGGGGTGCATGCCCGCATAGGCGACCGACAGGACGCCGCCCCTGGAGACGCCGGCGATGACACTGTGCCTGGTGTCCACCTCGGGTTTGGCGAGCAGGTAGTCGGCGGCTGCGTCCACGTCGGCCAGCGCGTGATCGAAGCCAGCCAGTGAGAGCGCTGGATTGCAGCTGTAGGCCGACCGTTCGCGGTTGAAGCCTTCGTCATAGAGCCCGTCGGATTTGCCGCGTCCGCGCCGCTGCGGATACGCGACCATCCAACCCTTGCCGACGAAGTACCTGGTCAGCGTCGGGCTGGTGAAGGTGCTGGTGAAGAGGGCGGGGTTGTCGCCATTGCCGGTCGAGCCGTGGTTGACCATCAGCAATGGGAAGGGTCCGATGCCCGCAGGCTTGTAGATAACGACTTCGAGCGATACCGGCTTGCCGCCTTCGACGAAGGGTGTCGGAATGCGTTCGACCACGCGTTGCGGGCTGCTGGCGTCGGCCTTGGCCAGAACGCCCGCGGCGAACTCCGTCGCACTGCGGCGAGACAGAAACTCCATCACATTGCCGTCGCGAAGGCGAAACACAAGCTGCCTGCCGTTGGTCAACGTGCCTTGCAGTTCACCATCGGCATTGAAGCGTGCTTCGAGTCGCTCGCTGTAGCTCGCCATCGCGGAAGACGCTGCAGCGTAGACGATCGTCGCGCCCTGATCGCTGACTTGCTCGACGGCCACCTTGACATCGCAGACGCGCGCCGCACACGCCCAGCCCGACCACGCGCCGCTCCAACGTTTGCGCGACGCCGGCAATGCGGCGTCAGGTACCCGCACCACCGCATCTGCCGGGAGCGCGGCCATCACCGGGCTTTCCGATGTGTCGGGCTCCAGCGAAGATATGTAGTCGGGCCAGCGCGTCTGGCCTGACGCCATGCCTGCGCAGAAGACAAGGGCGACGAAGAGCGCGCGGCGAATCATGGGTTCGCCGCTTATCAGGCCAGCAGATCCGCCAGCGTTCGCGCCACCACCTTGGTCGCGCGGCGCAGGTCTTCAAGCACCAGGCGCTCGTCGCTGCGCTTGGCATGCGACTCCAGCACCGTGCGCGGGCCGGCGCCGTAGATCACGCCGGGGATGCCGGCCTCGCCGTACAGGCGCACGTCGGTGTAGAGCGGCGTGCCGACGGCCTTGAGCGGCTCGCCGAAGATGTCTTGGCCGTGCTTCTGGATCGCATCCACCAGCGGCTTGTTGCCGGGCAGGGGCTGCATCGAGTTGGCCAGCAGCAGGCGCTTGATGTCGACCGTGATGCCAGCCATTTCCGCGGCCGCGTCGGCGATCACCTTGCGGATGCTGGCCTCGACCTCGACCGGATTCTCTTCAGGGATCATGCGGCGGTCGAGCTTCAAGACGACCTTGCCGGGCACCACGTTCGTGTTGGTGCCGCCTTCGATGCGGCCGACGTTGAGGTAGGGATGCGTGATGCCCGCGACTTTGGACGTGACCTGCTGGTAGAGCGTGTTCTGCGCATAGAGCGCCGTGAGGATCTTCGTCGCGCCTTGCAGTGCATCGACGCCGGTGGTCGGGATGGCCGCGTGGGCCATCTTGCCGTGCACCGTCACTTCCATCTGCAGGCAGCCGTTGTGGGCGGTGACGACTTCGTAGCTGAAGCCGGCGGCGATCATCAGGTCGGGCTTGGTCAAGCCCTTCTGCAGCAGCCAGCCAGGGCCGAGCAGGCCGCCGAATTCCTCGTCGTAAGTGAAGTGCAGTTCGACGCTGCCTTTGGTCGGCTTGGCGACGGCTTCGAGCGCGCGCAGCGCGAAGGTGAAGCTCGCGAAGTCGCTCTTGCTGACCGCGGCGGCGCGGGCGTAGAGCGCGCCGTCGACGATCTCGCCGCCGTACGGGTCATGCGTCCAGCCTTCGCCGGGCGGCACCACGTCGCCGTGCGCGTTGAGCGCCACGGTGCGGCCTTCGCCGTACTTGCGGCGCACGATCAGGTTGGTGATGGATTCGAGGCCGTAGTCCTTCACTTCCTGTTCGGGCACAGCATGCTTCTCGGCGTCGAAGCCGAAGTCCTTCAGCAGCTCGGCCGTGCGTTCCGCATGCGGCGCGTTGTTGCCGGGCGGCGTGTCGGTGGGCACCTGCACCATCTGCTGCAGGAACTTCACTTCCTCGTCGAAGTGGGCGTCGATCCAAGCGTCGAGTTTGGCGTAGTCAGTCATTTTTTTATTGAACCGTGAGGTTGTTGAGCAGGTGCTGGAAGGCCTCGACGGCCAACTGCATGTCGTCCGAGGTGCTGGACTCCAGCGGGTTGTGGCTGATGCCGGAGTTGATGCCGCGCACGAAGAGCATGGCTTGCGGCATGACTTCGTGCAGCTTCATCGCGTCATGGCCGGCGCCGCTGGGCATGCGGAACAGTGGCAGTCCGAGCGAGCCGACCGCGTCTTCCCAGCGCTTCTGCCATTCGGGCGCGCTCGGTGCGGCGGCGGCGCGCATCGTCTCTTCCAGCGTGTAGCGCACGCTGCGGCGCTCGCAGATTTCCTTGAGCGCGGCCAGGATGTCGTTGGCCATGCTGTCGCGTTGTGCGTTGTTGGGCGCGCGGATGTCCAGGCTGAACTTGCAGTTGCCCGGCACCACGTTGATGGAGCCGTTGGGCACCTGCAGCATGCCGACCGTGGCGACCGAATCGCCATCCTTCGCGGCGCGCTGCTCGGCGAAGAGGATCAACTCCGCGACCGCGGCGGCCGCATCGCAACGGCGGTCCATCGGCGTGGTGCCCGCGTGGCTGGCCATGCCGATGACTTCGCCGACATAGCGCACGCTGCCGTTGATGGACGTGACGATGCCGAGCGGCAAGTCCTTCTCGGTCAGCACCGGACCTTGCTCGATGTGCACCTCGACGAAGCCGAGGTACTGCGCCGGATCGCGCTGGATCTTGGGAATGTCTTCTTCCTTCAACCCCGCATGCTTCATCGCCTCGCGCATGGTGATGCCGTCGGCATCCTGTTGCTCCAGCCAATCGGGGTTGAAGTGGCCGATGAGCGCGCCGGAACCGAGGAAGGTGGCCTTGTAGCGCTGGCCTTCCTCTTCCGCGAAGCCGACCACCTCGAAGGCGAAGGGCAGGCGCTTGCCCTGGCGATGCAGTTCACGCACGCAGGCCATCGGCACGAAAATGCCGAGGCGCCCGTCGTACTTGCCGCCGTTGCGCACCGTGTCGTAGTGCGAGCCGGTGATCAGCGCCTTGGCGCCCGGCGTGGCGCCTTCATAGCGGCCGACCACGTTGCCGACCGCATCGATGTGCACCGAGTCGAAGCCGCATTCGGTCATCCAGGTCGAGATCTGCGCGGCACAGGCGCGGTGCGCATCGGTGAGATAGGTGACGGTAAGCTGACCCAGCTCGCCATAGCCCGGATCGGTGTAGACCGCGAGTTGCTCCTGCCAGTCCCACACGTCGTTGCCGAGCGTGATGTCGCGGCCGAACTTGTCGTTCAGGCGGATCTCGGCGATGCGGTGGATGTTGCGCATCGCCTCACCCAGCTCGAACGCGGGATGGTGGTGCAGCCGGCGCTCGAAGGTCTCGATGATCGCCTTCTTGCCGAGACCCGCGCCGCGCGGGCCGCGCACCGCGAGGATGAAGGGAAAGCCGAACTTCTCGCCATAGGCCTTGTTGAGCCCGCGGATGTGCGCAAGCTCTTCCGGCGTGCAGTTGGTCAGCCCGGCCTTGCCCTGCTCGTTGGTCGATTCTGCGGTGAGCGTCTTGGCTTCCATCGCCTTGCCGGCCAACTCCGGGTGCACGCGGATCAGGCCCAGCTTCTCTTCCTCGCTGGCGCGCTCCAGCACTTGGACCATCGCCAACTTCAGATGCGCGAGCGACTTGAAGGGCCGCTCGGCCAGCGCGCGCTCGCCCACCCAGGGCGAATGCTCGTAGATGCCGTCGAGCATGGCGACGGCCTCGGGCGCCGAAGCGCTGTTCAGTTGTTCGATGGTCAGTGGCATGAGAGTCTCCCTTTAGGCTTGGAACGGATGCACTTTCTTCCAGTGCTGGGCGATGTCGATGCGGCGGCAGACCCAGACCTTGTCGTGCTTCTGCACATGGTCGAGGAAGCGCTTGAGCGCGCCGATGCGGCCGGGCTTGCCGAGCAGGCGGCAATGCATGCCGATGCTCATCATCTTCGGAGCCTCTTCACCTTCGGCGTACAGCGCGTCGAAGCTGTCGCGCAGGTAGTTGAAGAAGTGCTCGCCGGTGTTGAAGCCCTGGGCCTGCACGAAGCGCATGTCGTTGCAGTCGAGCGAGTAGGGCACGACCAGGTGCGGCACCACGCTGCCGTCGCTCTTGGTGACCTGCGTCCAGAAGGGCAGGTCGTCGCCGTAGTAGTCGCTGTCGTATTCGTAGCCGCCGTGGTCGGCCAGCAGGCGGCGCGTGTTGGGGCTGTCGCGGCCGGTGTACCAGCCGAGCGGCCACTGGCCCTTGGTCATGTCGCGGATGACATGCGTGGCCAGGTCCATGTGCCGCTTCTCGTTCGCGGCAGGCAGGTTCTGGTAGTGGATCCAGCGCAGGCCGTGGTTGGCGATCTCGTAGTCGTTCTTCATGAAGACGTCGAGCAACTCGGGATAGCGCTGCAACGCCATGCCGACACCGAAGATGGTCATCGGCAGGCCGCGCGATTCGAACTCGCGCAGGATGCGCCAGACGCCGGCGCGCGAGCCGTACTCGTACATCGACTCCATCGTCATGTGGCGGTTTTCGTACGCTTGCGCGGTGACCAGTTCGGAGAGGAAGGTCTCCGAGGTCGGGTCGCCGTGCAGCACGTTGTTCTCGCCGCCTTCCTCGTAGTTGAGGACGAACTGGACGGCGATCTTCGCGCCGTTGGGCCATTGGGCATGGGGAACGTCACGGCCGTAGCCGATCATGTCCCGTGGGTAGGGAGTCTTGGGTGAATCGCTCATGATGGGTTGCGTCGCTAAGACAACGCGAGGGAAATATCGTTCGTCGGGACCTTGCGGTCGAAGGTCAGATTGGCCTCGACATGCTCAAGGTGTTCGGTCATCAGGCGCACTGCGCGTTCTTCGTCCCTCGCCGCCAGCGCTTTCACGATGTCGGCGTGCTCATCATTCGAATGTTCTGCTGCACTGGCGCTCTGGTACATCAAGGTGATGAGCGCGCAGCGTGAAATCAGCTCTCCCAATATCTGGGCCAGCACCGTGTTGCCCATGAGTTCCGCCATGCGCACATGGAAGTCCCCCAGCAACTCGGTGCGGCCCGAGATGTCCTCGCCTTCGACGGCGGATTTCTCCAGCGCCACGTGTTCCTTCAGCGCTTTGATCTTGGCCGGCGTGACAGTGCGCACGAAGGCGCGCGTCATTTCGGCCTCAAGCATGCGGCGCACCGCGAACACCTGCTTGGCCTCGTCCACCGCCGGCGCCGCCACGAAGGCACCGCGCGCGGGCTCCAGGCGGATCAGCCGGTTCTGTGAGAGCTGGAACAGGGCTTGCCTGACCAGCGTGCGCGACACGCCGAAATGGTCCGCCAGCTTCTGCTCGGCCAGCTTGGTGCCGGGCTGCAGGCGGTGGTCGACGATCGCTTTTGTGAGCGCGTCGACGATGGATCGGGTGGCGGATGAGGTCTCCATGATTTTTATGATAGCCCCAAAGTGAATAACTGTATACACTTTTGTCCACCGGAATTTTCCGCGGCAAGATTCGAGGAGCAAAACCATGGGCTTGAGCACCCACGTACTGGACACGATGCATGGCGGCCCGGCCGCCGGCATGTCGGTGGCGCTTTACACCACCGACGGCGAGCAGGCGACGCTGGTGCGCCAGTTCACGCTGAACCACGACGGCCGCAGCGACGGCCCGCTGTACGACAACAACACCATCAAGGTCGGCACCTATCGGCTGGTGTTCGATGTGGCGGGCTACTTCAAGGCGAAGGGCGTGCAGTTGCCCGAGCCCAACTTTCTCAACAAGGTGGCGCTGGACTTCGGCGTGGCGCACACCGACCAGCACTACCACGTCCCCTTGCTGGTCAGCCCGTGGAGCTACTCCACCTACCGCGGCAGCTGATCAGAGTTGCCCTTCGCTGAGCGTGTCGAGCTGGAAATGACCGCCCTTGTCCCACAGCCAGGTGTCGGTCCAGGTCACCTTGCCGAGCTTCGTGGCGACCGGGAAGGGCGCGGCCGCGAGCACCGTGCGCTCGATTTCCTCGATGACTTCGGGCGCATGCTTCGGCGCGCGCATCCAGTGCATCGATGTCACCTTGCCGCTGCCGTCGACGTTCACTTCCAGCGTGCCGATCGCGTAGAGCAGGGCGGGCAGCTTGCCTTCGTAGATGCGCTGGGCATTGGCGGCGTAGACGTGGCGTGCGGCATCGCGGCGGTATTCGCGCGCAGTGGCGGCGTTGGAAGGGCGGGGTGTCGGGCTGGGTGTGCCGCCCTTCGAGACGGTGGCGTTGCTCAACTGGCCGGGAACCGTGGGGCCGCTGCTTCCGCAAGCCGCGAGGCACAGGGTGCAGAGCAAGGCGCCGACGCGGGCGAGGCGGCGCAATGGGAGCGAAGAGTTCATCGGCGGGGTTATACCGCGTGCGTGCAACCCGAGGACGCTTCGAGGTTTCACGGGCGCGCGCTTGGCCGCCGCTCTGGTACAGCACGCAGTGCCGAGTCCGGCGTGAAAGGCCTTGGATGAGCGGCGACGTCGATCTGTTGCTCGACCGCCTGTCGCGTGAAGACGGCGTGCTCGTGCGCATCACACGCACGCAAGGGTCCGCCCCGCGAGAGGCTGGCACCTGGATGGCAGTCTGGCAAGACGGCCTCACCGCCACCATCGGCGGCGGCCAACTCGAATTCCAGGCCACGCAGGAGGCGCGCGGCTGGCTGCTGGGCGGGGAGGGCATCCCCGAAGTGCGGCGCTACCCGCTCGGCCCCAGCCTGGGCCAGTGTTGCGGCGGGGTGGTGTTTCTTTCATATCAATACATCACCGCGGTCGACCGTGCTGCGCTGCAGCGCGAACTCGTGGCCCGGCTGACCCCGGTGGCCCTGTTCGGCGGCGGCCACGTGGGCGCGGCGCTAGCCCGACTGCTGGCCGGCCTGCCCTACTCGGTGCGTTGGATCGACAGTCGGGATGGCGTCTTCCCCGAGGCCTTGCCCGCACAAATCGAAACCGAGTATTCCGAGCCGGTGCAGGACGCCGTCGCGCAGCTCGCGCCGGGCTCGCACGTGCTGATCATGAGCTTCAGCCATGCGGAAGACCTGGACATCGTCATCGCCTGCCTTCGGCGCCTGCGCGAGCGGGACGACCTGCCCTACATCGGCCTCATCGGCAGCAAGACCAAGTGGGCGACCTTCCGGCACCGGCTGGAGGCACGCGGTTTCACGGAAGAAGAAACGGCGCGCGTTACCTGCCCGATCGGGGTGCCGGGCATCACCGGCAAGGAGCCGGAGGTGATCGCCGTGGCGGTCGCGGCACAGTTGTTGCAACGCCGCGAAGGGTAAAAAAAGTGTGCGCAATTGCAGAAACTGTATACACTTCGGTTCACAAGCCGCAGCGGAGCGAGGGAATTCGCGGCTTTCTGCTGTTCACAGCCCCGCAGTGGTGAACAGAAGCAAACATAAACGCGGCGTCCCGATGCGCCGCCAGGGCTGAGAGCAATCATGGAAAGCTACTACCTCGATTGGGCCAATCTGCTGCTGCGGTGGGTCCACGTCATCACCGCGGTCGCGTGGATCGGCGCCTCCTTCTATTTCGTGATGCTGGACAACAGCCTCGAAAAGCCCGAGGACCAGGAATCCCTCGACAAGGGCGTAGGCGGTGAGCAATGGGCCGTGCACGGCGGTGGGTTCTATAACTCGCAGAAGTACCTGCTGTCGCCCAAGAAGCTGCCGGACCACCTGCACTGGTCGTACTGGGAGAGCTACACCACCTGGATCACCGGGTTCGCGCTCTTCACCATGTCGTACCTGTGGAACGCCAGCACCTACCTCATCGACAAGAGCAAGATGGACTGGCAGCCGGGCGCGGCCATCGGCGTGGCACTGGCTTTCTTCGTCGTGTTCTGGATGGTCTACGACGGCATCTGCCAGATCTTCGGCCGGCGCAAGAACGGCGACACCATCGTCGGCGTGCTGATCGCCATCTTCATCGTCTTCGCGACCTGGCTGGCCTGCCACCTGTTCGCGGGCCGTGCGGCCTTCCTGCTGGTCGGCGCCATGATGGCCACGACCATGAGCGGCAACGTGTTCTTCTGGATCATCCCCGGCCAACGCAAGAACGTCGCCGCACTGCGCGCCGGCCAGCCGGTCGACCCGGTGCACGGCCAGCGTGGCAAACAGCGCAGCGTGCACAACACCTACTTCACGCTGCCGGTGCTGTTCGCGATGCTGAGCAACCACTACAGCTTCACCTACACGCACCAGTACAACTGGATCGTGTTGCTGCTGATCATGCTGGGCGGCGCGGCGATCCGCCAGTTCTTCGTGGTGCGGCATCGCTTCAAGCTGGGCAACGCGGGCAACCCGCTGCCGTATGCGCTTTTGGGCATCGCAGTGCTGGGCCTGACCATCGTGTGGATGAAGCCCCAGCCCGCGGCGGCGCCTGCGCCTGGCGCGGTGGAGCAGAAGGTTTCGTTCGGCGAGGTGCAGAAGGTGCTGGAGCAACGCTGCTACATGTGCCACGGCACGGCCATGCAGATGAAGAACGTTCGCGTGGATTCACCGGACCAGGTGGCCGCGCATGCGCAGGGCATCTACCAGCAGGTGGTGGTCACGAAGATCATGCCGATGAACAACTCGACCGGCATGACCGATGCGGAGCGGGCGTTGATTGGCAAGTGGTTCGAGGGCGGAGCGCCGACGAAGTAGGTGGATCAGCCCAGCTGCAGAACGATGGCCCCGCATTCGTGATGAATGCGGGGCTTCTTTCTTGTCGGCTTGTCGCTCTTGTCAGTGCCAATGGGCAGCGATCACGCGGCGCAGTCCCTGAAGTTTCTGATGCCGTCCTTCGCCGTCGGCATGCTTCCGATGACGGCGCTTGTGCATGGCTCGTGCCGTGTGGAACTGTTCGAGCCATTGCCTCGCTTGGGCATCGATCCTATTCCGTGGACCGCATGGCCTCTCCGTGCGCGGCGGCGTATCGTCACTTTGATTCACGTGCGAGGGTCGCAGATCGCGAGACGTGACCGCTCTCCATCGAATTCAAAGAGTTCGTGGAGCTGCAGATGCCCCGACCGCATCAGGCTCGATCGCTGCGGCGGATCGCACCGTCAACGCGTTTCAAACCGGAAAAGATGGGGCCTTCCACCGCACCGGGCATGGCCAGCGGCATGTAGGCGATGGCTTCCGCCTCTTTCGGGTCGAGCCCGAAACCGACCAGCACGCTGCGCAGGATGTGCTCGGGATGGTGCTTCTGCGTCGGCTCGGTGAGCATGGTCTCGATGCCGTAGAAGATCGAGCCGAGCACGATGTCGCGCGCGACGGTGACGCTGTCGACCTGGATCCGCTTGCTCTTGCGCGCGGCCTCGAGGTCGCGCGTGAGGTAGACATCGATGAGCTGGCCGCGCGTGGCGATGCGGGTGCCGACGCGCGTGATGAAGCCGCCCCACAGCGGGTAGCGCACGGCCATTTGCATGTAGAGGCGCGTGCCGCATGCGACGCGCGCGACAGGGTCTTCCAGTTGCAGGACGAGCGGGTCGACGATCTGCAGCACCTCGTCGCTCATGGCTGCCGCCAGCTCGAGCAGCAGTTCGTTCGTCGTCTTGAAGTGGTTGTAGAAGGTGCCGCGCGAAACACCGGCCGCGGCGATGAAGTCGTCGATGACAGCCACGTCCGGACCCTTCTCCGAGAACACCGACAGCGCGTTCTCCAGCAGTCGCAATTTCGTCTTCTCGCGTCGCTGTGCGCCGACGCGCACGCGGTGGTCTTCGGGGGCTGTTTCTGCTTGCTTCGTTGCCATGGCTGTCGAGGGTACACGATGAGATTCGACCGGAAATCGATCGGTGGGGCATAGGGAAACCACCTACCATTTTTCCTTGTTTGTCATATTGATGTTTTTGTCAGTTCGACTAAAGTTCGTTTTAGACAAACAGTCCAAATCAACTACCGAGAGGCACATTCATGAAGCTGCTACGTCACGGCCCCGCAGGGGCAGAAAAGCCAGGCGCACTCGACGCGAACGGCAAGGTCCGCGACCTGTCCCTGCTCATCCCCGACTTCACGCCCGAGTGGATGTCGCCCGCCAAGCTGCAGGCGCTGACCGCCATCGACCTGTCGAAGCTGCCCTTGGTCCCGGAGGGCACGCGGCTCGGCGCGCCGGTGACGGGCGTGCGCCAGTTCGTCGCGATCGGCCTCAACTACCGCAAGCATGCGGAGGAGTCCGGCCTGGAGATCCCGAAGGAACCGGTGGTGTTCACCAAGGCGCTGACCTCGCTCGCCGGCCCCGATGACGACGTCGAATTGCCCGAAGGCTCGGTCGCCGGCGACTGGGAGATCGAACTGGGCTTCGTCATCGGCACGCAGTGCAAGAGGGTGTCGGTGGCCGATGCGCTGAAGCACGTGGCCGGCTACTGCCTGGCCAACGACGTGTCGGAGCGCGACTGGCAGATCAAGCGCAACGGGCAGTGGGGCAAGGGCAAGAGCTTCGACGGCTTCGGTCCGATCGGCCCGTGGCTGGTGACCAGCGACGAATTGCCGGACCCGCAGAACATCCCGCTCGAACTGGCGGTCAACGGCGAGGTCAAGCAGCAGAGCAACACCGCCGACATGATCTTCCCGGTGGCTGAAGTGGTGTCCTACCTGAGCCAGTTCATGACGCTCCTGCCCGGCGACGTGGTCATCACCGGCACACCGCAGGGCGTGGGCCTGGGCATAAAGCCGAACCCGCAGTTCCTCAAGCGCGGCGACGTCATGACCCTGTGCGCCGGCGTGCTGGGCACGCAGCGCCAACAGGTCATCTGACCCCGCGCCAGCCGCTGAACGCTTTCAAGACAACGCCGTGCTGCACGCGTTGCAGCCGGCGAGGGCGGAGCTTTGCCCGCCGCCAGAGCCAACAAGGAGACAACGCATGACTGCAACGACAAGCCATCGCAGCGACAACGACTTCCTGGCGGTGCACTCCGTCGACGAATTCGTCTACAGCGTGCCCGACCTGGAACAGGCGCGCCATTTCTACACGGCCTTCGGGCTCGATGTGCGCGACGAGGGCGACGCACTGGCGCTCTACACCTTCGGGCATCCGCATCGCTGGGCCCGCGTGTTGAAGGGCGGCGACGCCAAGCGGCTGGCATGGATCAGCCTTGGCATCCACGCATCGGATGAGGCGCGCTTCCGGCAGCACCTGGCGGCCAAGGGCGTCGCGACGATTGCGGCCCCTGCGCATGCCGATACCGGCGGCATCTGGATCGAAGGCCCGGACGCGATCCCTCTCCAACTGCGCGTCGCAGCGAAGTCCTCGCCGTCGCAACCGGCGCCGCGCGAATTCCCGCCGGTGAACGGCAACGCCGGCCGGTCGCCGAGCCGCAGCAAGGCGAAGGCTGCGCGCCCGTTGTACCTCTCGCACATCCTGCTGTTCAGCGCCGATGTCGATGCAGCGCGCGCGTTCTACGAAAACGTGCTGGGCCTGCGCCTCTCCGACAAGTCGGGCTCGGTCATCGCTTTCCTGCACACGCCGCACGGCAGCGATCACCACCTGATCGCGCTGGCGTTGTCGAACGGCGGCGGATTGCACCACAGCAGCTGGTGCGTGCCGTCGATCGACGAGGTCGGGCAGGGCACGCAGCAGATGGCGGAGGCCGGCTACGCGCAGGGCTGGGGCGTGGGCCGCCACGTGCTCGGCTCCAACTACTTCCGCTACGTGCGTGACCCGTGGGGCAGCTATGCGGAGTACTCCTTCGATATCGACTACGTCGAGGCCGGCAACACCTGGCCTGCGGCCGACCACCCGGGCGAGGACTCGCTCTACGTCTGGGGCCCATCGCTTCCCGAGGATTTCATCGTCAACCACGAAACGGCTGCTCGCTGAGCGCGCGGCACAAGGAGACTCGTCATGAACAGCAGCAACATCCCCTTCTACGACGTCGTGCAGATCGGCTACGGCCCGGTCAGCGAGATCATGGCCCTTTCACTCGCCCGTCAAGGCCACAAGGTTGCCATCTTCGAACGCTGGCGCGAGCGCTATGCGCTGCCGCGCGCCGTGTGCATCGACCATGAGCTGTACCGCGTGCTCTCCGCGCTCGGGATGAGCCAACAGTTGCCAGCCGTGAGCCATGCCGGCCCGCACTACAAGTGGTTCAACGCGGAGTGGAAAGAGCTGCTTTCCATCGACTGGGAATCCGAGTCCATCTCCGGCGGCCCCGAGGTCAACTTCGTGCACCAGCCCACGCTGGAGAAGATGTTCGAGGAAGTCGTGCAGGCGCGCCCCGAGGTCACGCTGAACCTGGGCTGGGAAGCCATCGAGGCGACGCAGACGGCCGACTACGCACAGCTGGTGGTGCGCGACACCGAATCCGGCGAGACGCGCACCGTCCGCTGCAAGTACCTGATCGGTGCCGACGGTGCCAACAGCCTGGTGCGCCAAGCCATTGGCTCGACGCAGGAAGACCGCGGCTTCGAAGCCGACTGGCTGGTGATCGACGTGCTGCCGAATGAGGGCGTAACGCTCGACATCCCGCCGGCCGCCCAGTACTGCAACCCGGTCCGCCCGACCACCATCGTGCCGGCCGGTATCAAGGACGGCCGCTACTTCCGCCGCTGGGAGTTCATGCGCCTGCCGCACGAGACCGCCGCGGAACTGGAGCACGAACACGTCGCATGGGACCTGCTCGAACCGTGGGTGAAACGAGACCAGGCCACCATCGTGCGGCACAAGGTCTACACCTTCCGCTCGCTGCTGGCCAACACCTGGCGCAAGGGCCGCATGCTGATCGCCGGCGATGCGGCGCACGTCATGCCGCCCTTCATGGGCCAAGGCATGTGCGCCGGCCTGCGCGACGACTGGAACCTCGCCTGGAAGCTCGACCTGATCCTGAAGGGCCACGCCGAGGACACGCTGCTCGACACCTACCAGCCCGAACGCCGCCCGCATGTGAGCGATGTGATCGACCTGTCGATGTTCCTCGGCAAGATCATCTGCATTCCCGATGCCGACAAGGCGGCCGAGCGCGACGAAGCCTTCTTCAGCGGCAAGGTGCCGCCGCCGCCCGCGTTCCCCTCGCTGACCGACGGCATCCTGCGCCGCGATGCGAGCGGTGCCGTGCAAGCGCCTGCCGGCCTGCTGAGCCCGCACGGCACGGTGCGCTCGGGTGAACGCCAGGGTCGCTTCGATGAGGTCGTGGGCCTCGGCTTCGTGCTCGTCTCGCGTGGCAGCGCGCCGTCGCTCGGCGCATCGCAGCGCGCGTTCCTCGATGCGATCGGTGCGAAGCGCGCGGTCGTCGGCAACATCGCGGCGCAGGGCACGCTGGTCGATGTCGACCACAAGTACCTGCCCTACATGGAACAGCACGGCATCCAGACCATGCTGGTGCGCCCCGACTTCTATCTCTATGGCGCGACCGCCGATGCCAGCGGCGTCAACGATCTCGTCGACGACCTCGCCGCCGACCTGAAGCGCCATGGTGTGCATGTGCAAGCCGGGCAAAGCGAGCAAGCACCACAGGCGCTCGCCGCCTGAGCAAGCACCTGAACACCAAGGAGACAAGCACGATGAACACCTACGTCGCAAGCCAACCCGTCACCGCGCCGTCGAAGTCCCGCTGGGACGTCAGCTACGAATGGAAAGCCGTCGCGCTGCTGTGCCTGGGCTTCGGCCTGGTCGGCATCGACCGCTTCATGATCCTGCCGCTGTTCCCGGTCATCGCGAAAGACCTGAACCTCAACTACCAGCAACTCGGCCAGGTGACCGGCGTGCTGGCCATCGCCTGGGGCGTGGCCGCGCTGTTCATGGGCAACCTGTCGGACCGCTTCGGGCATCGCAAGGTGATCATCCCCGCGATCATCGTGTTTTCGCTGCTGGCCGGCTTCAGCGGGCTTGCGACCGGCGTGATGAGCCTGATGTTCATCCGCGCCCTGATCGGGTTCGCGGAAGGAGCCTACACGCCGTCGAGCATCGTCGCGACGCTGGATGCCTCGAAGCCTTCGCGGCAAGGCATGAACATCGGCATCCAGCAGGCCGCGCTGCCGCTGTTCGGGCTGGGCATCGCGCCGATCATGGTGACGCAACTGCTCAAGGTGGTGGAATGGCACTGGATCTTCGCGATGGTGTCGATCCCGGGGCTCCTCATCGCGTACCTGCTGTATCGCATGCTGCGCAACACGCCGGCCGCTGTCGCCGCGACGCATACATCGACGCATGACGCCTCGCCGCACAAGTGGTCCGACGTGTTCAAGTACCGCAACGTGCCGCTCAACATGATCGGCATGCTGTGCTGGCTGACCAACATGGTCGTGCTGAGCGCGCTGCTGCCCAGCTACCTGATCGACTACCTGCACCTGTCGCTGGAGCAGATGGGCCTGGTGCTGTCGGCGATCGGCTTCGGCGGCACGATGGGCACGCTGGTGATGCCGGCGCTGTCGGACCGCATCGGTCGCAAGCCGGTGATGATCATCTCGGTCATCGGCGCGGCCATCGGGTTGTACTTCCTGATGCACACCGGTGCGCAGCCCTGGAGCCTGTTCGCCTGGCTGTTCGTCACGCTGTTCTTCATCTTCAGCATGATCTGCCTGACCGTCGGCCCGCTGAGCGCGGAGTCGGTGCCGGCGAAGCTGATGTCGACGGCCTCGGGCATCGTGGTCGGCACGGGCGAGATCTTCGGCGGCGGCATTGCGCCGGTGATCGCGGGCTACGTGGCACAGCACTTCGGCATTCAATACATCATGCACCTGGCGGCCGTGGCGTTGGTGATCGGGTTCTTCGTGGCGTTGCTGCTCAAGGAGACCGCGCCCGGGAAGACTTGATCTGCCGCTGGTCTCCATGCTTCGCGCGCTCCTCAGCGCCCTGTCGGGGGCAACACCAGCGGCCCGAATCGCTGTTGATCGCTCCCGGCTCCGCTTCGCTTCGCCAACCTCCGACCCGGAGCGCATCAGCGCCTCGCAAGGCCGGGTTCGTCGCATCTCGCCTCACTCATCCAATCGATCGTTCCAATGAACACGCTCTCCTTCGCCCGTCGCGCCCTCGGCGCACTCGCCTTCGCATGCGCCGCTGTCACCGCGCACTCCGCTCCCCTCAACGTCACATTGCTCGGTACCGGCAGCCCCGTGCCCAGCAACGTGCGCTTCAGCCAATCGATCCTGGTCGAGGCCGGCAAGGAGAAGCTGGTGTTCGACCTCGGTCGTGGCGTCACCATCCGGCTCGCGCAACTGAACATCCCGTTCAAGGACGTCACGGCCAGCTTCATCACGCACTTTCATTCGGACCACCTGGTCGGCCTGCCTGACCTATGGCTGACGGGCTGGCTGCCCACGCCCTTCGCTTCGCGCAGTACGCCCATGGTCATCTACGGACCGAAGGGCACCGAAGCCATGACGAAGAACCTCACGGCCGCCTTTGCCGAGGACATCCGCACGCGCATCGCCGACGAGAAGCTGCCGCCCGCGGGCATCGCCTTCGACGCGCACGACATCGCAGCCGGCGTGGTCTACGAGCGCAATGGCGTCAAGGTCACCGCCTTCCCGACGCACCATGGCGACCTCATCGAACACAACTTCGGCTACAAGATCGAGTACGAGGGCAAGAAGGTCGTGATCTCCAGCGACACCACCTACGACGAACGCATCGCCGCGCAGGCCAAGGGCGCGGACCTGCTGATCCACGAGGTGGCGGACATCGATCCCGAACTGCTGAAGGCCTACCCGCGCTTCAAGGAAATTGCGGCGCACCACACCACGCCGGAAGAGGCTGGCCGAATTTTCTCGCTGGCACGGCCGAAGGTGGCGGCCTTCACGCACATCATCGTGCTCAAGGCGAACGCGCCGCTGGACATCCCGCCGACCGAGGTGCTGGCGCGCACGCGCACGACGTACGACGGCCCGCTTGTCCTGGGCGAAGACCTGACGCGATTCGAGATCGATGCAGAGGTCAAGGTCTTCGACGCGAAGAGGCAAAGCATCGATCCGGTCGCGCCCTGAATCCCATCTTCAGGGCAGTTGTACTCCCCAGTCCCCGGCAGCACAATCGCGCGGAGCGCAACATGCGCGCTCGATGCCAGGGCCGTCGACAGTGCGCGCCTGCCTCGGCCCGCACCTGAAGACGGGACAGCGTGGTCGAGGCTGGGTCCGGCGAGCAGTCGATCAACGGCTTGTGATTTCCACCCACCTTGGAAGTACCTCACGATGACCATGTTGACTATCAATGGCAAGGCGACCACCGTCGCCGCGCCGGATGACACGCCGCTGCTCTGGGTCTTGCGCGACCATGTCGGCCTGACCGGCACCAAGTTCGGCTGCGGCATGGCGCTGTGCGGCGCCTGCACCGTGCATCTCAACGGCGCGCCGGTGCGTGCATGCCAGACGCCGCTGTCCGCGGCGGTGGGCAAGAAGATCACGACGATCGAGGGGGTCGGCGCCAGCCCCGCCGGCAAGGCGGTCCAGGCGGCGTGGATGAAGATCGGTGTGCCGCAATGCGGCTATTGCCAGTCCGGCCAGATCATGAGCGCCACCGCGCTGCTGCAGACCAACCCCAAGCCAAGCGATGCCGACATCGACGCCGCGATGAGCGGCAACATCTGCCGCTGCGGCACCTACACCCGGATCCGCTCGGCGATCAAGTCGGCTGCCGGCATGGGAGATGCAGCATGAACGCGCGTCGCCAACCCCATTCGCTCGCCGACTACGTTGCAGCCGGCGGCTCGATGGACACGCCGCCTGTTCCCTCGGCGGGCACCAGTCGCCGCCGCTTCCTCCAGGCGGCGCCCCTGACAGGCCTTGTGCTGTACGTCGGCCTTCCCGCCATCGGCGTCGCTGCCGATGCGCCTGCGAAGTACGGCGGCGACGGCATGCCGGAAGGCCTGCGCGACAGCCCGAAAATCTTCGTCTCGATCGCACCGGACGGCACCGTCAGCATCGTCGTCAACCGCTCCGAGATGGGGCAGGGCGTGCGCACCAGCATCCCCAAGATCGTGGCCGATGAACTGGAGGCCGACTGGAAGCGCGTGCGCGTGGTGCAGGCGCCGGGTGACGAAGCCAAGTATGGCAACCAGGACACCGACGGCTCGCGCAGCACGCGCCACTGGTTCGATCCGATGCGGCGCTGCGGCGCCAGCGCGCGCGTGATGCTCGAACAGGCCGCGGCCGCGCGCTGGAAGGTGCCGCTCGACTCGGTGCAGGCCAGGAACCACGAGGTCGTGCACAAGCCCAGTGGGCGCAAGCTCGGCTATGGCGCTCTTGCACTCGCCGCGGCCAAGCTCGACGTGCAGGCACCGGCCTCGGTCAAGCTGAAGGATCCGAGCCAGTACCGCTACATCGGCAAGGAGGACACCTTCCTGACCGACGGGCAGGCGATCGCGACCGGCAAGACCTGGTTCGGCATCGACACTCGCCTGCCGGGCATGTTGTATGCGGTGATCGCGCGCCCGCGGGTGCTCGGCGGCAAGGTCAAGAGCTTCGATGCCACGGAGGCGTTGAAGGTGCCTGGCGTGGTCAAGGTCTTCGCAATGGAAGGCACGCCGCCGCCCTCGGAGTTCCAGCCCATCGGCGGCATCGTCGTGGTCGGCAAGGACACCTGGGCGGCGATCAAGGGCCGTAGCCTGCTCAAGATCGAGTGGGACGATGGGGCGCACGCGAGCTACAACTCGCCCGCCTTCAGGGCCGAACTCGAGCAGGCCGTGCTGAAGACCGGTGGCAAGGAAGTGCGCAACGAAGGCGACACCTACGCTGCGCTGTCCAAGGCCGCGAAGAAGGTCGAGGCCAATTACTACGTGCCGCACTACGCGCATGCGTCGATGGAGTGCCCGGCGGCGACCGCGCGCATCGTCAACGGCGCCTGCGAGGTCTGGGCCTGCACGCAATCGCCGCAGGCCTCGCGCGACCGCGTTGCGAAACGGCTCAACCTGGCGGCGGACAAGGTCACGGTCAACGTGACGCTGCTGGGCGGCGGCTTCGGGCGCAAATCGAAGCAGGACTTCGTGGTCGAGGCCGCGCTCACATCCAAGGAAATGGGCGGCCAGCCGGTCAAGCTCACCTGGACGCGCGAGGACGACCTGCACCACGACTACTTCCACACCGTCTGCGCGCAGCACCTGGAGGCAGGCCTGGACGCCAACGGCAAGGTCACGGCGTGGCTGCATCGCACGGCGGAACCCACGATTGCGTCGATCTTCGCGCCGGATCCGAAGACGCTGGCGACCTTCGAATTGGGGCTGGGCCTTGTCGGCTTGCCTTACGCGATCCCGAACATCCGCATCGAGAACCCCGAGGCGACTGCGCATGCGCGCATCGGCTGGCTGCGTGCGGTCAACAACATCCAGCATGCGTTCGCTTCGCAGTCCTTCATCGCCGAGATCGCGCAGGCGCAAGGCAAGGACCATCGCGACCTGCTGATCGAGTTGCTGGGGCCGGACCGGCTGATCGATCCGCGCAAGATCGGCGACGGCTGGAACCATGGCGAGTCGCCCGAGCGCTATCCGGTCAACGTAGGCCGGCTGCGCGGGGTGATCGAGCGCGCGACGAAGGAAGCGCAGTGGGGCCGCAAGCTGGGCAGCGGCAAGGGGCTGGGCCTGGCGGCGCACTACAGCTTCGTGACGTACGTCGCCGCTGTCGTGGAAGTGAGCGTCGATCCCTCGGGCGACATCCTGATCCCGCGCATCGACGTGGCGGTGGATTGCGGCCCGACGGTCAACCCTGACCGCGTGCGCTCGCAGATCGAGGGCGCTTGCGTGATGGGCCTGAGCCAGGCGGTGGTCAGCGAGATCACCTTCAAGAACGGCCGCGCCGAGCAGGACAACTTCCACCAGTACGAGGTCATGCGCATGAACCTGGCGCCGAAGAAGATCGTCGTGCACATCATGCCCTCGACCTATGACGTGCCGCTGGGCGGCGTGGGTGAGCCAGGGGTGCCGGTGATCGCCCCGGCGCTGATGAATGCGATCGCGGCGGCGACCGGCAAGCGCATCCGGCAGTTGCCGCTGCGTGCTCAGCTGGCCAACGTGACCTGAAGTCGGATGCTCCAGCAGTTCACCACGTCCCTTGTCTTCCAGACGCGCGGACGTGGGTTGCTGGAGGTCACTTCAGAGGTGGCCGACTGGGTGGCCGAGGCCGGTGTTGCCGAAGGTCTGTTGACGGTCTTCGTCAGGCATACCTCGGCAAGCCTGTTGATCCAGGAGAACGCGGACCCCGATGTGCGCGGCGACCTGGACCGCTTCTTCGCGCGCCTGGTGCCGGACGGCGATCCCTTGTTCCGTCACCGTGACGAAGGCGCGGACGACATGCCGGCGCATGTGCGTGCGGCGTTGACGGCCGTGCAGTTGTCGATCCCGCTGTCCGGTGGCCGCCTGGCGCTCGGGACCTGGCAAGGCATCTACCTTTGGGAGCACCGGACGCGCCCGCATCGGCGCGAGTTGGTGTTGCATCTGCTGGGGTCGTAGGCGGGCTCCTTGGCCCGAAGCCCTTTGCACGCTCAGCGAGCGGTCGGCCGCATGAATCCTGTGGCCGGCAGGATCCAGTCCACGGCATCGCGCAAGCGGGAAGGCACCGTGGAGCCGCCGCCCGTGAAAAGCAATCGCTCCTCGACCAGCAGGAAGCGGAGGGCGTTCGCATCCTGGGTGTCGACCACCGCACGGATCGTCGCACCGCCCACTTCCAGTGCATCTTCCGCTGAAGCTTGGATCGCACGGGCTTCCGGCCACACGGCCCGCAGGCTTTCAATGGTCCCTGCGTCCAGGCGTCCGCGCGCTCCGGTCGAGAGGATCCACCGGACCGGACCCGGCGCCGCACCGCGCAGCGCCGCAAAGTGCGTCGATGTCATGGGCATCGGGTCAATCAGCGCGCAGTCGCCACCCGCCTCGCCGACGAAGTAGCTGTTCAAGCCTGGTGCAGACGAGGCCCCATCCACACCATCCGTCACCCGCCAGACCCTGGGCGAGAGCGACATCGCAAGCCCCGCCTCCAGCGCGTAACGCCCGGTGCTCTTGCCATCCGGATCGATGTGCCCAAGCTCCTCATGCGCCGGCTCCTCGATGTTCACCGCGCGCTGTCCTTGTGGGCCTTGCGCGAGCCGCGGCATGTTGAGCGGGATGCGTTGCAGCGATCGCGCATGGGCCAGGCAATCCTGCGCGGTGCCCAGGAGGTCCAACTGCTGCAGGATGCGCCGCGTCACGTTCATCAGCTTGAGGCCACGCGCCGGTGACAGCGCTTCATGCGGACGCAGCCACATGTGCTCGACGGTTTCGCGTCCATCTTCGCGGACCGCTTGCGCAGGCGGCATCAAGGCCGCGAAGAAGCGCGTGTCGAAGCGGCGCGGCATGCCGGGCGGCGTGAGCCAGTGGGCGAAGTAGGTCAGGTGATCGACGGCCAGGCGCCAGCCCCGTTGCTCGCACAGCTCCAGCAACGCATGCGTGCCTTGCTCGGCGGCAGCGCGCATGGCTGCGAGTTCCTGCGCCGGCAGGCCCGCCAGGTCGACCAGCTTGCCGTCGGCATCGCTGGCGAACAGCACGCCGGCCTCTTCGAAGCATTCGCGAATGGCAGCGGCGTAGTAGTCGAGCCCGCCCGCGTTGATCGACAGGCGCTCGCTTGCCTTCGCGTCGTCCAGGCCGGCGCAGTGGCTGTGCAGCGTGCGGTCGTGCGCGTCCAGCACACCGCCCGGAAACACGCTGGCGCCGCTGTTCTGGTCGTTGGCCTTTTCGGCGCGGCGCAGGAGCAGCACCTCGAGCCCCTCGGGTCCGTCGCGCAACACAAGCAGCGTGGCGGCGGCGCGTATCGGTCGCGGTGTCGATGGTTGCAGGGTCGGAGAGCTGGGGGCGGTGGTGTGGGCTTGCATGACTCGCAATTGTCGATGGCAAGCTTGGCCGATCCAAGCGGCGCCTGTCGCCTCCGAGGCCGGCTCGCGCCTCCGGCATGCGATTTGCGTGTGACATCGCGAACGGTTGGGCTGGGTGAGAATTGCCGCGACCAACTTCGTGGGGACCCATCTCGTGATGAGCAAACGAATACTGTGGCCGATCGTGATCCTCCTGGTTGCCGCATGCGCGACGCTTGCAGGAGGCCGCTTCGACAAGCTGTTCGGCCCGGCCGATCCAACGCGCTTCGACGCGCGTCCCGCCGGCCCGGCATCGGGCGACTACGTCCGGGCGGTCCAGCCCATCCTCGACCGGCGCTGCGTCGTCTGCCATGCCTGCAACGACGCGCCGTGCCAGTTCAAGGCCACGAGTTGGGAAGGGATCGCCCGCGGCGCCAGCAAGACGCCGGTCTACGATGCGACCAGATTGCTTGCCGCGGAGCCTTCGCGCCTGTATGTCGATGCCGACAAGACTTCGCAGTGGCGTGAGCTCGACTTCTTCCCGGTGTTGAACGAGCACGCGGTCCAGACGCCGGAAGCCAACAAGACCGCCGGTCTCATGCACCGCCTGCTCGCGCTGAAGAAGGCCCACCCGGGCCCCACCACAGGCGTCGTCGGCGGCGGGCTGGATTTCTCGCTGGAACGCAGCGCATCGTGCCCGGCTGGCGAGGAAATCGCCCATTACGAGCGCACGGCCCCGATGGGCGGCATGCCCTTCGGCCTGCCCGCCCTCAGCACGACAGAGAACGACACGCTGACCCGCTGGCTGGCGGACGGCGCACCCGCAGCCGCGCCACCCACACCCACCGCGCTGGCCCTGCAACGTGTCGCGCAGTGGGAGCGCTTCTTCAACGGTGATTCGCTCAAGGAACAACTGTTCAGCCGCTACGCGTACGAGCACCTGTTCCTGGCCCACCTCTGGTTCGACGATGACCCACAGCGCCAGTTCTTCAAGCTCGTGCGATCGGAAACGCCGCCCGGGGAGCCGGTGCGCATCGTCCGAAGCCGCCGGCCGGTCGACAGCCCCGAGGTGGACCGCGTGTACTACCGTATCGTTCCCGAGCGCGAGACCATCGTCGACAAGACGCACATGCCTTATGTGCTGTCGGCCCAGCGGATGGCCCGATGGCGCGAGCTGTTCCTGGACCCGGCCTATGAGGTGACCCGGCTTCCCGGCTACAGCGCGCAGGACGCGGCCAACCCGTTCTCGACTTTCGCGGCATTGCCGGTGAACGCGCGCTACCGCTTCATGCTGGACGAGGCGGAGTTCACCATCATGGGTTTCATCAAGGGCCCGGTGTGCCGCGGCCAGATGGCGCTCAACGTGATCCGCGATCGCTTCTGGGTGGTGTTCGTCGCACCGGAGAAGCGCTTCGACGAGCCGCTGTCCGCGCTGCTGGCACGCGACGCCAATTTGCTGCGACTGCCCACCGGCAGCAGCAATACCAACTTGCTCGTGCCATGGGCGCAGTACGCCCGCCTGGAGAACGAGTACCTCAAGTCCCGCTCCAGCCTGCTGGCCAACGCGTTCGGCAAGAAGCGGGTCAAGCTCGACCTGGACTTGATCTGGAACGGCGACGGCCGCAACGACAACGCAGCGCTCACGGTCTTCCGCCACTACGACAGCGCCAGCGTGGTCAAGGGCCTGGTGGGTGACACGCCCCGCACCGCCTGGGTCATCGGCTACCCGTTGCTGGAGCGCATCCATTACCTGCTGGTGGCCGACTACGACGTGTACGGCAACGTGGGCCATCAACTCAACTCGCGCATGTACATGGACTTCCTGCGCATGGAGGGCGAGTTCAACTTCATCACGCTGCTGCCGCGTGCGCAGCGCGAGGCCGTGCGCGACGCGTGGTACCGCGGCGACAGCAGAAGCACGCGCGAACAGGTCTACGGCGGCCCAGGCACCACGCTGACCGCAGAGAGTGCGGTGCGCTACAAGACCGCGGATGCCAGGCAGGAACTCATGGGCCAGTTGAAGACCCGCCTCGGGCCGGTGCTGGACACGCGCCTCGATCTGGCGGTGAATGCGCCACCGGCCCTGCGCGCGCCGCTGCGCGAACTCGCCGCCATCCAGGGTGAATCCTTGCAATGGCTCCCCGAAGTGGCGCTGCTCGTCGTCGACACACCCGGCGGGCCGACGAACACCTTCACGCTGCTGCGCAACACGGCGCATGCCAGCGTCTCGCACCTGCTCGGTGAAAGGAAGGAGCTGCGGCCCGAGGAGGACACCGTCACCGTCGTGCCGGGCGTCGTCGGCAGCTATCCGAATGCGTTCTACCGCCTCGATGCCGCGCAGCTTCCGGCACTGGTCGATGCGATCCGCCAACTGCGCTCGGAGCAGGACTACACCGCCTTCGCACAGCGCTGGGCCGTGCGCCGCACCAGTCCGGTGTTCTGGGCCGTCAGCGACGACGTGATCGCGCGCTACATGCGGTCGCAGCCGCTGGAAGCCGGGGTGCTCGACTACAACCGGCTGGAAAACCGCTGAGCGTTCAAGCGTGCCCGCGGGTGCGCCCGGTCTGCAACGCATCCATCGCCGCAGCCTCCGCCCCCGCCGAAGTCAGCATGTCCCGCGTCAGCACGGCATTGGTCTGGATGATCCGCGCCACGCAGCCGGTCCAGCCCGTCTAGTGGCTGGCGCCGACGCCCGCGCCGGTGTCGCCGTGGAAGTACTCGTGGAACAGCACGAGATCACGCCAGTGCGGATCGTCCCTGAACCTGTGCGCGTCGCCATTCGCCGGCCGCGCACCGGTCGCGTCGCGCAGGAACAGCCGGGTGATGCGCTCGCCCAGTTCGTGCGCCACTTCCATCAGCGTCATCATCTGGCCGGAGCCTGTCGGGCACTCCACCTTGAAGTCCTCGCCGTAGTAGGCATAGAGGCGCAGCAGCGCCGAGACGAGCAGGAAGTTGATTGGCATCCACACCGGCCCGCGCCAGTTGGAGTTGCCGCCGAACATGCCGGAGTCGGAGTCGCCCGGCACATAGCCCACGCGGTACTGCCCGCCGCCATGCTCGAAGACATACGGGTGCTCCAGGTGTTGCCGCGACAGGCCGCGAATGCCGTGCGGGCTGAAGAACTCGCTTTCATCGAGCATGCGCGACAACAGTCGTCGCACCTTCCGCTCGTCGACGATCGCCAGCATGCGCCGGCCGCTGACGCCGGGCTGGTCGGGCAGGTGCATGCTGCCCTTGAACTCGGGATGGCGCATCAGGAACTCGCCCGCGCGCTTGCGGAAGTTGGGCAGCTTCTCGAGCATGCCCTCCTCGAAGATCGCGATCGCCGCGAGCGGCAGCAGCCCGACGATCGAGCGCACCTTCAGCCGCTGGGCATTGCCATCGGGCAAGCGCAGCACGTCGTAGAAGAAGCCGTCCTGCTCGTCCCACATCTCGTCGTTGCATTCGCCCACGCGGTCCATCGCAGCGGCGATCGACAGCGTGTGGCAATAGAACTTCTCGACGAACTCCTCGTACAGCGGCTCATGCACCGCCAGCTCGCCGGCGATGCGCAACATCTGTTGGCTGAAGAACACCATCCAAGCGGTGCCATCGGCTTGGTCGAGGTAGCCGCCGGTGGGCAGCGGCTTCGAGCGGTCGAACACGCCGATGTTGTCCAGCCCGAGGAAGCCGCCCTCGAACACGTTGGCGCCGGTGCGGTCCTTGCGGTTGACCCACCAGGTGAAGTTGACCAGCAGCTTCGAGAAGGCGTACTTCAGGAACTCGACGTCTCCGTCGTCGTCGCGATGCTCCTTGTCGACCAGGTAGAGCTGCATCGTCGCCCACGCATGCACGGGCGGATTGACGTCGCCGAAGTTCCATTCGTAGGCCGGCAACTGGCCGTTCGGATGCAGGTAGTCGTTGCGCAGCATCAGGCCGAGCTGCTGCTTGGCGAAGTCGGGGTCGACCATGCCGAGCGGGATCATGTGGAAGGCCAGGTCCCATGCGGCGTACCACGGGTACTCCCACTTGTCCGGCATCGAGATGATGTCGTCGTTGTACATGTGGCCCCAGTCGACGTTGCGCACACCCTGGCGTCGGCGCGCTTGCGGCGTTTCGGCGCCTGCGCCGTGCTCGTCGAGCCACAGGCCGACGTCGTAGTAGAAGTACTGCTTGGACCACAGCATGCCGGCGAGGGCCTGGCGCATGACGCTGGCGCGGTCGGGGTCTGCGGTCACGGCGGGCGGCGTGAGGGCCTCGTAGAACGCATCGGCCTCGTCCAGGCGCGTGGTGAACACGTCGTCGAAGTCGGCGAAGGTGCTTGCGTCCGGCCTGCGCGTGGACAGGCGCAGGCGGATCACGCGTGTCTCGCCCGCGGCCAGCGTCATCGCATGGTGCGTGGCCGCCTTGGTTCCCTGCTGCGCTGGGTTCACCGCGCTGGCGTCACCGTGCACGACGAAGTTGTGGAACGCATCCTTCACATGGGGCGATGCGTTCTGCGTACCGAACAGGCGCGCGTTGTTGGTCTCGTTCTCGGTGAACAGCAGCGGGGCGTCCGTGTCGCAACTCAGGTGGTAGTCGGCCAGTGATTCCCGGAACAACGGGTCGGTGTGATGTGCCCGCAGCGCCGCACGGCCGGGCAGGTCAATCTTCTCCAGCACCGGCTTGCTGCCACCGCCCGGCGCCGCCCAGGTGTTGCGGAACCAGAGCGTCGGCAGCACATGCAGCGGTGCGGCAACGGGCCCGCGGTTGATCGCCGTGATGCGCACCAGCACGTCCTCGGGCCCGGCCTTGGCATATTCGACGAAGACGTCGAAATAGCGGTTGTTGTCGAACACGCCGGTGTCCAGCAGTTCGTACTCGGGCTGCTGCCTGCCGCGCTGCCGATTGGTCTGGATCAGGTCGAGGTAGGGATAGGCCGCCTGCGGGTACTTGTACAGGTACTTCATGTACGAGTGCGTCGGCGTCGAGTCGATGTAGAAGTAGCACTCCTTCACGTCCTCGCCGTGGTTGCCTTCCTCGTTCGCAAGCCCGAAGGCGCGCTCCTTCAGGATCGGATCCTGCCCGTTCCAGAGCGCAAGCGCGAAGCACAGCACCTGGTGGTCGTCGCTGATGCCGCCGAGGCCGTCCTCGCCCCATCGGTAGGCGCGCGATCGGGCGTGGTCGTGGGTGAAGTAGTTCCACGCGTCGCCGTTGTCGCTGTAGTCCTCGCGCACCGTGCCCCATTGGCGCTCGCTGAGGTAGGGGCCCCATTTCTTCCAGTCCGCCTGCTTCATGCGGGCTTCGTCGAGCCTGGCCTGTTCCGCATTGGGGATCAACGCACACCTCCGGGACTTGGGGGAGAAGCGCCGAGTGTCGCGCAGGTGTTGCACTTGCGCTGCGCGTTGCACCAAGGTGCAGTTGCAGGCTCCCTACGAGACGAGTGGAAATGCGCGCTGCCAAGGGGTAGAACTGCGCCACCATGATGATCCGAAGCGAGCGCCCGCCCGACCGCTGCATCGACAACGGCACCATCCACACGCGCTACGGCGCCCTGACCTTCGACAAGGGCCAGCCGACCCTCGAATCCGCCGAGCGCCTGGCCCAGATGCTGACCTTCAGCCGCGCCGTCGACATCTACCAGCACAACGCGGAAGCCGTCGCCATGTTCCGCTTCCGGCAGGGGCTGGCCAACTCGGGCATCCGGCAGACCTGCCAGGTCGTGATCTGGAAGACCGTGCAGGACGTCATCGAAGGCTCGACGTCCGGCGTCCGCGAGAAGGTGCAGGTGTGCAACTTCCTGAACCTGCGCAACGGGCCGATCGTGATCGACGTTCCGGCCGGCATCGTGAGCGTGTTCGACGACATGTGGCGGCGCCCGGTGGGCGATGTGGGGCGTCTCGGCAGGGCCGCGGGCAAGGGCCGGAAGTACCTGGTGCTGCCGCCCGATGACCTGCAGGGCGACCGGCCCGGCTACTTCGCACTGCGCTCGCCGACCTACGGCGTGTGGATGCTGCTGCAACCGGTCGACGGCGATCCGCTGCTGGCCGTGCGTCGCTTCGCCGGGCTGCGCATCTATCCGCTGGCTCAGCAGGCAGCATGCGTGCCGGCCGTGCAGTTCCTCGACCGGTCCCACGGCCCCATCGACACGAGCGCGCCCGCCGACTACCGGTACTTCGAGCAATTGGGCGAACTGGTCGAGCAGGAACCCGCCGGTGCCGTGACGCCGCTCGAGCGTTTCCATCTCTCGCAGATCGGCATGCGATTCGGCCATCGCTTCGCGCCCGACGACACCATGAAGGCGCTGCTGGCGGAAGCCGCGTTGGTGGGCGGCGCCGCGGCGCGCATGGGTCATGCTGGACGAGTGGCCGCCCCGGCAGGGGGGCATCGGGGCCAATGGCAGCGCACGCCCGCCTGATGGGCCGGCAAGCCTGACGAATGAAATCGGCCATCCCCGGCTTTCTTGCCACTGGAGTGGCCGCCGCAGGTATCTCCGCCTTCGCGCAAACGAGCCAGACGACTGTCGACCGCACCGCCATCACGATGTTCGGCATTGCCGACGTGACGATCGGCTATGGCGCGGGCAGCACATCGCATCTCGTCCAGCTCTACAGCGGCGGCAATGCGACTTCGCGCGTGGGATTCAGGGGCTTCCAGGATCTGGGTGGCGGGCTCGCTGCCGGGTTCTGGCTGGAGATGGGCTACGTCCTGGATACCGGCCTCGGCATGGCGGGCAATACCAACAACCAGCCCGACGGCGCGACCTCATCGAATGTGATCTCGTTCAACCGTCGCGCCACGGTGAGCTTGGCCGACCGCTGGGGCGAGTTGCGATTGGGGCGCGACATCACGGCCTCGTACCGCAACCGTCAGGACATGGACCCCTTCGACAATAACGGCGTCGGCACCACCGAGCCGCAGGTCGAATCGATAGCCGGACCGACCTCGACCCGCGCGTCCAACATGATCGGCTACTTCCTGCCGCACGACCTGCACGGTTTCTTCGGCGAGGTCCAGTACTTCCTGGGTGAAAGCATCTCGGGCACAGGCTTGCCATCGTCGCGCGACGGCACGGGGTATGCCGGCCGGCTCGGATTCACCGTCGGCAACTTCGCGATGGCGGCGGCGGGGTCGAAGGTCAGCTATGCGCGCACCGCCGACTTCGGAACCGTCCGTGTGTTCAACATCGGCGCGGCTTATGACTTCGACTTCGTCAGGATGACGATCGGCTACTACCGCGACAGCGTGGACAGCGCGCCACCCGTGACCCGCAAGGGCTTCGTGCTGGGCGCCGTCTTTCCGGTGGGGCAGGATCAACTCAAGATGGCGATCTCAAGCTACGGAACACGCGAGCCCGGCGACCCGGCCACGCGCAAGCTGTCGCTCGGCTACGTCTACAACCTGTCCAAGCGCACTGCGCTCTACGTCACCGGCGCATACGTGCGCAACAGCGGCGGCGCGTCCGTCGCGTTGAACGGCGCCAGCACCGCGCCCAACGAGTCGTCGCGGGGCATGGACCTCGGGATGCGCCACAACTTTTGAGCCTCGAGGCCAGGCAGCGCCCGGCCCCGTTGCGCGCGCCACCGTATAGGGATGGCGAAGCCGCATCGACCCGAGGGCGCCGGCTCTGCGGCGCGCAGCGGCTAAAGTCACCGTCCCTCCTGCTCCCTCCGTCATGCGGTTCCAGATGCCACGATTCGCCACGCTCTTTGCCCTCGTCATGCTTGTTCTCGTTGCCGGATGCGCGTCGGGCTCTGCACCTCGTGTCACGCGGCTGGGCGATGGCGTTTTCACGTCGCCGACCATGCAGGAGGCCGAGGCCTATTGCCGCAACTTCGGCGCACCGATGCGGCTCACCGACCCCAAGCTCAAGCCGGCGCCAGGTGCCGAGCTGTCATTCCGCTGCGACTGATGCGACTTCGCCATCCATCGCATGACTGGGTCGGATCGCCTTCCCGTGCTGCCGGACCAACTGCGGCGCCCCGCCTTGTCCTGCGCGTGAATGCAAAGTCGCCGGACGCTCTCGGCGCATTCCAAGAGCGCCCGATGATTTGAAAATATTTGTGAACAGCCTTGTCCGCAGGGGGGCGGATGTGCTCCCATGACGCCCGCACTTCTTCGGAAGCACTTGCAGGGAGCAGCATGGCCTTCGGGTGGGGCGGCAGTCGGGTGACCAGGCCATGGTGTTGCTGTCCGGCCCACTAGACCAAAGGGTAGGTTGCCGCGCGCCAACCCGCCAGATTCAATAGCCGTCTACTACGACATGACAGCCGAACAGGGAGCTGGCAGCCATCGACGCGCATCGGGCGCGAAAGGTTGAGATGACCGAGAGCGACTTGTTGGACGACAGCGAGGATGCAGCGCTGGTGCGCCTCATCGACGATGACGTGGCATTCCGGCGCGAGCTTCAAGGGGTTCTTCGCGCGGCGGGGTACAGGGTGTCGGAATACGGTTCCGTCGGCGAGATGTTGCTTGACGGGATCGGGGACGCGCCGGGCTGCCTGGTGCTGGACATCCACATGCCCGGCCCGAGCGGGCTGGACCTGCAGGAAATGATTGCCACGCAACCGGAGCCCTTGCCCGTCATCTTCGTGACGGCGGAAGCCACGGTGCACGAGACCCTGCGCGCCATGAAGGCCGGCGCCGCCGACTTCTTCTTCAAGCCGGTCGACAGCGATGCATTGCTGCCGGTCGTCGCCAAGGTGATCGAGGACGACGCCCTGCGCCGCCGTGCGCGCCTGCGCCAGACCGCGCTGCAGGCCCGCTACTCGAGGCTCAGCCCACGCGAACGGCAGGTGCTCGACATGGTGGTGAACGGCGCCCTCAACAAGCAGATCGGCTGGGAGCTCGGTGCGGCGGAACGCACCGTCAAGGCCCATCGAGCACACGTCATGGAAAAGATGGAGGTCCGCTCGCTGGCGGAACTCGTGAAGGCGGTGGGGCAACTCGAAGCCCCGCTTGCATTCGCAGCGGGGCGCGGCGGGAGCTGAGGGGGGGCGCGGCTGGGAAGGGACGCGAAGGCGCTCAGCGCGGTATCACGCGCGCGCTTTCTCCGCTGCCCTCGATGAAGACGTTTTGTCCCACGCGCAAATCGGGCGCCACGGGTTGCGTGACCGAAACCAGCACGCCACTGCCAGTGCGCACGATGATCTGCTGCCCTGCCACGGGTTGCTCGTAGCGTTTCTGGACTTCATTGCCAGCGACCGCGCCGCCGATCGCGCCGACGACCCGTGCCACATCACGCCCGTTGCCGTTGCCGATCAGGCTCCCCACGGCCAGGCCACCGAGCCCGCCCACGATGGCGCCGACGCCGATCTGGTGCGAGTCCTGCAATTGCGTTGCACTGATCTGCTCGATCCGGCCCATCCGAATCTCGGGCGGAGCCGAGTTGTTCGCGCCGGGCAGGGCGCAGGCGGCGAGCGTGCCGGCCAGTGCGAGCGAGGAGATGCGGGTGAGAAAACGAGCGGTCATGAATTTCACTTTCAGTGGAGGATCAGATCTTTGATGCAATGCTGCCCAGCCCTGCGTGCGCAGCCCGGCGCAGAGGCGAATCCGCTGCGCGACAACCGTGTGGGCGAACCGAGGTGCGACGACCTACTGCGGGCCGCCACCATTGCGCCGCAACATCGCAGCCAACAGGTCGGTGTCCGGATCGGTGTTCTTCCGCGCGGTCGCTGGGGCGCTGCTCGTCTCGCGGCGCTTGTCCTCGCGTCCCTTCGCAACGGTCGTGCTGTGGGGCTTTCCCGGTGCGTGCGCCTTGCCCCGCGTCGCTACCATGTGGGCGGGTTGGCGGGCCTGCTTGTCCGTCGTTTGTTTCCGAGCGGGCTTGGGTGCCGCGACTTTTCGGGGCTTGTCCGATCCGATTTTCGATGCGCCTGTCGCCGCCTGCGCAGCCACCGCCACAGAGGCTGCGGCCACGTCCTTGGGCACATGTGCAGGCGCGTCGGTGATCTTTGCGACGTGGGTACCCGCGGCGGTGGCGGAGTCGAGGTTCAGTGCGGTGAGGGCGGGAACCGTCGGCTTCGGCGCCTCGGCTGAGACAGGCGCAGCGGCAGGTGAGGGCGTAGCAACAGGTGGACTTGCGGGCGCCGCGGCGGCTGGCGCTGGCGCCGATGCAACCACGGCTGGCGGCGCTGCTGCGACCACCGGTTTGGGCGCACCTGAAGTCGCCCAGAAGCCTGCCCCGATCCCCATCGCGACGATGCAGCACGCAACGGTGATCATCCCGCCCGAAATGCCTGGAGGCTTGTGGCCGCCAAGGTCGGCCAGCACGCGCGTGGGCTCCGTGGCGTTGCGCGGGCCGGATGGCGAGGAAGGCGCCGGGTCGATGAGGCTGGGCCGACGGCTCGCCGACGCCTTCTTGTCTGAAATGCTCATTTGTATTTCCCCCTGATGAACCTGCACTTTTCAGCACAAGGTGACAGCCGCTGCAGATTAGCAGGTTTTGCAACCAATACGCCACCCTACAATTTCCGCGTCCTCGTTCGTTCATGGTTCGGCTTGTTCGCTTTCGCGCTTTTCTTCTACTTTGTATTGATGGTGGCAGTGGCCGCCATTTTTTTTCTACCGACGGCCCGGGCGCGAGCCGTGGCGACGGTGAGCGGCGCATGGCGTTCCTTCACCAGCAACTGGCGCCGTGCCCGGCATGGCGCCGCGCGGACCTCGACCGCATCGGTTCGCGCAGCGGGCACTGCGGGCGCTGATGCGGTGCAATTCCTGGTCCGGCGCCGGCTCATGCTGTCGGGCGCCGTGGTGCTGCTTGCGATACCGGTGCTGCTGAGCGTGGTGCTGCGCAGCGGCAAGACCGTGTTCTACGAAGACGCGGCACGTGACACCGACGAGAAGGTCGAGGCCTTGCTCCGAGGCGAGCAGCTGGTGCCGCCACCCGCCTTGCCGCCCGAGGTTTTCGCGACCGCGGAAGTGGAGCAGGTGCGCCCGCTCACGAAGGAAGGCAGCCGCAACTGGGACGTGCTGGACCCCGACTTCCGCGCGCGCCTGCTGCTCGTCTACAAGGTCATGAAGGACAAGCATGGCTACGACCTGGCGCTGCTGGAGGGCTACAGAAGTCCGGAGCGTCAGGCAAAACTTGCCGCTTTGGGCGAGCACGTGACGAGAGCGAAGGCCAATCAAAGTTACCATCAGCACGGTCTGGCAGCAGACAACGCGTTCTATCGAAATGGCAAACTGGTCATTACCGAGAAGGATCCGTGGGCGATGGAAGGCTACCGCCTGTATGGCGAAGTCGCCGAATCGCTCGGGCTTGTCTGGGGCGGCCGATGGTCGTTCAAGGACTATGGACATGTGGAATACCGCAAGCCAGGTTTCAAGCTGCCACGGGATTGATTGAAATTGTGTGAGTTGCGCGCCGCCAAGAATGCGGTGCGCAGGGCAGCCAAGGGAGTAGATAAAAATGAATCGACCGCACAACGTGCCGGGCGATGGATCTGACTGTCACGGCGTCTCCGACGCCGCGTCCGCCAACCAATCGACATCATCATCCAGCCGCTGCGCCATGTGCGCGGCTCCGGGCCGCACGCGCCTTGCCGTGATTACGGCCGCATCGCGGCACGGCTGAGTCATGAGTCGCTTCTTCAGTTTCCTGCTGGACACGCGCACGCTGTCCGTCATCGGATTCCTGGCGCTCGCCGGGGTCCTGTTCCTGGGCGCGCAACAGCTCGAGCTTGCCTTGATCTATGCCGTGGCCGCGTTTTCCGTGGCCTTGGCCATTTGGCTGGTGGTCTGGCTGATCCGCCGCTGGCGCAGGCGGAAGGCCAACCAGGAGCTCGGCGACATGCTGGAGCACCAGGACGAAACTGCCCCGGTCACGCCCATTGCCGACCCCGCGCGACGTGCCGAGATCGAAGCGTTGCGCGCCCGCATGATCGCGGCGGTCAAGACCATCAAGACCTCCAAGATCGGCCAGGTCTCCGGCAACGAAGCCCTGTACGAACTGCCCTGGTACATGGTCATCGGCAACCCGGCCGCCGGCAAGAGCACGGCCATCCTTAATTCCGGCCTTCAGTTTCCTTTTGCCGAAAAGGGCAACGCGGTCATCCAGGGCATCGGCGGCACGCGCAACTGCGACTGGTTCTTCACCACCGAAGGCATCGTGCTCGACACGGCCGGCCGTTACTCGGTGCACCAGGAAGACCGCAAGGAATGGTTCGGCTTCCTCGACCTGCTCAAGAAGTACCGGCCCAAGGCGCCGATCAACGGCATCATCGTGACGGCCAGTGTGCCGGAACTGATCGGCAACCGGCCCGACTTCGCGATCGAACTGGCCAAGAGCCTGCGCGAGCGCGTGCAGGAACTCACCGAGCGGCTCGAGATCTTCGCGCCGGTCTACGTGATGTTCACCAAAGCCGACCTGATCACCGGCTTTGCCGAGTTCTTCGGTGACAGCGACAAGGTCGAGCGCGACCGCGTCTGGGGCGCGACGCTGCCCTACGAGCATGATGAGAAGCAGGACGCGGTCGCGTTGTTCGACAAGCGCTTCGACGAGCTCTACACCGGCCTGAAGGAAATCAGCGTGGCCCACATCGCCACGCGTCGCAACACCAATCCGTCGCCCGAACTGCTGATCTTCCCGCTGGAGTTCGCCGCCACCAAGCCGGCGCTGCGCGCGTTCCTGGCCACGCTGTTCGAGAGCAATCCCTTCCAGTACAAGCCCATATTCCGCGGCTTCTATTTCACCAGCGCGCTGCAGGAAGGCACGCTGCGCAGCCTGTCGACCGAACGCATCGCGTCACGCTTCGGGCTGCGGCTGACCGACCCGGCGAGCAAGGCGAGGGAGGTGTATTCGCAGAACGGATTCTTCCTGCGCGACCTGTTCTCCAAGGTCATCTTCGCCGACAAGAAGACCGTCCGGCAGTTCTCCAGCCCGCTCAAGACGCGGCTGCGCTACCTGGTCTTCTTCGGCTTCGTCACTGCGCTCGGCTTGATGCTGGGCGGCTGGACCTGGTCCTACCTGGGCAACGGGCAACTGGTCGAGAACGTGCAGGCCGACCTCGACAAGGTCGGCAAGCTGCAGGCCAGCGGGCCCGGGCTCAAGGCGCGCTTCGAAAGCCTGGGCATCCTGCAGGACCGGATCGAGCAACTCGAGAAATTCCGCAACGATCGCCCGCTCGCGCTGTCGCTCGGCCTCTACCAAGGCAACACGCTGGAAGACAAGCTGCTGTCCGAGTACTACGGCGGCATCAAGCAGATCATGCTGGCACCCGTATCGGAGAACCTGCAGGCTTTCCTGAAAGAGGTCAACGCGCATCCGGAATCGTTGAAGAAGCCCGTCGTGCCGAATGCCGATGGCACTGCGCCAACGGCGACGCCCGTCGTCGCGACCCGGGCGATCCCGCGGCCTGTCGACGCCGGCGGCCTCTATGCCGGCTCATCGCCCACCGATGTCCAGGACACGTACAACGCCCTCAAGACCTACCTCATGCTGGCCGACAAGCGGCATGTCGAGACGGCGCACCTGACCGACCAGATCTCTCGTTTCTGGCGCGTCTGGCTCGAGGCCAACCGCGGCGACATGACCCGCCAGCAGGTCATCCGCGACGCCGAGCGCGCGATCAGCTTCTACTTGAGCCGCGTTGGCGACGACAACTGGCCGGTGCTCACGGACATCAACCTCACGGCGGTCGAGCAAACGCGCGATGCCTTGCGTCATGTGGTGCGCGGCATGCCGGCACGTGAGCGCGTCTACGCCGAGATCAAGGCGCGCGCATCCACCCGCTTTGCACCGATGACCGTGTCACGCATCATCGGCGGCAGCAACACGGCCGAGAGCGGAGCAGTCATCGCGGGCAGCACGGCGATCTCCGGCGCCTTCACCCGCGAAGCCTGGCAGCAATACGTCGATCAGGCCATTCGCGACGCGGCCAATCGCGAGACCTCCAACAAGGACTGGGTGCTGAACGTCGCCAGCAACGACGACCTCACGCTCGAGGGCAGCCCGGAGCAGATCCGCAAGACCCTGGTCAACATGTACAAGCTCGAATACGCGAAGGAGTGGAAACGCTTCTTGCAGGGCATTGCCGTGCGCGACCTCGCCAATTTCGACCAGGCCGTCGGCGCGATGAACGTGCTGGGCGACCCGCAGAACTCGCCGATCCGCAAGGTGTTCAACACGGTCTACGACCAGACCTCGTGGGACAACCCGTCGCTGGTCAATGCCGGGTTGAAAGAGGCCAAGACCGGCGCCGTCGCATGGGTCAAGGGCCTGTTCTCGCGCGCCACGCCGTCGCAGTTGAACGTGAACGTCAACGTCGATACGAGCAACCCGGTCGAGATTCCCATGGGGCCGGTGGGCAAGGAGTTCGCGGGCGTCGGCCGCATCGTCGTGGAACGCGACAACACCTCGCTGCTGAAAGGCTATCTGGGCTCGCTGTCGAAGCTGCGCACGCGCTTTAACCAGATCAAGAACCAGGGCGACCCCGGCCCGGGCGCACGCCAGTTGATGCAGCAGACGCTCGACGGCAATGGCTCCGAACTGGCCGACGCGCTCAAGTACGTGGACGAGCAGATGCTGACCGGCATGGACCCTTCGCAGCGCCAGGCCTTGCGGCCCTTGCTGGTGCGTCCGCTGCTGAGCGCGTATGCGGTGACGATCCAGCCGACGGCGGTCGAACTGAACAAGGTCTGGAGCGCACAGGTCCAGCAGTTGTTCCAGCAGTCGCTGGCGACCAAGTACCCGTTTGCCGCCCGCTCCACCATCGAGGCTGCGCCGGCCGAGATTGCGCAGGTGTTCGGGCCGGAAGGCGCGATCAGCAAGTTCGTGGCGACCACGATGGGGCCGCTGGTCAATCGGCGTGGCGACTTGCTGTCGGCACGCACCTGGGGCGATGAGGGCTTGCGCCTGAATCCTGAGTTCGTGGGCGGCTTTGCGCAATGGGTCGCGCCGCTGGCCGGGGGCGCAGCTTCTGGCGGAGGCGCGGCAGCAGCCCAGCCGCAGACCCTGTTCCAGATCCTGCCGCAGCCGTCATCGGGCCTGACCGAATACGTGATCGAGATCGACGGCCAGCAACTGCGCTACCGCAATACGCCGCCGCAATGGTCCAACTTCGTCTGGCCCAATGCGCAGGGCACGCCGGGTTCGAAGATCTCGGCCGTGACCTTCGATGGAACGACGGTCGAGTTGATCAACGAGCCGGGCAACTTCGGGCTGGAAAAGCTCTTTGCCACCGCGCAGCGCAAGCGCTTGCCTGACGGCAGTTTCGAGTTGACCTGGGCCAAGGGCGCAGCCTCCGTCTCTGTGAAGCTGCGGCTGATCCAGAGCGCGCAGGCTGGGGCCAGTGGCTCCGACTCGCCGCAAGGCAGGGGCCTGCGCGGCGTCACGCTGCCCTCGACCGTGGCCGCTGCAGGCCCCGCGGCCTTCGCGCCGGGTGGAGCTGCGCCGGTACCAGTGTCGGTCGGCGCAACAACGCAGGGAGTCACCCAATGAGCCAATTGCAACTCCAGGCCCAGCAGATGTCCTACTTCGGCAAGCTGCCGATGCGCGGCGATTTCGTGAAGGGCATCTACAACCCGCAACTGCTGCGCGTGCTCGACAACTGGCTGTCGCAAGGCATGGAACTGTTGTCCGAGGATCCGCGCTGGAAGCTCATCTACGACGATGCGGCGCCACTGCATTTCGTCTGCCTCGGCTCGCGCAGCCGGCTGGCGATTGCGGGCCACGTGCGGCCCAGTCATGACGAGTCGTCGCGTCGCTACCCGTTCCTGGTGGCGGTGCCGCTGGATGTCGACAAGGCCATCGACTTCATGAGCGGCGCCCCGGCACTGCTGCAGCCGTGGTGGGACCGGGTGTCGCGACGTGTGGGCGAGCTGGCGACCAGCAGCGACATCGAGACCGACCTGCGCAGCCTCGAGACCGAGTCCTTCCACGTCGAGACCGCCTTCAAGGGCTCCGCTGCGCACGTGACCTACCAGGACTTCATTCGCGACTACAGCCTGCTGCGCATCGAGCAGTCGCTCAATTTCGACGGACACAAGGTGTCATTGCGGCGCATGACGCTGGCGCTGGGGCTGCTGCTCCAACCCGTCATGGCCAGCACGGTGTCGCATCTGGAGAAGGGGTTGACCTTGCCGTTGCCGCGCGATCCGTTCCTCCAACCGATGGTGGCGACGTTCTGGCTCGACATCGTGACCCGGTTCTTCGCGAAGGCGGACTTTGAACTGGTGCTCTGCGTCTCTGCCATCAGCGGGCTGCCGCGCCTGATCATCGGGTTCAACGGCCTGTCGCCGCGGACGCTGCAAAGCGTCTTGCACCTGCACGTCCATGCCAAGCAGAACATCGAGATCGACAACCCGGAATGGGTTGAGGAAAGCATTCACAGCAACTACGCGATGTACAAGCTGGTGAGCTATCTCGAGCAGCCGCAGCTGCCGCTCGAGATCGTGTTGTCCGCGTTTCGCGAAGTCTTCATCGGGGATTGAGATGCGCAAATTGAACATCGCGTCGTTGCGCGTCCTGGCATGGGCCGGGGTCCTTGCGTTGTCGCCGCTGGCCCAGGCGCAAGCGCCTGCCACCGGGCCTGCGCAGGGGGCGAACATCGAAAGCCAGGGCGGTGGCGCCGGCAAGACCGAGCAGGTCGTGGCGGGCGGCCATGTGCCCGACGAGGCAACGCGCGCTGCAGTCATCGCCGCTCTGCGACAGGTCTATGGCGCGGCCAACGTGGTCGACCGGATCGAGGTCGTCAGCTCTGTCGGAACGCCGGCCAATTGGTCGGCGAACGTGCAGAAACTGCTCAACCCTTCGCTCAAGCAGATCCACCGCGGGCAATTGCAGATCGTGGGCACGCAGATCACTGCGCAGGGGGAAGTCGGCAATGAAGCGCTGCGCCAGAAGATCGTCAGCGACATGGCCAGCGCGCTGAACCCGACCTACACCATCAAGAACAGCCTGCGGGTACCGGTCTCCGAGCAGGTCGTGGTGGACCAGGTGCTGGGCAACCGTATCGTCGAGTTCGAAGTCGGCAGCGCAACGCTCACCGCCAAAGGGCGAGCCATCATGGACGAGATGGCGACGGCGCTGGCCAAGCTCAGCAACAAGTCGGTGGCGATCATTGGCCATACCGACAACTCCGGCAACCGCGCCTCGAACCTGGCATTGAGCCAGGCGCGAGCCGAGGCGGTCAAGGGCTATTTGGTGGGCAAGGGCATCGATCCTGCCAGCATGAGCACCAGCGGTGTCGGACCGGACCAGCCGGTAGCGGGCAACGACACGGAGGCGGGTCGCGCGCGCAATCGGCGGATCGAGTTCAGACTCGGGCGCTGAACGACTCAAGGGGCGAGGTCCGTGCCACGCCACGCAGAGTCATGAGCTGATCGGTGCCTTTTTCGCCAGCGCGCTACAGCGCGCCGGCGGACTCAGCGGCCCTCTTGTGCCGCCTGCCCGCTTACGCCGAGCAGGTCTTCCAGTTGCGCGAGTTCCTGCTCGTTCTTGACCACGTTGCGCAGCCATGCATGCAATGACATGTCGGCCCATGCCGCAGCCTTCTTGGCCATGTAGGCCGTCGGGCTGGACGGTTCGGTGCGCTCGAAAAAGTTGGCCACTTCGTTGAGTTGCGCGATAGCCTGCGCCCGGGTGTGAATGCCGCCACGCTGTGGGGCGATCATCGCGCCAGGCGCTTCGCCGATGGGCGTTGACAGCATGCGCTCGACGCGTTGCAGCGATTCGTCGCTGGCGATGGGCGCAGGCGGCACGGCGACGCGCCCCAGCGCAACACCGGCATCGCGCGCGAAGCGCTCCACGGTGGCGCGCGTGGACTCCAAGGTATCCTTGACCCGCGAGAAGCTCGGCCCGTTCGAGTCAGTGCGCGCGTCGAAGACTTGCTCGAAGCGCTTCACGGACGACTCGCAGGCGACCAGGTCGGCATGCACCGCCTGCAGGAACTTCGCCGGTGTCGCGCGACGTACGCGGTCGAACTGATCGGTCGTGATCTTGCCCCGCGTCAGTTCGTCGCCGTCGGAGGGCGTGCGTTTGACGGCCTGGTCCAGGGCAAGGGCTTGCTCCCAGGCGTGCACGCCGTACGAGACCTTTCCGTCGTTCACGATGGGCGCGCGTCGCACCAGCTCGATGGAACGCGATGCCAGCCAGCTGACGCTGCCAAAGCGCATGTCCATGTCGCCGTCTTCGGCTTGCGGATGCAGGTCGTCCCAATGACGCTCGCAAAGGCCGGTCAGCAAGCGGTAACCGTCGTTCAATCCGGCAAAGCCCTGGCGGCTGGCCAGTGCGTCGGTGAGCCAGACGCCGAGCCGGAGATCCTTGGTGGATTCGGTCAACAGCTTCTGCGACTCGGCGATGACGAAGGGCCAGTTGGCTTCCTTGAGATCGATCACCCAGTCGCCCTGCTCGAGCGTCGGGTCATCCTGCAGGCGCGCGTTCTGGATCGCATCAAACTGGGGCGAGAAGAGCATGTCCGAGCCGCAAGGCAAGGGGCCGGCGATCGGGGCAAGCAGCGCGTCGAGGTCAAGCATGGTTTCAGCAGTCGTCAGGGCAGGGAGATCGTGAGGTTGGCCTGGCGCGGGCCCAGTCGAACGATGTCCTGGTAGCGTTCCAGTGCGGATTGCGTGGTGTTGGACAGGTGAAGGGACAAGCCGATGAACGCGACCAGGGCGATCAGCGAGAACACCGAGGCCACGACCCACTGCGGCGCCTCACGCTTGAGTGTGTGCGCGATCTTGTCGGGCAAGGGCCAGTGCGGTGCGAAGGGCGTGCGCTTGCCCTTGATGTTGGCGATCTCGTCCCCCAGCCGGGCGGTGAGGTAGGCCAGCTTTTCAGGGCCTTCGAGGATGTACTTGCCCTGGAAGCCGAGCAGCAGGCACATGTAGAACACCTCGAGCGTCTGCACGCGTGACGCGCCCTGGGCTCGTTGCGCCTCGAGCATGTGAAAGAAGTTCTCGCCGGCGATCTGGTCGCCGAACAGTGCGAGCTGAAGCGGCCGGCGTTCCCATTCCGGCTGGATCGCAAACTCCGGTGACGCCAGGACGAATTCGTCGACGACGGCGCAGAACGCGTACTTGCAGGCGTGGACTTCCTCGGCACCGGCGCCGAGCTTGCGCGCATTGCGCTCGAACTCCGCGAGATAGCTGCGGATGCCGCCAAGGAACTGTTCGGCCTGTGCCGGCTGCTGCTTCTTCTTGATAAGGAACAGCATGACAAAGCCGTCGTACAGGATGTCGAGCAATGATGAGTCCTGGCCGGGGAGGGCGCCGGCGGGCGTGAATCCCGTGGGCGGTGCGTCATCGCCGAAAAGGGAGGGCGGGCGTGCCGTGGTGTTCATATCGAAGCCTCTGTGCTGTGCGCTGCGGTGCGTGCTGTCTTGGGGTGATCGTTCCCGGTACTCACGATGTCACCGCAATCAGTTCAAGTTGCATGTCGGGAATGCCGGTCGGCGCGTAGATGGCGACGCTTTGCGCTTGCAGCATGCGCTCGTAGAGCGGGCTCTTGGTGTCGACCGCGAAGTAGCAAGCGCCAGCGCGGATCGGAATCGCAGGCGGCACTTGCGGCGCGTAGACGAGGCGCACGCCGGGCATGGCGGAGAGCACCAGCTTGTCGACGTCTTCCGGCGCGCCGATCTTGAAGCGCGCGGGCACGGCCTCGACCAATTCCGCCGCCGGCATGCTGGCGGTGACGGCCATGTAGAAGACCGTCTTCTCGTCGATCTTGCCGGAGTCGAGCCGGCCCATGTGAAAAGCGCGGCGCGTCTCGGTCAGCGTGATCGCGAAGTAGCGCGTCGAGATCACGGTGTCGAGCAGGTCGCGGATGATGTGGTCGAGTTCGGCGAACGCAGCGCCGGGCTTCTCGTGGTCGTAAGTGGGCAGGTCGTTCAGCGTGTAGGTCTTGGCAAAAGTCATCAGCGCGCCGGCGAGGTTCAACAGCTCCTGGAACAGTCGTTCAGGGTGCAGCGCCGGATGTCGAAAGAGATGCGACAGCGACGCGAACGCCGAGTTGGCGGTGTGCAGCAGCCAGAACGAGGCGATGTCGCCCGAACGGAACTCGATGATGTTCTTGCTCGGCTCGCGATGGATGCCGTAGAGCGAATTGACCTTGGCCTGCAGCACGTCGAGCAGACGGCGCAACTGCTGGTAGACGGTGGGCGATGTATCCACGCAAATACATGGCGGTACGAAGGACTGATCGAGCTCGAAGCCGCCCGATGCCGTGCGCCGGATGCGCACCACCGGAATCGAGACGAACTGCTCGCGCGGCTCGGAGTCGGCCAGCAACTTCACCCTCTTGCGCAGGTAGACCACTTCGGCGTTGACCGCATCGGTGAAGAGATCGGGGCATTGCGTCGCGTCGCTGACATAGCGGGTGGCGAATGCGCTCTCTTCAGGTTCCTTGTAGTTGTGCCCGAGTTCCCGAACCGGATGGAGCACTAGGTAGAAGGTGATCTCGTTCTGGCCTGGGCTCAGCGTGTCGAGAGAGATCGGGGGCGGCAGCTTGTCCACATGCGGCGCCGAATACGGCTCGCCATCGGGGAACACGACTGACAGCTCCGACGCGCGCAGCATGCCGCTGGCCAACGCGTCCAGGTCGAAACTGAACGAGCGAACGCCCCAGTAGTACGGATGCAGCGATTGCGCGGTGTTGTGAAGGCGCGCCTCATGGTAGGCGTCCTGACGCTGGAAATGCTGAGGGCGCAGAAACAGACCCTCGCCCCAGAGAACCTTGGCGGCATAGCTCACGACGAATCACTCCCTTGAAAAACATTTGCCGCGACGGGTATGGCTCCCTTGGCGCGGCGAAAAAACGGTCGCAGTATCTCATGCGACCCCGGAACTTCAGGTCTTGCAGTTGACCTGCGCGAGTCTGTTGTAGTTGCGCGGCGGCTCGCTCTGCCCATGACCCTGGATGTCGAGCACGGCGCCTTGCGTGACGGTGAGCGCGCAGGCGTGCGCGCCGATGACGACGCCGGTCTTCTCCGCCTCGGCGGCATCGAAGGCGACCCGCCATCGTTGCCCGCCAGGAGAATGGAACAGCACCACGATGCCCATCGCGTTGACTGTGCGCGGCAAGATCTCGCTCAGGTTGAATTGCCGGTCCGGAATGAGCGTGATGTCGCGGCTTTCGATCAGGTCGTCGCCAAGAGCGGCCTTGTCGCGACCCGCAGTGACGAAGGCATCGAAAGGGGCCTGGTAGAACGCCGTGGTGTCCTTCAGCTTGTAGATGCGCATCACTGCCGACAAGGGGCGCCCGTTGTCTCCGGCATTCAGGTTGTTCCCGGTCGCGATCGAGACGGGGACCTTGCGTGGCGGCTTCTGCATCTCGGGCAACTCGGGCTTGGTCAGGCCGCTGACTTCGAGCGCGACCTTGGCGACGGTGCCCAGTGTGGCCACCGGCGATGCGCAGCCCGCCAACACCGCTGCACACAGCAGCGTCGCAAGGAATCGGTATCGCGTGGCGCGCGCTGACTTGCACTGCGGCGAGGCCGCATGCGTGACGGATCGAGTCCGCATCGTGTATTTCTCCCTCATGTTTGGTACGTGCCGTGGGCGACCCGTAAGCAATTTGTAGTATCGTTCGGCCGGACCGGAAAAGGCGATGGGCCTTTCCGACAAAACAGAAGACTTCAGGGAGTAGTGGTGAACAACAAGCACATTGCCAGTGCGTTGGTGGCGTTTTCTATCGCCACCGGCCTTTTGACCGGCTGCGTCAATCCGCCGACGACAACCGCTGCGGCGCAGTCGTCCGAGGAATTCAGCAAGAGCATGGCGGAAGCCGACCTGGCCGCGGCAGGGGACAAGGCCGGCGACAAGGAACGCGCCATCGGCCTGTACCAGAAAATCGCGACCCAGAACCCCAGCCGCGGGGAACCCTGGTCACGCATCGCCCAGATCCACTTTGCGCAGGGCAATTACAGCCTCGCAATCGTCGCGGCAGAAGAAACACTCAAGCGCGATCCATCCAACCGGCAAGCCAAGAGCGTCACGGCCGTGGGCGGCCTTCGCCTGGCGGCCCGGTCGCTCGAGGACCTGCGCAAGGACAGTTCGGTGAGCGGCGATACAACTGCCGATGCGCAACGGCTTGCGCAACTCCTGCGCGAGACCTTGGGCACCTCGGTGCTGGTTCCTGCGACGGAGCCAGCGCGCACCACGACGCCGGTGCGTCGGCCGCGGCCTCTCAAGCCCGCAAAAGCGCCTTCCGCGCCGTCCGCGGATGCGGCGGCTTCGGGACCTTCCATTGCTCCCGCGCCTGCCACGACCGTCAAGCCCGTGACACCCGCCAAGGCCGCACCTGCCGCGGCACCCGCAGCCCGTTCGAGCGGCGGCGGCAATCCATTCGATGCGTTGAAGTAACTGCGTTTCTTGCAGGGAGGAAATCCATGGCTACCAAAAGACAAAGCGTCCAGAAGCGCTTGCAAAAAGTGCGTCCCCCGAGGGTGCAACTCACATATGACGTCGAGATCGGTGACGGCATCGAACAGAAGGAGCTTCCGTTCGTCGTGGGTGTGGTCGCCGACCTGGCCGGCCAGTCGCGCATCGACCAGTCGAAGCTGAGAGATCGCAAGTTCGTCAATGTCGACCGCGACAACATCGACGACGTCATGCAGGCCGTGCAACCGCGCGCTGCATTCCAGGTCGAGAACAAGCTCGATGCGCGCGGCGGCAGCTTCGAGGTGGACCTGACCTTCACGTCGATGGATGCCTTCTCCCCTGACGCCGTTGTCGACCAGATCGAGCCGCTTCGCAAGCTGCTCGACGCGCGTACCAAGCTGGCCGACCTGCGCAACAAGATGGCTGGCAACGGCAAGCTCGAAGACCTGCTGGCCGACGTGCTCGGCAACACCGAACAATTGCAGCGCCTGGGCAAGGACGCCGCGAAGAAGAAAGTAGGCTGAACCGATGAGCGCAGCACAAGCAGCGGCATTCGCCGACAACGCACAGGCCGCCACCAGCCTGCTCGACCAGATCGTCGACCAGAGCAAGGTCGCGAAGTCCGAATCCGAACACTCCCGCGCCCGCGACATCATCGGTGAGCTGGTGAGCCAGGTGCTCGATGGGTCTGTCATCGTTTCCGACAACGTCTCGGCCATGATCGACGCCCGCGTGGCGGACCTCGATCGCCTGATCTCGGCCCAACTGAGTGCCGTGATGCATGCGCCGCAGTTCCAGAAACTCGAAAGCACCTGGCGCGGCCTCGACTACCTGGTCAAGGAAACGCCCACGGGTTCGATGCTCAAGATCAAGGTGCTGAACGCCACCAAGCGCGACCTGGTCCGCGACTTCAAGTCCGCCATCGAGTTCGACCAGAGCTCGATGTTCAAGAAGATCTACGAAGAAGAATTCGGCACCTTTGGCGGTGCGCCGTTCGGGGCGATCATCGGCGATTACGAAGTCACCCGTCAGCCAGAGGACATGTACTTCCTCGAGCAGATGTCGCACGTTGCCGCTGCTGCGCATGCACCCTTCATCAGCTCTGCATCGCCGGAATTGCTGGGTCTGGAGACCTTCTCCGACCTGGGCAAGCCGCGTGACATGGCCAAGGTGTTCGACACAGTTGAATACGCCAAGTGGAAGTCCTTCCGCGACTCCGAAGACTCGCGCTACGTCGGCCTGACCTTGCCGCGCTACCTGGGACGCCTGCCGTACGACCCGAAGGAAGGCACGATCGTCGACAGCTTCAACTTTGTCGAGGACGTCGACGGCACCGACCATTCGAAGTACCTGTGGTGCAACGCAGCCTGGGCCTTCGCGACGCGCCTGACGGCGGCGTTCGATGACTTCGGCTGGTGTGCAGCCATTCGTGGTGTCGAAGGCGGTGGCCTGGTCGAGGACCTGCCCACGCACACCTTCAAGACGGATGACGGCGATATCGCACTGAAGTGCCCGACCGAGATCGCGATCACCGACCGTCGCGAAAAGGAACTGAGCGACCTCGGTTTCATTCCGCTCGTGCACTGCAAGAACTCTGACTACGCCGCCTTCTTCGGCGCCCAGTCGCTGCAAAAGGCCAAGAAGTACAACACCGACAGCGCCAATGCCAATGCCGTGCTGTCGGCGCAGCTCCAGTACATCTTCTCGGTGTCGCGCGTGGCGCACTACTTGAAGGCGATGATGCGCGACAAGATCGGCAGCTTTGCATCGTCGCAGAGCGTCGAGCAGTTCCTGAACCGCTGGATCTCGCAGTACGTGCTGCTCGACGACAACGCGTCGCAGGAGCAGAAGGCGCAGTTTCCGCTGCGTGAAGCTTCGGTCCAGGTATCCGAGGTTCCCGGCAAGCCGGGTGTCTACCGTTCGGTCGCGTTCCTGCGGCCGCACTTTCAGCTTGATGAATTGTCGATTTCGCTACGGCTCGTGGCGGATCTTCCCAAGTCCGTCAACAAGTAAGCCGTGGTGGCTTGCCTGTACGGTGTCAGTGTGTTGGTTGTTTCGTAATCAAAAACTTCAGCAGGAGAGGTAAGAGTGAAAGACATTTACGTCAAATTCGGTAGCCCGGCCATCAAGGGCGAGTCGCAGGATCATGAACACAAGGATTGGATCGAGGTCAACACCTGGCACCACACCATCGTCCAGCCGCGTTCGGCAACTGCTTCCACCGCCGGTGGCCACACCGCAGAGCGCTGCGAACACGGTGAAATGATCTTCACGAAGGACATGGACGTTGTCAGCCCGCTGCTGTACCAGCATGCCTCGGGCGGCAGCACCTTCGACGAAGTCACGATCGAGTTCTACCGCGCCGACGGCGAAGGCAAGCGCGTGAAGTACCTGGAGATCAAGCTCAAGTACGTGCTGATCGCCAGCGTGAGCCCGAGCGTCGTCGAAACCGGCGTGCCGAGCGAATCCTTCTCGCTCAAGTACGCCGCTGTCCAGTGGAAGTACATCCAGCAGAAGATTGGCGGCAACCAGGGCGGCAATTCGCAAGGCGCCTGGAGCCTGACTAAGAACGACAAGACCTATTCGGTCTGAGTCTGATCTGCAGGCAAGAACCGCGGCATTTGCCGCGGTTCTTTTTTGGGCTTGCCGCCTCGCGGCTATCGCCTGAACGCGGGAATAAACACAATGATGGGGTTCGAACCCGGCTTGCTCGACAAGCTGTTTGACGACGATCGTCGCGGACCAGCTTCGCCAGCGTTGCGGAATTTTTCGCTGGAGGATATGAAGAACGTGGTGGCTCGTGACCTCGAGACCTTGCTGAACACGCGCATGGTGTTCACGGAACAGATGCTCGAAGGCTTGGACCAATGCAAGAGTTCGGTCCTCACCTACGGGCTCAATGATTTTTCCGGGCGCAGTCTGGCCAGCTTCAACGACCGCACCTTCATCTGCAGATCGATCGAATTGGCCATCGGCCGGCACGAGCCGCGATTGAAGAACGTCGAAGTGAAGCTGGAGCTCGACGGTCAGTCCAACACGAGCGTCCTGTATTTCAGTATCTCTGCCTTGCTCACATTGCCCGCCATGAAGGAGCCGGTGAATTTCGATGCGCTCCTGCAACCGACCACCCTTCAATATTCCGTGACCCGTGGGGCCAGCAAGGCCCGCAACTACCAATAAATCATGGAAGAGTTACTGCCGTTCTACGAGCGCGAGCTGGCGTTCCTGCGCGGCTATTCGCAGGAGTTCGCGGACAACTATCCGAAGATCGCGGCACGGCTGGCGATGCCTTCGGACAACAGTGAAGACCCGCACGTCGAGCGGATGATCCAGTCCTTCGCGTTGCTGACGTCTCGCATCAGCAAGAAGCTCGACGACGACTATCCCGAGTTCACCGAAGCGCTGCTGGAGATCCTCTATCCGCACTACCTGCGCGCGTTTCCATCGTGTACGATCGCGCAGTTCGACACCAGCGAGGCCGTTGCGAAGTTGAGCACGGGCGTGACCATCGAGCGAGGCGCTGTCCTGAAGTCGCGCCCGATGCAAGGCGTCACCTGCTGCTTCCGGACGGCCTATGACGTGACGTTGGCGCCGGTCCAGATCGCCGATGCGGTCTTTCATTCGGTCGTCAATCCGCCCCTGCATGTGACGCTGCCGAAGAACGCGACCGCCAGCCTGTCGGTCACGATCGAATTGGTGGGCGAGCAGACCTCATTGCAGAAGCTGGGGCTCGATCAGCTTCGCGTGTTCATCGATGCAGAGCCATCGCTCGCCATGGCGGTCGCCGACGCGATGTTCCTGAAGACCGCCGCCGTGTTCGTCGAGCCGAATCGCAGCGGCAAGTGGACGCCGGTCAAGGGTGAGCTGCTGCACGAGGTCGGTTTCGACGAGAAGGATGCGCTCATCGAACTCCCCGCGCGTTCGCATCCGGCCTATCGTTTGCTGAGCGAATACTTCGTCTTCCCGGAGAAGTTCAATTTCGTGGACATCGACCTGGGCAACGCAATGCAAGCCGTCGGCCCTTGCCGTACGCTGACCCTGCATTGGGTGATGCGCCACCTGCGTGCTGATTCGCCGGTGTCGCGCCTTTTGGAAGGCGTCTCGAGCCGCAACCTGCGGCTAGGTTGCACGCCGGTCGTCAACCTGTTCAAGCAGGCCGCCAATCCGATTCGCATAACGCACACCGCTGCGGCTTACCCGGTGCTAGGCGATACCAAGCATGCGTCGGCCTACGAGGTCTACAGCATTGACTCGGTCACGATCGTCAAGGAAACGCCGGGGAGCAAGACCTTCATCGAATTCCGTCCGTTCTACTCGCTGCACCACGGCGAGCAGCCGAAGGATTCCGAGCACTACTGGTTCGCCCGCCGCGACGAGCTGGTGGCCAGCAAGAGTCCCGGCTACGAGACCGAGATCTCCATTGTCGACATCGACTTCGACCCCGCCGCACCGGTGACCGAGACGCTCAGCATCGACATCACCTGCACCAACCGCGACGTGCCCAATGGGATGGCGGTTGGCCTGCCAGGCGGAGATTTGTTCGTGGACGGCAATACGGTCGCGGCAGGTATTCGCCTGCTGCGGCGGCCGACCCGCACGCAGCGCGTGGCGCGTGGCAAGGGCGCGCATTGGCGGCTGATCTCGCACTTGTCGCTCAACCATTTGTCGCTGGTTGGTAGCGGCCTGCCGGCGCTCAAGGAAATGCTGCGACTCTATGACCATGGCCGCACGGCGGTGTCGAGCAGGCAGATCGAGGCGCTGGTCGCCATCGAGCAGAAGCCCGCCACGCGGTGGTTGCCGGGCAAGCCCTTCGCGACTTTCGTGCGTGGCATCGAGTTGCGCATCACGGTCGACGAGGCCGGGTTCGTTGGCAGCAGTCTGCAGGCATTCGCGCGTGTGCTCGACCATTTCTTCGGGCTCTATGTGCACCTGAACAGCTTCACCCAGCTGGTGATCCTGTCGTCCCGCGACAACGAGGAGCTCGTGCGATGCAAGCCACGCAGCGGCGATTCGATCCTGCTGTAATCGAGCAACTCGAGCGCGAGCCCTACCGCTTCGAGTTCTTCCAGGCGGTGCGGCTCCTCGAGCTGGCGATGCTGCGGCGGCAGGAGCGCGACGTGCACCAGCGACTGGTGCCCGGTGACCGCATGGTGCCGCAGCGCATGCGTTTCCGGAGTTCGCTGAACCTGGGTTTCCCGCCTAGCGAGATCGAAGCGCTGCAACTGCGCAATGCCGCGGGCGAGCCGGTGTCCGGCAGCGACTGGGCAAGCCTGCCGCATCCCGAGTCCGATGCGATCGACAAGGTCGAGATCACGCCGGCGTTCTTCGGCATGCTCGGCGGTTCCGGCGCGCTGCCCATCGCCTACACCGAGATCCTGCAGCGGCGCGAGCAGAACCAGCGCGACAGCGCGGCGCGGGCCTTTCTCGACATCTTCACCAACCGCGCCGCCGCGCTGTTCTATGCGGCCTGGCGCAAGTACCGCCTGCCGCTGCACTACGAGCACGAGCGCACGCGGGCGTACCTGCCGGCGTTGCTCTCGCTGTCGGGCCTGGAACACAAGGCGCAGCGCCAGCCCTTGCGTGAGGGCGATGGCCGCGTGTTCGACGAGAGCGTGGCGGGCTATGCCGCCGCGGTGCAGCACCGGCCGATGTCGGCGGTGTACCTGCAGCGGGTGCTGTCGGACTACTTCCAGAGCCGCATCCGCGTGGAGCAGTTTCTGGGCAAGTGGTACGACGTGCCGAAATCGCAGATGTCGCAACTCGGCGGCAACAACATCCAGCTTGGCCACACCGCGTTGGCGGGTGTGCGCGTGTGGCAGCGTGACCTGCGCATCCGGCTGTGGATCGGCCCGCTCAAGCGCAAGCAGTTTCGGGATTTCTTTCCCGGCAAGGCGCATGCGAAGGCGCTGGAAAAGATGCTCGGTTTGCTGGCGGGGGTCACCGTCGAATACGAAGTGCGGCTGATCCTGGCCAAGGAAGAGGTTCGCTCGGTCACGCTCGACGAGCCGCTGGGCAGCCATCTCGGCTGGGACAGCTTCCTGGCCACGCGCCCTGCACCGCAGGACCGCAGCGACACCTCGTACGAACTGCATCCACTGAATACCTGAACTCCCAGAAGAAAAAGCCATGAGCACATCACTCAAGACGCTGATCACCAAGCTCAACCCTTCTGCTCGCGCCGCGACCGAACGTGCGGCGAACCTGTGCCTTTCGCGTGGGCACTATGAAGTCGACCTGGAGCATCTGTTCCTTGCGTTGCTGGAGCAGCCGGGCAGCGACATTGCGCGCGTGGTTCGTGCCAACCGCATCAGCGCGACTGCGCTGCAGTCCGACCTGGAGCGGGAGATCGGCACGTTCAAGAACGGCAACACGCGCACGCCGGTGTTCTCGACTTATCTGCAGAAGCTGTTCCAGCATGCGTGGCTGCTGGCCTCGCTGGATGCGCATGTCACGGCGATCCGATCGGGGCACCTGTTGCTCGCTTTGCTGACCGAGCCCGACCTGTCGCAGCTCGCGCAACGCGGGTCGCCGCTGTTCGCCAAGATCCGGTTGGAAGACCTCAAGCACGAATTCGACAAGATTACCGACGGGTCGGACGAGGCGGCCGATGCCAGTGCTGCCCGATCATCGGTACATGCTCCGACAACAGAGACTGAAGCGGGCGCGCAGCCCGGCAAGACTCCGGCGCTCGATCAGTTCACCACCAACCTGACGCAGCGTGCGCGTGATGGCGCGCTCGACCCGGTGATCGGGCGCGATGCGGAGATCCGACAAGTCGTCGACATCCTCATGCGGCGCCGGCAGAACAACCCCATCCTGACCGGCGAGGCCGGCGTCGGCAAGACCGCGGTGGTGGAAGGCCTTGCGTTGCGGATCGCCGCGAACGATGTGCCGAAGGTGCTGCAAGGTGTGGAAGTGCACACGCTCGACATGGGCCTGCTGCAGGCCGGCGCGAGCGTGAAAGGCGAGTTCGAGAACCGGCTGAAGAACGTCATCGCCGAAGTCAAGAAGAGTCCGCATCCGATCATCCTGTTCATCGACGAAGCCCACACCATGATCGGTGCGGGCGGGCAGGCCGGCCAGAACGATGCGGCCAACCTGCTGAAGCCGGCGCTGGCGCGCGGCGAGTTGCGCACCATCGCGGCGACCACCTGGGGGGAGTACAAGAAATACTTCGAAAAGGATGCGGCGCTGGCGCGTCGCTTCCAGGTGGTGAAGGTCGAGGAGCCGAGCGAGACGCTGGCCTCCGCGATGCTGCGCGGCATCGTGCCGCTGATGGAGAAGCACTTCAACATCCGCGTGCTGGACGAGGCGATCACCGAGGCCGTGCGCCTGTCGCATCGCTACATCAGCGGTCGGCAGTTGCCGGACAAGGCGGTGGGTGTGCTCGACACGGCTTGCGCGAAGGTGGCACTTGGGCAGAGCGCGACGCCTGCGTTGATCGAGGAGGCTCGGAAGGCGATCGATCGGCTCGACGTCGAGACGGCTGCGCTCAATCGCGACACCGTGGCGGGCGGCCGGCATGAGGCGCGACTGGCCGAACTGGCAGAGCAGAAGGCGGCGGCGCAGGCGTCGCTGGTGGACTACGAGGCCAAGCTCAAGAAGGAAGGCGAACTGGTCGAGCGGATCCGGGCCTTGCGTGCGGAAAGGGAAGCGGCGCCTGCAGCTTCGGCGCCCGTGGACGCGACTGAGAAGGCTGCCGAGAAAGCCGCTGAAAAGACGACGGCGCCCAAGTCCTCTGCACGCGGCAAGAAGACCGCAGCCGGCGCTGCCCCGAGCCAGATGGACGCATTGCTCACTGAACTCCGCGCGCTGCAAGGCGAGACGCCGATGGTGCCCTTGCAGGTCGACGGCCATGTGGTCGCGGAAATCGTCTCGGCCTGGACCGGCATCCCGCTCGGCCGCATGGTGAAGGACGAGATCCGCACCGTGCGCAATCTCGACAAGCTACTGGCCGAGCGCGTCATCGGGCAAGACCATGCGCTGGCGGCCGTGGCCCAGCGTGTGCGCACGGCCAGTGCGCGTCTTGAAGACCCTAACAAGCCGCGCGGCGTGTTCATGTTCGTCGGCCCGTCCGGCGTCGGCAAGACCGAGACCGCGCTGGCGCTGGCCGACATCCTCTACGGCGGCGAGAAGAAGCTCATCACAATCAACATGAGCGAGTACCAGGAGGCGCACAGCGTGTCGGGGCTCAAGGGTTCGCCGCCCGGCTATGTCGGCTACGGCGAGGGCGGCGTGCTGACCGAGGCGGTGCGCCGCGCGCCCTACAGCGTGGTGCTGCTCGACGAGGTCGAGAAGGCGCATCCCGACGTGATGGAGATGTTCTTCCAAGTCTTCGACAAGGGCATGATGGACGACGCCGAGGGGCGCGAGATCGACTTCCGAAACACGCTGATCATCCTCACGTCGAACATCGGCTCGCCGCAGATCATGCAGGCCTGCCTCAACAAGTCCGGCGATGAGCTGCCCGCGCCCGATGCGCTTGCGGATGCATTGCGTCCGGCGCTGATGAAGTCGTTCAAGCCGGCCTTTCTGGGGCGGCTGAAGGTGGCGCCGTTCTATCCCATCACAGACGAAGTGCTGGTGCAGATCATCGAGCTGAAGCTCGGTCGCATTCGCGATCGCATCGCGGTGAATCACAAGGCGGTGTTCGAGTGGGACGAGTCGCTGGTCGAGGCGGTGTTGGCGCGTTGTACCGAGGTTGATTCGGGCGCGCGCAACGTCGATCACATCCTCAACGGGACCTTGCTGCCGGAGATTGCCGAGGCGGTGCTCACGCGCATGGCGGACGAGGCGCAGATTGGCAAGATCAAGGTGAGTTCGGCGAAGAACGGGGACTTCAAATACAAGATTGCTTGAGAAGGTTTGAATATTTCTACTGTGGCCATCGATCTCGGCCCTGCGCTGCTCGCCGTACCAGAGTGCGGCTGCGCTGCTCGACCCGACCTCGGCGCCCTCGCTACGAAATCTTCACACCTTCTGAGCCCTCGCGGGCGATCAAGTCGGGGTGGCAAGCGACCCGGACTTGATAGAGTGCCGTGAAGGCTCCCGGGGAGCCTTCAGTGATGAGTGAGAGAACAGGGAGAGAACAAGAAATGACCGTGAGTCCATTCCAGGTCGGCAACCTGCTGCGTGCAGGCTTCGAGCAGCGCCATCGTCTGCTGGTGCTGCACACCCCGCTCGGCCCCGACCGCCTGCTGGCCGAGACGCTCGAAGCCACGGAGTCCATCGACGATGGCGGCTTCCGGCTCGAACTCACCGCGCTCTGCGACGACGCTCACATCCCACTCAAGCGCCTGATGGGCCAGGCCGTGCGCCTGGACCTGCAGACCGCGCAGAGCCGCACGGTGTTGCGCCCCTTCCATGGCCACGTCACCCAGGCCACCCTGGTTTCCAGCAACGGCGGCTTCGCGCGCTACGGCCTGGTCATCGAACCCTGGCTGAGCTTCCTGCAATGGCGTCAGGACAGCTACCTGTTCCAGGACATGAGCGTCTTCGACATCGTCGAGGCCGTCTTCGCCGACTACCAGACCCAAGGCAAGCTCAATCCTCAATGGCGCTGGGACATCGCCGACCGCGGCGTCTACCCGCAACGCGGCATCACCACGCAGTACAACGAAAGCGACCTGGCCTTCGTCACCCGCCTGTTGGCCGAAGAGGGCCTGTACTACTGGTTCGAGCACGAGGCCACCGACGGCGACAGCCTCGGCCAGCACACCCTGGTCATCGCCGATCACCCCGGCGCGCTGAAACCCAACGCCCAACCCGAAGTCCGCTTCCACCGCGCCGACGCGAGCGAAGCCGAGGACAGCGTCCTGCAATGGCACGCCTGCCGCCAGTTGCAGACCAACAGCCTCAGCCAGGTGAGCTGGGACTACAAGTCCGTCAGCGCGCGACCGCTGCAGGATGCGAGTAACCATGCCAACGCCCTGCACCATCGCACCCTGAACTGGGCCGACGATCCGGGTCACTACGCTTGGGAAACCAGCGCACAGGGCACGCGCCTTCTGCGCAACGCCCTCGAGGCGCTGGAACTGCGCAACAAGACCTTCGAGGGCGAGGGCACTGCCCGCACGCTGAGTCCCGCGAGCACCTTCACGCTGACCCAGCATCCGGTGCATGACCGGGACGGCGCGGAAGACCGGCGCTTCGCGGTGCTGAGCGTGCGGCACGTGGCGCGCAACAACCTTGATGAAGACCTTCAGCGCGCGGCTGATGTGGAACTCGGTCCGTCCTATCTGGCGCAAGAACTGCGATCCGCGTCCAATGCCGGCGAGGACGCCAAGGGCAGCAAGTCCGGTAAAAGCAGCGCGACCAGCAAAGGCAAGGCGAACACCAGCGAAGCCGTCCCCCACTACCGCAACCACTTCAGCGCCGTACGCGCCGCCATCCCGTACCGCCCCCTGACCCTCGACGGCCACGGCCGCGCCATCCACCCCAAGCCCACCATCCGGGGCAGCCAGACCGCCATCGTCATCGGCGCCGGCGATGTCATCCACACCGACCGCGACCATCGCATCAAGGTCCAGTTCCACTGGCAGCGCGGCGCAGGCTCTAGCAGCCGCCTCACCCATCCGGCCGGCGACGACAACGCCCCCGCCACTCACCGCCTCGGCGCCTGGGTGCGCATGGCCAGCGCCATGGCCGGCACCAACTGGGGTCAGTCCGGGCCGCCGCGCAACGGGCAGGAAGTGCTCGTCGACTACCTGCACGGCGACATCGACCGCCCCGTGGTCGTCGGCGCCCTCTACAACGGTCAGGGCGCACCCGACGCCCAATACAACCAGAAGCAATCGGGCGCGGCCAACGCCACCGGCAACGCCCCTGCCTGGTTCGCCGGGCAGGAGGGCGAACACGCCCACAACGCCGTCTACAGCGGCATCAAGACGCAGGAGATGCGCGCCAGCCAGAGCGGCACCGGCGGCTACAACCAGCTCGTCTTCGACGACACCCCACAACAGAGCCGGCTGGCGCTGGCCACCACGCAAGCCGCGAGCCGCCTGCACCTGGGCCACCACAAGCAACAGAACGACAACCAGCGCGGCAAGGACCGAGGCCACGGCGCCGAACTGGCCACCACCGCGCAAGGCGCGGTCCGCGCGGGCTCGGGCCTGCTGGTCAGCGCCTACGCACAACCCAACGTCACCGGCCCCTTCATGGCCAGCCGCGAGGCGCAGAACCAGACCACGCAGGCGCGCGAACTCGCCGAGTCGCTCGCCGAAAGCGCCCAGACCCAGAAGGCCATGCTCAAGGGCGAGGCCAAGCCCGACAAGCTGGAGCCGATGCAGGGGCTCAAGCACGTGGCCAAGGTGCTGGGGACGACCGAAGGCGGATCAGGCGCGGGCAGCGACGGTGGTGCTGGCGAAGGCGACATCAAGGCCACCGGCGGTGGCCAAGGCAGCGTGACCGCGTGGAGCGAGCCGCACCTGCAACTGACCGCGCCGATGGGCATCGGCATCGCCACGCCCAAGGAGGCGGTGATCGTCAGCGGCCAGACCAGCACCATCGTCGCCAACGAAGACATCGACCTGATGGCCCAAGGCCAGGCGGCCATCGCCGTGGCCAAGGGAGTGAGCCTGTACACAGTGGGCACCAAGCCCAAAGGCGAAGAACCCAACACCGAACGCGGCATCAGCCTGCACGCGGCCAGCGGCAAGGTGAAGCTGCAAAGCCAGGACGGGGCCACGAAGATTGCCGCGGACAAGAAGGTGACGATCGCCAGTGTGACCAAGGAGATCGAGGTCGAGGCGCCCACGCATGTGCTGATCACGGTAGGCGGGGCGTATGTGAAGCTGGAAGGCAGCAGCATCAAGATCCATGCGCCGGGGAAGGTGACCTTTCATGGAATGCATTCGATGGTGAGTCCGATGGGGGATAAGGGAAGCAATGGCGTGGGGAAGTCGACGTACAAAGGTTGCTCACCAAGCTCCATGGCAGCAGCCTCCAATCAAAGTGCAACTGTGAAGCTGGGCTGATCACGATGGACTCGACCCAACCTGCGAAGACACCGGCGAATCAGATCTCGCATCAGCTTCATCGACATCTCGGTTTGCCCGCTGCGCCCAATTGCATGTTGCTTCTGGACCCGGTGCTGCGCCCGATCAGTGACGCCGATGCCATCGCAGAGCGTCACTGGGAGTATTCGTACACCCCTGTGAGGCTCGCGCCGCACGTTGACCCGACGGAATGGCCTCAACTGGTTAGCTTTGATGTCACAAAATTTTCCGGTAGTGAATACCTCGCACTGAGCGTCGAGGACGCTTGCGAGGAACTTGCACCGGAAGCGCTTCGGACCGGGGCTGGGCGTCGCATTGGCGGATGGTTGGCAACGAGAGCGTCCGCCAAGGAGGTCGCCAAGCATTTGGCGCGGACGATGGTGCAGAACCGCCCCGGTGATGGCCCTACTTGGCTTCGTGTACATGACCCGGCCGTGATGTGGTGGCTGTGGAGCTTTCTCTCTCCGGGGCAGCGCAGGTTATTGCTCGGCCCCGTCGATACGCTGTGGATACTCGATCCCAGCGGACAGCTCGTTGCGTTGCGTGCCGAAGTTGCAACGACTAAAGGCAACACCGCGCCGCTCGCGCTCACGGACGACTTGTGGCGGGACGTCGATTGCATCGCGCCGCTGAATCTGGCGCTCCGCGAATGGGCGCGGGCCAGCGCATTGGACCAACGGATTGACCCGCTTTGCACAGGCGCGCTCGATGCGGTGCGCAGGGCCATGGCCGCGGGGTTCCATAGTAAGCGCGACCTCACGGCCTACGCGCAGTATGCGTTGAAGGTCCATCCGCGTTTCGATGCGCATCTGGACGTTCAGAAGCTGATCGCACAGCGGCGCTCAACGGACTACTTCACACGGTTGGTCGATGGTCTGAATGAAGAAGACTGGAAGCGCATCGCCCGCGAATGCGTCGCCAGTGACGCCGTTGAACAACCAGTGGGCCAAACACAAAAGAATCGGTGAGGGAGAAATATCTTGAAGTTGAAGTGCGACCAATGCTCGGCGAAGGGCTTGCCCATCATGCCGGTGCGCTACGCCGTAGTGCCGAAAGACGTCAGCCCCGGATTGCCTGATTGGGCGAGCGGGGAAAGAGTCAAGGAGGTCGCACTGGGGAGCGACTTTCAATACGCCCTGCGGACGATGCGCAAGGGATATCTCTACATCTTTTATCAATGGAACAAGGAAGGCTCCAACAAATGGGAATGCTACGCGGTGGGCGAAGACGGGTGCCTCACTATTCAGCCTAGCCCGGCCGCCGCGTGGCCTCAGAGCACTCCGGTGTTGGCGTGTTCGCGCCATGCGCTCAACACTCAAGTCCACTACATCGTCATCGAGGAGCCTGAGAAATGCGGGCCCACTTGGATTGCATACAGCGAACACAAGTGGAGCAATGAGACGGTCAAAGAGTACGAGACCGATAGCGTGTTACGCAACAAGCGCATGCAGACCATTCACCCACGCCAGATGGCGGCGGGTGCCAAGCATTCGCACGGGGAAATCGCCACCAAGGCCGTATTAGAAGCCGTTCTAGAGTATTCAGAAACCGGGCAACCCGGTTCGCTTCCTTACGAGAGGGTGGTGGGCAACATCAGCCAAGAAGACGGCAACTACAAATTCAGTAGATTTGGTTTGACCGATCTTGAATGCATGAGTACTAGGTATCCTTGGCATCTCCGCACGGGAATGGCCGAGCGTACGGCAGAAAGTATGATTGACCGGAGCAAGGGTTCGGAAAAACCGTGCACACCACATGTGCTCGCGATTTGGGATGCAATTGGTGTTGCCCATGAGCTTAATGGGTATCGAAACGATGCTGCAGGATGGATAAAGAAAATACGGTGACGAGCGCGAGAAGGAAATAGCGGCAATCAATAGCTATAGGGGCCTGAAAATGGCTTTGGAGAATCAGGCCCGTTCGCAAGGAGAAGAATACATTCTACGTGGCGAAAAAGAGGGCCCCTTGCAATCTGCTCAGCAGGAACTCGAAGAAAAAGTTTTGAATTCGCCGTACGACGAATACTTGCGAAAACAGTTAGAGCAAGTTCGTGCTCTCAATAGCCAAATCTCCGCCGGTGCTCCGCAACTATCAACAGACTTCGGAAAAAGTCGAGCGAGCAAGGCGTGGCCATCTTATCAAGCACGCATCGACGAAGACGCGAGGCAGCGTTTCGAGGGCAACATGAACGATTTTCTGGGTGCAGCCTCGGGTATTGTTGAGCGACGCACAGTCTCACTCATTCGGTGGCTTGAAGCGCAACTTCTAATCGACACGCTAAACGATTTCAACGGCAGCAATATAGGTGACGGTGTGTTTTTTGGTGAGCAGGTCGCAGAGGCGATATGGGGCCTCGGTTCGTGCAAGTCAGGCGCAAAAAAGATAAACTTCTGGGTGAAGGAATGCAAAGCTACCGTCGATTCCAATTTGCTTTGGCGCGTTGTTGCCCTCAATCAGTCAAAGGCGCGAGAAGAACTCGACAAAAAACTGAGTGAGGCCAACCAATATAAGGTACAGCAAACACTCGCCAGCACGCTCACTTGGGTAGGCTATTCTGCAAAGTCCATGAAGGCGATCGCCGATACCTATAAGAAGGCGCAAAGCGTCTACGATGCCAACATCAAGGCTCAATTAGGAAAAGCTGAAGCGTTTAAAGTCGAAATTAACAAGGTCAACACTCGCGGCGCTGACAAATTTGCGATCGAAGTAGGGGACTTCATTTTTAAGTATTTTCGAGTTGACAAATTGGGAGACTACGCGAGCGAGAAGCTCATTCAACATATCTTTAGTATTCGCGCTTTGGTGAATCCGATGGAGTCGGAGGACTTGATTGCCAAGCAGGTCGATGCAGGAAAAATTGGACGCGAACAGACTTTGCGCCGTCTGCAGGCCACCAAAAGTTTCATGAGGCTTGACACGCCAGAAATTCATGCGCGACAGACGGAGGGTCTGAAAAAGGCCTGGGCCGCGTTCAAAGTTTCAGATGATGTTAAAGCACCACAGGCAATTAAAGATGCACGGCTGGCGGCGGTGGTAATGCTTATCGAGGGTGTGAATTTTAGTAAGCTCATAATCGAGTGCAAGACCAAGAACGACGAAAAGAGTCGGCTCAGTCTGCTCGCGTCAGGCATGTCCATTGGCAGCGCCCTGCTGGACATTGCGACCGTTCCCATTAAGAACCTGCCGGGTATGGGCCAGGAAACATGGGGTTATCAGGTGGTGAAGGGTTGGGGCGGGTTGCTGAGTGGGGGCGCGTCCCTTTTGGGAGCATGGATCGATTTGGTCGATACAGGCAAGAGCATCGACAACGGATACAACTACTTGGCGAGCTTTTATGCAGCAAAGGCGTTCTTGGGGGTTGGCGCAGGAGCACTTACGTTCGCGGTCACGTTTACCTACGCAGCCCCCCTGGTTGCCCGTCTTACGGGGCGTGCGGCCGTGGGCGTGACTATCGAAGTAGTAGTAGGTACGCGTGCCGCGGCCATCATCGGTTTGCGAATCGTGGGCATGGCCGCCGGGGCATGGATCACGGTTGGGATGTTCGGGCTTCAATTGGTTATTTGGCTGATCACGCCAAACGCGATCGAAGACTGGATCGACCATTCCGCGTTTGGCAAGAGACGGGCTACGGGCGGATATAAGACGGCCAAAGAGCAAGATGGAAAACTCTCGGAAGCCCTAATCGGGATGGGCCTCCAATGACCGCTTCGAATCACCCAAACGGACTAGTGAAACTCTTCGGGAAAATTAAAAACTACAAGGTCACTCGCACTGAGGCCAGTTTCGTATTCACTGATGCGGATCGAACAAGGTTAGGCGTGATTGCGGTTGCGGCGGGTATTGTTGGGCTTAGTGGACCTGCAATCTCGGCGGCATCAAGTGCGGTGGGAGCTGAGGAACTTGCGGACTATGTGGAATTTAATCTCCATGAAAGTTCGGTGAAGGGCTGGGTGTGGCGTAGCCCTTTCAAGGAGGGCGATCTGGTCGAGATAGTCGCCGAATGGCAAGGCGATCACTATGAGGCGATAGGAATCGCAAGACCTGTTGATCGAATTATTGCGATGTATCCGCATTGTTCGCGAGGTAGGTCGACGCATGTTCGGAATGCTTTGAAGTGGTGGATTTTTAGCGTTACCGCGCTTTTAGGTCTTGGTTCAATATTTTTTTGGGTTGGACTTGGGGCAGATCAAATGCATGTATTTTTCACAAGAATTTTTCCGTTTGTTGGGCTCGGGTCGTACACATTTTTTGGTCTTATGACGATTAGTCTGGCGCGCCGGTGGATGCCGTTCGTGCGGTTGGCGCAAAAGGTATTTGTCACGCTCGATTGGGCGGATCCAGGAAATATTGATTTGGTGAGGTCCTCAAAAATCAAGCGGAAACTTGATGATCCGGGCGAATTTGGAACATTTTATTTTCGTTATTGAAGAGTGGCGTTGTTTGCAGGCTTTTTGGTGTGTGAAATGATTGTTGTGTTTTCAGATGAGTTTAGTGCCGCAATGCAAATGATCAAAGGAACCATCGAAAACCTTGTTGTGCAGCGTGGCGACGAGATAATTTTTGGAGGTGAATTACATCGTCCAGCCGGATCAGGCGTTGCTATAGCGTTGGCGGCAGTCGGGTTGGCAGGCGCTGCGACAAGCGCATCATTCGTGCAAGGAATATCGGGCTCGGTAGAATTATTTTCTGCGAAAGTCGGACGTCGGATAATTTCGGGGAAGATTCTCTCGAGTGACTTTCAAAGAGGGAGACGAGGTTGAAGTTGTGGTTGAGCTTCAATCAGATAGAACGTTGACTGCCTTGGCGGTGCGTCGTCCAAGTGATCAAATTCTTTGGATATTTCCGCATTGTTCTCGGGGTGCTATGGCGCAAAATAGACATGCATTAAGAATTTTTTTTTGGACGTTTGTTGTCATCTCATTGATCTCCAGCATAGGGTATGGCAAGCTTCCAGGGTCACCCATGATCCCGCTGATTCGGGGCTTTTCTTTGGAGCAATTTCCGCGACTTTATCTCTTGTTGCTGCCCTCTATTTTTCCATTAGATTTTTGATGCAATGGCGTCCATTTGTTCAGAAGGCTGAACTGATTTTTGCTTTGCTTGGTTATGACGATGTAAAAAGGGTGGACTTGGAGATGGAAAATAAAAGGTACTGGAGGAATTGTGGCGGTAAGTGGCCGTACCCATCGGATGGCTCTTGGTTATTTCATTATTTGAAGGCCTGAATTTGGCACAAGTGCCTTGCAGCTCAATCCACCTCAACATTCGCAGCCGGCGGGCCACACGCACGCCGACGCACAGACGTCGCGAGCGTCGCAGCCACAGCAACTAGACAGTCAAGGGAGCAGATAAAAAATGGATCGACCATTCATCCTGTTGGGCGACAAGACCAACCATGGCGGTGTCGTCATCACCGCATCCGAGAACACATTCACCGACGAGAAGCGCGTGGCGCGGATCGGGGACCTAGTGAAGTGTCCGATTCCGGGGCACGGGATCAATCCGATCGTCACGGCGAGCCCCTATGTCGAGATCGATGGGCGGCGAGTCGCGCGTCACCATGACACGACGGCTTGCGGCTCGCTGTTGCTGGCGAGCCAGTTCGACTCTTCTTCTGAATAGCGCCTCTGCGCTCTCGTTGATTTCATGTTCTCGCGAGTGATCAAGCCGGCGCTGCTGGTGCTGGCATCGTTCGCCCTTGTCTGGGGTGCGGTGTACGTCTATTGGCAGTCGACGGCGCGGATGCCGAGTACGGGCGACGTGGTGGGGTGGTTGCTGGCAGCGCCGCTTGCGTTGGTGCTGACTGTTTGGGGGGTGAGCAAGGTGCGTGCGAGCGTGGCTGCCGATGCGTCGAGTCCGACTCCGAAAGTGGCGGCGAAAGGCCAGGCTGCTGCAGGCGGTGCACGCGCAGGCAAGGCGTCAAGTGAGGCAGACAAGACCGATGCCGCCGAGGGTCGCTTCCGTGTGACCGTGCTCGCCTCCAGCCTGCGCTCGCCCGGCGGTGCAACGGTGGAGGAACTGGCCGCGGCAGTGGCGGAAGGCAAGGGCGTTGGACCCGATCCCGAGCTGAAGAACGATGCGGGCTTTCCGATCTTCGCGGCCCGCATCGCGGATATTGAAGTCGACGAGTTGCGTGATGACCTGGCCGACATGCCATTGGCCAAGTCTGCCGAAATCGACGTGGCGATGCTGGCCGACGATCGCCTGCGTTCGATCCAGGCGATGAGCGAGACGCTGACGGATTTGCTGCCCCACGCGGACGAACTGATGCTTGCAACGGAGCCGCAGTCCGCAGCGGACAACGGCAACACACAGAGACAGAGGATCGCGGTCGAAGCCCCCGTTCTCCGCATCTCCTTGCTGCTGCCGGGCGGGTGGACCGAGCACGAGCGCTTGCTCGCAGCTCAATGGTTGCAGCACGCCTGCGCCACCGAGAGTCCGGCGCATGCATGGTCGGTCGACTACCTCCGCAACGATTCGGGCGCCACAGCCTGGACCGTGCTCGACCGCATCAGCCTCGCGCTCAATCGCGAGCCGCAGAAGCCTGCGCTGTGGATCGTGTTGGCGGCGGAGTCGGCGATCTCCGATGCCTGCGTGGCGCAGTGGGAGGCGCGCGGCACGTTGTTCTCGACGGCGCGCCGCAATGGCCTGATGCCGGGCGAGGCCAGTGCCGGCCTGTTGCTGACCGGCGCGAAGGACGTGCGCTTCGCCAAGGCCGATGCGGCGCAAGTCGCGCGGCCCGTGTTCGGGCAACTCGAATCATCAGCCGACGCCTCGACCGTGTCGCGCGCCACCGTGTTGGGCGCGCTCGCAGGGCGATTGGCCGAAGCATCCGCAGTGGAGGTCGCGGCCATCGAATGGGTGGTGAGCGATGCCGACCATCGCGCATCGCGCGTGACCGAAGTGGCCCGGCTGCTGCAAGACCGCCTGCCCCATGTCGCCTTCGACGAGAACAACTTGTCGACCGGCATCACCTGCGGGCACATGGGCGCGGCGAGTGAACTGGTCGGCCTCGCGCTGGCGTGTTACCTGGCGAAGGAGCACCAGAAGCAGGTGATGGTCGCGTCGGTGTCCGATCCCTTCGCGCGGGGCGCATTGCTGGTCGGCATGCCGGCCCCGCCGGCGGAAAGCGCCGTCAGCGCTTGAGCACGTCCTGCGCGGTCAACGGGGCAGCGTTGTTGCCCCAGGCGCCGCGGATGTAGCTCAGCACCGCGACCACGTCGTTGTCGTCCAGCGCCTGGCGGAACGGCGGCATGCCGTAGGGGCGCGGGTTCCCTGCGGTCGCAGGCAGGAAGCCGCCGTGCCGCACGATCTGGATCAGGTTGATGGGCGAGTCCATCAGCACCACGCGGTTGCCGGCGAGCGGGGGGTAGGCGCCCCGGGCGCCTTCGCCTTTGTCGCCGTGGCAATACGCGCAACGCTGGTCGAAGATCTTCTGGCCGGCGGCCATCACGCCGGGGTCGCGGCGAATCGTTTGCGAGGGCGCCGGTGCGGACGTGGCGCTGGGGCTTGGCAATGCCTTCAGATACGCAGCCATCGCGTGCAAATCGGCCTCGCTGAGGTGCTGCGTGCTGCGATAGACCACATCGGCCATCGGGCCCATGACCGCGCCGCGTGCGGACCTTCCGGTCTGCAGTAGCGCCACGATCTGTTCCGCATCCCAGTCGGAAACCCCGGCCTCGCGCGAGGAGGTCAGCGACGGGGCATACCAGTTCTCGACCGGAATCGATCCGCCTGACAGGCCGCGCTCCGAATCCGTCGCACCGAGCACGTTGCGCGCACCATGGCAGGCGATGCAGTGGGTGAGGCCTTCGACCAGGTAGGCGCCGCGGTTCCATTCCGCCGGCTTCGAGACATCGGGCGCGAAGGGCTCGGGCTTGAACGACAGCGCGCGCCACACGGCGAGCGCGGCCTGCGTGTCATAGGGGAAGCGCAATCGATGCGCATCGTTGGGGCGCGGTGATGGCGCCACGCCCTTCTGCAGGTAGGCGTAGATCGCGTCGGAGTCCTCGCGCGTGACCTTGGTGAAGTTTGGGTACGGAAAGGCCGGGTACAGCAGGCGGCCGTCCTTGGAGCGGCCGTTGTGCATCGCGCGCCAGAAGTGGGCGGCGCTCCAGTCGCCGATGCCGTTCGTCTTGTCCGGTGTGAGGTTGCTCGAGAACACGGTGCCGAAGGGCGTGTCGATCGCGACACCGCCGGCGTAGGGCTCGCCGCCGCGCGTGGTGTGGCAGCCGGCGCAGTTGCCGGCCAGTGCGAGGTAGCGGCCGCGTTCGACCTGCTGGGGCGTGGCGGTGAAGGTGAAAGTCGAAGCGAGAGGGTCTTCGCCGCGAAGGTTCAGTTGCCACACCACCACCGCAAGGGCCGCGAGCAGCAGCGCAAGCGTCACCAGGATCCATGCAAGGCGCCGCATCACTTCGCCTCCATCCCGCCGCATCGCATCGGCAGCGGCGCGGGCAAGGAGGCCGCGGGCTTGGGATTGGCAGGCATCGGCTGCAGCGCAATCCAGCTGGCCACGGCGTTGATGTCGGCAGTGGTCATCTTGCGGCCGATCTCGGCCATGCAGTCCGGCGCGAGCGCATGCCGGTCCTGCGTGAGCCATGCGCCGAGTTGAGACGACACATACAGGCGGGGCAGTCCGACCAGCGCGGGGATGGCCGGTTGCACGCCCGTCAGCGTGGCGCCGTGGCATTGCACGCAGGCCGGGATGCCGCGGGTGGCATCGCCTTCCAGGGCCAGTTGCCTGCCGCGCTTCAGCGTGGCGTCGCTGGCATCGGTGGTCTGCGGCACGGGCGGGTAGGGCAGGTCGAGCCCGGCAAAGTACTCGGCCATCTCCCGCAAATAGTCGTCCGACAGGTGCCGCACCATCCACACCATGTCGCTGTTGAAGCGGCGGCCGTCGCGGAAGCTGCGCAGCTGGTTGTAGAGGTAGCCGGCCGGCTTGCCCGACAGGCGCGGGAAGTAGCCGGCGCCGGTGGTCGCCCCCTCACGGCCATGGCAGGCGATGCAGGCGGCCACGCGCTGGGCGATGGTGTCCTCGGGGCCAGCCGATAGGGCCGGGGCCGCCAGGAGGCTGCCCAACAAGAAAAACGCACCCATCCATCGCAAGAGTTTTGACATGGCATGACTGTGGCCCGAACCGGCCCAAATGAACAGATGCAGTTTCTGGTGGATCGGGCATAGCAGATAGAGTCGGCGACCATGGATTCCGCACCGCCCCTCAAGCGCTATGAGGCCCTCGCTGCCGATATCGAGGCGTCCATTCGCAGTGGCACGCTCCGCGTCGGCGATCGCATTCCGTCGGTGCGGCGCACGGGTGAAAGCCGCGGCGTCAGCGCGTCGACGGTGTTCCAGGCCTACTACCTGCTGGAGGCGCGGGGCCTGATCCGTGCCAGGGACCGCTCGGGTTACTACGTGGCGGAGGGCGGTTCGCGCGCGGCCCCTCCGGAAGCGGAGCTGAGCTCGCAGCCCGATGGCGAATCGGTGGCGCTCGACGTGAGCGAGCATGTCTTCAGCATCCTCGAAGCGAGCATGACGCGCGAGGTCGTTCCGTTCGGCTCCGCCTTCCCGAGCCCGCTGCTGTTCCCCTTGCCGCGACTGGGGCAGATCCTCGCGTCGAGCGCGAAGAAGCTCGATCCCTGGAGCACGGTGGACGACCTCACGCCCGGCAGCGTCGCCTTGCGCAGGCAGATCGCCCTGCGCTACCTGGCCAACGGCGTCAATGTGCAGGCCGACGACATCGTGATCACCAACGGCGCGCTGGAAGCCCTCAACCTGTGCCTCGGTGCGGTCACGCGGCCCGGGGATTCGGTGATCGTCGAATCGCCGACCTTCTACGCCGCCTTGCAGGCGCTGGAGCGGATGGACTTGCGGGCCATCGAAGTTCCGACGCATCCGCGGGAAGGCATCGAGTTGGACGCGCTGGAACAGGCTGTGGTGCGGCACAAGCCGAGCGCGTGCTGGCTCATGACCACGTTCCAGAACCCGCTCGGCAGCCTCATGCCCGCGGCCAAGAAGAAGGCGCTGGTCGAACTGCTCACGCACCATGACGTGCCCTTGATCGAAGACGACGTCTACGCCGAGCTGTACTTCGGCGACAGGCAACCCGTGCCCGCCAAGGCCTTCGATACCGACGGCCTGGTGCTGCACTGCTCGTCCTTTTCCAAGAGCCTGGCGCCGGGCTACCGCATCGGTTGGGCAGCACCGGGGCGTTTTACCCGCGATGTGGCCCGCCGCAAGTTGACGACCACGCTGAACACCTCGGTGCCGGCGCAACTTGCGCTCGCCACCTACCTGGAGCGCGGCGGCTTCGACAAGCACCTGCGCAAGCTGCGGCAGACGCTGGCGACGCAGCAGGCGACCTTCGCGCAAGCGGTCGGCCATCATTTTCCCGAGGGCACGCGAGCGACCCGGCCGCTCGGCGGCTATTTCATGTGGGTCGAGTTGCCGACGACGGTGGATGCGCTTGAACTGCATCGACGCGCGCTGACCTTGGGCATCAGCATCGCGCCCGGGCCGGTTTTCTCGGCGACGGGTGGCTTCGGACATCACCTGCGCCTCAACTACGGCCATGTCTGGGATGCGCGCGCCGAACGCGCGCTGGCCACGCTGGGCCGGCTTGCGGGCGAGTGCGCGAAGCGTGGATGAACACGCCGCCAGGTGACGCTTCTCGACAGGCGGCGCTAAAGTCGACCCGATGCGCAAGCACCTCTCCACCACCACTGGCATCCAACGATTGAGCTACGGCGCCGCGGTTGGGGTTGCCGTGGCGCTGATCCCGTCACCGCTCATCAACGGCATGGCGCGCGGGCTGCTCGGGTGGGTGGTGGGCGTAGCGGTTTATCTCTCACTCGCCTGGTGGCTGGCCCATAGCTTCGACGCGCAACAGACGCGCGAGCGCGCCCAGTCGCTGGATCAGCCCAACCTGGTGCTGCTCCTGACGATGCTGACCGCAGTGGGCTTCAGCGTCGCCGCGATCGCGATGTTGCTGCAGCAGGTCAAGCTGCTCGCAGGGCTGGAGCGGGGCGCCCACATCGTGCTGGCGATGGTGGCGCTGGCCGAGTCATGGCTCATGATCCACACGATCTACGCCTTCCACTACGCGCACCGTTACTACCAGCAGGAAAAGACCCGCAAGCCGGACGACCATGGGCTGGACTTCCCCGGCACCGCGCCACCGGATTACGCCGACTTCGTCTACTACTCCTACGTGATCGGCATGACCTCGCAGGTCTCCGACGTGCAGATCCTTTCGCCGGAGATGCGACGCATCACGCTGATCCACAGCGTGCTGTCCTTCGCGTTCAACATGCTGGTTCTGGCGTTCAGTATCAACGTGGTAGTGGGCGCATTCTGAAATGAAAGCCCACCCCCGAAGCGCCTGCGGCGCCTCCCCCTCGAGGGGGCGCACCCAGCGGCCCGGCAAAGCCGGTTCCGCGGGTGCCCACAAACAGGCATTGCTCGCACTGGTTTCATGCGTCGTGGGTCACGCGATTAGCGTGGTGGAAAACTGATATGAGTCCCCAGGGCCGGTCGCAGCCCGGCTCTTCCCCGGCGAGGAATCAAGTCGATATGGCAAAGCCACACCGATTTGAACCGCTCCGCCCGTCTACCCTTGCTTGACCGCCGTACCACCCAGCGGCAGCTTGACGATCCCGGTCGACAGCGCCACGCCGCAGACGATCACCGCCGCGCACATCAGCATCCACATCGTGACCGGCTCGTGCAGGAACACCGCGCCGTAGAACACCGCGAACACCGGCACCAGGAAGGTCACGGTCAGTGCGCGGGCCGGCCCGGCCTCGGCGATGAGCCGGAAGAACAGGATGTAGGCCACGCCGGTGCAGAAGATGCCGAGCGCGGTGAGCGCCAGCCATGCATGCAGGCTCGGCATGTGCGATGGCCAGAGCCAGATGGCGGGTAGCGCAAGGAACAGCGTCGCGCCGATCTGGCTGCCCGTGGCCGTGGCCAGCGACGGAATGCCGACGAGATAGCGCCGCGTCGCGCTGGCCGAGATGCCATAGCTCAGGCACGCACCCAGGCAGGCCACCACGCCGAGCAGTTGACCGCTGCCCGAATCGCCCGCGCCACCCGCATGCGGCGCGCTGCTGCGGCTCGCCAGCAAGGCCACCCCGATGAAGCCCACCACCAGGCCGACCAGTCGCGAGTTGTCGGGCCGGTCGCGGAACCAGGCCCATGCGACCAGCGCGCCGAACATCGGCACCGTCGCATTGAGCACTGCGGCCAGTCCGCTGCTCAAGCTCAGCAGGGCAAAGCAGAACAGCGCGAACGGCAAGCCCGAGTTGGCCACGCCGATGAGCAGGATCGGCTTCCAGTGCTGCGCCAGCGCCGGGCCTTGTCGCACAAGAAAGAGGCAGGGCAGCAGGAACAGCGTGGCGATGCCGACGCGCACCGCCGCCGTCGGCAGTGCGCCGAACTCTGCCGCACCGATCCGCATGAACAAAAAGGACGCGCCCCACAGCGCGCCGAGCAGCACGAGGTCGACAAGCCAGCGGCGCGATTTCCGGCTGGGCTGATTCAAAGGGCACCCTCCAGCGTGAGCAATGCGCTCTTGCGTTCCAGCGAGCCCGCGTAGCCGGTCAGCCCACCATCGGCGCCCAGCACCCGATGGCAGGGCACGATCACGCTGATCGGATTGCGTCCGACGGCAGCGCCGACTGCGCGTACCGCCGTGGGCTTGCCGATGCCCGCGCCGAGTGCGCCGTAGGTGGTGGTCGTGCCGGGCGCGATGCTGCACAGCGCCTTCCACACGGCCTGCTGGAAGTCGGTGCCATGCGACAGGTCGAGCGGCAGGTCGAAGTCCGCGCGCTTGCCGGCGAAGTAGTCGCGTATCTGGGCCGCGGCCTCGCGCAGGACGGGGTGTGCTTCGTCGGTCTGCCAGCCGTGCATGTCAGGCAGGTGCTTCTGCCCGTCGAACCAGAAGCCGGCCAATCCGTCGTCGGTGGCGGCGAGCGTGATGCCGCCGAGCGGGCTGTCGATGTGGGTGCAGCGGATGGCTGCGGGGTTCTTGAATTTCATGAAGGTGTCCGGTCAATTGGAGGTGCTCGTCGCAGGCGCGGCGGTGATTGTCGAAGGCGAGGGCAGCGAATGCCATGCACGCAGCACCGCATAGCTGCGCCAGGGCCGCCATCCGAGCGAGGCTTCATGCGCGGCCTTGGCGCCGCTCACGCCGAGCGCCTTCTGCAAGGCCACGTCGCCGGCGGGAAAGGCATCGGGCCAGCGCAAAGCGCGCATGGCGATGTACTGCGCGGTCCAGTCGCCGATGCCGGGCAGGGCTTGCAGCGCGGCCAGCGTGCTCGGCACGTCGGCGCCGGCATGCAGGGCCAGCCGGCCATCGGCCACCGCGCGTGCCAATGCCTGCAGCGCAGCCTGTCGTTGCCTGACGATGCCGAGTTGACCCAGGGCATCGCCGCTCGCGGCGGCGATGGCGTCGGGTATCGGGAACAGGCGGCCCAGTCCCTTGACTGGCGTCTCGATCGGCTCGCCGAAGGCCGCGACCAAGCGCGTGCCCATCGTGCGCGCCGCCGCCACGGTGATCTGCTGGCCCAGCACCGCACGCACAGCGAGCTCGAAGCCGTCCAGCGCGCCTGGCACCCGCAGCCCGTCGCCTTGCGGAAAGTGCGCGTGCAAGGCGGCGTTGATGACAATCGGATCGGCGTCGAGATCGAGCATGCCCCGGACGCGGCTGATGACCACCGGCAGCACCGCAGCCAGCGAATCGCTCACCGAGAGCAGCACCTGCCCGCGCTCGCCGTCGAAGCGCAATTGCAGCCAGCCGGCGTGCGTGCGTGCGCCCTGCACGATGCGCAGCGTGCGCGCGAGGGTGCCGGCCGTGACCAACTCGACCTCACCCAACGCACGTCGCGCGAAGAAGCCGAGCATGGCCGCTTCGTCATATGGTGGCCGATAGCCCAGCCGCACCTCGATCGGCCGGCCCTCGCGGCTGCCGCCCACCCGGCGCAGTGTGCGCGGGTTCAGCTTGTAGTGCGCCAGGAAGGCCGCGTTGAAGCGGCGCACGCTGGCAAAGCCGCTGGCCGTCGCCACTTGCGTCATGGGCAGGTGCGTGTCCGCGATCAGTTGCTTGGCCACGAGAAGCCGGCGCGTTTGCAGGTATTGCAATGGCGAGACGCCGAACTGCGCCTCGAAGATGCGGCGCAAGTGCCGGTCGCTCACCCCCAGCCGCAGTGCGATCTGCGCCGCGCCGGGGCCGTCTTCGGCCCACGCATCGGGCTCGTCGATCAACCTCGCGGCCTGCAGCGCGAGGATGCGCGAGGCGTCTTCGGTCGACCAGCTTGCCGCCCTGGGCGCCAGTTCCGGACGGCAACGCAGGCACGGCCGGAAGCCTTCCGCCTCGCACTGCGCCGCATGCCGGAAGAAGAGGCAGTTCTCGCGCCGGGGCAGCTTCACGCGGCACACGGGCCGGCAGTAGATGCCGGTAGATGTCACTGCCGTGAAGAATGTCCCGTCAAAGCGAGCATCGTGCGTTTTCATCGCCAGGTAGCAGGCATCGCTCTCCAGGGCGGTTGCGGAGGGGTTTGACATAGGGGAATGATACGGCTCTCCCACTCTGGGAATAGCCGTTTCCGGACATGATCCCGACGAACCTACGGCCTACAATCCGCGTTCGCTTTTTTCAGACCAGTCGGGATACTTCCATGCAACTCAGCGCTTCGATTTTCAAGGCCTACGACATCCGCGGGGTCGTGCCCAGCACGCTCAATGTCGACGTGGCCGAGGCCCTTGGCCGTGCGTTCGGCAGCGCAGCGCGCGCAGCCGGCGAAAAGACCGTGGCCGTGGGCCGCGATGGCCGCCTGTCCGGCCCCTCCCTGAGCGCCGCACTCATTCGCGGCCTGGTGGCCACGGGCGTCGAGGTGATCGACGTCGGCGCCGTCACCACGCCCATCCTCTACTTCGCCGCGCACACGCTGTGCACCAGCGGCATCCAGGTCACGGGCAGCCACAACCCGAAGGACTACAACGGCTTCAAGATGATCCTCGCCGGCCGTGCCATCTATGGCGACGAGATCCAGGGCCTGCGCCGCACCATGGAAGCCGGCAGCGCCGTGCTGGCCCCCGGTGGCAGCGTGCGCGAGGTCGATGTGGTGCCTGCGTACGTGCAGCGCATTGCCGGCGACGTCAAGCTCGCGCGGCCGATGAAGATCGTGGTTGATTCGGGCAACGGCATCGCGGGTGCATCGGCGCCGGCGATCTTCCGCGCGCTTGGCTGCGAAGTGACCGAGCTCTTCAGCGAAGTCGACGGCAACTTCCCCAACCACCATCCCGACCCGAGCAAGCCCGAGAACCTGCGCGACCTCATGGCCGCGCTGAAGGCCGGCGATGCCGAACTGGGCCTGGCCTTCGACGGCGACGGCGACCGCCTCGGCATCGTCACCAAGGACGGCCAGAACATCTTCCCGGATCGCCAGATGCAGTTGTTCGCCGAGGACGTGCTGTCGCGCGTGCCCGGCGGCGCCATCATCTACGACGTGAAGTGCTCGCAGCGCCTCGGCCCCGCGATCGAAGCGGCCGGCGGCGTGGCCATGATCTACAAGACCGGCCATTCGCTCATCAAGGCGAAGATGAAGGAAGTCGACTCGCCGCTCGGTGGCGAGATGAGCGGCCACATCTTCTTCAAAGAGCGCTGGTTCGGCTTCGACGACGGCACCTATGCAGGTTGCCGCCTGCTGGAAATCCTCAGCAAGAGTCCCGATGCGAATGCCGTGCTCAACGGCCTGCCGACCAGCTTCTCGACCCCTGAACTCAATGTGGCCTGTGCAGAAGGTGAGCCGCACGGCCTGGTCGACACGCTGGTCAAGAACGCAAGCTTCGATGCGCCCGCGAAAGTCTCGACCATTGACGGCCTGCGCGTCGACTGGCCCGATGGCTTCGGCCTGATCCGCGCGTCCAACACCACGCCAGTGCTGGTGATGCGCTTCGAGGGCCAGACCGATGCCGCGCTGCATCGCATCCAGGACACGATGCTGACCCTGCTCAGGACCGTCAAGCCCGACGCCAAGCTGGCCGAAGCCGCCCACTGACCGCGACGAACAAGAAGAAAAAACCCCACGTGCGTTCGTTGTCCCTGCGCCTTTATGGCGTTGTTACCTGGCTCATGCAGCCATTGCTGCGCCGCAAACTGCGTCGCCGCGCCGTTGCCGAACCCGGCTACGCGGTCGCGGTGGAAGAGCGCTTCGGCCACTACCCGACCACGCCCGGCGGCACCGACTGGTGCTGGATCCATGCCGTCTCGCTCGGTGAGGCGCGTGCCGCAGGCATCCTCATCGAGGAACTGCGGCGCCAGGCGCCCGGCATCCGCCTGCTGTTGACCCATGGCACTGCCACGGGCCGCGACGAAGGCGCCAAGCTGCTGCAACCGGGCGATGTCCAGGTCTGGCAGCCCTGGGACATGCCGGCGGCCGTGGCGCGCTTCCTGGACCGTTTCTCGCCCCGCATCGGTGTGCTGATGGAGACCGAGGTCTGGCCCGAGATGACGGCGGCCTGCGCCGAACGCGGCATTCCGCTGGTGCTGGCCAATGCGCGGCTCAATGCCAAGTCGCTGGCCTCGGCCGAGCGGCTGGGCTGGCTGGCGCGGCCGGCGTACTCGTCGCTGCGCGCGGTGTGGGCGCAGACCGAGGCCGACTCGCACCGCCTGGTGTCGTTGGGCGCCAATGTGACGGGCATCTTCGGCAACATGAAGTTCGATGCCGCGCCGGAGCCGCGCCAGTTGGCCACCGCGGCCAACCTGCGCGCCAACTTGCCCAAGCCGGTGATCGTGTTCGCCAGTTCCCGTGACGGCGAGGAGCAGCAGCTGCTCGAAGTCCTCAAGCGTTTTGGCGCCACGGCGCCAGTGCCGCCTGCGCACGCAGCCATCAAGTCGATTGCCCAGCGCGTGCATGACGTGCAGTGGATGATCGTGCCGCGGCATCCCCAGCGTTTCGACGAAGTGGCTGCGCTGGTCGAGGCCAACGGCTTTGCCGTGGCGCGCCGCAGCGCCGTGAATCAGGACCAGGGCGAAGCGGAAATCTGGCTGGGCGATTCGCTCGGCGAGATGGCGCTGTACTACGGGCTGGCGCACGTGGCCCTGCTGGGCGGCAGCTTCGAGCCGCTCGGCGGGCAGAACCTCATCGAGGCGGCGGCGTGCGGCTGCCCGATCGTGATGGGTCCGTCGACCTTCAACTTCGCCGAGGCGGCGGAACTTTCACTCGCCGCCGGTGCGTCGGTGCGGGCCAACGACATGGAGCAGGCCGTGAAGCTGGCGCTGCAACTGGTCGCCGACCCGGCCCGGCACGAGGCGATGGTGCAGGCGGCGCTGGCGTTCTCGTCATCGAACCGCGGCGCAGCGCAGCGCACGGCGGAAGCATTGCTGGCGATTGCGGAGCCGGTCGGACCGGAGCTGTAGCGGGCCGAGCGCCGGCTATTTCGCGCAGCCGCGCTTCTCGAAGTCGTCGCGGCTGGTGTACTTCAGCGCGTCGACCCGGATCCGGACGCCGCGAACCGCGCCGTCCTTTCGCCGTCTGCGTGTCGTCGCCGTGGCATGGGCGGTTCCGCGCGAGCGCGAACCTTGCGCGCTACGTCAACCGCGGCGGATCGCCGAACACTTCCTTGGCCCACTCGTCGAACGCGTCCGCATCGGATACGCCGCCGATGCCCCACCAGCGACCGAAGCCCCTGAGATCCTCAAGGGGTGTGCCAGTGGCCTGGTGGAAGATCAGCAGGATCTGGACCGCATGGGTTCCTTCGCGGTAGAGCTGGTTCGCCAGCTCCGAGACGCGACGCCCCTCGCGCAACTGCGCGCGCACGAACGCTGTCTTCGCGGGGTAATGACGGTCGTGGCGGTCTGGCGGGCGTTGTGGTTTCACGGCGCGATTGTCCCCAATGACGCCTATCGCCGTATCAGGTAATCGGCGACCGCGCGGTACGCCGGCAACATCACCGGATCCGTCACGGCATTCGCAGCCTGCGGCGCCGAGGCGAAGCGCGCGATCACCACCTGCGCCTTGGGGTCGATGTAGAGGGCCTGTCCATGCACGCCGCGCGCTGCGTACGCGCCATGGTCGTCGTTCGAGACCCACCACATGTCGCGGTAGCTCCAGCCCGGCAGGGTGGCATAGCCGGCACGCGCGAAGACCTCCTTGTCGCCGCCCTTGCGGATGGTATCGACGACGGCCTTGGGGATGATGGCCTGGCCGTTGAACCTGCCGTCCTTGCGCATCATCTCGCCGAAGCGGGCCATGTCGCGCGTGGTCAGGATCAGGCCGCCGCCCGCGAACTCGTTGCCGCTGGCGTCAACCGCGATCATGGCGTCGCGCTCCATCCCCATCCTGGTCCAGAAACGTTCCGAAAGCAGTTCGCCGACGGTCTTGTTTGTCACGCGGCGAATGAGCCAGCCCAGCACGTCGGTGTTGACCGTCTGGTAGCGGAACGCGCCCGCGACGGCGGCGGGATCCTTCTGCACCGTCCTGGCGAAGTCGTAGAAGCTCTGCGGCCCGGTGTAGCCCGCCGGGCGCGGCAACAAGCCGCCGGCGCGGGAGTAGGTCCAGATCTCGGCGTTCTGGTCGCCATAGTTCTCGGAGAACTTGACGCCGGTGGTCATGTCCATGACCTGCCGCACCGTGACCTCGCCGTAGCCGGAATCCTTCAACTCGGGGATGTATTGCGCGACCTTGGCGGTGGGGTCGAGCTTGCCCTCCGCCACCAGCACCTCGCCCAACGTTCCGACGAAGGACTTGGTGACCGACATCGCAATGTGGCGTGTCTGCGGCGACATCGCGCCGTGGTACTTCTCATAGACGATGCGGCCCCGGTGCAGCACGACGACGGCGTCGGTGTAGTTCGCGGCGAGCGCCTGCTCCCAGGTCATGGTGGGCCCCCCATTCGCGGGCTGGAACTTGATGCCGCCCATTTCGTTGCGCTCGGCGCGCGGCAATACGGAGACCCTGCCTTCGCCGCGCCAGATGTCGGACGAAGGGATGAGCTGGTTCCAGTGCGCGAAGGACCAGCGCGTCTGCGGGAACTTGAAGAAACTGCCATCGGCCCAGCGCACGGTCTTGTCGGGCGCGGGCGGGGAGCCCTGCATCCAGCCCAGTGCGACCGGGTCGCTGGCTGCCGGGTCTGGCGCGGGCGCCGGTGCCTGCGCGAGTGCTGTGCTCGCGATGAGGGCCGCGATCGCGGCGGGGATGGTTCTTTTCAAGTTTCCTCCTTGCCCTTTCGGGCTGGCCAGCCAGTGCCCGCCATCCGCGGCGGGACCATGACTTTGCCATCAGTCCACGCCGCTTGGTTTCCATGGCGCGGATGGGCTGTGTCTGTCGCGGTGAAGTCCCGTGAGGCGCACACCGAGGCCCGCTTTGCCGGTTGGCGTCGTGTGCTGTCTTCGGGCGACGGCCTTATTCCGGCAGGGCCCGTTCCAGCAGCGCCGCAACATCCAGCTTGCGCGTGTCGATCGCGCCGACGACGCGGCCCCATTGCGGGTCCAGGCGCGTCGCGATGAAGCCTTCGGCCACGAAGTCAGGCGCGGTCTTGCACAGCAGCGTGGCCTGCGCCACCAGCACCAGCCGTTGGGTGAACTGGCGGCCCATTGCCTCGAGTTGCTCGGGTGGCTGTTGCAGCATCTCGCCGAGGGCCTTCAGTTCGCCGAGGATGCGCGTGTCGCCATTCGCATCGCCCACCAATTCCTGCAGCAGGGCATGCGCGCCTCCCGGGTCACGACCGATGCCGCGCATCACGTCCAGGCACATCACGTTGCCGGAGCCCTCCCAGATCGAATTGACCGGCGCCTCACGGAACATGCGGGCCATCGGGCCGTTCTCGACGTAGCCGTTGCCGCCGAAGATCTCCATCGCTTCGCCCGACACTTCCACCGCGCGCTTGCACACCCAGAACTTGGCCGCCGGCGTCATCACGCGTTTCCAGAAGCGCTGGCCCGGTTCGTCGCCGTGCTCGAAGGCTTCCGCCAGCCGCATCGACATCGAGAGCGCGGCTTCGCTTTCCAGGGCCAGGTCGGCCAGCACGGCGCGCATCAGCGGCTGCTCGACCAGCAGGCGCCCGAACACCTTGCGCTTGCGCGCATAGCCCACGCCCTGTGCGACTGCCTGGCGCAGGAAGGCGGCGCTGCCCACGACGCAGTTCAGGCGCGTGAAGGTGGCCATCTCGATGATGGTCGGAATGCCGCGGCCTTCCTCGCCCATCAGGATGCCGAGTGCGTCCTGGAACTCGACCTCGCTGCTGGAATTGCTGCGGTTGCCGAGCTTCTCCTTCAGGCGCTGGATGCGCACCGGGTTCTTGCTGCCGTCCGGCCGCCAGCGCGGCACGAAGAAGCAGGAATGGCCGCCTTCCTCGGTGCGCGCGACCACCAGGTGCGCGTCGCACATCGGCGCCGAGAAGAACCATTTGTGGCCACGGATCAGGTATTCGCCGCCGCGCCCGCCCAGGCCCACCGGCGTGGCCGTGGTGGTGTTGGCGCGCACGTCCGATCCGCCTTGCTTCTCGGTCATGCCCATGCCGATCCAGATCGACTTCTTCTGGTCCATGGGGATGTCGCGCGGGTCGTATTCGTTGCTCATCAGCTTGGCGGCGTACTTGTCCCACAGCGCCGGTTCCTTGCGGATGACCGGGATGGCGGCCTGCGTCATCGTGGCCGGGCAGAGCACTCCTGCCTCGACCTGGCCGTTGAGGTAGAAGCCTGCGGCCCAGGTGGCCCAGCGGCCGCGCTGTTGCTCATCGCGGAAGGGCAGCGAGATCAGGCCTTCGCCGCGATAGAGCGCCATGAGCTGGTGCCAGCTCGGGTGGAAGGTGACGCTGTCGATGCGGCGGCCACGCGCGTCGAAGGCATCGAACTCGGGCTTGTACTTGTTGGCGTCGGCGCCGAGCTGCCACGTTTCGGCCTTGCCCAGCATCTCGCCGAACGCGGTCATCTGCGGCACGGCCCAGTCGGCGCCGGCGCGGGCCAGCGCTTCGCGCAAGGGCGTGTCGGTGGTGAACAGGTTGTAGTCTTGCAGTTCGTCGAACTGGTTGGTGATCTCGTGTGTTTGCCAGGACATGCGTTGCCTCGAATGTTGTGATAAAGCTGGGACAAGTCTAGGGAAAAACGCCCTTGGGAATGTTCAGGTTCAGGGCGGTGTGCGCGGCGTTGCGCCAAGGCAGGTTCACGGGGCGTGGCGAGGGCGAATCCGTGGGCACGCCAAGGGCGATGGGGCACTGGATGTGCCGCGCTTGTTCAGGTTTTGCCCGCGCCGCACTGCGGCGCGATGCGGCCCAGGTAGCCATGCAACGCGTCACGGCATTGCCGTTCCAGCATGCCCAGGTCGGGCTTGCCGTCCGCGCGGATGTGGGTGGCGGCGACCAGCTCGTAGAGGATGGCCTGGCTCACCTGCGCCGCCTCCTGCTTCGGAAATGCGGGCGGCAGGTCGCTACTGGCATCGAAGGCGTGGACCCATTCGTCGATGAACTGCCCGTACATCTTGCGATAGGCCTCCGGACCGGACAGGTGACGCTCCAGCAGGAAGTGCACGCTCCATTCCCGCGGCCGCTCGCGCACGGCGGCGAGTTGCGATTCGAGCATCGCATCGACGATCTCGGGCCAAGGCCGTCCGGCGTTCTGGTTCACGGCTTCGCGCATGGCCTGCAGCAGCGCCTTGGTCCGCAAGTGGATGCAGGTGCGAGCCAGCTCGTCCTTGCTGGCGAAGTACTGGTAGAAGCTGCCGAGGCCGGTGCCGGCCACCATGACGATCTCGCGGATCGTCACGCGGGCGTAGTCACGCTCGACGAGGAGTTGGACGAAGGCTTCCTGCAATGCGCGCGAGGTTTCCTTCGAGCGCGACTGGAGCGGCCGTCTTCGTTTCGACGGGGCGGGGGGTGCTTTCATGGGGAGAACTGGACAACGGCCATGGGCTGCCCGTGACAGGCCACTAGAATTTTTTCATTCTTCCAACGGCCTTCACGCGCAGGCCATATCCGCGAATTCATGACCCATCCCGTTTCATCAACATCCGGCGCCCCGGCAGTCTACTTGCGGGAGGGTGAGCTGTGGCTGCCTACCGATCACTCGCGTGGCCCTTGGGATCCGCGGGCCCAACACGGCGGCGCGCCTTGCGCGTTGCTGGCGCACGTTGCGGAGACCGCCGCGCCCGGCCGGGGGTGGCGGCTGGCGCGATTGACCGTGGAGTTGATCAAGCCGGTGCCGGTATCGCCGCTGCGCACGCAATGCAGCACACAGGCCGCGCGTTCGACGGCGCGCGTGGGCATCGACATGGTCGCTGGCGATGCGCTGGTCGCGCGCGCCCATGCGCTGCTGATGCGCATCGATCCGCTGAAGCTGCCCGCCGACCTGCCCATCGGCTGGTCACCCGCGCAACTGGAGCGGTTGCCGGCGCAGTGCAGCGAGCCGGTGCGCATTCCGGGCCTGCCGGAGGGCGTGTCTTTCTATCGCACGGCCATGGAAACGCGCGTCGCGCAAGGCGATACGACGCGGCCTGGCCCTGCTGGCGCATGGTTTCGCCCGATCATGCCGCTGGTGCAAGGCGCGCCGACATCGCCTGCCATGCGTGCCGCCGCGGCGGCGGATTTCGGCAATGGACTGGCCTGGGTGCTGCCGGTCAGTCGTTTCCTGTTCTCCAACGCCGACATCAGCATCCATCTGTACCGCGAGCCGGTTGGGGAATGGATCGGCCTTCTTTCCGAAAGCCAAGTTCATGGTGACGGCGGCGGCATTGTGAACTCATACCTCTACGACGAGCGGGGCGCCATCGGCATGGCCGTGCAGACGCTCGTTCTACGCGAGCGCGCACAGGCTGCTGCGTAAGCTCTCCGGCGTAAGGCTCCAATGTGTTTCGAAGACTTCGCGACGATTGGCATGAGCCAGCAAGCTATCGTCAAGGGTTGTACGTCTCTGTGGTCAGAGCTTGCTCCGCAGATACTTGCTCAATGTCCTAGATCTGCTTCTCAATGAAGTGGAGCAATCCTGCGTGGATTGAAGAAATGTCGCTTCTATCCTTTAGCGACAAATAGATTCCTCCACCGATATCAGCAGGCATCTTCGCCCCCTCCTCTCGAACAACCAGGACGCGCTCTCGCCCTTTCGCTTCCATGAACATGCCCATCTCAAAGATGACGTTATCTCTGGGGGCCGCATAGTTTTCCTCACCGAGAAACTCGTCATCCTTTGTCAGAAGCATCACCGCACCGAGGCAATTGCGTGACGCTTCGTGAAGACGGTCGAGTATCGTTCCAGCGGGGGCAAAGTCGATTTCCCAGTCCTTGACGGTCACGTTTCGGGATGTCAGAAATCGATGTATATCAAGCGCAGTGCTTCTTCCTTTGCTGCTGTATGCAAGAAAGATGTCGTCGACGTCTTTTACCGCTTCAATCCAAGCGTCAAGTTGCCGCTTTGCATCCTCCGATTGCAGCCATTCAGGGCCAGTTTCGGTCGGAGCACGAAGGACCAACTGCCCTCCGCCGCCCCAAGTGATTCCGTCTTCCGAAACATGCTCTTCTGTGATTACAAGCAATTCCTTCTTTAGCGCGAGTGCGAATGCACCTTCAAAGTGATTCCAGACCGTGGGAATCGCGAGCCCATTCTGAACACCTTGAGCGTGCCATCTGGCGAATCCCAATATCAGTGCGCCATGGCACCGTGCCATGATGTCCCGAACTGCTTGGAACGTGTATGGTGAACGCAGTGGTAATCCGGAAACCTGAAATTCCTGCGGTTCAATTCCCTGGGCGCGCAATTCTTTGAGAATGGCCTGTTTCAGTATTCTTTGCGTTGGCCCTAAATTGTGGTCTCTGGGAACGCTGATAAATACCCGCTTCGGCCGGTTCTTCGTACTGTCCATCGTCGCTCCGATCAAGAGGAAGTGGTTGCGCTTGGAGACGCGGCGTTCTCCAACGGAATCTACCGTTTGACTTGACGAACCTCAAGCGAAATGGTGAAACGCTCGGCTTCGAGTGTTCCACCATGAGGCGCTTGCCCTTCCGGTTTTTGATCCGGGCCAACACGGCCACCGCCATGCGACGCTTCCGCCGCGATTCCGGTGTGCGTCGACTCAGCGCGTCGGCGGGTTCAGGATCACCGGCGGCGGAGGCGGCACCGGCATCACGGGCGCCGGCGGATTGAAGGGCTGCTGCGGCACCACCGGCGTCGCGCCGGGAATGGAATTCGCCGGCACCGGCACCGGGCTGATCGTCGCGGCCGAAGGCACGGTCGGCGAAGCGCCCGCCGCCGCACTGCCGGCCTGTGCCAGCGTGGCATTGATCGGCTGCAGGTCCACCGGCACCAGCGTGCCGTTGGCTTGGCGCAGCTTCAGGTTGCCCAGCAGCACGCCATAGCGCGCCAAGGCCAGGTCGCGCTTGGTCTGGTAGAGCTGGCTCTGCGAATTCAGCACGTCGATGTTGATGCGCACGCCGACCTGGTAGCCCAGACGGTTGGCATCGAGTGCGCTCTGGCTGGAGGCCTCGGCCGCTTCCAGCGCCTTGACCTGCCCCGCGCCCGACACCAGGCTGAGGTAGACACTTCGCGTGAGCTGGTTGACGGTGCGGCGCGTCGAATCGAGGATCGAGCGCGACTGGTCTTCCAGGGCCAGTGTTTCCTTGATGCGGTTCTCGGTCGCGAAGCCTGCGAACAGCGGCATGTTGAACACCACGCCGACCGTGCCCGCGTTGATGCGCGACTTGCCGAGCGCCGTCGAGGTGCCTTGCGGGTTGTTGGTGACGTTGTAGCCGGCCTGCACGTCGAGCGTGGGCTTGTGGCCGGCCTCGGCCTTCTTGACTTCGAGCCCGGCCACGTCGACGCCGAGCTTCGCCTGCAGGATCGATGGATGCACCGCCTCGGCCTGCGCCACCCAGACATTGACATCCGCCGGCAGCAAGGCGGGCAGGGTCACGGGCGCGGCCAGCGGCGTGGGGTTGGTGCCGATCCGGCCGACCAGTTCATCGAGCGCGATCTTCTTGATCTGCAGGTCGTTCTCGGCCGCGATCTCCTGTGCGACGACCAGGTCGAAGCGGGCCTGGGCCTCGCGCGTGTCGGTGATGGTGGCGGTGCCGACTTCGAAGTTGCGCTTGGCCGACGCCAGTTGTTCCGCCGTTGCCGCCTTCTGGGCGCGCACCAGCGCCAGCGTGTCCTGGCTGGCGAGTACATCGAAGTAGCCCTGGCTCACGCGCACGATGAGGTCCTGCTCGGCCGCGGTCAGCACTGCTTGCGCGATTTCGGCCTGGCGCTTGCCCTGCTCGTAGGTGGCCCAGTTGGCCGGACGGTACAGCGGCTGCGTGGCATTGACGCCACCGGCCTGCGTGTTGATCTTTCGCGTGATGTCGGCCTGCGGCGTCTCGACATTGATGTTGCTGTGCACGGCGCTGCCCGACAGACCCACGGCCGGCAGGATGCCCGCCTTGGCCTGCGCGGCGCGGGCGATGCTGGCGTCGTACTGCGCAAGCGCCGCCTTGTAGGTGGCGTCGTAGCCGCGCGCGGCGTCATAGAGTTCGATCAGGCTCTGGCCATGAGCCGGCAATGAAAGCGCCACGAGCAATGCGGCAGGGAGGGGGAGCAGCCGGGGCCAGAGGGGCATCAAGAATCCTCAAAGATAAAGCGGGACGGATGGGTCACGATGCCGTTCGTGAAACACCGCAGGGCGAGCAAGGCAAAGCCTGTTCGTGGGCACCCGCGGAACCGGCTTTGCCGGGCCGCTGGGTGCGCCCCCTTGAGGGGGAGCGCCGCAGGCGCATTCGGGGGTGGGCCATCCTAGTAGCGGGGGACGGTGGGGTCGTGCTGGACCGACCAGGCGTTGATGCCGCCGGCCACATTGGCCAACGCATCAAATCCGTTCTGGGCCAGGAACATGGCCACGCGCTGGCTGCGCGCGCCGTGGTGGCACAGGCAGGCCACGCGCTGGGCCGGATCGAGTTCGGACAGGCGTCCCGGAATCTCGTTCATGGGAATGGTGAGCAGCGTGAAGCCGGAGGGCGTGACGCTGGCGGTCTGCCATTCCCAGGGCTCGCGCACGTCCAGCAGCACCGGCGCGGCGGCCGCATCGGCGGCGAACCAAGCGGCCAGGTCGGCGGGGGCGACTTGATCGATCATCGCGTCGTGCTCAGAACGCGAAGCGCGAGGGCTCGGGGAAGTTCAGCAGGCGCGGCGCCACCGTGTCCCAGGGCTGGGCGGTGCTCCATTGGCCTTCGCCGGTGCGCGTGACGAAGTGCATGCGCATCATGGGTTCCTGGCCGACGATGGCTGCGAGGCGGCCGCCGATCTTCAGCGAGCCCAGCAGGTTCTGCGGGATCTTCGCGACCGAACCGCTCAGCACGATCACATCGAATGTGGGGCCACTGGGCAGCGGCTTGGAGCCATCGGCCACGCGCACCTCGACGTTCCGCACGCCGTTGCGGCGCAGCGTCTCCCTGGCGGTCGCGGCGATCTCGGGGTTGATCTCGAGCGTCAGCACGCTGGCGCCGCTGCTGGCCAGCAGCGCGGCCATGAAGCCGGAGCCGGTGCCGATCTCGAGCACGGTCTCGTGCTTCTGCACCTTCAGGTCGTTGAGCGTGCGCGCTTCGATCTTGGGCGCCAGCATGATTTCGCCGGGCACGCTGCCGTCGCCGAGCGGCAGTTCCATGTCGAAGAAGGACAGGGTGCGGTGCGCCTCGGGCGTGTAGTCCTCGCGATGGATCTCGTTGAGCAGTGCAAGGACGGCTGGATCGTGCACATCCCAGGGTCGGATTTGCTGCTCGATCATGTTGAAGCGCAGGTTTTCAAGCGTGGGGTTGGCGTGAGGATTCATGGTCTTTCTCGGGCGGGTCAGGACAAGCCTTCAATTTTAGGTGTGGCGTCCACCGGCGCGGCTGGCGCGCCATGCCATTTGCGTCGCGCCCAGTTGGCCAGGTCGTCCATGTAGCAGTACACGACCGGCACCACGACCAGCGTCAGCAGCGACGAGGTGATCACCCCGCCGATCACCGCCTGGCCCATCGGTGCACGTTGCTCGGCGCCTTCGCTCAGCGCAAAGGCCAGCGGCACCATGCCGAAGATCATCGCCAGCGTGGTCATGAGGATGGGCCGCAGCCGTACCCGGGCCGCGAGCAGCAGGGCGTCCGCACGGTCCAGGCCGGGCACCGTGCTGCCGTCGTCGGCAAGATGCGGCGCGCGCGAACGGATGGCGAAGTCGACCAGCAGGATGGCGTTCTTCGTCACCAGCCCCATCAGCATCACGATGCCGATGATCGAGAACATCGACAGTGTCGAATGGAAGGTCAGCAGCGCCAGCACCACGCCGATGAGGGTGAGCGGCAGCGCGGTCATCAGCGCGAGCGGCTGCAGGAAGCTCTTGAACTGGCTGGCCAGGATCATGTAGATGAAGATGATCGCCAGCGCCAGCGCCGATACGGCATAGCCGAAGGACTCCTGCATGTTCTTGGCCGAGCCGCTGAACTGGTAGCCGTAGCCGGGCGGGAAGGCGATGCCGTCGAGCGCGGTACGGATGTCGGCCGACACCTCGCCGGCCGAGCGCACGTCGGTGTTGGCGTTGATCGAGACTTCGCGGGCGAGGGCGCGACGGTTGATCTGGTTGGGACCGGTGGACTCGCGCACGTCGGCCACCTGCTGCAGGCGCACGATGCGGCTGCTGCCGTCGGCGTTGGCGCCCATGGCGTTGCTGACGAAGGGCAGTCGCGCCAGGTCGCCCGGTGTGTTGCGCACCTCGGGGGCGAGGCGCACGTTGACGTCGTAGGTCTGGTCGTCCGGTGCGCGCCAGGTGCCGACCGTGGTGCCGGCCACCAGCGTGCGCAAGGCGTTCGCGATGGACGCCACGCCCAGGCCCAGGTCGGAGGCCGCGTCGCGCTTGACCACCACGCTCACCGTCGGCTTGTTGGGCTTGAGGCTGGAGTCGAGGTCGACCAGGCCGGGGATGGTGCGGATGCGCTCGGTGACGAGCTTGGTCAGGCGCTCCAGTTCCTGCAGGTCGGGGCCTTGCAGCGAGAACTCGATCGGCTTGTTGCCGCCCACCGAATCGCGCAGGCCGACGTGCGTGACGGTGATGCCGGGCACTGCGCGCAGCTTCTCGCGCAGCACGGCGGACATCTGGTCGACGCTGCGATTGCGTGACTTGCGGTCGACCAGGCGCACGTAGATGCTCGCGTAGATCTTGCCCTGTGCATCGCCGGTGTTGATGGTGGTGAGCGTGTAGCGCACCTCGGGCATGTCGTGCAGGATGGCGTCGACCTGCGTCGCCTTGGATTCCGTCACTTCGAGCGAGGAGCCGACCGGGGTGTAGAAGTTGATCGCCGTCTCGGAGAAGTCGGCCTTGGGCACGAACTCGGTGCCCAGCAGCGGCACCATGAAGATGCTGCCGATGAAGATGCCGACCGCGGCGAACACTGTGGCCAGCTTGTGCTTGAGCGACCAGCGCAGGATGGACTGGTAGCCGTCCGCCAGCTTCTCGGTCGCATCGTCGAACCAGCCGGTGACGCGGCCGATGGTCTTGTCGTAGAAGGTGACCGGCTTGCCGCGCTTCTTGCCGTGCTTGTCGATGGCGGGGTCGTGCCACAGGCTGGACAGCATCGGGTCCAGCGTGAAGCTCACGAACATCGAGATCATCACCGCCGCGACGATGGTGATGCCGAACTCGTGGAAGAACTTGCCGATGATGCCGCCCATGAAGCCGATCGGCAGGAACACCGCGACGATCGACAGCGTGGTGGCCAGCACCGCCAGGCCGATCTCCTGCGTGCCGTCGAGCGCGGCCTTGTAGGGTGCCTTGCCCATCTGCACATGGCGCACGATGTTCTCGCGCACCACGATCGCGTCGTCGATCAGCAGGCCCACGCACAGCGACAGCGCCATGAGCGTGATCATGTTGATCGTGAAGCCGAACATCTGCATGAACCAGAAGGTGCCGATCAAGGCGATCGGCAGCGTGAGCCCGGTGATGACCGTCGAGCGCCACGAGTTCAGGAACAGGAACACGATCAGCACGGTGAGCAGCGCGCCTTCGATCAGCGTCTGGCGCACGTTCTGCACGGCCACGCGGATCGAACGTGACGCGTCACCGATGGGCTCCAGCTTCACGCCGGGCGGCAGTTGCGGCTTGATGTCGGCGATGGCCTTGACCAAGCCGTCGACCACGCCGATGGTGTTCTCGTCCTGCGCCTTCTGCACGGAAAGCAGCAGCGTGCGCTGGCCGTTGTAGAGGGCGAGGGTGTCGACCTCCTGCGCGCCATCCGAGACGCGCGCGACCTGGTCCACGCGGATCGGCGCGCCGGCCTTGCGGGCCACGATGATCTTGCCGAAATCTTCCGGCCGCTCCATGCGCGCATCGATCTGCACCACGCGGTCCTGTTCCAGCGAACGCACGGAGCCGACCGGCAGCGCCTGGTTTTCGTTGCGCACCGCGTTCACCACTTGCTCGGCGGTGACGCCGAGCGACTCCATCGCGCCCGGATTGAGGTAGAGATTGATCTCACGCTTGGTGCCGCCCACGAGCGTGACGGAGCCGACGCCGCGCACGTTCTCCAGGCGCTTCTTCAGCACCTGGTCGGCCCAGTTGGTGAGTTCGATGGCGCTGGGCTGGCGGCCTGATGGCGCGCTCGTCGCCGCATCGGGTAGCACCGCCACCGACCACACCGCGCGTGATGCCGGGTCGAAGCGCAGCACCCGTGGGTCCTTCACCTCGTCGCGGAACAAGGGGCGAACCGCGGCCACCTTCTCGCGCACGTCATCGGCGGCCTTGCGTCCGTCGACATACAACTGGAACTCGATGATGACGACCGACTGGCCTTCATAGCTGCGCGAGGTCAGGTTGTTGATGCCGGCGATCGAGTTGACGCCTTCCTCGATCTTCTTGGTGACTTCGCTCTCGACGATTTCGGGCGAGGCGCCGGGGTATTCGGTGATGACCACCACCACCGGAAAGTCGATGTTCGGGAACTGGTCGATCTTCAGGCGCTGGTACGAGAAGGCGCCGAGCACCACCAGCGCCAGCATCAGCATGGTGGCGAAGACAGGGTTGCGCAGGCTGACGCGAGTGAACCACATGGCCGGGCGCGCCGATCAGGGCGCCGGACGCGCGGCGCCCGATGCGGCGGGGGCGGCGGGCGCCGACGCAACAGCAGCCTCGGGGGCCGGTGCCGCAGGGGCTGGTGCCGCCGGGGCCGCGGGCGCGGGCGAAGCAGCGGGTGCTGCGGATGCCGCAGGCGCGGCAACAGGCGCCGCCGCGCCCTCGGCCAGCTTGACGCGCGTGCCTTCGCGCAGCGGGCCGACCGTGCCGGCCACCACCAGCGCACCGTCTTCCACGCCGGTCACCGCCACCAGCGTCTGGCCGTTCACTTGGCCGCGCAGCCCGGTCTGCACTTGACGGTAGGCAATGCGCCCATCGACCACGGTCTGCACGTAGGGCGCGGGCTTGTCGATGCGCACGGCAGTCAGCGGCAGTGCCAGCGCGGTGGTCCGACCCACATCGATCGTGCCCTGCGCGAACAGCCCTTGGCGGAAGCCGGTGTTGCTGTCCAGGCGCAGGTAGACCAGCACGCTGCGGCTGCCCGCCTGTGCGCTCGGATTCACGCGGACCACGCTCGCAGTGACCTTGCGTTCCGCCGACGCCGTGCTCGCCATGCCTGCGGTGCTGCCTTCGATCTGCAGCGAGGCGCGCTGGCCGACGCGCACCGACACCGAATCGGCCGCCGACATGGTCGCCTCGACTTCGATCCGGCTCAGGTCGACCACTTCCAGCACGCGGCCATCGATGGCCACGCGCTCGCCGGGTTGTGCCAGGCGTGCCGCGACCTGACCGGAGATCGGGCTCTTGAGCACCGTGTCGTTGAGCGACTTGCGCGCCACGTCGACCGCGGCGAGGGCAGCACGGTGCGTGGATTGCGCCGCGTTGAGGGTCGATTGCGATGTGTCGAGCGCGTTGCGCGAGATGAAGCCCTGGTCGACCAGCGCCTTGTTGTTGTCGAGCGTGCGCTGCGCCATTTCGGTTTGCGCGCGGGCCGAATCGGCCTGCTCCTGCGCCTGCTGCACGCGGAAGTTGTATTCGGTGGGATCGATGCGCGCGACCACCTGACCGGCCGTGACCGAGTCGCCTTCGCGCAGCGTGAGGCCGATCAGTTCGCCGGCCACGCGCGCCTTGACCACGGCCGAGTCGACCGCGCGCAGCGTGCCGGAGACCGGCAGCGTCTGCATCAGTTCGCGCTGCGTCGCGCGCACCGTCTCGGAAGGCGTCAGCACCACTTCGGTCTCGGCGGGTTGCGCGGCGGCGGCGATGGCGGCTTGCTGGGCCTTGCGCGCCGAGAGCGCGCGCAGCACGCTGGCGCCGATCAGCACCAGCACCAGTGCGGCGATCACCCAGCGCAGCCAGGTCTTCTTCATGCGCCGCTCCCAGTCGGCGAACAGACGCCGTTCAACAGCGTCTCGGCTTGCAGTGCGATGTACTTGTCGGCGTCGAGTTCGATGCTCGGCGCCATGCAGATGTTGCTGGAATGTTTGGACAGCATGAGAAAGATCATGGGGGCGACGATGGTGTAGACCGCCATGTCGATATCGATCGGCTTGAATTCGCCGCGTTCCACGCCGCGCCGGAACACGCGACGCAACAGTTCATGGCCGGGCATGACCACCTCGGCCTGGTAGAAGGCGGCGAGTTCCGGGAAGTTGCTGCCCTCGCTCATCATGAGCTTGGTGATGCCGGAAAGGCGCGTGGCACCGATGCGTTCCCACCAGGTGCGCATCACGTGGCGCAGCATGTCGGGCGTGCTGCCCTCGAAGGCCTCGAACTCCTTGTTCCAGTCCGGGAAATGGCCGGACATGTTCTCGCGGACCACGGCCTTGAAGAGCTCTTCCTTGCTGGGGAAGTAGAGGAACAGCGTGCCCTTGGAAACGCCGGCGCGCGCCGCGACTTCCTCGGAGCGAGTGGCGGCAAAGCCTTTTTCGACGAACAGGTCGAGGGCGGCGTCGAGCAGTTCGCCAGGGCGGGCTTCCTTGCGGCGCTCGCGCTTGGCGCTGACTGCGCGCACCTTGTCGGCAAGAAAGCTGGAAGACGGCATGAAAATTAATGACTAGCGGGTTAGTAATGTAGTGAGCGACGCGCCGAGCGTCAAGCCGCGACAATGCCGGGCTGTGTCTTTTGCCACATCCGGGACTGCAATCCATGTCTTCCTCGACTGAATCCATCGTGCTGGGCGGCGGCTGTTTCTGGTGCACCGAGGCGGTATTCGACCGCGTCCAGGGTGTGACCGACGTGGAATCGGGCTACTGCAACGGCCCGGTGGTCAATCCGAGCTACGAGCAGGTGTGCACCGGCCGCACCGGGCATGTGGAGGTGGTCAAGGTCGAGTTCGACACGGCACAGATCTCCTTGCGCGAGATCCTCGAGATCTTCTTCGTGGTGCACGACCCGACCACGTTGAACCGGCAGGGCAACGACACCGGCACCCAATACCGGAGCGGCATCTACACGACCACCGAGGCGCAACGCGAGGTGGCGCAGTCGGTCATCCGCGAGACCACCGAGAGCAAGACCTGGCGCTCGCCCATCGTCACCGAGGTCGAGCCCCTGGCCAACTACTCCACGGCGGAGGCCTGGCACCAGGACTACTTCAAGAACAACCCGAACCAGGGCTATTGCGCCTTCGTGGTCGGGCCGAAGGTCGAGAAGTTTCTGAAGACCTTCGCAAGTCGGGTGAAGCACTGAATACGACGGTCATTTCCTCGCTGCTGCCCGTGGTCCTGCTGATCGCGGCGGGCTACCTCGCGGGCAAGCGCGGCTGGATCGGCGGCAAGTCGGTCAAGGACCTGTCGAACCTGATCTTCATGCTGCTGGCGCCGGCGCTGCTGTTCCGCTCGATGAGCACGGTCCACGTGGAGCAGTTGAGCCTGCGGCCGGTGGCGGCGTACTTCCTGGCGGCCGGGCTGATCTTCGCGGCGACGATGTTCTGGCGCGGCTTCAACCGGACGGCCGCCGTGCTGGCGCTGGCCAACACCTACAGCAACACCGTGATGATCGGCATCGCGCTGGTCGGGCTGGCCTACGGGCCGGAGGGCATGGTGGTGCTGTTGACGCTGATCTCGCTGCATTCGCTGGTGTTGCTGACGAGCGCCACGGTGGTGCTGGAACTGGCGGTGGCACATGAAAACGCGGCCCAGAGCGGCGGGCGGCAGGACCGCAAGGCGATGCTGCGCACGGTGGGCCGCGCCTTGCGCAACGCCATCATTCATCCGGTGCCCCTGCCCATCATCGCGGGGCTGCTGTTCGCGCAGACCGGCTGGACGTTGCCGGTGGCAATCGATACGCCCATCAATCTGCTTGGGCAGGCCTTCAGCCCGGTCGCACTCGCCATGGTGGGCGTCACGCTGGCGCTGACGCCCGTGGGACAGCACTGGCGCGGCGCGCTGGTGCAGGCGCTGTTCAAGAACGTGGTGCATCCGCTGCTGACGCTCGGCCTCGGCTGGGTCATGGGCCTGCGCGGCTTACCGCTGGCTGTGATGGTGGTCGCTGCGGCGCTGCCGATCGGCGCCAACGTGTTCCTGTTCTCGCAGCGCTACAAGGTGGCGGAGGAACTGGTCACGGCCAGCGTGGTGGTGTCGACGGTGCTGGCGTTGGTCACGCTGTCGGGTGTGATGGCCCTCGTCGGCTATCTCTGAGGCGTTTCAATCAAGGTGCCAGGCGCTCACGCAGCCATGCACCGTCTTGCAGGCGGTAGCGCAGCCGGTCATGCAGCCGACTCGCGCGGCCCTGCCAGAACTCCCAGCGATCAGGCACCAGCCGATAGCCACCCCAATGCGGCGGCCGCGGCGGCGACAGCAGATGCTTGGCCGCGATGACCGCGGCGTTCTTCACCAGCACTTGCCGCCCCTCGATCACTTCGCTCTGCGGACTGGCCCATGCACCGATGCGGGAATCCAGCGGACGGCTGGCGAAGTAGGCGTCGCTCTCGGCCCCATCGACCTTCTCGACGCGGCCCTCGATGCGCACCACGCGCTCCAGCTCGACCCAATGGAACTGCAGCGCCGCGAACGGATTGCCCGCCAGCTCCTGGCCTTTGCGGCTCTGGTAGTTGGTGAACCAGACGATGCCGCGGGCGTCGTAGCCCTTGATCAGCACGATGCGCGTCGAGGGCCGCAGGTCGCCGGCCACGGTGGCCAGCGTCATGGCGTTGGGTTCGGGCACCTTGGCGTCGATGGCTTCGGTGAGCCAGCGCTCGAACTGCTTCAGCGGATCGCTGGCGCTGGCGGTTTCGTCCAGTTCGGCGCGCTCGTAGCTCTTGCGCAGGCCGGCGAGGGAATCGTTCGGTGAGCTCATCCGTCCATTGTCGCGCCCTGCCGCCGCACACCGACAGGACACCGATACTCCGACCATGACCGACACACTGCCCACCGTCATCGTGCTGGCCTCCGGACGCGGCGAACGCTTCGTCGCTTCCGGCGGCACTGGTTCCAAGCTGCAGGCCTTGCTGGCCGGCAAGGCGGTGCTGGCGCACACGCTGGCCCATGTGCAGGCGAGTGGCTTGCCGTGGCGCCTGGAGGACGCGGGCCATCCGGGCATGGGCGACTCGATCGCGGCGGCGGTGCGCAACACGCCCGATGCAGCCGGCTGGATGATCCTGCCGGGCGACCTGCCGCTGGTCCGGGCTTCCACGCTGCGTCAGGTCGCAGAGGCGCTCGGCGGCGAGACGCAGGCGGCGCAGCCCTTCTTTCGGGGCGAGCGCGGCCATCCGGTCGGCTTCGCACGGGCCAACCGTGACGCGCTGATGGCGTTGGAAGGCAACCTGGGCGCCGCGCCCGTGCTCAAGGCGCTGCGGGCTGCAGGCAAGGTCGCGGACATCGAGGTCGACGACGTCGGCATCGTGACCGACATCGACACGCTCGAAGCACTCGCACGCGCCGAGGCGCTGTTGGGGCGACTCTGAACCAGTCCTTCGCGGGCCGCGCGTCCTCGCGAGGACTTTTTCAGAGCCTCCCTCTCAACCCTTCGTGATCACCGCGCAAGCAGTGCGCGGCCCCGAGTTGCCGGCCGGTTGCGTCTTGAAGTCATCCGGGTCGCGATGAACCACCAGCGCGCGCCCCACCACGTTGTTGGTGGCGCCGTCGGTCAATGAGATCGAATGCACCTCGACGTTGAAGCGCGCGACGCCGGTGCCGTCGGCCACCAGGCTGGGCAGTTCGCCCGCGTGGCTGCCCGCCTGCTCGAACTTTCCATGGGTACCGCCGGCCGGGTTGAAGTGGCCGCCCGCTGCCATCGCGTTGTCGCCGCAGTCGCCTTTTTCATGGATGTGGAAGCCATGTTCGCTGCCCGGAGGCAGGCCGCTGACTTCGCCTGTGAGGCGGACGCCATGGTCCAGCGCCGTGAAGCTCGCCTTGCCCTTGGTCGGGTTGGGTGTGAGGGCGCCCGTGGGCGCGAGGTTGGCGACGGCAGCGGCCTTTCCCGTGCCCATGCTGCCGCAGCCGGCAAGGAAGGCACCCGCAAGGACGAGGGTGGACAAGGCAGCGAATCGAAGGTTCATGGCTTCTCCTGATGTATTGCGGCACCAGTATCCGGCGGCGCCTTGCGCGGGTAAAGGCCGCGCAGCACAAGCCTCCGCATCACGGGGAGTTGTCCGACGCCGCCGATGCCTGCGACGCCGGGTTGCCGTGCAATGCCGCCACCAGGTCATCCCCTGCCATCCTCACCAGCCGCGCCAGTGCCGCGTCATGGATGCCATGACGGCGCAGTTCCAGGAAGGTCTGCCGCGCATAGTCGATCGACGTGCCGTAGCGCCCGGCCGCACTGGCAAAGATCTCGCGGTAGCGCGCCTCGGCCAGTTCACCGGTGAAGTTGGGGCTGCGCCGCGACAAGGTGAAAGCCAGCGCGCGCACCTTGCCGCCGGGCGTGTTGCAGTCGAGCCAGCGCGGGTCATACACGCCGGTCGGCATCTCGCGCAGCCACAGGCGGCCCAGCGTCTCCAGCCCGTCGGCTGCCGGGATGCGAAACACCATCCCCTGCACGCTGCCGCCCGAGAGCAAGCCGAACACCAGCCCCGGGTTCGACGGTGTGCCGCGATTGACCCGGCTCCACATCTTGAGCGCACGGTGCCAGCCATGCACCTTGGCGGGCCGGCGCTCGGCGTGCTCGAACTCCTGCTTCCAGATCAGCGAGCCGTAGCCGAAGAGCCACAGGTCGTGGTGGCCGCCCCATTCCTCGATCACGCGGTCGAGCATCGGCTTGGGGTCGCGCAGCGGCTTCGGCATGGGGTCGAGCCCGGGGGGACCGGGATCGGGCACCGGTGCACCTACAATTTGCTGTACATGGTTCACCGCACCATTATTTACTTGCCCCTCAATAACGGAGTTCGCCCGATGGCATCCCCCAGCGACGACGATAGTCAACAAAACCTCATTCTCGGCATCGCAGTGGGCGTCATTGCCCTGGTGCTGTTCCTCGTGATCGGCATTGCGCTGTATGCGAACGGCAAGGCGCACAAGGCCAAGCCTGCGGTCGTGGCAGCCACTGCACCTGTCGTGGCCACGGTCACCGAAACAGTGGTGGTCGTGATTCCGGATGGCGCCAGCATCCGTGTGGAAAACGGTGTCGTGAACTTCTACTTCGCTACCGGCAGCACCGACCTCGCTCCTGGCGCTGCCGAAGCGCTGGCCGCCGTGATCCAGGGGATCCAGGCCGGCAAGCGTGCCGTGATCTCCGGCTACCACGACACCACGGGCGACGCCGCCATCAACGAGCAACTCTCCAAGAAGCGCGCCGAAGCGGTGCGTGACGTGCTGGTCGGTCTTGGTGTGCCGGCCGACAAGCTCGAACTCAAGAAGCCCGAAACCACCGAGGGCACCGGCAGCAACGCGCAGGCCCGTCGCGTCGAAGTCAAGCTGGTCGACTGACAACGGGGCGCGCAAGGCGCAAGAGCGTATTGATGAAAAGCCCGGTAGCACCGGGCTTTTCATATTGCTTTGGTACGATGATTGGCCATGACCACACACCCCACAGTCCTAGAGGTCACCGAGCGGATTCGTGCGCGCAGCCAGCCGATGCGCAGTGCCTACCTGCAGCAGTTGGCCGAAATACGTGACCGCGACCGAGGCTCCGATCGCATGGGATGCGCCAACGTCGCGCATGCCGTGGCCGCCATACCGGCCAATGACAAGTTCAAGGTGGTGAGCGAGCGGGCGCCGAACATCGGCGTCGTCACCGCCTACAACGACATGCTCTCGGCCCATGCGCCGTACCAGCACTACCCCGACATCATCAAGAACGAGGCGCGCAAGCTCGGCGCCACTGCCCAGGTGGCCGGCGGCGTTCCCGCCATGTGCGACGGCGTGACGCAGGGCACGCCCGGCATGGAACTGAGCCTGTTCAGCCGCGACATCATCGCGATGAGCACGGCCGTGGCCCTGACCCATGACATGTTCGATGCGGCACTGCTGCTCGGCGTGTGCGACAAGATCGTGCCGGGCCTGCTCATCGGCTCGCTGCACTTCGGTCATCTGCCGACGGTTTTCGTGCCGGCGGGGCCGATGCCGTCGGGCCTGTCGAACACGGCCAAGTCGAAGGTGCGCGAGCAGGCCGCGCAAGGCCTGGTCGGCCGCAAGGGCTTGCTCGAAGCGGAGATGGCGGCCTATCACGGCCAAGGCACCTGCACCTTCTACGGCACCGCCAACAGCAACCAGATGCTGCTGGAAGCGATGGGCCTGCATGTGCCCGGCAGCGCGTTCATCCAGCCCGCCGATTCGATGCGGGAGGCGCTCACGCGCGAGGCGGTTCGCACGGTGCTCGGACGTGCCGCGGCGCAGGCCTACGACTGCCCGCCGATCGGTGTGATGGTCGATGAACGGGCCATCGTCAATGCGATGGCCGCGCTGCTGGCCACGGGCGGCTCGACCAACCATTTGATCCACTGGGTGGCGGTCGCCCGCGCGGCCGGGATCCTGATCGACTGGGATGACTTCTCCAAGCTCTCCGACGTGATCCCGCTGCTGGCGCGCGTGTATCCCAACGGCGTCGCCGACGTCAACGAGTTCCAGTCCGCGGGCGGTCCGGGCTTCGTCATCGGCGAGCTGGTCGACGCCGGCCTGATGCATGCCGATGTGATGACGGTGCGCGCGGGCGGCATCCGAGAATTCGCCGGCATCCCTGAACTGGCGGACGCAGCCACTGCAACGCTGCGTTGGAATGCAGCGGCGCCGCTGGCCAACGAGGCCATCACGCGACCGGTCGGCAAGCCCTTCAGCGCCACGGGCGGCCTCAAGCTGCTGAGCGGCAACCTGGGGCGCAGCGTGATCAAGGTGTCGTCGGTGCCTGATGACCGCCATGTGATCGAGGCGCCGGCGCGCGTGTTCGATTCGCAGTTCGCGTTGCAGAAGGCCTTCACCGCTGGCGAACTGGATCGCGACGTGGTGTGCGTGGTGCGCTGGCAGGGTCCGCAGGCCAACGGCATGCCGGAGTTGCACAAGCTCACGCCGCCGCTGTCGGTGTTGCAAGGCAAGGGCTTCCGCGTGGCGCTCGTCACGGACGGGCGCATGAGCGGCGCGTCGGGCAAGATCCCTGCGGCCATTCATCTCTCGCCCGAGGCGGCTGCCGGCGGCCCGCTGGCCAAGGTGCGCGACGGCGACCTGATCCGTCTCGACGCCGTGGCCGGCACGCTGGCTGTGCTGCTGCCCGAAGACGAATGGGCCGCGCGCGAGAACGCCGTCCAGCCTGAATCCCAGCGCGATGCCGATGGCCGAGGCCTCGGCCGCGAACTGTTCGCCGGCATGCGCCGCAATGCTTTGACCGCAGAAAAAGGAGCCTGTACATGGCTGTGAAAGAGACATTGACCGCGCTCCAGGTGATGCGCGACGCACCGGTGATCCCGGTCATCGTGCTGCACGACGTGGCCCATGCCGTGCCGCTGGCGCGCGCGCTGGTGGCCGGTGGCATCCGCATGCTGGAGGTGACGCTGCGCACGCCGCAGGCGCTGCAGTGCATCGAGGCCATTGCCAAGGAGGTGCCCGATGCCGTTGCCGGCGCCGGCACCATCCGCAGCGCGGCGGACGCGCAGGCCTCCGCGCTGGCTGGCGCGAAGTTCGGCGTCAGCCCCGGCTACACGCGCGCCGTCGGCAAGGCCTGCCATGACCTCGGCCTGCCGCTGTTGCCTGGCGTTGCGACAGGCAGCGAGATCATGACGGCGCAGGAGGACGGCTACACGGAGCTCAAGTTCTTCCCCGCCATGCAGGCCGGCGGCCTGCCGATGCTGAAGGCGTGGCAAGGCCCGTTCGGCGATGTCACCTTCTGCCCGACAGGCGGCGTGAGCCTGGCCAACGCCCCGGACTTCCTGGCGCTCTCCAACGTGGCCTGCGTTGGCGGCTCATGGATCGTGCCGACCGACGCCATCGCCCAAGGCGACTGGGCGCGGATCGAGACGCTGGCGCGCGAGGCGAGCCGGTTGACGCGCTGAGCGCTTCGGCAATGCGGATGGCCGGCTACGGACAGCCGAACGCAGAGGTCGCAAAGGTTTCGCAGACGGCGTAAGAGAATCCAGTTTGCCTCTGTTTGCTGGGTGAGTCGCCTTCCTTTGGGCTGGCTAAATCAACGCCTGCGTGATCGGAGCATGAGCGGCCATACCGATCGTGCTCTGCCACTGCGCGCACCACTATGAACAGCAGACCCATCGCGAGGGCGAACAGCACCTTCCAAACTGGCGAGGAGTACCGACGGCGGCTCGGTGGCGGTCCGTTCTAGGGACCATCCGTGTTATCGGGCACATAGAACGTGCCGCCACGCTCAACCGTTTCCGCCTCCTTGCCAGTTCGCCGCTTCCACCACGCATCCTGCTGTTCTGGGGTCATCCTTTTCACTCCTCGTCGCCGTGAAATTCTTCGTGCATGTCCTCCAAGGATTTTCCATTGAACGTCCAATACAACTTCGACGCCACTCCCCGGCCAACGATTTCCGGCATGAGCTTTAGCGAGACGCGCTGCAACGAGGATTCCTCGCCTTGGTAGTTCACCGTGTGCGGCCCGGCAATCGTTGCTGTCGCGACCCCGTCCTTGAACGTGATGGTGTCGCCCACCTGAAGGCCGATTTCAAGGTAGTTGATCTTGGGGCGCATCTTTCGTTTGTGGCTGGCGGCTGATGCTAGAGACTCGGGATCGGTCTGCGCTTCGGCCTGCTCCTCCACCTGCGCTGTAACTTCCTCGCCCTGATGCAGCAACTTCAGTATGGCTATGACTTGATCCGGTTTCGTTTTGAAAAACTCGCGCGATGGATTGATGCGGTCCGGTGCGAACGCACGGTGCAGCGCCTGCTCCACCTTTCTTGCATCCGGAACATTGCAGGCAAAGACGCAGTCAAAGGGAAGGGGGACGGATGTACTCTTGCCCAGTTCTGCAATGCGTTGGGCCACATCCGACGCCTTCGTCATCCCAATCTTCACGATGTCCGGCATGGCCGGATTCGTAAGCACGTAGACCGTTTGAAGCTCCGGCGAGACCGTCTGAACGGCCGGCGAGACCGGCGGCGAGTTTGCTTCTTCCATCGCGTTTCCCTCGGTGTTGCTTGACGCATTGTCGCCGCGTGGATGGTCTAGTGCGACGAGGGCGACGAGCCGGCTGGTACGACTACGGCCCTGCACAGTCGGCTGGACCGCCGCGCCGGACCGCCTCCGGACACTTCCTCTCAAGCGCCTACCATGCTCCCTCCGTCCCGCGCTGCCTCCGACTTCCAGCCCGTAGCTGTGCCCAATCGGTGTACGGTACACGCTGCGTACACCGGAGGGGAAAACTATCATCCCCTTCATCAGCCCCGCAGCGGGCGTCAAACGGAAATCGGGGAAAGATCAAGGGAAACGATGAACCAAGAATCGCAGAAACCCAGCAGCGACGCGCTCAAGGTCATCGCCTTCGACATTTTCGGCACGGTCGTCGACTGGCACGGCGGCATCTCCGCCGAAGTGGCGCAGGTGCTGCCCGAGGTCGATGCCGATGCCTTCGCCATGGCTTGGCGCGCGGGCTACCAGCCGGCGATGCGCGGCGTGATGGAGCGGCTCGCGGCGGGCGAGGGCGGCTTTACGCTCATCGACGAATTGCACCTGGCGATCCTTGAAGATGTGCTGCGCGAGTTCAAGATTGACCGTCTCGACAAGGTCCAGAAGCGCGACCTCAACCGCGCCTGGCATCGCTTGCCGGCATGGCCCGACGCGGTCGAGGGGCTGACGCGGCTCAAGCGCAAGTTCACGATCTGCACCTTGTCGAACGGCAACATCGGCCTGCTCACCGAGATGGCCAAGCGCGCCGGCCTGCCCTGGGATTGCGTGCTGTCGGCAGAGGTATTCAAGGCCTACAAGCCGGACCCGCGCACCTACCTGGGCGTGGCGGGTGTGTTCGACCTGAGCCCCGGTGAAGTGATGCTGGCCGCCGCGCACCACGACGATCTGGAGGCCGCGCGCAGCTGCGGCTTGCAAACCGGGTACATCGAGCGGCCTCTGGAGTTCGGTGCGAAGCGGCCAAAGGATGTTTCGTCGCGCGAGAGCAACACCCTGCACGCACACGATATCAATGCGCTGGCGGATCTGCTGGGCTGCGGCGAACAGCGCTGAACCCTGGGTCAGGGGCGCCGCGTTCGCGCCCCCGTAGCGCTTCGTTGCCTGGCATCTTGATCACGGCACAAGTGGCCGGTCTGGCTTGTCGCCTGCCGTCGCCCACTTGGCCCACCCCGTGACGAACAAGTTCGCCGCGCGTTTGCCTAAAACCGCACCATCCCGCGGGCTTACCGATGCCATTGGCCAATTGACAAAACAATTGGACCTTGAGCATGAAGAAATATTTCCAATTCAATCGAAGGATGCATTGACCGGCGCGAAAGGCGGGAAAAGGGCTGTCCGCGTCCAGGGAGGACGCGTCGTCGAATTGCGCGAACCAAAAAATAACAATTGTCTAATTAAAATTGACAATTCGCGAAATGGGTAAATTGCACTCCCGGGTTGTAGGCCTTTAGTTGTTCATGATTTACTTCGAGTGGGGCGACTATTGAACTATTAACTATTCCCGAGAATTGTCAATGAATAAGAATCATCGTGTGGTCTGGAACGAATCGCTGGGCGGCTACGTTGCGGTGCAGGAAACGGCCAAGGGGCGCAGCAAGTCCGCCACTCGCAGCAGGTTACCGCAACTTTTGCTGGGCGCCGCAGCGCTGACCAGTGGGCCGGCGATGGCGCTCGACGTGACCATCGCCGAAGACTGGAACAGTGCCAGGAACAGCAACAAGGCAGGCCAGACCGTTTTCACCACCAACGGCACGAACAGCCTTTCCGGCCCCGCCAATTTCCAGACAATTCCGGCCGGCTACTACATCCCATGGGCCGATGCGATTTCGCAGGGTTATGCCACCGCCCCGGACGTGACGGGCAAGATGCAATTGGTGGTGGGTGCCAAGAATTCGACAATCACGCTGCCGGACCCGATTACCGGCAATATGCAGTCCCTGCCGGTTTACAGCGCCGCGTCATTTACGCAAGGGCCTATCGGAACGGCCTTTGCAAATGCCTACTTCGTCAATGCGGTGCAGATTTTCCCGAAGAATGCCCAGGCTTATGTCGACTTGCGCCTCGCGACCGTCCAGAACGGGACGCTCAATATCGATCTGGGCACCAGCCGTCTTGACCTGAACGCCGCCAAGCAGACCGCCCTGGTCCATGTCGACGGCACGACCGGCAGCAAGACGGAGGCCCGCTGGCAATCGGGCAATTACGTGCGGTTCGGCGATGCTTACCAGATCACGGCGGCCCCGACGCAGACTGCCGCACGCGACCAGGTCTTCGATGCCGTGGCCTACAGCGGCACGTTCAACGTCAAGGATGCCAGAGGCACCACCACCTCTCACACGGTGACGGACCTGGCCTCGCTGACCCAGTACAACGCCTGGCTGGTCCAGGAAATCCGAGCTGGCCGCATCAACTACGCGAACTACGACGCGAGCGTGAAGCTGGCCTATGGCACATCGCCGGTCACGGTTCACATCATGCCGACGGGCAGCGATGCGCCACTGCCGCCGAACGATCCGCTCTACATCAACGCCGGCAATCGCGCCGTCCTCCAGGCCGTGGGGCCCAACGCCACGGCGCGCGTCGCCAATCCCGGCGGCACCACCCTGCAACTGGCCGATGGCGACGCGTTGCGCGGGGAGGGGGGTGCCACCGTGATCAATGACGGCCGCATCGCCGAGCTGGCGGGGACGGCGCGGGCCTTTGTCGTCCAGAGCGGTTCGCAGGGCGTCAACAACGGCGTGGTGACGGTGGGCTACGCGTCGACCGCCGCCAATGCTTCGGCGCCGGGCGTGGTCTACATCGGGGGCAACAGTTCAGTCGATGGGGCGGGCTCGGTGCTGACCAACAAGGGCATCTTCAACGTCGGCGCGGTCAACTCGGACACGCGGGCGCTCACCGGTTTCTCGCGCATCGATGTGACCAACCAGGGCAGCTTCATCAACGAAGGCGCGATGAACATCGGCGCCAACAACTCGGAACTGGCCAGCCCGGTGCTGGGTGTGATGGCGACCAAGGGGAGCAAGGTCGTGAACACGGCGACCGGCGTGCTGTACCTGGGCCGCGAGGCGGCCGGTGAGATCGAATCAGGAAGCCTGGCCGGCAGCATGGCCGCGGGCGGCGCCGACACCTCGGTGCGGGCCGGTGGGCAAGCGGTGGTCATCCAGGACAGCAGCCAGTTCGTCAACGATGGCTACATCGGCATCGGCAGCGGCATGCAGGACGCGACCGGCATCCTGGTGCAAGGCGTGACGTCGGCCAGCGTGGCGAACAACGGAACGATCGACGTGAAGGGCGCGCGTGCCGGCGCGCCGCTGGAGAACCGCGGGATCTGGGTCCAAGGCCCCACAGGCAGCTCGATCATCGACAACGCGGGCACGATCAACCTGCTCGGCACCAACGGCGTCGGCCTCAAGGTCACGGGCGGTGGCAAGGCAAGGAGCAGCGGCACGATCAACCTCGGCACCTCCAGCAACCCGAGCTTGCCCAACTACGGCGTGTGGGCCGAAGGCACCGGCAGCGCGGTCACCCTCGGCGGCGCGGTGAACCTGAGCGGCGACAACGCGATCGGCGTGCATGCGCGGGCGGGCGGCACGATCGACGTGAACGGCGGCAACGTCACGTTCAACGGCGGTGAGCGCCAGGTCGGCTTCTTCGCCCATGGCGTGGGCTCCGTGGTGAACATCAACAACGCGCCGGCGGGGGGCGCGCTGGACGTGTCGACGAAGAACTCGACGCTGTTCCGCATCGAGGACGGCGCCACCATCAACAACGCGACCTCCGCGCCGCTGGAGGCCTCGGGCGAGGGGTCGACGGCGATCCTCGTGACGGGCGTGGGCTCGACCGCGAACCTGGACAACATGGACCTGACGGTCTCGGGCAAGGGCGCCACGGCAGTCAAGGTGGAGGGCGGGGCGACGGGGACGATGACCGGTGCGGCGAAGGTCCTCTCGTTCCGCGACGACACGATCGCGGTATCGGTGGACAACAACAAGTACGACCTGGGCGGCAAGGTCGTCGGGCAGGGGGCTTCCAGGTTCACGAACACTGCCGACATCACGGTGGACGACAGCGCGCTCAACGTGACCGTGTTCCAGGTGAAGAATGGCGCGGAACTGAGCAATGCCGGCGACATCGACCTGGCGCATGGCACGGCCATCGAGATCACGGGCGTGGGCTCGCGCGTGACGCCGATGGACGGCAAGGCCGGCACCATCACCGTGCACGACGGCAAGGCTGGCATCTGGGTGCATGACGGCGGCACGCTGACCACCTCGGACACCATCACGGTCGACAAGGGCGCTTCGGGCGTGCTGATCGGTACGGACGCCGGGCGCGTCGTGCTGACGAAGGACGCTTCGATCATCGGCCTGGGTGGCGGCTTCGGCAATCTGGTCACCAACCAGGGCAAGCCGGGCAACACGCTGCTGGACGGCACCTTCCTCGAAATGAAGGGCAGCGGCGCGGCGCTGCTGACCGAGAACAATCTCGATGCGGCCTCGCACGGCACGATCCTCGTGAGCAGCAACACGGCCGGCAAGGGCTTGGCGCTGACGCGCGCCGACGGCACCGCGACGGACGGCGACCTGGTGGTGGGCAACGCGTTCGACATCAGCGTGACGGGCAATGGCTCGGGTGTCTACGCGAACACGACCGGTGACCTGACGGTGACGAGCAAGTCGATCAATGTCGGCGGCACGGGCCAGGGCGTGCTGGTCAAGTCGGCCGGCACGGTGACGATTGACCAGGAGGCCAAGCTCACGGCTACGAATCCGGGCGCGGTGCTGGTCCAGGGCGCGCCCACGTCGCTCGTCAACCACGGCACGCTGCAAGGCGTGGCCGGTTCCAACGCGGTGGTCCTGGACGACAGCGGCCATGCCTTCGAGAACAGCGCGGGCGGCAACATCACCGGTAACGTCGTGATGGGCAACGGCACCAACACCGCTTTGCTGACGAACAGCTCGATCACCGGAAATGTCGTGGGCGGCACGGGTCAGGACACGGTGACCCTGCGCGGCAACGCGGTCCAGGTGACGGGCTTGCTGGATGGCGGCGTGGGCGCTGCGCGCGACGCGCTGGTGCTCGACAACGTGCAGATGAGTTACGACAGTGCGACGAGCCCCATCCGCAACTTCGAGAATGCCAACCTGACCAACGGTTCGGTCGTCACGCTGAAGACGGCCCTCAAGCTCGACGACAACCAGGCCGATACCGGCATCCTCAGCATCGACAAGAGCAGCACGCTCGCCACCGCGACCGGCGGCGCCTTCGCGTTGAACAACAAGCTGGCAGGCACCGGCACGGTCGTGACCGACACCGCGGGCCAGGCCTTCGATTTCACTGGCAATGTCGGAAATGCCTTTGCGGGCACGGTCAGGCTCGGCAACAGCAGCTTCGCGCTGGGCGGCGCCAACACCGCGGCCCTGCAGAACGCCATGCTGGAACTGGGCGCGCAGAGCATCACTACGGTGGGCGATGGCGAGCAGAAGATCGGCGGGCTCAGGTTCAACGGCGGTACCGCGCTGTTCAACGGCACGGCGCCGGATTACAAGGTTGCGGTCAGCTCGATCACCGCCGGCACGCTGGATGCGAGCGGTGCGGGCACGGTGCGGGTCAATGTGCCCGCGCCCTACAACGCCGAGAGGCCGACCGTCGACACCCGGGCCTCGCTGATGGAGCAGGACGACGCGAACATCGGCATGAAGCTCGTCAACGCGGCCACCACCGTGGGCACCGGCGGCAACCTCGTGCTGCGCGACCAGGGCGGGCAGTTGATCTCCGACAAGCGCACGCTCGACATTGCCCAGGGTGGCCAGGTCGTCGCGAAGGGCGATTACGACTACCGGCTGGCTGTCCGGAAAGACGACGGCCTGTACGTCAACTACGGCCTGACGCTGCTCGACCTGCTGCAAGGCCGGACGCTGACCCTGCAGCAACGCATCGGCGCCGCGGGTGATGCGGCCGATCAGTCGGCCCGCATCACGGGCAGCGGCAACCTCGCGATCGACGCCGGCTCCGGGCTGGTGTCCTTGTCGAACACGGCCAACGACTACAGCGGCCAGACCAGCGTCGTCGGGGGCACGCTCCAACTCGCGGCCGACAACGCCTTGGGCAACACCAGTTCGCTCAACCTCAGGAATTCGACGCAGGCCCAACTCGCTGGCCACACGCAGGCCATCGGCCAGTTGCAGACGGATGGGGGCTCGAAGCTGGACTTCGGGCGCGGCACCCTCGACATCGCCAACGGCGGCCGGGTCGATGGCAGCATGGCCGGCGCGGGCCAGCTCGACATCAACGGCGGCACGCTGGCCGTTTCGAGTTCGAACGCATCGATGACGGCGGCGACGTTCATCGCCCAGGGCGCAGGGGCTTCGATCAAGCAGGTGGATGGCCTGGGCAGTGGCGCCATCGCGAACGCCGGCACCTTGACCTTCGACGGTGCGCAAGGCACCTTCGTCAACACGGTCGGCGGCCCAGGTAGCGTGGTCAAGAACGGCCCGGGCGCCGTGACGGTGAATGACAACATGCAGCACACCGGTCGCACCGACATCAACGGCGGCACGCTGATCGCGCTCGGCAGCTTCGGCGGCGTCGGCGCAGGAGAGGTCACGGTGGCCCCGGCCGGCGTGCTGTCGGGCACGGGCACGGTGAACGGCCATGTGAGCAACTACGGCACGGTGGCGGCCTTCAACGCGCTGGGCGCGATGCCGAATCCGGGCAACAGCGTGTTCACGCTGGCCAACGGCCTGGGCAACAGCGGTGTCGTCAACCTGGCCGGCCCCTTCGGCAGCGTGCCTGGCAACAACCTGGTGGTGCAGGGCGGCTACGTCGGCAACGGCGGAAGCCTGGTGATCCGCACGGTGATGGGCGGCGACGCGTCGCCCACCGACAAGCTGGTGATCGACGGCGGCAGCGCGACCGGGTCCACGGGCCTGGTGGTGAAGTCCGCGGGCACCGCCGGCGCGCAGACGCAGCAAGGCATTCGCGTGGTGGAAACGCGCAATGGCGGCACGACCTCTGCCGGCGCGTTCGGGTTGGACCCCCGCTCGGACGGTTACCGCATAGGCAGTGGCGCTCTTGCTTCCGGGGCCTTCAACTATCGCCTTGTGCGCGGTGGCGACGGTGGGCAGGTGCAGGATTGGTACCTCGTCAACACCTCGAGCCTCGTGGCCTTCCGGCCGCCGGTCGATGGCGGCGGGGGGGTATCGGTGCAGCTTCCTGTGTATCGCCCGGAGGTCGGCGCCTATCTGGCCAATCGCCAGGCCGCGATGCAGATGTCCGTGCACACCCTGCACGAGCGGCAAGGACAGGCGCCAGGACTGGAAGGCAAGGATCTCAAGGCGTCGAGCGACAGCAACGGCTGGCTGCGCGTGGTGGACAGGTACGCCAGCCGCGACGGTGCGAGCCCGCAGTCCACGCTCGCCGGCCGCACCTACCTGCTGCACGGTGGCGCCGACCTGGCCCGCTACAGCGACTGGGGTGACGGCAGCATCCGTATCGGCGCGATGGGCATGTACGGCCGGACTGAAAGCCGTTCGAACAATGCCGACGGCACCTCGGCCGAAGGCACCGTGCATGGCTACAACGTGGGCCTGTACGCCACCTGGTACGGCAACCGCGACATCCTGTCCGGCCCGTATGTGGACGCGTGGATCCTGGGCGGCTCCTACAAGAACAAGGTGAAGGGCCTCGGCCTGCCGCAGGAGTCGTACAACTCGCGCAGCATCACGGCGTCGCTGGAAGCCGGTTACTCGTTCAAGGTGTTCGACGACGGAAAGAGCCAGATGTACTTCGAGCCGCAGGCGCAACTGATCCTTCAGGACCTGCGCGCCAGCGACCACATCGAGTCGACGAGCACGGTGGTGTCGCGACTGAATGCCAGTGGTCCGACCACGCGCGTCGGCCTGCGCGTGCATGGCAACACGGACGACGACGCAGGCAACAAGCTGATGCGTCCGTTTGCGGAGGTGAACTGGTGGCATGGGACCGCTGCAGACAAATCGATGATGTTCGACTCGGATCGCGTGGTCGATCGCATGCCCAAGGATCGCTTCGAATTCAAGATCGGCCTGCAAGGCAACTTGACGAAGAGCGTGAGCGTCTGGGGCAGCGTGGGCGGCGAGTTCGGCGCGCGCAACTACACGGCGAGCAAGGCGCAGGCCGGCGTGAAGTACAGCTGGTAGCGCGGGGGGCAGTGCGTGCGCGGAATCAGTCGGTGGTGAGTTTTTCCACCGTTCGCAGGTTCCGCGTGGTGATGCTGGTCTTGTAGACCGGCTTGGCCAGCAGCCTTGCGACAGGGGTGTCGGTGCTGCTGCCTCGCGGGCATTGCCAGTACAGCACGCCCTTGCCGGCTTGCAGGCGCTCGACGGCGGGGTCGATGGGTGCGGACTGGTGGATCAATGCGTTGAGCACCTTGGCGTCCGAGCTGAAGACGACGTAGGGATGGCGCTCGTCGTCGATGCGTTCGAAGGGCCAGGCTGCCGCGACATCTGCGAGTTGCGCCTGGGTCTGCAGCACGATCCAGGCGTCATAGGCGAAGCGCTCGCGCAAGGCGGCTTCGATGCGCTTCTTGAGTGTTGCGGCACTGCCCGTGGCGTCGAACAGCACATTGCCGCTGGCGAGCACCGTGCGCACGTTGGCAAAGCCAAGTTCGACGAACAGCTTCTTCAGGTCGACGCTGCGGATGGTGATGCCGTTCACGTTCACGCCACGCAGCAGTGCGACGTGGCGTGTCATGGCGCAAGTGTCAGCGCAGCCCGCCGCCGGCGGCGTGTTCTGCGCGCTGGATGAGTTCGATCTTGTACCCATCCGGGTCCGTCACGAAGGCGATGACGGTGGAGCCGCCCTTGACCGGCCCGGCTTCGCGCGTGACGTTGCCGCCGTTGGCCTTGATCTTTTCGCAGGCGGCGTAGGCATCGGGCACGCCAAGGGCGATGTGGCCGTAGGCCGTGCCGAGGTCGTAGCTCTCGGTGCCCCAGTTGTAGGTCAGCTCGATCTCGGCTTGCGCCGGGTTGCCTTCGTAGCCGACGAAGGCCAGGCTGTACTTGTATTCGGGGTTTTCTGAAGTCCGCAGCAATTGCATGCCGAGCACCTGCGTGTAGAAGTCAATCGAGCGCTGGAGGTTGCCAACGCGCAGCATCGTGTGGAGGAGTCTCATGAAAGGGATTATTGCGCTCCCCCAAGGCGCCGCGCCACGGGAATGTGACTCTCCCCCAGGTCGCTGCGTCACTGCGTGTCGCGACTCCCACCCCCTCGCCGGGGGCAACACCAGTGGCCCTGCAAAGCCGGTTCCACGGTAAGGACTGTCGCTCTCCCCCAGGTCGCTGCGCTACTGTGTGTCACGACTCCCACCCCCTCACCGGGGGCAACACCAGTGGCCCGGCGAAGCCGGTTCCACGGTGTTTCTGGAAAGAGACCGGCGTGCTATTCGCCAGGAGGGCGAGTGGCGGTCCAGTGCGCGAGCTTGCCGGAATGCATTGTGCCCATGTGATCGGCCAGCGCGTGGGCTTCGGCCTCGTTGTGCGTGACGAGCATGGCGGTCTGGCCGGCCTCGCGCAGGATGGTGCGGACCTCCGCGACCAGTCGCTCGCGGGTGGCGCCGTCGAGGTTGGAAAACGGCTCGTCGAGCAGCAGCAGGTCCGGCGACGGCGCCAGCGCACGGGCCAGCGCCACGCGTTGCTGCTGTCCGCCGGACAACTCATGCGGATAGCGTCGCGCGGCATCGGCCAGGCCCACCAGCGACAGCATCCCGGCGATGCGCGACTCGCGCTCCGCCCGCGCCATGTGGCGCAGGCCGAAGGCCACGTTGTCGTGGGCCGAGAGGTGCGGGAACAGCGCGTACTCCTGGAACATCATGCCCACGCGCCGGCGCTCGGGCGGCAGGTGCGTCGTGGCCGAGGAGAGCAGCGTGTCGCCCAGGCGGATGCTGCCGGCACGCGTCGGCTCGAAGCCGGCAATGGCGCGCAGCACGGTGGTCTTGCCGCAGCCCGAGGGGCCGAGCAGGCAGCCGATCTGCCCCTGCGCGAGCGACAGCGAGAAGCCGTCGACGACGGTGTGCAGGCCGTGCGCGCCTTCGTACGCGAGGCGCAGGCCTTCGATGTGCAGCGGCGCGGTCATGCGGCGGCCTGTCCCATGGGTTGGTGTTGCAACTGCGTGCGCGCCAGCCACGCGACCGGCAGCAGTCCGGCCAGGACGATGGCGAGTGCGGCCACGGCGCCTTCCTCGTAGGTGCCGCGTGCGGCTTCGGCATAGAGCAGGGTGGCCAGCGTGTCGAAGTTGGCCGGACGCAGCAGGAGCGTGGCCGGCAATTCCTTCATCGCGTCGACGAAGACCAGCAGCGCGCTGGTCGCCAGCGCCGGTGCGAGCAGCGGCAGGTGCACCCGACACAGCGTGCCGGTGGCCGTCTCGCCCAGCAGGCGCGAGGCCTGTTCGAGCGCGGGCGGGATGCGGCTGAGGCCGGCCTCGATGGCGCCGACCGGCATCGCCAGGAAGCGCGTCGCGCAGGCGGCAACGAGCACGATGCCGGCGGTCATCAAGGGCAGGTTGCGCAGGCCCAGCAGGTCGGCCAGCGCGTTGTCCAGCGCGAGCGCGGGTGTGAGCAGCCCGATGGCCAGCACCGTGCCCGGCACCGCGTAGCCGAGGGTGGCGATGCGCGCCGCGCCGGCGCCGGCACGCGGCCCGCTGCCGGCACGCAGCGCCCGCGCACTCCATGCGACCACCAGTCCGCAAGCGACCGCGGCGGCGGTGACACCGGCTGCCAGCATCAGCGTGTTCCCGAGGCTGCCGACCAGGGCCGGCGACAAGCCATGGCCGAGCCGGAATCGCTTGACGCTCTCCCACACCAGATAAAGCGCCGGTGCCGCAAAGCCGATGGCGATCGGCGTCGAAGCCACCACCGTCGCGGCCCAGGCCGCCGCCCCCTGCAGGCGGCGCGGCTGCATCGCACGCATGCGCTGGCCCGACGAAAAGCGCTGGTGCCGGCGGCCGTGCCGCTCCAGCATCACCAGCAGCACCACCGCCAGCAGCATCGTGCAGGCGATCTGCGCCGCGCCGGCCAGGTCGGAGCGCGTGATCCAGGTGGTGTAGACGGCCACGGTGAGCGTGTTCACGCCGAGGAACTCCGAGGCGCCGATGTCGTTGATGGTCTCCAGCAACGCGAGGCTCAGCCCCACCGCCAGCGCCGGCCGCGCCAGCGGCAGCGCGACGCGGAAGAAGGCCTCGCTGCGGGTCGCGCCGAGCGTGCGTGCGGCTTCGAGCAGGTGGGCCGGCTGCGTCATGAACATCGCGCGTGCCGTCATGTAGACGTAGGGGTAGAGCACGAAGCCGAGCACGAAGACCGCGCCCGGCAAGGAGCGCAGGTCGGGGAGCCGGAACTCACGCGGGCTGTCGTAGCCGAGCAGCCAGCGGATCGCGCCCTGCACCGGGCCGATCGGGTGCAGCAGGTCGAGGTAGGCGAAGGCGACGATGTAGGTCGGCATCGCCAGCGGCAGCAGCAGGGCCCAGTGCAACACACCGCGGCCCGGAAAGTCGCAGGCCGACACCAGCCAGGCGCAGCCGGTGCCGATCAGCAGCACCAGCAAGCCCACGCCGGCCAGCAGCAAGGCGGTGTCGACCACGGCGTTCGGCAGCACGTACAGCGCCAAGTGCGCCCAATGCGCGGCCTTGCCGTTCAGCGCCAGCCACAGCAGCGACGCGATGGGCGCGAGCACCCCCAGCGCGATCAGCAAGGAGGCCGCGCGCCAGGCCGGCCCCACGGGTTGCAGGCCGCGCGGCGCGAGCCACGCGCGCAGCGCGGTCACTGGTCGAAGCCGACCTTGTCGACCAGCGCGCTGGCCTGCTTGCGGTACTTGGCGACCTCGGTCAAGGGCAGCGGATCGACCGTCAGTTGACCGATGCTGCCGGCGATGATCGGGTCGAGCGCGACGCCCTTGCGCACCGGGTATTCGTAGTTGGTCTGTGCATAGAGCACCTGCGCCGGCTCGGAGACCAGGAACTCCAGCAGCTTGACCGCGTTGGCCTTGTTCGGCGCGCTCTTCGCGACGGCCGCGCCGCTGATGTTGACGTGCGTGCCGCCGCTCTTCGGGTTGGAGAAGGTCGGGCGGATCACCTTGATGGCGTCGCCCCACTTGCGGTTGTCGCTGCCTTCCTTGGCGCTTTTCATCTGGCCGACGTAGTAGGAGTTCGCCAGACCGATGTCGCAGATGCCGCCGAGGATGTCGCGCGCCACGTCGCGGTCGCCGCCGGTGGCCTTGCGCGCGAGGTTGGCTTTGACGCCGCGCAGCCATTGCTCGGCCTCGGGCTCGCCGTCGTGCGCGATCATCGCGGCGACGAGCGCCGTGTTGTACGGGTGCTGGCCGGCGCGGATGCAGACCTTGCCCTTGTACTTCGGGTTGGCCAGGTCTTCGTAACGGAAGCTGGTGAGCTTCATGGCCTTGTCGGCATAGAGCACGCGCGCGCGCAGGGAGAGGGCGTACCACTGGCCGTCGGTGCCGCGCAGGTTGGCTGGCACGGCCGCGTCGAGCGCGGCGGATTTCACCGGCTGCGTGACGCCGCCGTCGACCAGGTCAAGCAGGTTGCCGATGTCCACCGTCATCAGCACGTCGGCCGGCGAGCGGGCGCCCTCGGCCTTGACGCGTTCGAGCAGGCCGTCCTTCACGAACACCGTGTTGACGTTGATCTTCGTCTGCGCCGTGAAGGCGGAGATCAGCGGCTGGATCAGGCCGGCCTCGCGCGTGGTGTAGAGCGTGAGTTCCTCGGCGGCGCTGGCGGGGATGGCGAAACAGGCGGCCGAAGCAAGGGCAAGGCAGGTCAGCGCACACGAAGTGCTTGGCGAACGGGTCATCGGTTCCTCCGGAGGGCGGTTGTTATGAGGGCATCAGGCAGCGCTCGACGCTGATGCGAATCATTATTAACTGCGTTTCCTCCGGCCCTACGCAAGAACCTGCGCGGCCTGGGCTCTTTTTCAGCGCTTGGGCAGTTCGAACACCAGGCAGGTGGTCGTGGCATGCGCGTACAGCGTGCCATCGGGCCCGAACAGGCGCGCCTCCGCGGTGGCGAGCTGCTTGCCGCAATGGATGACCTTGCCTTCGGCGCGCACGCGTTCGATCCTTGGCGTGAGGCCCTTGACGTAGTTCACGCCGAGTTCTGCGGTGGTGTAGCCGCGGCCGGGCGGCATCATGGTGTGGACCGAGCAGCCCAGCGCCGAATCCAGCATCGTAGCGACCCAGCCGCCGTGGATGGTGCCCAGCGGATTCAGGTGCTGCGGCAGGGGCGTGCCCTGGAAGATCGCGACGCCGGGGCGGGCCTCGATGATGGTGAAGTCCAGCGTCTTGGCGATGGCGGCATAGGGAATCGCGCCGGCCAGCATCATCTGCATGACTTCGAGGCCGGTCTTGCCCTCGATCTGGTCCGGGCGTGCCAGGCCAGGGCCGGGGCCGCCATCGAGGCGGGCAATGATTTCGCGCTCTTCGGCGAGCCACTGTTCGAGAAGGTTGCTTTGCGACATGGTCTTTCCTTTACGGTTGCATATGCAATGATTGTAGCTACAATTCAGCCCATGAACACAATCGCCAAACCCCAAGGTTGCACAAATTTGCGACTGCGACGCCTCAGCCGCCTGGTGTCGCGCCACTACGACGCGCACGTGGCGGCGAGCGGGCTCAAGACGACGCAGTACTCGCTGCTCTCGCATGTGCTGCATCTCGGCCCGCTGCGCCCGGTGGACCTGGCTCGCGCAATGAACATCGAGGCGTCCACGCTGACGCGCAACCTCAAGCCGCTGGTGGTGGCGGGATGGGTGACGCAGGGTGAAGGCGTCGATGCGCGCAGCCGTCTGATCGCCATCACCGAGTCCGGCCGCGCCAAGCGCGCCGACGCCCAACGGCATTGGCGCGAGGCGCAGGAAGGCCTGAACGAACTGCTGGGTGTGGAGCGCGTGCTGGCACTGCACGCGCTGCTCGATGAAAGCCTGGAGGTGCTGCAGCGCGCGGGCCTGTCCGACGAACAAGGAGAGAACGATGAATGAATCCCTCACGGCCTCCGCGGCGCAGGCCACGAAGCCGGCTTACCGCACCCTCTGGCTGGTGCTGCTGGGCGCGGCCGGCGCCTTTGCGCTCACGATGGGCGTGCGGCAGACGATGGGGCTGTTCCTGTCGGCGCTCAACACGTCGACGGCGCTGGGTGTCGGCAGCATCAGCCTGGCCTTCGCGTTCGGCCAGCTCTGGTGGGGCCTGACGCAGCCTTTCGCTGGCGCGGTGGCCGACCGGATCGGCACGGGGCGGGTGATCTTCATCGGTGTGGTGCTGGTCGCCATCGGTACGGTGATCACGCCGCTGATGACGAGCACAGCAGGCTTGATCCTGGCGATCGGCGTGCTGGCGGCGGGTGGCGCGGGGATGGCGGGACCGTCCGTGCTGATGGGGGCGACGACGCGCCTCGTGCCGCCCGAGAAGCGCGGCCTGGCCACCGGAATAGTCAACGCGGGCGGCTCTTTCGGCCAGTTCGCGATGGCGCCGATTGCGATCGGGCTCACGGCGGCGGTCGGCTGGGCCGGCGCGATGCAATGGCTGGGCGTGCTGGTGTTGCTGGCGCTGCCCGCGGCCTTCCTGCTCAAGGGCAATTCGAAGGCGCTGGCGGCGCAGGCTGCGGCGGCTTCGGGCCAGAAGGCGCTGACTGCGCGTGAGGCGGTCAGCCAGGCGCTGGCCACGCCGAGCTATCGCTACCTCGCGCTCGGCTTCCTGGTCTGCGGCTTTCACGTGGCCTTCCTGGCAACGCACTTGCCGAGTGTGATCGCGGCGTGTGGACTGCCGGCGGAGGTGGGTGGCTGGTCGCTTGGGATGATCGGGCTTTTCAACATCGTCGGCAGCCTGGCGATGGGCTGGGCGGTGGGGCGCTGGCGCATGAAGTCGCTGCTGTCGCTGCTGTATGCGACGCGTGGGTTGGCGGTGCTCATCTTCCTGTTCGCGCCGAAGACGACGGGCGTGATGCTGGTGTTCGCCGCCGTGATGGGCGTCACCTTCCTGTCGACCGTGCCGCCGACGGCGGGGCTGGTCGCCAAGATGTTCGGGCCGGCCAACATGGCGATGCTGTTCGGCATCGTGATGCTGGCGCACCAGGTCGGCGGCTTCCTCGGCGCGTTCCTGGGCGGCTACATCTTCCAGGCGACGGGGAGCTATGACTGGGTCTGGTACATCGACATCATGCTGGCCGTCGGCGCCGCGCTGGTGAACCTGCCGATTCGTGAAGCACTGCTGCCGGCACGCACCGCCAAGGTGGCCGCATGAGCGCACAAGAAAAAGCGCTGGACCCGCGCACGCGGATGCTGCTGGAAGCGCCGATCGTGCCCACGCTGCTGAAGCTGGCCGCGCCCAACATCCTGGTGATGGTCGCGCAGGCGGCGACCGGGCTCATCGAGACCTACTTCGTCGGCAAGCTGGGGCTCGATGCGCTGGCGGGCATGGCGCTGGTGTTCCCGATCGTGATGCTGATGCAGATGACCTCGGCCGGTGCGATGGGCGGCGGCATCGCGTCGGCGATCGCGCGTGCGCTCGGTGGCGGGCGGCGGGCCGATGCGGATGGCCTGGTGCTGCATGCCATCGTCATCGCGCTGGGCTTTGGCGTGGTCTTCTCGCTGGCGCTGTTGCTGGGCGGGCGCTGGCTCTACACGCTGATGGGGGGCTCGGGTGAAGCGCTGGAGGCGGCGCTGGTCTATTCGAACTGGGTGTTCGTCGGCGCGATCCTGGTGTGGCTGTTCAACTCGCTGGCGGCGGTGATCCGGGGCACGGGCAACATGGCGGTGCCGGCCAACGTGATGGTGGCGGGCGTGGTGTTCCTGGTGCCGGCGTCGCCATTGCTGATCTTCGGCTGGGGCCCGATCCCGGGCATGGGCATCGCGGGTGGCGCGGTGGCGCTGCTGCTGTACTACCTGCTCGGCACGATCGCGCTGGTGGTGTACCTGCGCTCGAATCGCAGCCTGTTGAAGCTGAAGCTCACCGGCATACCGCTGCGCTGGGCGCTGTTCCGCGACATCCTGCGCGTGGGGCTGCTGGGGTCGGTGTCGACCCTTTCGACCAATCTCGCGATCGGCATTGCGACGGCGCTGGCGGGGCACTTCGGCGCCAGCGCGATTGCGGGCTACGGCACGGCGTCGCGGCTGGAATACCTGCTGGTGCCCTTGGTGTTCGGACTGGGTGCGCCACTGCTGGCGATGGTCGGCACCTGTATGGGCGCCGGGCAGCGGGAGCGGGCGATGCGGGCCGCATGGGCGGGCGCGGCGCTGGCGTTTGCATTGACCGAGACCATCGGGCTGGCCGCTGCCCTGTTCCCGCGCCCATGGCTGCAACTGTTCGGCAGCGACCCCGGCATGCTGGAAACGGGCACGCAATATTTGCAAGCGGCCGGGCCGATGTATGGCTTCTTTGGCGTCGGGCTGGTGCTGTACTTCGCCTCGCAAGGGGCGGGGCGGCTGTTGTGGCCGGTGATGGGCAATCTGGTGCGCCTGGCGGTGGCTGCAATCGGCGGCTGGCTGGCCCTTCGTTGGGGTGGCAACCTGATGCAGGTTTTCGCGATGCAGGGCGTGGCGATGGTGGCGTATGGCGTGGTCATTGCGGCGGCCATCGCGGGTGGTGCCTGGTTCGGCCGCGTGGGCTGGCCGCGCACCACGGCCGGCATGTTGCAGCGCGTGCAGCGCGCCTGATTTCTTTTCCTACTCAACTGAAAGATGTCGATGAAGCTCAAGGATTCCGTCGTATTCGTGACTGGGGCCAACCGTGGCCTGGGACTGGCCTTCGCGAAGGCCGCGCTGGCTGCCGGGGCACGCAAGGTCTATGGGGCGGCGCGCGACCCGGCCACCGTGACGCTGGCGGGTGTGACGCCGGTGGCGCTCGATGTGACGAACGCTGCACAGGTCGAGGCGGCGGCTGCGGCTTGCGGCGATGTGACGCTGTTGATCAACAACGCGGGGATCTCTCGGGGTGGTGCGCTGCTCGGGCCTGCGACGGCCTTCGATGCGGCGCGTGCGGAGTTCGAAACCAACTTCTTTGGACCGTGGTCCATGGCCCGTGCGTTCGCGCCGGCGCTCAAGGCCAATGGGGGCGGTGCGATCCTCAACGTGCTGTCCGTGCTCAGCTGGCTCAGCCTGCCGAATGCCGCAACCTACAGCGCATCGAAGTCGGCCGCGTGGTCCTTGAGCAATGGCTTGCGCGATGCATTGCGCGAACAAGGCACGCAGGTCACGAGCCTGCATGTGGCGTTCATGGAAACCGACATGACGGCCGGCATTCCAGGGCCGAAGGCTTCGCCGGAAGACGTGGCCCGCCAGGCGCTGGAAGGCGTGGAGGCCGGGCAGGTCGAGGTGCTTGCCGATGGCTTGACGCGGCAAGTGAAACAGAGCCTGTCGAGCGACGCACCTGCGTACGCGGCAGCACGCTGAGCGCTTCCGGCCCGACGATTCAAGCGACGTGGGCCGCACTGTTCAACCGGCCTGCCGCCTTCGCCCCGCCTCGCCCCGAAGAGGGAACTGTCGCCGCGGCACCTTGCATGCCGCGGCGACGGACTCAATAGCGGTACGGATTGTTCGGCTGACGGTCGTAGCGGTTAGGCACGCCATCGCCATCGCGGTCGCGGCGGTAATGGCCGTGTCCGTGGCGCTCGTCCCAGCGGCGGGCGCGATCATGGTCGTAGAAGCGATGCTGGGGCGGCGGGGGCGGTCCGTAGTAGACCGGTGCCGGACGCACGTAGACAGGCTGCGGCGGGCTTACATAAACCGGGGGAGGGGCGCCGAGGTAGATCTGCGCGTTCACGTGGGGCTGTGCTTGCGCAACGGTCCCAACGGCGCCGAGCGAAACGAGGGCCGCTGCGGCAACTGCGAAAGTAAGCTTTTTCATGACAACTCCAGAAGAGCGATAAGTGCCTTCATGGTGACCCGCTCATGTCAACGGCGTGTAAGCGGGAAGCGAAGTGTCGTGAAGTTCTGTGAGCCGTCAGGTTGCCCTCAGGGTGCTGCGTGGGAATCCGCTGACGCGAGGAATGCGTGAAGGTGCGCAGGTTTGGGCCACGTGGCGGTCAGGTTGGTCTGGTTCTTGCCCAACTTCGCATAGGCGGGTGGCGATGTCCTGCTGGCAGTTGCGCATGCCCACTCATCGCTGCTGCTGACGCACCGGGGCGGCCTTGTCGCCGCCGGGAGCATGAAAACAAGCGGCAAGGTAGCCTGTCGCCATGGATTCCCTGATCGCCGCCGCCGCACGCGCGCTCGCCGCGGGCGATGCGCTCGGCGCGCTCAAGCGCGTGGCCTTGCGCGACGACCCGCCGGCGCTGGCGCTGCGAGGCATCGCCATGGCCCAGCTTGGCGAGCTTGCGCGGGCGCGTGAACTGCTGCGCCGTGCCGCGCGCGGATTCGGCGCCCATGAGCAACACTCCCGCGCCCGCTGCGTCGTCGCTGAAGCCGAGGTGGCGCTGGCCATGCGCGACCTGGGCGGTTCGCCGCGCGCGCTGGACGCCGCGGCGAGCACGCTGGAGGCGCGCGGCGATCATGCCAATGCAAGGCAGGCGCGGTTGATCGCGGCGCGGCGCCTGCTGCTGATCGGCCGACTCGACGAGGCGACGCTGGCACTCGCGGGGATCGACATGCATGGATTGCCGCCTTCATTGGCAGCAGTGGCGGAACTGGCCGCCGCGGAACTGGCGCTGCGCTCGCTGCAGATCGGCCCGGCGCAGGCGGCGCTGGCACGGGCGTGCGAGGCGGCAGAGCGCGCTCGCGTGCCGGCGCTGCGGGGCGAGGTCGCGGAAGCGCAGGCCGCGCTGGGTCGCACGGCTGCAAGGCGGCGTGTCAATGGCAGCGAGCAGGCGCTGCGCCTCGACGAAGTGGCCGCACTGCTCGACTCCGACGCGCTGGTGGTCGACGCGCTGCGCCACCGCGTGCACGCCGCCGACGCGTGGTTGCCGCTGGCACGCCGGCCGGTGTTGTTCGCGCTGGCGCGCGCGCTGGCCGAGGCCTGGCCCGGCGATGCCGACCGCGAGGCCTTGATCGCGTACGCCTTTCGCACCCGCCACCCTGATGAGACGCACCGGGCACGCTTGCGTGTCGAGATCGGCCGCCTGCGCGCACTGCTCAAGCCGCTGGCCCGGATCGAGGCCACGGCGCGGGGCTTCGTGCTGCAGCCGCACGACGCGCGCGATGTCGTGGTGCTCGCGCCGCCCGTCGATGGAGAACAGGGCGCATTGGTGGCACTGCTGTCCGACGGCGCGGCCTGGTCGACCTCCGCGCTGGCCTTGGCGCTGGGGGCCAGCCAGCGCACGGTGCAGCGCGCGCTGGCCGACCTGGAGGCGGAGGGCAGGGTGCGCGCCATCGGCCAAGCGCGGGCGCGGCGCTGGTTGTCGCCGCCGCTCGCGGGATTCACGACGATCTTGTTACTCCCCACGGCGCTGCCGATTGAATAGAGTTCGCTCCATGGCGCCGCTTCCAGGCGCGACAAGGAGTCAGCGATGGCCGTCAGTACCACCCCCACCCGCAGCAAGGCCAAGCCCGAAGCCGCCGCGCAAGCCGCGGAGATCGTGCGCGAATACGGCCCCTTCGCCGGCGCCGAAAAGATCGCCGGCGTGACCAGCGACGGCGAGCGCATCTGGGCCGCCACCGGCGCCCGCCTGATCGCTTTCGACCCTCGGAGCGGGGAAACCACGCGCGCACTCGATCGCGCCTGCGATGCCGGTACCGCCTTTGATGGCAAGCACCTCTACCAGATCGCCGAGCAGCGCATCGACAAGATCGACCCGGCCACGGGCGAGGTGCTGGCCACCATCCCGGCGCCGGGCCATGGCTTCGACTCCGGGCTTACCTGGGCCGAAGGCAGCCTGTGGGTGGGCCAGTACCGCGACCGCAAGATCCACCAGATCGATCCGCAGACCGGCACGGTGATCCGCACCATCGAGACCAATCGCTTCGTCACCGGCGTGACCTGGGTCGACGGTGAGTTGTGGCACGGCACCTGGGAAGAGGAGGCGAGCGAACTGCGCCGCATCGACCCGGACAGCGGCACGGTGATCGAGCGGGTGGCGATGCCGCCGGGTGTCGCCGTCAGCGGCCTCGAGTCCGATGGGGCCGGCCTCTTCTACTGTGGCGGTGGGTCGAGCGGCAAGGTGCGCGTCGTACGCCGACCTGCGCGCGCATCGCGCACCACCTCTGCTTCAGGCAAGGCAAGCACGCCGGGCTGACGACCCTTCCGGTCTTCCGATCACGACACGCGCGGGCCAGCGATGGGCTGGCCGGGCCGCGCATTGTCAAACGCAAGCCTCTCATCGAGCCAAGGAGCACACCGCCATGAACACCGCCACCGCCGAATCCAGCACGACGAACCATCCCGTCGTCTCGCGCGAGCGATGGCTTGCTGAACGCCTGGCATTGCTCGATCGCGAAAAGGAACTGACGCGCCTGCGCGACGACATCGCCCGCGCACGCCGCGCGCTGCCCTGGACGCGCATCGACAAGGACTACGTCTTCGACACGCTCGACGGCCCGTGCCGCCTTGCCGACCTGTTCGAAGGCCGCAGCCAGTTGCTGGTGCAGCACTTCATGCTCGGCCCGGGCTGGGCGCAGGGCTGCCAGAGCTGCTCGTACATGGCCGACCATATCGACGGCATGCAGGTCCACCTCGAACACCGCGACGTGACGATGCTCGTCATCTCGCGCGCGCCGCTGGTCGAGATCGAGCACTTTCGGGAGCGCATGGGCTGGCGCTTCAAGTGGGTGTCTGCGCACGGCAGCGACTTCAATTTCGACTTCGGCGTCAGCTTCACGCCGGAGCAAAAAGACCGAGGCGAGGTCGACTACAACTTTGGCAAGCGCGGCTTCATGAGCGAGGAACTTCCCGGCGTCAGCGTGTTCTGCAAGGACGATGCGGGCGACGTGTTTCATACCTACTCGACCTACGGCCGAGGCGTCGAGGTGATGATGGGCACCTACGCCATGCTGGACCTCACTCCCAAGGGCCGTGACGAGCACAACCCGGCGTATCCCATGGATTGGGTGCGCCACCACGACCGCTACGCGCCAGCGCCGGTCGCGAAGCCTGCGCCGGTCAGCGGGGCGTGCTGCCACGCTGAGGCGTGAGACGCGGCGGCGACGTGCGTCGAGGGCAATGACATGGACAGCATGGCGAGCCTCTGGCCCTGGCTGGCGGTCGCGGGGCTCGGCGCCTTTCACGGGCTGAACCCGGCCAGCGGCTGGATGCTGGCTGCCGCCTGGGCCTTGCGTTCGCACGATCGGGCGCAGGCGCTGCGGGCCTTGCTGCCGATCGCGGCCGGGCACGCCGCATCGGTCGCGCTCGTCGCTGCGGCGGTGGCCTTCGGCGTGTCGATGGACCGCACCGTGCTGCAGGTTGTCGCTGGCGGGCTCATGGTGGTGGCCGTTGCGGTGCACCTGTCGGGGCACGCACCCCGCGTGGCGCGCAAGCCGGCAGGGCATGCCGGGCTGGCGCTCTGGTCTTTCATGATGTCCACCGCGCATGGCGCCGGCCTGATGCTGGTCCCGGCCCTGGCGCCGTTGTGCCTGGGTGGCCCCGTGGCGGGGCAGGGCGGTGCATCGGATGCCTTGCTGCTCGCGTTCGCGGCCGTGGGCGTCCACATGGTCGCGATGCTCGCGGTGACGGGCGTCGTTGCCAGCGGGGTGTGCCGCGGCTTTGACGCTTGGCGACGTTGGAGAGAAGTCGACGAATCCTGACGCGTGCAGCATAGGTTTGGGGCTACATCAGGGATCATCGGCGAGTTCATGGCGGACCTTCCAGGAGTTTCCGCCGCGGCAGAAGGCGGCGAGCTTCACGGTCGAGCAAGCGCATGACAAGTTGGCGAGTTCGGGGAGTGCGTCGAAGTAGGGCGCTGCGGATTCACACCCTTGTCTTGGCCGTCGGTGACTTGGCCATCGTTGCGCGGTCGAAGCGCAACCGTTATCGGATCGAGATTCCGGTAATTCGAATCCATGGGGATGCACTCGCTGAGCGAGGGCTGCGTCAGCCTCTCCCGGGCCTTGGCGCGGCCGCCCTTTCAATTCAAAGCATCGCTTGCAGGCATCTCATTCCATATCGGAGGTACGTGCATTCCTATATGCTGGTGCTGCGTGAAGGGACGCGGTCGGTCGCCGTCTTCTCAATCGGGTTTCGCGTGCCGCCCAGGCAACAGGAGGTCCACATGAACAGCTCGGATTTCGATCGTGGAGAAGCAATGCGTCGGACGGTGCTGGGCGATCCCCACGTGGATCGTGAGCTGAGCAACCCCGACCAGTTTTTCCAGCCAATGCAGGCGATGGTGACCAGCTTTGCCTGGGGCGACGTCTGGACGCGAGACGATCTACCGCTCAAGACGCGCAGCCTGATCACGCTGGCCATGCTGATAGCCCTCAACCGCCCGAACGAACTGCAGGTTCACACGCTCGGCGCTTTGCGCAATGGGTGTTCAGTGTCCGAGATACGTGGTGTGCTGATGCATTCGGCCGTGTACTGCGGATTCCCAGCTGCGCTGGATTCGTTCCGCACCGTGTCCAAGGCCCTGAAGAGTGCCGGCATCGACACTGAAGAACACTTCACCAAGTTCCCGGTTTGAAAGTGTGGCCGTCTGTCGAAGTCACCTCCGACAGATTCGGCCGCACCCATGGCTCCTACTTCAGGAAGCCCGTGGAGAACCACGGGATCGCAGTCACGACGATCAGACCAACGAACAGGGCGAGCATGTAGCCGATGATGGGCTTCATGCCTTCGTCCGGGTGAATGCGACTGATGGCACAGGCCGCGTAGTACCCAACGCCGAAGGGCGGCGCAAACAGGCCCAGGCCCATCGACAACACGACCACCATCGCGTAGTGGATGTCGTTGATACCGAGCTTGTGCGCAATCGGAAACATCAAAGGGCCGAACAGCACGATCGCGGGGATGCCTTCAAGCAGACTTCCGAGCACGATGAAAGCGAGCACCGAGACGGCCAGGAAGGTCCATGCGCCGCCAGGGAGCGAGCCCATGAAGTCGGCCAGTGCATTGGAGAAGCCGGACTGGGTCAGCGCCCATGCCATGGCAGTCGCTGCTCCGATGATCAACAGGATCGCCCCTGACAATGAAGCCGTGTCCACCAGCATTGGCCGCAGGCGCCGCCAGTCGAACTGCCGATAGACAAGCAGGCCCATGACGACTGCATAGGCGATGCCGATGGTCGACACTTCGGTTGCGGTTGCCACGCCTTCGATGACGGCGGCTCGAATGATGAAGGGCAACGCGATGGCGGGCAGGGCGATGACCAAAGTCTTGCCGATCTCTGCGAAGCTGGCGCGCTTGATGCCCTCGAGGCTCTCCCCGCGATGGCGCCACCAGACCACCATGCAGAGACCGACACCAAGAACAATGGCCGGCATCAGGCCGCCAATGAACAATGCCGAAATCGAAAGACCGGTGACGGATCCGATCGTGATCAGGACGATGCTTGGCGGCACGGTTTCGGTCTGCGCGCCCGTGGCCGACAAGAGGGCGACCAGATCGCCGCGCTTGGCGCCCCGCTTTTCCATCTCTGGAAACAGGACCGGCGCGATGGCCGCCATGTCCGCCGCCTTCGATCCGGAGATGCCGGAAACGAGATACATCGCACCGACCAGAACATAGCTGAGGCCGCCGCGCACATGGCCGAGAAGACTGGCCAGGAAGCGCACCATCGCGCGCGCCATGCCGGTCATCTCGATCAGCAATCCGAGGAACACGAAAAGCGGGACAGCGAGCAGGATCAGGTGCGACATGCCTTCGTCCATGCGGCTTACAACGACCGTCAGTGGCATCGGGGTCGCCACCGCCAGATAGCCGAAGGTCGCAAGCCCGAAGCAAAAGGCAATCGGCACACCGGCCAGGACAGTCCCTGCAACGATGACAACGAAGAAGATGACGAGGTTCAGGTTTCCAAGCCCCTTGAGAACGGGTTGCAGCCCCCACAGCACCGCGCAAATGGCGGCGATTCCCGCCAGCGCCGTTGCCACCAGTTTGACGTTGCCGACCTGCGCGAGTCGAATCAAGGCGGTCGCAATCATCAACGCGATGCCCACGGGAAGCGCGCCTGCGCGCCATGAGTTGGGGATTTCCAACGCGGGCGTCGTGATGAAGGCTTCATCGACGAAATACTCGTACGAAGGCCAAAGCATCATCACCAGGAAGGCCAGCGCAGCGGCGACGGCCACCACTTCGAAGAAGGCACGTCGCGATGGCGATAGCCCGCTCACGAGCGCCGTCATGCGCATGTGCTCTCCGCGGCGGAACGCCACCACTGCACCGAGCATCGCCAGCCACAGGAAGAGGATGGAGGCCAATTCATCCGACCAGATCACGGGCCGGTGCAAGAGGTATCGAAAGACCACGCCCGTCAGGAGCACGATCACTTCGGCCAGCACCAACAAGGCGGCAGGGACCTCGACCAATACGCCGAGCCACCTGTCGATGACCGATAGAGCGCCGCCAACCCGTAGCGGGTTGACGTCGGTTGCGGGATGTGCAGTGTGTTGCATGTCGTTCAACCGCGGTTGCTCAGCTCAATTGCCCGGCGTACTTTTCAAGCAAAGTCCAGGCTTCAGCGCCGAACTTTTCCTTCCATTCAGCGTAGTAGCCGGCCTGCTTGAGCTTCGCGCGGAAGGGGGCGACGTCGATCTCGTTGAACTTCAGCCCCTTCGTCGTCAGGCTCTGGCGCAGCGACGCGTCCTGGTTGGCCATGTCGGTGCGCTGGTCCAATGCCGAGCGGTCGAAGTTCTTGCTCACGATGGCCTGGAGGTCGGGCGCCAGACGCGCGAATGATTTACGGTTTCCCAACACCCAGTAGCCGTCCCACATGTGGTTCGTGAGCGTGCAGTACTGTTGCACCTCGTACAGGCGGTTGGTGTCGAGGATCACCAGCGGGTTCTCCTGGCCGTTGACCACCTTTGTCTGCAGCGATGTGTAGAGCTCGGCGAAATTGATGGCGGTCGGACTCGCCCCGAAGCTCTTGAAAAGCGACACCCACATCGGGCTCGCCGGGACACGGATCTTGAAGTTGTCGAAGTCGGCCGGTGTGCGGATCGGGCCCGTGCTGCTGGTGACCTGGCGGAAGCCGCTGGTCCAGACCTTCGGCATGGTGATGAGGCCGGCTTTCTCGATCTGCTTGCGCAGGTGGGCACCGACATCCCCGTCCATTGCGGCGAGCGCGGTGGCGGTGTCCTTGAAGGCGAACCCGACGCCTGGCAATGCTGCGCCAGGCACCAGCGGTGCGACAAGTTGGGTCGAGTACATGAAGAAGTCGAGTGCGCCGGAGCGCAGCTGATTCAGCATGTCGGGGCCGCCACCCAACTGGTTGTTGGGGAAGAGCTTGATGTCGACGCGACCGCTGGTCTCCTCCTTGATGCGGGCGACGGCTTCCAGTGTCCGCACGTTGCACGGGTGACTCGCGGGCGTGTCGCTGGCGATCTTGAATTCGAACTCCGCGGCATGCGCAAATCGCGGCAGCAGCACCGTGCCTGCAAGCGCTGCGGAACCGGAGAGGATTTGGCGACGATTGAGTTGATGTCTCATGATTTGATACTCCAGAGTGGTGCCAGGCCGGTCGTTGAAAGTGATACCGGCACAGCGGACAAATAACTTGCAAGAGGAATTCGCGCGCTCTGTTCGGAGCGAGACGCGAAAGGCAATCAGCCTTCGTTTTCGGACTTTCCGAGGAAGCCTTCGTCATCCAGGGCCAGCACCAGCGCCGTGAGGGCCCCGATGTAGCTGTACTGGCGCATGCCCATGCACATGCCTGTCGCCGTGTGCGTGAAGCTCGAACGGATGCTGCCGCCGCCGAGGCCGCGCGCGCCTCCGGCGCCCGCGCTGATGTTCGCGAAGTGAACCTCGATCACCGGCCGACCCGTGTCCTCGAGTGCATGGCGCACGCCTTCGCCCACGGTCGTCAGGCCTGCCGGGTTGATGATGTAGCCGTCCACGCGTTCGGCGGATTCGTGGATGAACTCCAGGATGTCGCCCTGGTGGTTGGAGGAGAAGGCTTCGACATCGACGCCGAGTCGCGTGCCGAAGCCGGCCACGTAGGCCTTGAGTTCATCGAGTGATCCGATCTTGCCGTAGACCTTCTTGCTGCGTGCCCCGAGGTTGGACATGTTCGGACCATCGATCACCGCGATGCGATGCCTGCGAGCCGTCTCGCGCTCGATCGTTGCCGTGCTTGCGGATTGCATGTTTGTCTTCCTTTTTTGGCGCGCCGGCTTCAGTTGAAGCGCAGGCCGGCGTCGACGTTGAGCGTCTGGCCGGTGATGTACTTGGCGGCGTCGGAAGCCAGGAACATGGTGGCGCCGATCATGTCGCTCACGTCGCCCTTGCGCTTGAGCGCCTGCGCGGAAAGGATGGCATCCCACTGCTCGGGCTTGATGGTGTCGCGCGGGACCTCGGTCACGATGCCGTGCGGGCTGATCGCGTTGACGTTGATGCCCACTTCGCCGAGCTCGGTCGCGAGCGCCCGGGTCAAGGCCACGACGGCGCCCTTGGAAGCGACGTAGTGCGCGTAGTTGGCACGGCCCGTGACGACGACGCTCGACGAGATGTTGATGATCTTTCCGCTTTTCTGGGCGCGCATCGGCTTTGCGGCTGCCTGTGCGCTGAAGAACACGCCGCGCGCATTCACAGCCATCACGCGATCCCATTCGTCGCCATCGATTTCCTCGAATGGCTTCATCTTGAGGGTGGAAAAGATGGCGGCGTTGTTGATGAGCACATCGACGCGGCCGAAGCTTTCGATGGCCTTGTCGATCATGGCCTGGGCGCTCGCCTTGTCGGCCACGTCGACCTTGATGGCGACGGCCTTGCCACCCGCCGCGTTGACTTCCGCCGCGACCTTGTTGGCCTGCTCTTCGTTGAGATCGGCCACGACGACCGCGGCGCCAGCCTTGGCGAACTCGATGGCATAAGCGCGACCGATGCCTTGGCCGGACCCCGTGATGACAACGACCTTGTTGGTGAATTCCATGATGTGCTTCCGTAGTGATAGTGAATGTGAGAGGTGAGCGAGATACGTGAGTGAGAGCGCCTCAGCGGGGCATGCGCAAGGCCGTCATGCCACCGTCGAGGTTGATGACGCTGCCGACCGTGGAGTGCGCGCCCGAGCGCGCCAGGTAGGCGACCGCTTCTCCGACTTCTTGCGCAGAAATCATGCGGCCGGTGGGTTGGCGGGATTCGAACGAGGCGCGCTTGGCGGCGGGATCCGGATCGCGTGCGGCGAGCTCTGCCATGAAGGGCGTGTCGACAGTGCCCGGGCTCACGCAATTGACGCGGATGCCTTCGGTGACAAGGTCCGCCGCGACGGCCATGGTCATCGACTGGACCGCACCCTTGGTCGCGGAGTAGAGCGCGCGCTGCGGCAGCCCGTTGACGGCGGTGCAGGAGGACATGTTGACGATCGCGGCATCCGACGAACGGCGCAGCCATGGCAGCGCGGCGCGCGTCGCGCGCATCATGCCGACCACGTTGATGTCGTAGATGCGATGCCAATCGGCGTCACTGCCGTCCTCGATGGTGCCCACAAAGCTGACACCGGCGTTGTTGACCAGCACATCGATGCGGCCATGGGCCTCTCCGAAGCCGCCGATGGCTTGATCGAGTGCGGCCTGATCGCGCACATCGGCGACCAGGGCCGTCGCGCCCTCCGGCACACCCTTCGCGGTGAGGTCGACGGCTCCGACGATGTAGCCGTGGCTCTGCAAGACGGCGACGACGGCTTGCCCGATCCCGGCTGCACCTCCGGTCACGACGGCGACGCGTCCGCGGGTTGAATCTGTGCCTTGCGGCTGGGTAGTGTTGGCCATGGTCAGTGCTTCGATGAAGGTTGAACGGTGTGGGCGAGCCAATGCACGCGCAGTGCGCCGACCAGCTCGGGCGCGGCGAACAGCGGAGCCATGTGGCCGCCGGAGGCAAGCGTCGTGAACGCCACGTTGTCGGCTCGCCCCGCCTTTTTGAATGCCTCCACGATGGGCTGCATGGCATGCGGCGGGGTCGAAAGATCGTCTGCCGCCGTGATGCAGAGGGTCGGCGGCAGCAAGTCGGCGATGTCGTCGTAGCCCGGGAATTGCGCGAGCGCCTCCCAGGCACCGGCGAAGCCCTCCGACTGCATCGCATTCAGGGTCGATCGCGCATAGCTTTGGGGTGCGTTGTCGAGCGCGGCACCTTCTTCGCCAAACCAGCGAAACATCGTCGGCGCGACAGCCGCTCGAACGCCGTCAGCACGCACGGCGGCCGCGCGCTCCGTGAACCCAAGCATGCCGCGCGAGGGCGAGGAAATGAGCGTGAGCGTGGCGATGCGGCCCGGGCTCCCGCACGCCGTGCGCGCAGCAAGAAGCGCGGCAACCGCCCCACCCATCGAATGGCCCAACAGATGAACGGGGCCATCACTGCATTCGGCCAATGCCAGGGCGGCATCGTCGACATACTGTTCGAGCGACGTTGCCGGCCGATTCACTTGCGCGCCGTGTCCCCGCTGATCGAAGGAGGTGATGCGCCAATCCGGTCCAACGGCCTCACGCAACGCGTCGAAGGAATGGGCATCCAGCCCGATCGAATGAAGCGCCAGCACCTGGCCGCCCTGTCCGACGGGAAGGTTGTTCGTGCTCACGGCGCCACTGCCTTGGCGGTGGCCGAGGCACCCGATTGGAGACTGGCGCACGCCATGCGCTGCACCAGCACGCCGCGTTCCACTAACGAACCGACCTCGTCCTCGCTCACGCTCAGCCAGTCATCCAGAACCGCCCGTGCGTCTTCGCCAAGGCGTGGTGGGTAGGTCGCTTCGCGCTCCGCCTCGCCGACAAAGCGAATGGGATTGCCGACCACTTCAATGCGTTCGCCGTGTTTTCCATGGAGCGGCAAGACCATGCCGCGACCCGACTCGCGCGCATCCTGCAGGGCCTCAGGGACGTTCTTGATGAGCGCAACCGGCACGCCGTTGGCCTGCAGCGGCTCGATCCAGTCAGCAGCGGAACGCGTCAGGAAAGCCTGTTCCAGAAGCACCCACAGATCGTCGCGATTCTTCAGGCGTTGGCCGCTTGTCGCGAAGCGTTCGTCATCGATGAGATGGCCGACGTTCAGTGCCTCGCACAGGCCTTTCCACATCCGCTCAGTGTTCGCCGTGACGACCAGTTCGCGCCCGTCCCCGCCAACGAACGAACGGTACGTGGGAATCGAATCATGGCGTGCGCCTTGCGGGCTCGGCGTGGTGCCGGCGACCAACGCGTAGGTGCTCTGGTAGGACAGCATGGCCAGCTGACAGTCGAGCATCGAAACGTCGATGACGCGGCCTTCGCCAGCTTCGTCGCGTTCACGGTCCGCAAGTGCGGCGTTGATGGCAATCGCGGCGTACATGCCCGCCACCATGTCGCCGGCCGGGATGCCCAGGCGCACGGCCGGTCGGCCCGGCTCACCGGTCATGCTCATCACACCGGAGAGCGCCTGGACGATCATGTCGTAGGCGGGCCTGTCCCGCCATGGACCGGTCTGACCGAAGCCGCTGACCGAAGCCCAGATCAGCGACGGATCTTGTTCACGCAGCGCTGCGATGTCGAGCCCGATGCGCGCGGCGACGCCGGGCCTGTAGTTCTCGACCACCACGTCCGCCTCGCCGATGAGGCGCTTGACCAAGGCCAGGCCTTCGGCTTGCTTCATGTCCACCGCAATGCTCTGCTTGTTGCGGTTGATGCCGAGGTAGTAGGCGCTGTCGTCGGAGACGAAATGCGGCGGAATGGCGCGGCTTGAATCGCCTTCCGGCGCTTCGATCTTGACGACTTCGGCGCCCAGGTCAGCGAGGATCTGTGTGCAGAACGGCCCTGAAAGGAAGGTCGTCAGGTCGATGATGCGATAGCCGGCCAGCGGCTGGGGACGTGGTGCGTTCACTTGAAATCAGCTCCGAGGTCGTGTGAAAGCGCTTTGGCGCGCTTCGAGACTTCGACGCCTATGGCGTCTGTACTGGAGTGCGGCATGCGCGCCTTGGGAGAGGTCAGGCAGATGCAGCCGATGACCCCGGTCGGGCCGAACACAGGGGCAGCGATGCCTCGTGCGTCCGGCAGTTTTTCGCTTTCGCTCATCGCCCAGCCGCGGACTCGAACTTGCTCGAGTTCAACTGCGAGGCGTGCGGCATCGGGCGGCATGGCACCGGTCACCGGCGAGGGCCCCTCGGCCGCCAGGATCCTGCTGGCTTCTTCTGGCGGGAGGAAGGCAAGAACGGATTTCCCGGAGGCACCCCAGACCACGGACAGTGGGGTGTGCATGTCGATCTGGTACTTGAGCTTTTGCTGCCCGTCTGCTCGCGCGGCGAAGCTCATCGCACCTTCAGTTGGCAGATAGAGACCGAACAGCACCGTTTCGTTGAAGGCCTCTGCGATCGCTTCGATGACTGGCTGCGCCATGGCGACCGGCGACTTGCCGGCCATGACACGGGCAGCGACGCGGTAGAACTGCGGCCCGATGCCGTATTGCCCTCCGGCAACCGCATCCACAAAGCCTTCCTTGCGCAGCAACTGGAGCATGCGGTGGGCCGTCGATGGGGGCACCTGCATCACGTCCCCGACATGCTTGACCGACACGGTGCCACCCGCATCGGCGAGGAGGGTCAGCAATGCCAATGCCCGGCTGACGGTACCTGTTCCCGCGCCGCCTTCGGCGGACGGCACAACGATGGGCGGTTCCTTGGTCATACGGTGCTTTCGAACAGGTGGACAGTGCAGGCGCCATGGTCCAGCCCTGCGATACCGCCGCCGGTCACATGGGACAGGCCGATGCGCGCCTTGTCGACCTGACGCGCGCCGGCCTGATCGGTGAGTTGCCAGTACATCTCCACGGCTTGCGCCACACCACTGCAGCCCACCGGATGTCCCTTGGACAACAGCCCGCCACTTGGATTGACGACCACGTCGCCGCCATAGGTGGTTTTGCCGGCCTTGAGGTAGTCAGCCGACTCGCCCGGCTTGCAGAGTCCCAGCGCTTCGTAGTAGACGAGCTCCGCGATGGTGAACGCGTCATGCAGTTCCACCACATCGACATCGGCGGCACCGATGCCAGCGGCTTCATAGGCATCGGCTGCGGAGTGGTACGTGATCTCGGGGCGCAGCATGTCGCGGAAGCCGGTCGTCATCGAGCCCGAGTGCAGGATCGATGCCGCCACGCGAACGGCGGGCAGACCCAGGCGCTTGCGTACCGCATCGGAGACCACCAGCACCGCAGCGGCGCCATCGCCGGTCGGGCAGCATTGCAGCAGGGTCAGCGGTTCGCAGATGTAGCGCGATGCGAGGACTTCGTCGACGGTCACTTCCTTGCGGAACTGCGCGTAAGGATTCCGGGCGCCATGACGACGCGCCTTCACGCTCACCTCGGCAAGATCCGATGGCTTCGCGCCGCGTTCATGCAGGTAGCGCCGGGCGCGCATCGCGTACAGCGCCGGCATCACCATACCCTGCTGCACCTCGGGATCTTCGAGCACGAGCGGGAGCGTTCCGCCTCCGAACTGGGTGAGCTTGTCGACGCCGATGACCAGCACGATCTCGTGACGACCTGCCTGGATGTCTTTCCATGCCTGGTGCAACGCGGTGGCGCCGCCGGAACAGGCGTTGTCGACATTGGTCACAGGTACCGTGCTGATGCCCATTTCCTTGACGATGCGCTGGCCGGTCAGCATGCCGCCGAAGGCATGGCCGCAGATCACCGACTGGACATCCGAGGGCTTCAGCCCAGCCGATGCGAGCGCGTTCAGCACGGCCGGAAGTGCGAGCCCCGAGTAGCTGGATTCACGATGCTTGGCCATCGGGATCATGGCCGCTCCGACGATGAATGCTTCGCTCATGCCGATGCTCCTTGCGTGTCGACCACGGAGACGAACCAGCGGTCGCCGTCGGTGCGCAGTTCGACGGGAACGTCGCAACCCAATGCACCCGCGGGTGCCTCGACCACCGCCAGGACGCGGACGCCGTTGTCGAAATCGACGTAGCCGATCGTGTACGGCGTCGGGCGCGAGGAGGAAACGTGCACGGTGGAATAGCTGTAGAGCGTTCCGTTGGGACCGAAGGTCATGCTCTCCATGTCGCGTGCGCCGGTGACCGGGCACACGTCGCGCGACGGGAAGGCGCGGCTTCCCGAAGAGCGCGAGACGCTGCCGCGCAAGAGCACCGTACTATCGCGAACTTCGAAAGGCAGTTGGTCCGGCGCGGCCAGGTCGGCGTAGGGGAGCGCGTTCGGCCCGAAGGCGGCGCCTGATGTGACGATGGGTTCTGATGTCATGTTGGGACTTCGTTAATGAGTGGATTCGCGGAGAGTTGTCGAGGCGATGAAGCGGGTTACTTCGCGAGCGAAGCGTTCCGGTTCTTCGATGGGCGGGGTGTGACCGGAGTCGTCCATCACGACGTGACGGCTGCCCTTCACCCGGTCAGCGATGAACTGCATGTCGGCCGGGTTCTTGGCGCGATCGAGTGCGCCGCTGACCAGCAACATCGGCGTGCGGATTTCCCGCAGCATGTCGACGTAGCTGCGCCTGGCGAAGACTTCGTGAACCGCGTCCGGAATGCGTGGGTCGATGGCGGCAAGGTGAGCACGCCAATGCGCAAGTGCTTCCCCGCCGTCTTCGATGAAGCGAGTTCCGAACATGGTGGCGACGAGGGCCTCGACCATGGCTGCGGCGCCTTGCTGACGCAGCGACGCTTCGAGCGCCTCGAAGCGCTCTGGCTGCTGTTCCGCCTCCGCCGTGCAGCAGGAGAGCACGCATGAGCGCAGGAGCTCTGGCCTCTGGCTGATGAGCTCAAGTGCGACGTAGCCTCCCATCGAGCTTCCGACGACATGCACCGGCTCACTGCCGAGTGCGTCAATCAGCGCGGCCGTATCCGAAGCCAATTGACCCATGGTCGGGCGCAGCGTTCCGGATTCGCTGCGTCCCTGGCCGCGATGGTCCGGGCAAACAAGACGCCATTCGGCCGGCATTGCGTTCAGCACATCCGCAAACATGGTCGAGCCGAAAAAGAGCGACGGCAAGAACACGACGGTCTCGGCAGCGATGTTCCTGGCTGGCCGCTCTAGGAAGTGCAGGGCCGCGCCGTCACTACCTTGGTAGGAGGCGGAGCTGACTGAATCGAGCGGGTTTGGAGTCATTTCAATATTCCGTTAAACGGAATGACATTTGATTTAATGGAATGAAAGGAGTCTAGGGCCCCAGAATTGGCGCTGATCTCGGGGAAAACCCGAGTCCATTTGTTCATAGATGTTTCGGCAGGGAGAGAAGGCGCCGAGGGCAGCGCCTGAGATGCCGGGACCCAAAACGAGACGCCTGGAACACGATTCCTGAACCGGACGACCTAGCATCCCGGCATCGCACTTTCGAGTCCTCGCCATGCACCTCTTTGCCGATCACCTTCACGACGAATACGGCACCTGGCCGTTGGGCTACATCCCGTACGGCGGGGCCGACTACGGGGAGATCGCGGCCGTCGCCCGCGCTGTCGGCAATGGAAACGACGACGCGTTTCACGCGGCGTGGACCGCAGCGGCCGAGCGCCTTGCAGCGCAAGCGGAGCAGGCGCTGGCAAAGGGGCATGAAGACAGTGCACGCGGGCTCATGCTGCGCGCGAGCTGCTTCCACGCGGCCTCCTACCACCCGCTCTACGGCGAGCCGGTGGACCCCAGGCTGATGGAGTCCTTCCGGCGCCAATCGCAACTGCTGGCCCGCGCGCTGGCTCTGGGGCCAACGCCTGCCGTGCCGCTGCGCATCCCGTTCGAGGGCACGACCCTCCCTGGCTACCTGCTGCCGGCCGAGGGGCGCGCCAGCGAGCGACGGCCACTCATGATCCTCACCAACGGCTACGACGGCACGCTCACCGACATGTACTTTGCAAGTGCCGTGGCGGCCACGCGGCGCGGCTATCACTGCCTGGTGTTCGACGGGCCGGGGCAGGGCGGTGCCCTCTACGAACAGGGCCTGCGGCTGCGCCCGGACTGGGAGACCGTCGTGCGTGCCGTCGTCGACCATGCGCTCGGCTTCGACATCGTCGATGCGCGGCGCATCGCGTTGAGCGGCTGGAGCCTCGGCGGCTACCTGTCGGCGCGCGCCGCGTCAGGCGAGCCGCGCCTGGCGGCGTGCATCTGCGATCCTGGGCTGTCGAGCGTTGCGGCGGGTTTTCGCAAGGCGGCGATTCAACTCGGCGTGCCAAGCGAACTGGCCTCGCGCCTGGGAGAACTGCCTGCGCAATGGCTGAAAAAAGTGGAGCAGACGATTGCGGTCGATCGCAAGCTGCGCTGGAGCGTGACCCAGCGCAACTACTGGGTCCATGGTGTGGACAACCTGGGCGACTATCTGAAGCAAGTCGAGCACTACACCCTCGACGGAAGAGTGGAGGCGATCCGTTGCCCCGTCCTCGTGACCGTCGCCGAGGGCGATTCGCTGGGCCACACCGCCGTCGAGTTCTTCGAAGCGTTGAGCAGCCCCAAGCAGCTTCTGCGCTTCACGGCCGAGGAAGGTGCCGGGAGTCATTGCGAGATGCACAACCGCTCGCTCGTCAACCAGCGCGTGCTGGACTGGCTGGACGAGCAACTGGTGGAGGGTTGAACGCGTGAGCCGCCTCCTGGCTTTCATGCTGACCGCTTCTAAGCCATCGAGCCCGCTCTTACCGCAAAGCGCCGCCGGTAGTCCCGAGGCGCCACGCCCAGGTGGCGCTGGAAGGTCACGCGCATGCGCTCCTCGTCTGCGAAGCCGCACAGCATGGCGATCTGGTCGATGTTGCGGCTGGAATCCTCCAGCAGGCGCCTGGCCGCCTCGAGCCGGAACACCTCGACCGCCTTGGCCGGCGTGCGCCCGGTCTTCTGCTTGTAGACGCGGGCGAAGTTGCGTGGACTCATGTGGGCCTGCTCGGCCAGTTGCTCGACGCCGAGGTTGGGTCGCTCGAGGTTGCCGGCGATCCAGAGGTTGAGTTCGTCGAACATCGCGGCCGAGTCCTCGGCCTGGGCCTGCAGCAACTCACTGAACTGCGACTGGCCGCCGGGCCGCTTGAGGTACACGACCAACTCGCGCGCCACCTCCATCGCCACGTCGTGTCCGCAGTCGGCCTCGACCAGCGCCATGGCCAGGTCGATGCCGGCCGTGACGCCGGCCGATGTCCAGATGGCGCCCTGCTGCACGAAGATGGCGTCGCGGTCGATTTCCACGGACGGGAAGCGCTGGCCCATCATGTCGAACATCAGCCAGTGCGTGGTGGCGCGCTTGTGGTCGAGCAGGCCGGCGGCGGCCAGCAGGAAGGCCCCGCTGCACACCGAAATCGTGCGGCGTGTCTTGCCCGAGGCGCGTCGCAGCCACTGGATGAGCGGCGCCGATTGGTCGAGCACCCGGGCCATGTGCGGCGATCCGGGCAGGACCAAGGTGTCGACCGACGACGGCCTGAAGCGGGTGAGCGCGTCGGTCTGTACCTCCAGCCCTTCGGCGCTGCGCACCAGGCCGCCGTCGAGGCTGGCGGTGCAGCGCTCGTAGCCCGGCAGGCCGCGCGCCTCCATGGCCTTGTTGGCCGCCCAGAACACGGTTTGCGCACCGGTCAAGTCGAGCAGGCCGACATCGGGGAAGGCGACGAACAGCACGCGTTTCAGGCGTGCGCGGCGAGCCGGCAGTTTTGGCAGTAATTCAGGGGTCTTCGTCATTTCAGCCACATTGTTCCACGCCTACCATCGATGCATCAACTCATCGAGGTACATGAAATGAAGATCGTCGTCATCGGAGGCACCGGCCTCATCGGCAGCAAGCTCATCGCCCTGCTCCAGCAACGCGGCCACGAGGCCGTCGCCGCTTCGCCCAACACCGGCGTCAACACGCTGACCGGAGAAGGCCTTGCCGCCGCGCTCACTGGCGCGCAGGTGGTGGTGGACGTGGCCAACTCGCCGTCGTTCGAGGACACCGCGGTCATGGCCTTCTTCCGGACCTCCGGCCGCAACCTGCTCGCGGCCGAGGCGGCGGCCGGCGTGAAGCACCATGTGGCGCTGTCGGTGGTGGGCACCGAGCGACTCCAGGGCAGCGGCTACTTCCGCGCCAAGCTGGTGCAGGAACAACTCATCGAAGCCTCGGGCATTCCGTACACCATCGTGCGGGCCACCCAGTTCATGGAGTTCCTGCCGGCCATCGTGCAGTCGGGCGCCGAGGGCGCCATGGTCCGGCTGCCGGCCGCGCACGTGCAGCCCATTGCGGCGCAGGACGTGGCCGTCGCCATGGCCGACAGCACCCTGGCCGCCCCGGTCAATGGCAAGGTCGAGATCGGCGGGCCCGAGCGCGCCGGCATGGCCGCAATGGCCGAGCGCTACCTGCGCGCCTCCGGCGATGCGATCTCCGTGGTGGCCGATGCAAGGGCGTCCTACTTCGGCCAACGGATCGACGACGCTTCGCTGACCACCGCCGCCGGTGCGTGGCTCGGCGCGACCACGCTCGACGCCTGGCTGGCCGCACGTTGAACGTCGGCTGCGGGTAGCGGCGGCGCTTCCTGTGCACGCGGTGGAGGCGCAACGGATCAGCCAAGCGCAAGGAGGATCAGCTGTGGCAGCATGCGACTCCCGCATCCTCCAGGAGTTGCAATGAAACGGATTCCGTCAAAGTCCGCACGTGCCTTGCCGGCGGCCGCCACCGGCGCGCATGCCATCGGCACGGCCGCGATGGGCTCCGTCCTGATCGGCGCCGCGGCCCTCGGTGCCCTGGCCGTGGGTGCCTTGGCGATCGGCCGGCTCTTCGTGGGCAAGGCTCGAATCCGGCGGCTGGAGATCGACGAGTTGGTCGTTCGCCGCATTCGGGTCATCGAGCAACTGACGCCCCCGCCAAGCTCGAAGCCTGGTGGGGTCGTCGACGATTCGAGGTCGGTTCCCGAGTCCGGCTAGGCCGCGTCCGGCACCGGCCTTTGCGGCTGCCCGTCATAGCGCCAGATGTACTCGCGCGGAATCGGCCCCTTGTTGCGACCCCCTTGTTGCGTCTGCTCCCACGCATGCGCCAGGATGCCGACCGAGCGCGACAGGCAGAAGAGGCCGCGGGCCAGTGGCGCGGGGAATCCCAGTTCGGCGTAGATCACGGCCGTGGCCCCGTCGATGTTCATGGGGATGCGCTTGCCGTTCTTCCGCGCCGCCAACTCGTCTTCAACGCCGCGCGCGATGCGAGCGAATCGCCCGCCGACGTGGCCCGCCTGTGCCGCTTGGTCGACCAGTTCCAGCAGCCGCGGTGCGCGCGGATCGATGGGATGAAAGCGGTGGCCGAAACCCGAGACGAACTTGCCGTGCAAGGCAATCGCATCGTCCAGGCCCGCACGCACTGCCGCGGCAAATTCCTCGCCGGCGTCGATGCGCGCCGCGATGTTCTGGTACATCTCGACGGCTTGCTCACCTGCGCCGCCATGGATGTCGCCGAGCACGTTGAGGGCCGAGGCCATCGCATTGTTGAGGCCGACGCCGCAGGTGGCCGCCATGCGCGCGATGGCGATGCTCGGCGCCTGCGGGCCGTGGTCCACGGCGGAGACCAATGCCGCATCGAGCAGCCGAGCCTGACCTTCGCTCGGCAGTTCGCCTCGCGTCATCAGCCAGATCATTTGCGCGAAGCTCACGCGGCCGGTCAGTTCCTCGATGGGATAGCCGCGGTAGCGGATCTCGCCGGGCGCCATCTCGATGATCGATGTGTGCCACCAGTCGCGCACGCCCTGTTGGACACTTTCGACGGTCTTGCTGCTCATATTGCTTTCTCCAGCTTGAGGGCTTCGATCTCCTGTTCGGAGTAACCGAGGCTTGAAAGGATTTCATCGGAATGCTGGCCCAAGGTGGGCGGCGGCGAATCGACGCGCGGCGCCTGCCCGTTGACCTTGAAGCCCGTGCGAACGAGGCGGATGTCACGACCGACGCCCGGCGCATCCGCGAAGGTGCCCACCATCCCGCGGTCCGCCACCTGCGGATGCTCCAGGGCCTGCGGCACGCTGTACACCGGGCCGGCCGGAACGCCGGCCTGGTTGAACAGGCGCCACCACTCGTCAGTGGACTTCGAGGCCATCGCATCCTCCAGCACGCCCTTCAATTCGAAGCGATGCTGCAGGCGGCTCTGGCGGTCGTTGAAGCGCGCGTCGTCGATCAGGTCCGGCCGGCAGACCACGCGGCACACCGCCTCGAACTGCTCCTGCTTGTTCGCCGCGATATTGAGCAAGCCGTCGCTGGTGCGGAAGGTGCCGGAGGGGCTGGCCGTGACGTTCTCGTTGCCCATGGGCTTGGGTTCGCGACCTGCGATCAGGTGGTTCGAGACCGCCCAGCCCATGGTCGACATCACCGCTTCCAGCATCGAGACGTCGATGAAGGTGCCGCCCTCGCGCTGCGGATCCGCCAGCGCCGCGGCGATGGCGAACGCAGCGGTGATGCCGCCGATGGTGTCCGCCATCGGATAGCCCACGCGGTACGGCGCGTTCTCCGGTGCGCCCGTGATGCTCATGACGCCCGACATGCCCTGGATGATCTGGTCGTAGGCCGGCAGGTCGCGCAGCGGCCCCTCCTGCCCGAAGCCGGAGATCGCGCAATAGATGAGGTTGGCGTTCTCGTTGAGCAGTTCGTCGTAGCCGAGGCCGAGGCGTTCCATCACGCCGGGTCGGAAGTTCTCGACCAGCACGTCGGCGGTCTGCACCAGCTTGCGAAACACCTCCTTGCCGGTGGGGTGCTTGAAGTCGATGGTGATGGAACGCTTGCCCGGGTTCTGGGCCAGAAAGGAGACGCCCATGTAGCGCTTGTTCAGGTCGGGATCGGCGCCGAGCTGGCGCGCAAGATCGCCGCCGTTGCGCGTCTCGACCTTGATGACGTCGGCGCCCATGTGCGCGAGTTGATGGCAGGCGAAGGGGCCGGCCAGCACATTCGTCAGGTCGAGCACGCGGATATTGCGAAGTGGTTTGGACATGTCTGGCGCCTTCAATCGGCCTTGATGCCGGCCTGCTTGATCACGGCGCTCCAGCGCTGGATCTCGCTGTTGACCAACTGCGTCGCCTGCGCCGGCGTATTGGCCACCACGGTCAGGCCCATCTCCGCGATCTTCTTCTTCGCGTCCGGCTGCGCGAGCGCGGCGCTGAACTCCTTGTTGAGCTTGTCGATGACTGGCTGCGGCGTGCCTGCCGGTGCACCGATGCCGATCCAGTAGTCGATGTCCATCTTGGGGATGCCGGCCTCCTTCGCACTCGGCACATCCGGCAGCATCGCGTTGCGCTCTGCGCCCGTCACCATCAAGGCCTTCAGCTTGCCGCTCTTGATGTGCGGCAATGCGGTCGGCACCGAGGTGATCAGCGCCTGCACCTGGTTGCCCATGAGGTCGGTGAGCACCGCACCCGCGCCCTTGTAGGCGACGTGAACGATGTCGGTGCCCGTCGTGCTCTTGAAGAGTTCGCCGGCCAGGTGGGTGTTGGTGCCGTTGCCGCCCGAGCCGTAGTTGAGCTTGCCGGGTTGTGCCTTGGCCAGCGCGATGAATTCCTGCACGGTCTTCGCGGGCACCGCGGGGTTGACGACCAGCACGTGGGGCACCTTGACCGCCGTGGTGATCTGCGTGAAGGCCTTCTTCGGGTCGAAGGGCAAGGTCGGGATCAGGCCGGCGGCAATCGCGTAGGACAACTCGACCGTCAGCAGCGTGTTGCCGTCGGGCGCGGCGCGCGCCGCGGCGCTCCATCCGACCACGCCACCGCCGCCGGTCTTGTTGTCGACGATGACGGCGGAGCCGATGCCGGGTGCGGCGAACTGGGCGACGACGCGCGTGACCAGGTCGGCGCTGCCACCGGGCGCATACGGGACGACGATGGTGATGGGCTTGTTCTGCGCGAACGCGGAAGTGCCGAGCAGGCAGGCGGCGCCGACCAGGGCCAGCGTTGCGCGGCGAGCTTGAATGAGCTGCATGGTGTCTCCTTCTTGGATCGATGGATGGATGTCAGTCGAGCTTGGCGCCCGATTCGCGGACGGCGGTACCCCAGCGGGTGTGCTCGCTCTTCATGAATGCGCCGAGATCGGAAGCCGAACCGCCTCGGGCCACGCTGCCTTCTTCCTTGAGACGCGCAATGACCTCGGGGCGTGCGAGGGCGGCGTTCATGGCCTTGTTGACCTTGTCGATGGCTTCGGGCGGCGTGCCGGTGGGGGCGACCACGGCCTTCCAGTCCTCGGCCACGAAGCCTGGGTAGCCGGACTCGGCGACCGTCGGCGTATCGGCCAGGACGTCGATGCGCTTGGGTGATGTGACCGCCAGTGCCCGCAGCTTCCCGCCCTTGATCATCGAGATGACGCTGGGTGGTGTCGCAAAGAAGATGTCGGTCTGGCCGCCGAGCAAGTCGGTGATGGCAGGGCCGGCGCCCTTGTACGGCACGTGCATGAGCTTGATGCCAGCGCGCCTGGCAAACATCTCGCCGCCGACGTGACCCACGGTGCCGGTGCCGGCGGATGCCATGGTCAACGGCCTGGCTTGCGCCTGGGCCTTGAGATCCGCCAGGGTCTTGATGGGCGAATCTGCCTTGACCACGAGCACCAGGGGTTGCGACGCGAGCAGCACGACCGGCGCGAAATCCTTAAGCGAATCGAACGGGACTTTCGAGTAGAGCGCCGGGTTGATCGCGAGGTTGGCGGTCTGGCCCGTTCCGAGGGTGTAGCCATCCTTCTTGGCCTTGGCAACGGCATCGAGGCCGATGTTGCCGCCGGCGCCCGGCTTGTTGTCGACGATGAAGGTCCACTTGTCCTTCTGGGTCACTTCGTTCGCCACCACGCGGCTCAGCACATCGGTGCCGCCGGCGGGAGGGAAGGGGACGACCAGCTTGATGGGCTGGGATGGGTAGGCGGGCTGTGCCCAGCCGGCTGCGGCTGAGAGGGTGATGCCGAGGATGGCGACGGTGCGGCAGAGCTTGCGTTGGAATTTCATGGGGTGTCCTGGTGAATCTGAAGGGGGATGAGAGAGGGATCAGCTGAGGCGGTAGATGCGAGTGGCGGTGCCTTCGAAGAGCGCCTGTCGCTCTGCGGCGCTGGCATCCGTCGTCAGGCGCTTGAAAGCGTTCCAGCAGGCGGCATAGCTGTAGGAACCCTTGTCGACGGGGAAATTGCTTTCGAACATGCAGCGGTCTGCGCCGAATGCTTCGATACAGGTTTCGATCCAGGGCCTCCATGTGTCCGCCAGGTGCCGTGAACTCGGCGGCGTCTCGCCCTTCTCGAAGTCGAAGCCGTTGATGCGCATGCCCAGGCCGCCGAGCTTGACGTGCACGTTGGGCAGGCGGGCGATCTCGCGCATGGATGAGGACCAGCGCTCGAACAACTCGGGATGCCGGTCCGCATAGGCGCCGATCCGCACGATGCCGCCGCAGTGATTGACGATCACCGTCGTCTCGGGAAATGCCTTGGCAAGGTCGAGCAGTTCCGGCAGTTGCGGGAAGAACAGCCAAGCGTCGTACGACAGCCCGAGCGGGGCAAGCTGTGCCACGCCCTGGCGGTAGACACGGTCCAGCAGCAAGCCGCGCGGCGCGGCCGTCAGCGGGTTGACCAGGGAAGGGTGAGCGTCCCACGTCGTCAGGTGGCGGACGCCGCGAAACCGGCCCTTTCCGGCATGCAGCTGGGCGTCCAGCACCTCGCGCACCGATGCGCCGAGCCGCAGGTTGGCATAGCCGACGATGCCCTGGGCAACTTGCGGAAGTTCGCTCCCGATGGCATCGGTCGCGGCGACGACGTAGTCGGTCTCACCGACCGGCTTCAGTGCCTCCGGGCCATCGGCGCGATAGCGGGTCAGCGCCTGCATGTAGACCGACGCCCGGACGTTGTGTCCCGAGCACGCATCGGCCATGTAGTCGTCGGCCAGGTAGCTCCATCCCGGGCGGTCGTAGAAGTGGTGGTGGGCGTCGACGATGGGCAGCCCGGGCTCCAGGACTTCTTCCTCGTGGAGCGCGAGCCAGTCGTCCCTGACGGGCAGGTAGTTGCCGGCGTTCATCGCACGACCTTCAGCGCAGCGGTGATCGAGCGAATGCAATACAGGGAAGGGCACTGCTCGCCGGGAAGTCGTGTGCTTGGGTGCATGTGGGTGTCTCCGATTGCCAAGGCATCAACCTTTGCCAAGTTCTATAAGATAGAACAACGATTCGTCAGATAGAACTATAGGAGCGAAAAAGGAATCGGCGCACCGGGTAAACCCGCGCATCGCCCGAGGAGATGGACGAGCCCAACGAACTCGCGACATGCCGTCGCAGCCGTATCCAGCGGCGTCGCCGTTCTCGACAGGGCATTTGCATTGCTTGCGGCGTTCGGCCCACGGCGTGAAGCGATCAACCCGGATCGCGATGACGACTGCCAGAGGGTCAGCTGTGGCAGCATGCGGCTCACGCTTCTTCCTGGAGTTGCCATGAAACGGATTCAGTCAAAGTCCGCACGTGTCGCCTTGCCGGCGGCGGCAACCGGTGCGCTCGCCGTTGGCACGGCCGCGCTGGGCTCCGTCGTGATTGGCGCCGCGGCCCTCGGCGCCTTGGCCGTGGGTGCCTTGGCTATCGGTCGGCTCTCTGTGGGCCGCGCTCGAATCCGGCGGCTGGAGATCGACGAGCTTGTTGTTCGCCGTGTTCGAGTCGTTGAACAGCTGGCGCCGCCTGCAACGTTGAAGCTTGATGGCGTCATCGATGATTCCAAACCTGTTGTCGAGTCCGTGGGCGCACGCGCCGAGAGGTCTGGATAGCCGCAAGGTGGCATGCGTCCAAGAGCCGCCGCTGGCGACGGGCAGCAGACCGTCTGAAAGCTCCACAATTTGTGGCATCGCATTTCGCAGGCGACCGGCGTAGCCTTGCCGAATGCCCAACGCTAACTACCCTGCCCGTGTCGGAGGCTGACCGACTCGCCGACAGCGACACCGGCAATGCCCGGGCCCGCCCGCGGGTGTTCATCTCCTATTCGCGCAAGGACACCCCCTTTGCGCGCGGTCTGTTTGATTCGCTTGGCGAGCAGGGCGTGGACGCGTGGGTGGACTGGGAGGGAATTCCGCCGTCCGCCGAGTGGTGGCGCGAGGTGCAGGCGGCCATCGACGCCGCGGAGGCCTTCGTTTTCGTCATGAGCCCCGACTCGCTTGGCTCTGCCGTCTGCCGCGACGAGGTCGCTCACGCTGTCCAGAACAACAAGCGGTTGATCCCGCTCGTCGCCCGCCAGCCGGACGAGAACGTGTTGGCGGGGATGGCGGGCGACCCGGTCTGGGCCGCCGTTGGCCGCATCAACTGGATCTACTTTCGCGACAGCGATGACGTCGCTGCAGCCCTCGCCAAGCTCGTCGAGGCGATCCGCACCGATCTCGACTGGGTGCGCAGCCACAGTCGCCTGCTGCTACGTGCGATCGAGTGGGACACCGGCAAGCGCGATGCGAGCTTCCTGCTCCAGGACAACGACCTGAACGCCGCGCAGGCATGGCTGGAGAAGGGACCGGAACGCGATCCCAAGCCCACCAGCTTGCAGACCGAGTACATCCTCACCAGCCGGACCACCGAAGTCCAGCGCCGTCGGCGATTGCGCACAGGCATCGGCATCGCCGCACTGCTGATCGTCATCGCGGGTCTGGTCGCCATCTGGCAGACGGCGACCTCCTCGCTTCGTGAGGCCGAGGGCTCGTCGCGGCGCCTGGCCGCGCAGGTGCCGGCCGCATTCGACAACGACGCCTGGGACCTCGGCCTTCTGCTGGGGACGCTGGCCGTGGACACCGGCCCCACGGTCGAGGCGGTGCATGCCCTGTTGGGCGGGCTCGACAGGATGCGCGGCGTGCGTTCGATCCTGCCGGGTCGCTTTGCGGTCGATGGGCCGTTCAGGTTGTCGGCCGACGGCCGCTTGCTGGCCGTCACGGCTTGTGATCCCGCCGACACCGCCGAATGCAGCGGGGTCAGGCTCGCGATCATCGACACGGCGCGATCGGTTGAAATCGCCTCTTACGCCGGCCCACTCGAAGCCATCGATGCGGCCTTTGACGATGCGGGCAAACGCCTGGCGGTTTCAAGCTGCTGCGCCGCTGCCGGCGCTTTCGAACAATCCATCGGCCGGCCGGAAGAGGCGGACCGCGCCGAGGACCATTGGTCGCGCATCCAGGTCCTGGACCTTCCGCCAGCGTCCGTCGGCCTCAACCAGCCGCTCCTCCTGCAGAGAGCGACGCGCCAGATCGATGCGCCAGGGGGCGAGATCAGGGATCTCGCGTTCATCGGCGGCAACCGCCTCGCCGGCCGCAATCGCGCCATCTTGGATTGGCGACTCGAGGACGGCTCCGTCGCGAAGACAGTTGCTCTCCGCGCTGACGCCGTCGATCACCGGTTCTCCAAGGCGTTGGCGGTCAAGATCGGAATATCCGATGGCACCGGTGTGGCAGCGCTGTGGCAACTCACGGACCGCGCCCGCCCGCTCCGGTCGATTCCGTATGGCAACGGCACACTCCAGCAGGTTGCATTCAGTCCTGACGGACGCATGGGGGCGCTCCTGACTTGCGCCATCGGGGCCTCGGGACGCCACTGCGATGGCGAACTGCGCTTGCTCGACCTGGACGCAGGCCGAGTGCGCGGCGCAGTCGTCACCGACACCAAGGTGCTCGATCCCATGCTGTCGGTGGCCTTCACGCAAGACAGCCAATGGCTCGTGACAGGCGGCTGTGCCCAGAACACCGCGACGGAAGCGTGCCTGCACGGTCGGCTTAGCTTCTGGTCACTTCATGAGGAAGACATGGAGGCCACAGTCGCACCGGTGCGCGCCTTTGGAGGCACCGTGGAACGCGTCACGACATCCCGCACCGACCACACGCTCGCCTCGATCAGTTCGCGCGGAAAGGTCACCGTCTGGAACGTGGACAGCGAGACGTTGACGAGCACCAATGCCCTGGCCTCGCCGCTGCAGATACGCCGCACGGCCGTGCCGCATGCGCCGCTGGTCTGCGGCCAGACGGAGTGGACAGATGCCGTCCTGCGCGACGCCGCGGTCGGCCTCAAGCAGCCAGGCGAGTTGTGCCCTGCCATGCAGGGCTTCGCGGGCGGTTGGCCATTGGCATTCGACTGGGACGCCCACGATCGAAGGCTTGCCGTGGGAGGCTGCGTGCGAGCGGACAAGGAGGTGTGCGAGCGCGGCATGGTGCGTGTCTGGGCTGCAAGCGATGGCAAGCTGAAGCAGCAAAGTGAGCACCCGGTCGCGGGGGTCGTGACCGGGATCGCGCTCGGCCGCAGCCAAGCCGCGCAGGACAAGGGTCCCCCCGGCAACATGATGGCGATCGCGCGCTGCAACCGCAACGGGTTCGCTGCGTGCCTGGATGCGGCTGCGGTGGAGATCGTGGACTTGGGCGGATCATCGTCGGTCCGCGAGGTTGCGACGGGACTCAGCCGGGTCACCGCGTTGGCGCTCGATCCGCGCGCGCAGGTTCTTGCCTATGCGACCTGCATCGAGTTCCCCGATGCCGGTCCGCCGACGGATCAATGCGCCGCTGGTGCCACCCGGCTCGTGGCCTTGTCCACCGGCGAGATGCTGGACGGTGAATTGACGGGGCATCGCGGCGCAGTCACCGCGCTGGCGTTCAATCCTGATGCCACGCTGCTGGCGTCGGGCGACATGGAGGGCAACATCGCGTTCTGGGACGTGGCGTCACGCCAGCCGATGGGGCCCCTGGTGCCGACGCACTATGAACCCGTGGAGAGCTTGCGATTTACCTCTGACACCGTTCTCTCGTCGCAGACTGCCAGCGCCGCATTCGAGTGGCGCGCGGCGCCGCAAGCCTGGAAGGAGGCCGCCTGTGGACTCGCCCGGCGCCCATTGACCGACAGTGAACGCCAGCGCTGGGCTGCAGGCAAGGATTCCACCGGTGATCCATGCGCGGAAGCGGCCGGTTCTCGTCGCAGCGGTTGGTCGCGTTGGATGCGCGCGCTGGTGTTGCGCTATGAAGGTCGCGGATAGTGGCGCTATTTCCGGGTACGTGCCTCGCATCTTGACCGAGACCCTGCACAACGTGGCCATCCGATTCGCCCCCGCTGTCGCCCAGACGCCGCTTGGCCCGATCGAGTACGCCGTCGTCGGCGAGGGCATTCCGGTGCTCGTCATCCATGGCAGTCCGGGCGGCGTCGACGCGGCCGAATTGATGGCCCGCTTCCTGCCAAAGGACCAGTTCAAGGTCATCCTGGTCTCACGGCCCGGCTACCTCGGCACCGCGCTGGGCGACCGGCGCACCATCGACCAGCAGGCCGACCTGCTCGCCGCGCTGCTGGACGAACTTGGCATCCCGAGGACCGCGGTCTACACGTGGTCCGGCGGCGGTCCGGCCGGCTACCGGCTGGCCGTCAGGCATCCCGGCAAGGTCATGTCGCTGGTCGCCTTCGCCGCGGTCAGCCAGGCATATCGCGACACGCACCTGACCGGCGTCACCCGGTTGATGTTCACGACATCGGCCGGACGCTGGCTCATGCGGGTGCTCGCGGCACACCAGCCCAAACAGTACATCGCTGGCGCGCTCAGCAGCGAAGGGAACCTGACCAAGGAACAATTGGCACAGCAGGTCGCCGAGGTCTTCGCCGATGACACCAAGCGCCAGTTCGTCCTCGACCTCGGCCCGACCGCCGAGCAGGGCAAGGACCGCCGGGGTGGCTACGACAACGATCTCGAGCAGTTCGGTCGGATCGAGTCACTGGAGCTTGAACGGATCACGGCACCCACGCTGGTCGTCCAGGGCACCGTCGACTCGGACCTTCCGGCCGAGCAGAGCGACTACGCGGCCAAGGCAATCCCGGGCGCCGAATTGCTCAAGCTCGAACAAGGCACCCACCTCGCGCTGTACACGAACATCGACGCCGAGGCGGCCCAGCAACGCGTCATGGCGTTCTTGCGCATGCACGCGTCCTGACCGATCCGCTGTTGGCGCCGTATCGCAACGACCGGACCGCGCGCTGGCGCCGGGCCCTGCCGTGCCTGTGCGCATCCCGATCGAGCGCACGACCGGGGAGGCGCAGGCCGACGATGAGGCAAGATCGCCGCCATGAATCGAAGGGTCAAAAATGTCCGAGATGCGACCGATCGACATGCAAGCGCTGAGGATCTTCCTGGCCACTGCGCGAGACTGCAACATGTCCAAGGCGGCCGAGCGCCTTGGAATCACACAGTCAGCCGTTTCCCAGTCGGTGCGCTTGCTCGAAGACAACTTCGGCACGCCGCTCCTGAATCGCTCGGCCCGGCCATTGACGCTCACGGCGGCCGGTGTTGCGTTGGTCAACCGTGGCGCAACCTTGCTCGACCAGGCCATGAACCTGCGGGGAGCGGTGATCGAAGCCAGCAAAGGGATCAAGCCCAGTCTTCGCGTTGGCCTCGTCGACTCGTTCGCTGCCACCTGTGGGACTCAACTGGTGCAGCAGTTGATTCGCGGGACCGCTCAGCTTTCCGTGCGCTCGGGCCTGACGCCCAACCTGGCAGAAGCGCTCGCCAGACGTGAACTTGACCTCGTGATTTCGACGCGCAGCGTTGACCTCGATGGCATGGCGAATCACCTTCTCTTGTCAGAACGCTTCTTCGTCATTGCGCCCAAGGGATACGGGCCGGCCTGCCGCAGCGTGCCCGACCTCGTCGAACTGGCGAAGCAACTCCCCATCGTTCGATTCAACGTTCAGTCGCACCTTGGCGAGCAGGTCGAGCGTGCGCTCAGACGGGTCGGGATCAACCCGGCCCGCCGCCTGGAGGTTGAGACCGCCGATACGCTGACGGCCATGGTGGCGGGCGGGATCGGTTGGGCCATCACCACCCCTTTGTGTTTTCTGCAGGGGGCTCGCTCAGCGGCAGCAGTGCGTCAGCACTTCGTGCCCGAACTCCATGCCGAACGGAGCATATTTCTCCATGTCCGCCAGGGGGAGTACGGCGAACTGGGTAGAGAAACCTTTGACCTCGCAAGCAGCATCCTGGATGGGCCCATCCGAAAAGAATTGAAGGCCCTCCATCCTTCGCTGCCTGGTTTGATGCAGCTGCACGCGTGGACCGAGTCTGCTGAAAAGGTCTGAGGCAAGCTGCGGCCGCCGCCCTCTCAAGTCGATGTGGCTTTGCCATCTCGACTTGATCTTCCGCGGGGGGGGCGGGCTCGCCCCGGCCCTGGGGGCGCCCCTTCAGAATGCAGGAACAGAGGCTTCTTGAATCGCTGCCAGGGTGTCGTCCTCGGACAGGATCCCGGACGCGTCCAGGATTGCGACGAGCGAGCGCTGCTCGGCCACGGACTGACGAGCAAGTTTGCTCACCTTTGCGTAGCCGAGGCGCGGCACCAAGGCCGTCGCGACCGCCATCGATTCCAGCAAGTGCTTCTCGTTGCGAGCGCGATCCGCAGTGATGCCGGCAACGCATTTCGCGTTGAAGCGCTGGATGCCATGGGTCAGCAAGTGGATGCTGTCGAAGACCCGTGACGCCACCACCGGTTCAAAGTGGTTGATCTCCAGCTCGCCGTACTGGACAGCCTGGGCCACTGCAACGTCGTTGCCGACGATCGCAAAGCTCAGCTGGATCATTGCCATCGGCAAGACCGGATTGACCTTGCCCGGCATGATGGACGAGCCGGCCTGCGCTTCCGGGAGCCGCAGCTCTCCGAGCCCGCCCACGGGCCCGGAAGAAAGCACCGTCAGGTCAGCCGCAACCTTGGCCAGGGCGGTCGCGCAGGTACGCAGTTCCGCCGACACCCTCGAGAAGGTATCCATGTTCTGCATCGCGTCGAACGAGTTGTCCGGGGCCACGTAGTTGGCGCCGGTCAGCTCGGCCAGGTGCGCGTACACCGCCGCCCGGTAGCCTTCGGGCGCGCCGAAGCCTGTGCCGATCGCGGTGCCGCCCAGCGGCAGGGTCAACAGCTTGTCTCGCACGGCCACGAGCTCTTTCTTCAGTCGATGGGTCAGGGCGGCATAGCCCCCGAAAAGGTGGCCCAGTCGCATCGGTTGTGCGTCCTGCAGGCAGGTGCGCCCGAGATGGAGGATGTCGGCGAATTCCTGGGCCTTGCGGTCGAATGTGGCCGCCAACCCGGCCAGGGCGTCGACCAGGGGCGCGAGCATTTCATAGGTCGCGATCTTCTGCGCCGAGGGATACGCATCATTGGTCGACTGCGATCGGTTGACATGGTCGTTGGGATGCACCACGTCGTAGGAACCGGCAGTGCTGCCAAGAATCTCCTGCGCCCGGTTGGCGATCACCTCGTTGAAGTTCATGTTGGTGGAAGTGCCGCCGGAGCCTTCCATCAAGTCGACGATCAGGGAGTCCTTGAACTGTCCGTCGATGAGGTCCCGGCATGCCTGCGCAATGGCGTCGCAGACCTTGGCTTCGATCACACCGCGATCACGGTTCGCAAGCGCCGCGGCCCATTTGACTTGGGCGAAGGCCTTGACGAACTCGGGATAGTGGCCCACGGTTTGGGTCGAGACGGTCAGGTTGTCCAGCCCTCTCACACTGTTCACGCCGTAGAGCTTGTCGCGGGGGATGCTCACCTCGCCAACGTAGTCCTTTTCGGTCCGTGAAGATTCAACGCCAGAAGACTTGTTCATGGCCGCTCCTAGATTTGGTTGCTGATGGGTTGGGTGCGCCGCAAGGCTTCACGGCGCATCGATTCATTGAACCTTGATGCCGCGGTCCTGGACGATCTTTGCGAACTTGTCGCGCTCCTTCTGCATGAAGGTTCCGACCTCGGCAGGCGATTTGGAAGCATCCGCCTCGATCCCGAGGTTGGCCAACTTCTCGCGGACCTCCGGCGAGGAAACCACGTCCCGGAACGCCTTGTTCAGGGTCTCGACCACGTCCTTGGGCGTGCCAGCGGGCGCCTGTATGGCTTCCCACTCCACCAGCTCGTAGTTCGGCAGGCCCGATTCAGCGAGCGTCGGCACAGCGGGCAATGCCGCCACCCGCTTTGCGCTGGTCACCGCGATCGCTCGCACCTTGCCCTCCTTGGCGACGCCCATCGAGGCCGTCACCGTGGCCAGCATCATGGCTACCTGGTTGCCCATCACGTCCACGATGGCGGGACCAGATCCCTTGTACGGCACATGAACCATGTCGATGCCGGCTCGCGCCAGGATCTGTTCGGATGCGATATGGCCTGCGCTGCCTGCGCCGTAGCTTGCGTAGGAAAGCTTGCCCGGCTGCGCCTTGGCCATGGCGACCAGTTCGGACACCGATTTCGCCGGCAGTTCATTGGGCGTCACCATGACCAGCGGAATGACGCCCAGGAGGGCGACAGAGGTGAAGTCCGTGGCGATGTTGTAGTTCAGCTTTTGCAGTGAGGGGCTGATGACGAATGAGGACTGGGCAGCGAGCAGGGTGTACCCATCGGCCGGCTGGCTCTTGACATATTGCGCGGCAATCACGGTGTTGGCCCCGGGCTTGTTTTCGACGATCACGGGTTGGCCCAGCCGGTTGCTGAGCGCTGCGCCCAGCAACCGGGCCGTGGCATCCGACGAGCCGCCGGGCGGAAAACCAACCACCAGGCGGATGGGGCGGGTCGGATAGGCCTGGCCTGCCGTCTGCGCATGGACGATCTGGCCACCGGCCAGCGCAGCCAGCGCGATGGCCGCGAGCACATGTCGACGGTACGAACGAGTGGAGTCGACGCGATTCTGGGGGTTCATGGAAATGTCTCCTTGGGTCTGGTGAAGTCAGGTCAGCACATGTCGGCTGTCAGGCACCCACAAAGTCTAGGACCGTCGGCAACTTTTATTTATGTTTGAAGACATACCATAAGACACACTAATTCTTTGATTCAGCGGCTCTTACGGCACTCACCAATGCGCCGAGACGCTGCGCAGCACGACTACCAAATTGCCCCCCGCCGTTGCGCTCATCGACCGGATACATTGACCGTGCGACTGCACCGTCCCGAGAGTGCAGGCGCAGTCATGGTGGGGCTGGCGGCAATGCCCGGTTGGCATCGCCGCCCATCTTGTGAGCCACTTCCTACGAGGCGCCTTGAGCGCGACTGACAGCGTGCCGCGGGGAGCGGATCGAGGATGCGACGTTGATCGCTTGTTTGAGGAGCTTTATCGAATGGCTTACATCGACGGGTTTGTCATCGCAGTCCCCACGGCCAACAAGGCCAAGTTCATCGAGCACGCGAACATGGGCGACGCCGTGTTCATCGAGCATGGCGCAATACGCGTTCTGGAATGCTGGGCAGAAGACGTCAAGGCCGGCAAGCAAACCGACTTCCAGCGCGCGGTCCAGGCGAAGGACGATGAGACGGTTGTCTTCTCCTGGATAGAGTGGCCGGACAAGGCGACGCGCGATGCGGCGATGGACAAGGTCATGAAGGACCCTCGCCTCGATCCCAAGAACAACCCGATGCCATTCGACGGCATGCGCATGATCTTCGGCGGGTTCACGCCGGTGGTGGACCTTGGCAAGTAGCGCTGGGCGAAGACCCCGCGACAGCAAGGAGCGAAGCAAATGGACAGCAATCCGGTCGCATGGTTCGAGATCTACGTGGCCGACCTGCCGCGCGCACGCAAGTTCTATGAATCAGTCCTCGGGGTCAAGCTCGAGAGCCTCCCGAATCCCGACACGTCGAACGACATCGAGATGTTGTCGTTTCCGATGAAGGAAGGCGGCGCAGGCGCGGCCGGCGCGCTTGCCAGGATGAAGGACGGCCCCGCAGGCGGTGGCACGAGCACGATCGTCTACTTCAGTTGTGACGACTGCGCGGTGGAGGCGAGCCGCGTCGCTGCGGCAGGCGGCGAGGTGATGAAGGAGAAGACCTCGATCGGCCCGTACGGGTTCATCGCGCTCGTCTTCGACACCGAGAAGAACGTCATCGGCTTGCACTCGCTCAAGTAGGCCGTTTCGATGACGATCGACGCACGTTGTCACTGTGGGAAGAACGTCTTCTCGATCGACGGTGATCTGCCAACCGAACTCACCCGCTGCACCTGCTCGTTTTGCGCATCACGCGGGGCGCTTCATGCCTACTTCGAGCCGAAGCAGTTCACTGTCGTGAAGAGCGACGCCGACGCGGTCTATCGTTGGAACACCAGGCAGGTCGCCCATCACTTCTGCGCCGAGTGCGGCTGCACGACCTACACCGACAGCCCCGCCTTCGAGCTCGACGGCAAATGGGATGGCAAGACGCGTCGCATCGGTGCGAACGCGCGCCTTTTCAGGGACTTCGATGCGGCGGCGGCGCCCGTCAAGGTGATCGACGGCAAGAACCTGTGGTGACCGAGTCGCGATAGAGCGGACGAGTGAACTGACCATGACCGAGATGCAGAACCTTCCCCCGGCGGCCGAACTGGCGCAAAAGGGCAGCAAGCCCTTCCCCAACGAGAGCCCGGACTACCGCAAGGCGCGTACGGCATTGCTCGCCGAGGAAATCGAGTTGCGGAGGCAGGTCCAGCGTGTCGCTGCCAGGCGGCGCGAATTACCTCCGGGCCCCGAAGCGAAGGACTATCGGTTCCTGGACGCGGACGGGAAAGACGTGGGGCTCGCCGACCTGTTCGGCCGGCACGATACGCTCTTCACCTACTTCTGGATGTACGGGCCGGAGCGCGAGCGGCCTTGCCCGATGTGTACGTCCCTGGTCGGCTCGCTCGACATTCCTGCCGTCGACATCGAGCAGCGCATCGCGATGGCGATCATCGGCCGCTCCCCGGTCGCGCGGCAGCTGGCCTTCGCGCGCGAGCGCGGCTGGAAGAACCTGAGCTTCTACCAGACCGTCGGCGACGAGTTCGTGAAGGACTACCGCGCACTCGTCGACGGCGAGGAATGGGCGGCCGTGCTCGTGTGGAAGCGGCAGGGTGACAAGGTCCGCCTGTTCTGGGCCGCAGAGGGTGGTTTCGAAACCGCCGACCCCGGCTTCGATCCGCACTTGGCGCCGGACCCGACACCACTCTGGAACATCCTCGACTGGACGCCGGGTGGACGGGGGACGAACTGGTATCCGAAGCTCGATTACTGAACGCGCCATTCAACGCCGCCACCGGCTCAGGTAACCTGTCCAGCCTCTGACAACGCTGGAGGCGATCGATGTACGTGGAACAAGGTGGCGAGGGTGCCGACCTTCTTGTGATGCTTCATGGCATGGGTGCGACCGCCGCAGTGTGGTCCCCGATGTGCGCACAGGCCAGCGAGCGCTGGCGAGGTCGCTGGCTTGCCGTGGATCTGCCGGGCCATGGCGAATCCCCACGCCAGGACTGCTACGCGATCGGGCAACACGCCGCCAGTGTCGCGCGCGCACTGGTGCCGCATGTCGAATCCGAAGGCCGGGTTGTGGTGATCGGGCACTCGCTCGGCGGCGTCATCGCGCTCGCACTCGCAACGGGCTGGTTCGGCGTGACGCCGCACCGGGCTTTTGGCGCGGGCATCAAGGTCGCTTGGAGTGACGACGAGTTGCAGCGGATGGGCACGTTGGCCCGCCAGCCGGTCAAGTCCTTCGCCACGCAGGCGGAAGCATCGGACCGCTACCTGAAGGTCTCGGGCCTGGCCGGCATTGCGTCAGCGGAGTCGCCGGTCGCCATGCGTGGCATTGCGCAGGACGCAGCAGGCTGGCGTCTCGCCATGGACCCTCGCGCCTTCGGCGTCGGCATGCCGCCGACGGCGGAACTGATGAGGCTTGCCCGATGCCCGGCGCACCTGGGCCGCGGCGCCGACGATGCGATGGTGACGCTGGAGCAGCTTCGCGCCATTGATCCGCGTGCGCAGGACCTTGGCCCGCACGGGCACAACGTGATGGTGGAGGCGCCTGCGCAGGTGTGGGACTGGATCGGATCGCAATCGGAGTGACGAATCGGTCCGCTCAATCCAGCGTGAGGCCCCCCATGTCCTTCACCACCTTGCCCCAGCGGTCCGTGTCGGTCCGCACCAGCTCTTCGAACTTCGCGCCCGAAAGGCCCGTGGCCGTGTAGCCCAGCTCGGCCATGCTGGCTTTCAGCTCGGCCGTCTGCAGCGCCTTGCTGATGGTGTCGGCCAGCTTGGCGGTGATGTCCTTCGGTGTCTTCGCGGGCACGAACACACCCAGCCAGCCGCCCATCGCCGCCAGGCTGGGCTGGCCGGCTTCGGTGAAGGTGGGCACGTTGGGCAGGGCAGGGTCACGCTTGGCGCCCGTCTGCGCCAGGGGCCGCACCTTGCCGCCCTGGATGAGACCGCGCGCCGAGCCCAGGTCCGCCACCACCGAACTGACGTTGCCGCCGATCAGGTCGGTGAGCGCCGGTGCAGCGCCCTTGAAGGGCACGTGCAGCAGGTCGATGCCCGCCGCCTTGCCGAAAGCGGTTCCGAGCAGATGGCCGGTGGTACCCGCGCCGTAGGAGCCGAAGCTGGCCGTGCCGGGCTTGGCCTTGGCCGCGGCCACGAATTCGGCCAGCGTCTTGGCCGGATTGGTGGCGCTCACCAACAGCAGCAAGGGCGTGTTGCCAGCCTGCGCCACCGGCTGCAAATCCTTGGACGGGTCGTAGGGCAGCTTCTTGTAGACATGCGGGTTGAGGTTGATCGAGGAGCCCGCGGTGAACAGCACCGTGTACCCGTCCGGCGGCGCCTTGACCACCGCGTCCAGGCCGATGATGGCGCCGGCACCCGGACGGTTGTCGACCGTGACCGCCTGGCCCAGCGCCTCGCTCATCTTCTTGCCGAGCTGGCGCGCGATGGCGTCGACGCCACCGCCCGCTGCATATGGCACGACCATGCGAATGGGCTTGTTGGGATAGCCGGCGGCGCTTTGCGCGGAGGCAGTGCCTGCAAAAGCAGCACAGGCCAGCAGCGCAGCGGCAAGGAAGGAAGGCTTGTTCATCGAATTTGTCTCCTGCAGTCGGCAGCCGTCATTGCGGCCGCGTGGGTGGTGCGGGATTGTTGAGCCACACGCAGATAACACCAAGGTCGCGTGCGGTCAGATACCGGTGGTGCGCGGCCAACATTGCGCCACCACTACGCTATCGCGTGTCCCACGACGTATGAAACCCAGGCGAGAAATGCCTGTTCGTGGGCACCCGCGGAACCGGCTTTGCCGGGCCGCTGGGTGCGCCCCCTTGAGGGGGTGCGCCGCAGGCGCTCTGGGGGTGGGTTTTCATTTCATCGCCGGAAGTCGCTCGGGCTCTTGTGCGTCCAGCGGCGGAAGGCGTGGCGGAAGTTGGCGGCATCGCTGAAGCCCAGCGTGCTGGCGATGTCGTCGACGCCCATGCGCGTGCTGCGCAGGTATTCCTTGGCCAGGTGGCAACGCACGTCGTCGAGGATCTCCTTGTACGAGGTGCCCTGCGTCGTGAGGTGGCGGCGCAGCGTGCGCGAACTCGTGTTGAGCTTGCGCGCCAGGGCTTCCATGTCGTCGAACTGGCCGGGCCGCTCCATCAGCAGGTTGTAGACGCGACGGGTCAGGCCACTGGCATTCCTGGCCTCCACCAGCATGCGCTCGCACACCTCGGCCGCCATCGCCACCGTGATGGGGTTGCGGTAGGCCGCGGGCTTGTCCAGCAGCGCGGCGGCATAACGCAGTTCGGTGTCCGGCTGGTCGAATTCGATGGGGCAGCCGAAGTACGCGCCGTACAAGTCGGCATGCGCCGGTCGCGCATAACGCGCGCGCAGCCGGCTCAGCTTGAACTCAGGACCGACCATGTCGCGCGCCAGCGTCTGGTGGATGCCGTACTGGAACTCGACGAGAAAGCGGTACAGCGCATCGTCCGACCCCAGGTCCAGCACGTCATCGAAGGTCCAGACGGCCTCCCCGTCTTCTTCGCGAAACGTCAGGCCGACCGTGGGCGTGGCCAGCCGGTGGAACTTCACCGCCATCTGCGTGACTTCGCGCAGGGTCTGGCAGCACAGCAGCGCGTAGCCGTACATGCCGTAGCTGGACACATGCATGCGCGTGCCGGCACGAAAGGGCAGCTCCGGATCACCGGTGGCCGCCATGCCGTTGCGGCAGACCGTCGTGAACTGGCGGATGGATGTCTTCAGCACGGTGCTGCGCAGGTCGCTGGCCTGCAGGCCGGTGCGTTCCAGCGACCGCGCAGGTTCGACGCCAGCCTCGGCCAGCGTGTCGACCAGGGTCGCGATCTTGTAGGGAAGGTAGACGCGCTCGTCGGCCAGCGGCAGTTGCGCCATGGAGCGGGTGGAGGGGTGGGTCACCCTAGAAAAAGCAGTTGGATGCGCCCGAGTGCGCCGTGATCGGCGTGCCAGGCAAGGCGGGAGAACGCGGCGGGCTGATGCCCGCAAGGCCGAGCAACGCCGCATGGCGCGTCGAGCGCGGCGCAATCGGGTGCATAGCGCTGTCACTCCGGCGGCGAACGTGATCGAAGGCAGACGTCTCAGGTTCCATGCTGCTTTTCCAAAGGTTGAGCGCGGTCAACTGCTTTTTCTAGGGTGCTGGTCGTGTCCGGAACTCACCCCATGTTAGCCGCGGTGCACCTTTCGTCGCAAACTGTCGGCTCGCACAATGCGACGGCGCGCGCCCGCGAATCCGGCGAACAACGAGGGACATCCCAGCATGAAGATCGAGGAACTGTTCAAGCAGGTCAGCACGCCCTTGGGCGCGCCGGCCTTTCCGCGCGGGCCCTACCGCTTTCACAACCGCGAGTACCTCAACATCACCTACCGCACCGACATCGAGGCGTTGCGCAAGGTGGTGCCGGAACCCATCGAGATCGACGAACCGCTGGTGCGCTTCGAGGTCATGCGCATGCCCGACACCACGGGCCTGGGCAACTACACCGAGTGCGGCCAGGCCATCGTGGTGCGGCTGGGCGAGGAGCGTGGCGAGTACCTGCATGCGATGTACGTGGACAACCATCCGGCCATCGCCAGCGGCCGCGAGGTCAGCGCCTTCCCCAAGAAGCTGGGGGCGCCGAAGCTCTATGTCGATTCCGACACGCTGGTCGGCACGCTCGACTACGGCACCCTGCGCATCGCGGTCGCGACCATGGGCTACAAGCACCAGGCGATGCCACTGGAAGAGGCGAAGGCCGAGATCTGCGTGCCGACCTTCATGCTCAAGCTCATGCGGGGCTACGACCGACAGTTGCGCATCTGCGAACTGGTGCGCACGCAGATCCAGAACATCGAGATCAAGTTCGCCTTCCGTGGGCCGGCGCGGCTGCAATTGTTCGAGCACGTGCTCGCGCCGATGGCCGACTTTCCGGTGCGCGAGGTGGTGGCCGCGAGCCATATCCTGGCCGACCTTTCGCTCACGCCGCCGAGCGTGGTGCATGACTACCTGGCGAAGAAATCATGAGCAATCCAAAGGATCCGCAGCGCGTTCAACAAGTCGTCGTGGTGGGCGCCGGCGTCATCGGCGCCTCCTGGGTGGCGCTGTTTCTGGCGCATGGCCTGAAAGTCTGCGTGAGCGATCCACGCGACGGCGTGGATGCCGAGGTCCGCGACTACGTGGCGCGGGCCATGCCCACGCTGGCGCAGCTTGGCGCGCCACGAGCGAATGACGAGATTGGAGAGCGCCTGAGCTTCGAGTCTGACCTGGAGCGTGCCGTGGCGCAGGCCGACCTGGTGCAGGAGAACGGCCCCGAGCGGCTGGATTTCAAGCGCGAGCTCTGGCGCCGCATCGAGCAGGCGGCACCGGCCGGGGCCTTGTTCCTCTCGTCCAGTTCGGCGCTGCCGGCCACCGATCAGGCCGCCAACATGGCGACGCCCCATCGCATGCTGGTGGGCCACCCGTTCAATCCGCCGCACATCATTCCGCTCGTGGAAGTGGTGCCGGGCCAGGCCACGTCGCCCGAGTCGGTGCAGGCGGCCGTGGACTTCTACCGCGCGGTAGGCAAGGTGCCGAAGGTGCTGCGCAAGGAGATCGGTGGCTTTGTCGCCAACCGGCTGCAGTCGGCCATCTTCCGCGAGTGCGTGGCACTGGTGGCCGGCGGCGTGGTCACCATCGACGAGCTGGACGACATCGTCACGAATTCCGTGGGGCTGCGATGGGCTGCCGGTGGCCCCTTTGCATCGTTCCACCTGGGCGGCGGCGATGGCGGGTTGCGCAGCTTCGTGCAGCAGTTCGGTCCCGGCATGGAAAAGCGCTGGGCTTCGATGCAGCGCGAGGTTCGCTTCGACGAGGCCACGACGAAGTTGCTGTTCGAGCAGGTCGATGCGTCTTATGGCCAGCACACGCGGGCTGAACTTGAGGCCGTGCGCGATGCTCGCCAGATCGCGATCCTGCAGGCACTGACCGGCGTCGACCCCGGCAACAAGGACTGAGCGATGAGCGACAGCATCACGGAAGCGATTCGCCGTGCACTGGCGGCCCCTGCGGCGCATGCCGACGGCTTCGATCCGCACGCGCACCTGCGCAGCGTGCTGCAGGGCGTCGGGTTGGCGCCCGAAGACAGCGGCGGTGCCATCCAATTCATCGGACAGGATCCGATCCTCCCCAGCGTATTCCGCATCGCGTCGGCGGCAGGCATCGGCTTGGCAGCCAAGTCAGTGGCCATGGCGGCGCTGTGGCGCCATCGCGGTGGTGCGGGGCAGGACATCGCCATGGATCTGCGCCGTGCACCGCACCGCCTGTGCCCCTTCTACGACCGCAAGTGGGAACTGATCAACGGCTACCCGCCGCGCAACACGGCGGACCCGGATTCACCGTTCACGCTCAAGTTCTATCAAACCTCTGATGCCCGCTGGGTGATGCCGCTCAACCTGTACCCCCGCATCAAGTCGTCGGCACTGCGCCTGCTGGACTGCAGCGACAGCGAGGCCGCGGTGGCGCAGGCCATCCGCGGGTGGAAGGCGCGTGAACTGGAGGAGGCGTGCGCGCAAGCCGGCATCGTGATGCCGATGCTGCGTTCGGTCGAGGAGTTCATGGAAGAGCCGCATTATCTGGAGGTGCTGCGCGACCTGCCGCTGATCGAGATCGAGCGCATCGGCGACTCGGCGCCCGAGCCCTTCACGCCCGACCCGACGCAGCCGCTCGATGGCGTGCGGGCGCTGGGCCTGGCACGCGTTATCGCGGGGGCCGGCACGGGCCGTACGCTGGCGCTGCATGGCGCCGATGTGCTCAACGTGTGGCCGCCCGGTGACTTCGAGAGCGATCTGCTCTACGCCACCGCCAACGTCGGCGTGCGCTCTGCGCTGCTCGACGTGGCCGATCGCGAGAACGGCGGCTTTGCGCGCATGCAGGCCTTGCTGGCCGGCGCCGATGTGTTCTATGCCAACCGGCGCCAGGGCTATCTGGAGCGCCGGGGGCTTTCGGCGCAGCAGGCGGCGGCCGTGCGGCCCGGGATCGTCCACGCGAGCATCAGCCTGCATGGCGAAACCGGCCCCTGGGCAGACCGGCCGGGTTTCGACCAGACGGCAGGCTGCGTGACCGGCGTGATGACGCTGGAAGGCTCACCGAGCCAGCCGAAGCTGCCCCTCATCATGGTCGTCAACGACTACCTGGGCGCTTGGCTGCTGACCACGGGCATCGTGGCAGCGCTGATGCGCCGTGCGCGCGAGGGCGGCAGCTACAGGGTGCACGTGTCGCTCACGCGGCTGTCGCTGTGGCTCTACACGCTCGGCCTGTTCGACAAGGCTTATGCCCATGCCACCGCGAACAGCGCCGAAGCCCATCGCTACCTGGACCCGGAGGTGTTCCAGGCCGAAACCCCGATGGGTCTTTACCAGGGCGTGACCGACCAGGTGCGCATGTCGCTCACGCCAGGCCAGTACCGCCAGGTGCTGGTGCCGCGTGGGTCGTCACAAGCGGAGTGGCTGCCGAGGGTGTGAACTGGCGTGGGCAGACGCTACCTGCGTTGAGCCCGCAACGCACTGATCGCATCAATCTCATGCCATGCCTTCAGTACCGTCTGCTGGTAGGGGATGGCCGCCACCTGCTCTTGGAGCTTCCGCAGCGTCACCGTATTGCGCAGGCGGTCCGTTTGAACCGGTGCGAGCTGAGGCCCATGACGCCCCCTGAATCGAGGAAGATGGCGTCATGGAAAACGCGCCGAAAGTGTTTTGCAGCCACCGCAATGTGGACAAGCCTGCCGTGGAGGACTTCGCCCGGCGTCTGCGCGAGCGCGGCATCGACGCCTGGCTCGACAAGTGGGAAATTCGACCCGGCGACGACTTCGTTCAGCGCATCAACGAAGGCCTGACCGACTACGACGTCGGCTTGGTCTTTTTTTCCAGCGAGCCCTGGCCTGGCAAGTGGTTCGATGCCGAGGTCAGCACGCTCACGTTGTTTCAGGTCGAAGAAGGCCGCCGCCTGATCCCGGTAATGGTGGACGCCCAGGCTCCGCTGCCACCGCTGTTGAAGCGGTATGCGCGCCGCAGCGTTGACGACTTTGACCAGATCGTCGACGCTATCCGGGGCCACGACCGCAAGCCGCCGCTCGGGCCGATTGCCGCGCAACCGATGCGCTCGCAGTTCACGCTGCGTCTGGCCCGCAATACGGGGGGAGGGGTCGACATCGACGCGGTGCGCAACGGTGACAACGTGGCCCGACAGGAGGGCGCGGTCATCAACCCCGCGCTGCTCCAGTTGTTCGAAGAATTCGTGCGGGGGCATCTCAAGGACACGCCGCGCGACGCCGTGCAGCAACCGACCCCGCTGCGCGCCCACGACCTTGCGACGCTGGGTGATCAACTTGGCCGCGCGCTCTGCCCTGGCGACGTAGGCGTCGCGCTCCGCCAAGCCTTGCAGGCCGTCAACACAAGCTGCACGCTCGACCTGTGCTTCGAGTCGGAAGACGCTGCCCTTCTCGCGCTGCCCTTCGAGGCCTTGCGCATCGACGGCCGCCCACCTGCCCTGGTGCCAGGCGTGAGCGTGCGCCGGCGCGTGGCCGGCGCGCCAGCGGGTGCCGGTGCGGCGGTGCCATCGCCGCTGAAGATCCTCGTCGCAGTCGGCGCGTCTGACGAGGGCAAGACCGAGAATTCGGTGCTGGACCTGGAGCACGAACTGCAAAGCATCCTGGACGCGGTGGAACCCCGAGCCCACCAGGGCAATGCCGAAGTGCGGTTCCTGGAAATCGGGCACCCGCAGCAGATCCGCAAGGCCTTGCAGCAGGATGCCTACCACGTGCTGCACCTGTCGGGGCACGGCGGTCCGGGCAGCATCGAGATGGAAGACGAAGACGGGGCACCGGTCAACGTCAGCGCGCGCGAGATCGCGCAGGCCCTGCAGACCGCGCACCGCAATGTTCCGCTGGTGTTCCTCTCTAGCTGCTTTGGGGCCACGCCCGGCGCCGAGGCAGGCGCCATGGCCACGGAACTGGTGCGTGCCGGCGTGCCTTTCGTGGTGGCGATGCAGGCTGGCGTGACGGACCGCTATGCCTCCGCCCTGGCGCATGCGTTTTACGCCGCGCTGGCCGAGCGCGAACACCCGGAGCCGGCCCAGGCGCTGGCCACGGCGCGCCAGACGCTGGAGCAGGCCCGTCAGAAGGCCTTGCAGGGCGGCGCTTCCATCCACGAGAACCAGGCGGAGTGCGCCACCGCCACTCTTTATTGCGCAGCTGACGACACGCCGCTGGTGGATTTCGCCGCGCCGCGCGAGCCGCTGTCCGTCCCGCCCGTGCACCAGGCCGTGGGCCCCATGCCCAACCTGCAAGTGGGCGACCTCGTCGGCCGCCGCCGCGAGCTGCGCGAAGTGCTGCGCGTGTTGCGCGATCACCCCGCCAGCGTGGCCGCGCGGGGCCGGCTGAGCGGCGTGGTGCTCACCGGCATCGGTGGCGTGGGAAAGAGTTCGGTGGCCGGCCGCGCCATGGCCCGGTTGCAGGAAGAGCGTTGGGCCGTGGCTGCAATATCGGGCCGCCTGGCGCTGGGACCGTTGTGTGCCTCCGTCGCCGTGGCGCTTCACCAGCATGCCAACCCCTCGCTGGCCAAGGCCGGGCGGCGACTGGGCGACAGCAACCTCGACGACCAGAGCCGCCTCGGCCTGCTGTGTGCCCTGCTGCAGCAGACCCCCTTGCTGTTGGTGCTGGACAACTTCGAAGACAACCTCGCACCCGGCGGCCAGACGTACATCGACGACGCTGTGCGCGATCTGCTGGGCCTTCTCGCCGCACGTGCGCAGCATGGCCGCCTGCTCATCACCTGCCGCTACCCGCTGCCGGGTCTGGAGGACGAGTTTTTCCACCAGCCCGTGCCCCCGCTCTCCCCCGCCGAAGTGCGCAAGCTGCTGTGGCGGCTGGAGTCGCTCAAAGGCCTGGATCGCACAGAGGTGAGCGAGGTGATGCGCCACGTGGGCGGCCATCCGCGCATGCTGGAGTTCCTGGACGGGTTGCTGCGCCACGGCGCGGCTCGCCTGCCTGACGTCAAGCGCCGCCTGCGCGAAGCGGCGCGCGCCGTCGGCGTCGACCTGAAATGCGCGTCGACCGACCTGGGCGAAGCGCTGCGCAACACAGCCTTGCTGGGCGCGCGCACCGTGTTCCTCGACGAATTGCTCACCCTGGCCCGCGCCCAGGGCGACGAAGAGGCACTGCGCCAGTTGGCCGTATCGGCACTGCCCATGAGCGCTGCCGATCTGGCCCACGCGCTGGGCGGCGCTCCGGCCCAGCAACCACGGGTCCACGCCATGGTCGTGCGCCTGGAACGCTTGGTGAGCCTGTCGCTGGCCACGCCCCTGTCCAAAGGCCATTGGGTCCATCGCTGGACGGGCGAGGCGCTGGCGCAGATGGCTCCGGCGCATGAGCAACGCGAACGCTGCCGCCGTGCTGGCGAGTTCCGGCTGGTGCGCGGGGGTGGGCAAGGGATCGAGTACGACGACATCTGCGAGGCAACCTACAACTTGCTGGACGCGGCCGAGTTCGATCGCGCCTGCGGGCTCGCCTTGCAGATCGCAAACTTTCATATCGAGCGTCAGCAAACCATTGCCGCGGTTGCGCTGGCCTCCGAGGTGCTACTGCGCTTGCCGAACACGGCCGAGGACTGGGCTTCGTTGGCCGACATCGAGGCCCAGGGCAGCCTGCAGTTGGGCCTGACGGACCGTGCACTCGCGCGAACACGCGAAATCGCCGAAACGTTTGAGTTCAGGGTAAAGCAAGCGCCCGGGCGGGCAGACTGCCAGCACGACCTTTCGGTGTCATACACCAAGCTGGGTGATCTGATGAGGGCTCTGGGCAAGGGCGAGCAGGCGCGCGAGTTCTTCGAGAAGTCGCTGGCCATTAGCAAGCGGCTGGCCGAGGCTGAGCCTGGGCAGGCGGACTACCAGCGCCTCCTTTCGATGTCGTTCGAGAGGCTGGGTGCCCTGATGATGGCCCTGGGCCAGGGCGAGCAGGCGCGCGCGTTCTTCGAGCAGGCGCTGGCCATCAGCAAGCGGCTGGTCGAGGCTGAGCCCGGACGGACGGACTACCAGCGCGATCTGTCGGTGTCGTTCGAGAGGCTGGGCGATCTGATGATGGCCCTGGGCCAGGGCGAGCAGGCGCGTGAGTTCTTCGAGAGGTCGCTGGCCATCAGAAAGCGGCTGGCCGAGGCCGAGCCCCGGCGGGCGGACTACCAGCACGACCTTTCGGTGTCGTTCGAGAGGCTGGGCTACCTGATGAGAGCCTTGGGCCAGGGCGAGCAGGCGCGCGAGTTCGTCGAGAGGTCGCTGGCCATCAGAAAGCGACTGGCCGAGGCCGAGCCCGGTCGCGCGGACTACCAGCGAGACCTTTCTGTGTCGTACAACAAGTTGGGGGATCTGATGACGACCGTGGGGGAGGGGGAGCAGGCGCGCGAGTTCTTCGAGCAATCGCTGGCGATCAGCAATGGGCTGGCCGAGGCCGACCCAGGGCGGGCGGACTACCAGCACGACCTTTCCGTGTCGTTTGAGAAGCTGGGCGATCTGATGACGGCCCTGGGCCATGGCGAGCAGGCGCGAGAGTTGTTCGAGAAGTCGCTCGCCATCAGAAGGCGGCTGACCGAAGGTGAGCCCGGGCGGGCGGACTACCAGCACGACCTTTCCGTGTCGTTCGAGAAGCTGGGTGACTTGATGACGGTCCTGGGCCAGGGCGAGCAGGCGCGCGAGTTGTTCGAGAAGTCGCTGGCCATCCGTGAGCGGCTGGCCGAGGCCGAGCCCCGACGGGCGGACTACCAGAACGACCTTTCGGTGTCGTACAACAAGCTGGGCGATCTGATTACGGCCCTGAGCCAAGGAGAGCAGGCGCGCGAATTTTTCGAAAAGTCGCTGGCCATCAAAAAGCTGCTGGCCGAGGCCGAGCCCGGGCGGGCAGACTATCAACGCGGCCTTTCGGTGTCGTTCGAGAGGCTGGGCGATCTGATGAGGGCCTTGGGTCAGGGGGAGGTTGCGCGTGAGTTTTTCGAGAAGTCGCTGGCCATCAGAAAGCGGCTGGCCGCGTCCGAGCCCGGCCGGGCTGACTACCAGCGTGACCTCTGCCTGTCTCTTGCACGTTGCGCCCAGTCTCAGGGGGCAAAAGGTGTGGCATTGGCTGCCGAGGCTGCCGCTTTGGGTCGCCAGTTGCAGGACTCAGGTCGACTATCGCCTGCTGACGCCGGGTTGATCGGTGCTCTCGACAGTTTGGTCGGCACACTCAAGAACAGCTGAGCAGTCCGTGGCGCCAAAGGCTTCGCTCTTATCGTGATTTCCAGTTCTTCCCGGCGAAGTGTCGAAGCCGAAGCGCGGCCACTATCTTCGCGGAGCCTTCAATGCGCTGACGGCCACAGCTGGCTCGGTGGAACTTGCAGGCAAGGCCAGCGCCTTGGAGATTGACACCAGCGCCACAGCCAGCCTTCCTGAGCTTTCTGCGTACTCGCGTTGGGCCTGCAGCAAGGTGCGCTGTGCATCGAGTTGCACGAGAAAGTCAGTCAGCCCGTGTTCGTAGCGCACGCTGGCAAGCTGGTACGAATCGCGACTGCTGCGCTCCTTCAAGGCGAGCTGGATGTTGCGCTGGCGCTCGGCGGTGTAGGCGCTCAGCGCATCGTCGATCTCGTGCCAGGCTTTGAGGATGGTCTGCTGGTACGCGACGGCCGCCTCCTGCTCCTGCAGCTTGCGCAGCGTCACCGTTGCGCGCCGACGGCCGCCGTCGAAGATGGGAAGTTGCAGGCTTGGCCCGATCGACCATTGCCGGCTGCCCCAGTCGGTGAAGGTGCTCGCGTCCACTGAGTTGAGTCCGAGGCTGGCGCCGATGGTGATGCGCGGATAGAGGTCCGCGACTGCGACACCGATGCTGGCGGTCGCGGCGTGCAACTGGGCCTCGGCGCGCTGGATGTCAGGGCGGCGCAGCGCCACATCCGAAGGCAGGCCCAACGACAGGTCTGGCAGCGGCGGGGCAGGGCGAGCCGTGTCGGGCCGCGTCGCAAGCTCGGCTTGCAAGGCGCCGGGGCGCTCGCCGACCAGCAGCGTGACCTGGTTGATCTCCAGCGCTTCCTGCGACATCAGTTGCGGCAGGCGCGCGCGGGTGTCGGCGAGTTGCGCGTCCTGGCGCGTCACGTCGAGGTCGGTGGTGAGGCCGCCGTCTGCGCGCGCCGAAACGAGCTTGCGTGTCTCTTCGCCAGCGGCGACATCCGCGCGCGCGATGCGCAACTGGTTCTGCACCGAGCGCAACTGGAAGTAGTGGCGCGCCACCTCGGCCTGCACGCTGAGCTGCGCTTGCGCCAGCATCGCCTTCGATGCGGTCTCGTCGGCCGTGGACGCCTCGATCGAGCGGCGCACGCGGCCCCAGAAGTCCAGCTCCCACGAGGCATCGAAGCCGGCCTGGAACATGTCGTGCGGGTCGCTCAGCACCTTGACCAGTTCCTCGACGGAGCCCGGATTGATCGCGCTGATGATGCGGCGGAAGTCGCCGTTCTCGCTTTCGCGAACACGCTGCACGCTGCCGCTGCCGTTCACTTGCGGCCATTGCTGTGATCGCGTTGCATCGCCCTGCACGCGGCTTTGGGCGAAGCGCAGCGCTGCGGTCTTCAGGTCGTTGTTGGCGGCCATGGCCCTGGCTTGCAGCGCGTCGAGCGTGGGGTCGGCAAAGACGCTCCAGCCGAAGGGTGCCGCCGCGGGCACCGAGGCGCGCTGCGGTGCAGGGGCAAGCTCGGCGCTGCCACCATGCCACGCCGAGAAATCGGCAGGCGCATCGACCGCCGCGGCCTTGTAGTCCGGCCCCACGGCTGCGCATCCAGTGATGAGTACAAGCGCTGCCATGGTCACGGCGCGCAAGAGAGGAATGGATGGATTCACGACGGGTCTCCTTGCATCACACCAGGCGATGACGAAACAGCCAGGCTGCGAGCGGCAGCGTGATGACGGCAATGATGAAAAGCGGAATCAGGTTGGTCCACACCGTGGCCATGCCGACGCCTTCGAGGTAAACGCGCTGCACCAGGTCGATCGCAAAGCGCAGCGGGTTGGCCATGGTGGCGACCTGCAGCGCGTCGGGCATGTTGCTCACCGGCGTGGTGAGGCCCGACAGCAGCATCATGGGCATGATCAGCACGAAGGTGTAGAGCATGGCCTGCTGCATGTTGGCCGACACCGCCGAGATCGACAGGCCGATGCCCACGCTGGCCACGGTGAAGAAGGCCAGGCCCGCGTACAGCGTGAAGAGCGAGCCGGCCATCGGTATGCGAAACCACAGCGCCGTCACCAGCAGCACCAGCGTCGACTGCAGCAGCCCGATCAGGATGGGTGGAATGGCCTTGCCGATCATGATCTCGGTGGGCGACAGCGGCGTCACCAGCAACTGGTCGAAGGTGCCTTGCTCCCGTTCGCGCGCCACTGACAGCGCGGTGAGCAGCAGCGTCTGGATCATGCTGAGCGCGGCGATCATGCCGGGCATGAAGTTCCAGCGCGTCGTGAGGTTGGGGTTGTACCAGGCGCGCGTCTCGATGCTGACGGGCGGCGGGCCGGCGCCGTGCCGCTCGCGCCATTCGGCATTGAAGGCATTGACGACCTGCGACACATAGCCCACGGCGGAGCCGGCCGTGTTGGAGTTGCGCGCGTCGACGATGAGCTGGATCGACGCGTTCTCGCCGGCTTGCAACTGTTGCTCGAAGCGCGGGCCGATGCCGACCACCAGCAGCACCTTGCCGGCATTGACGGGCTCGGCAATCTCGGCCTGCGTGCGCAGCGTCATCGTGCGATGGAACACGCCCGTGCCGTCGAGCTTGGCGATCAGCGCAGTGGACGCGCCGCTGTGGTTCTGGTCGAGCAGCGCATAGTCGATGCGGTTCAGGTCGTAGGTGGCCGCATAGCCGAACAGCAGGCTCTGCATGATCGAGGGCACGATGAGGATCACGCGCGTGGCGGGGTCCTTGAGGATGGCCAGCAGTTCCTTGCGGCACAGGTTCGCGACGCGCAGGATGAAGTCGATGAAAGAGGAGGGCATGGTGGGCTCTCAGTCGAGGCGTTTGCGCGTGACGAGGCGCGCGACAGTCAGCAGGCCCACGGCATAGACGAGCAGGATGGCGCAGTTGCGCGCCACCATCGGCCAGATGTTGCCCGCGAGGAAGAGCGAGCGGATCAGCTCCATGTAGTAGGTCGCGGGCAGCGCCTGCCCCACGATGCGCACGACGGTGGGCACGTTGCGCAGGTCGAACAGGAAGCCCGACAGCATCAGCGAAGGCAGGAAGCTGGAGATGAGCGCAACCTGGCTCGCAAGGAACTGGTTGCGCGTGACCGACGAGATGACCAGGCCCACCGCCACCGCCACGATCAGGTACAGCATCGAGCTGAACACGAGCACGACGAGCGAGCCGACCATCGGCACGTGGAAGAGGAACTTCGACGCGAGCAGGCACAGCGCCAGCCCCAGCATGCCGATGCCGAAGTACGGAATGATCTTGGCCAGCAGGATCTCCACCGGCCGCACGGGCGTGACGAACAAGGCCTCCAGGGTGCCGCGCTCCCATTCGCGCGCCATCACGAGCGCCGTGAGAAAGGCACCGACCAGCGTCATGATGAGCACGATGAGCCCTGGCACGAGGTACCAGGTGCTGGTGTTGGCGCTGTTGAACCACAGCCGTTCGTCGATGGTGACGGCGCCGATGCCCGATGCGTTGGGCGCGCCCGCGCTGACGCCATCGAGATCGCCCTGTCGTACGGCGTTCTGCGCCAGCGCGGCCGTCGCGTAGCGCAGGATGATCGAGGCCTTGGCGGCGTCCGCGCCGTTCACCACCACCTGAATGCGTGCGCGACCTTCGCCGAGGCGACTCGCGAAGTCGCTCGGCACGCGCACGATACCGTCCACCTTGTGCGCGCCCAGCAAGGACTCCGCCTCTTTCATGGAGCCGAGCACCACGGGCGAGAGGTACGGCGTGAGCTGCAGGCCCGACACCGCCTGCAAGGCGGTCGGCGAGCTGTCTTCCATAACCACCGCCAGCGGCGCGTTCTTGACGTCGAGCGACAGGCCGAAGCCGAAGATCAGGATCAGGAGGATCGGCAGCAGGATGCCGATGGCCAGGCTGCTCGGATCGCGCAACAGTTGCCGCGTTTCCTTGCGGGTGAGGGCGACGAGGCGCGAGCCGCTGCGCCAGCCGGGCGATTGCGCTTGCGTCGTCGTGCTCATGCCGTCGCCTCCTGCGGTGCGCGCGCTTTGTGGCGTGTCTCCTCGCGCGCCTGCTCGACGATACCGATGAACGCGTCTTCCATGTTGGCGGCCTGCGTCCCTGCGCGCGAGCGCACTTCCTCCGGCGTGCCGATGGCCAGCAGCTTGCCGGCATCCTGGATCACGATGCGGTCGCAGTACTCCGCCTCCTCCATGAAGTGCGTGGTGATGATGATGGTGACGCCCGCTGCCGCGAGCGCAGTGATGCGCCGCCAGAATTCGCGGCGCGCCATCGGATCGGTGCCGCTGGTGGGTTCGTCGAGGAAGAGGATCTCCGGCTCGTGCAGCAGGCTGGTCGCCATGGCCAGGCGTTGCTTGAAGCCGCCGGGCAACTGGCCGCTGGTCGCGTCTTCCTGTCCCGCCAGTTCGAACTCCTGCAAGACGGCGCGCATGCGCTCGGCCAGCCGCTTGCCGCGCAGGCCGTAGGCGCCGCCGAAGAAGCTGAGGTTCTCGGCCACGGTGAGATTGCCGTAGAGCGCAAACTTCTGCGACACGTAGCCGATCTTCGCGCGCGCCTGCGCCCGGGCGTGGCGCAGGTTGACGCCTGCCACCTGCAGGAAGCCGCTGCTGGCGGGCAACAGGCCGCAGAGCATGCGGAAGGTGGTGGTCTTGCCTGCCCCGTTGGGACCGAGCAGGCCGAAGATCTCGCCACGGCGCACGTCGAAGCTGGTGCTGGCGACGGCGACGAAGTCGTCGAACTTGCGCACCAGGTCCTTCACCTCGATGACGACCTCCTGCTTGTCGGCTGCGGGGAGGGAAGCGACCGGCGTTGCCGTGGAATTCCTCGAGGCTTGTGCGTTGGCCTGCTGCGTGCGCAGCAGCACCATGAAGCCGTCTTCCAGCCGTGCCGGCACCGGCGCGACCTTTGCGCCATCGAGCAAGGATTCGACGGCCGCTGCGTCAACGTTCGGCCGGCGGATGAAGCGCACCTCGCCGCCCTCAGGGACGGCATCGATCACCGCCTCGGGCGCATCGAGCAATCGCGCTTGCAGGGTGCGCGCGTGGGTGCCTGCCTTCGGCTTGGCAACAAAGCACAGGTCTTTCGCGTTGTCGCGGATCTGCGCGGGCGTACCTTCGGCCACCAGCCTGGATTCGCGCATCACGAAGACCTGCGCACAACGCTCGGCCTCGTCGAGGTACGCGGTGCTCACGATCACGCTCAGGTGCTCTGCATCGACCAACTGCTGCACGATCTCCCACAGCTCGCGACGCGACAGGGGGTCGACGCCGACAGTTGGTTCGTCGAGCAGCAGCAACTCCGGCGAACGCACCAGCGTGCAGGCCAAGCCGAGCTTCTGCTTCATGCCGCCGGAGAGCTTGCCGGCCAGGCGCGACGTGAAGCGCGCAAGGTCGGTCATCTCCAGCAGGCGTGCATAGCGCTCGCGCCGAACCGCGTGAGACACGCCGTGCAGGTCGGAATAGAGGTCGAGGTTTTCCTGCACGCTCAGGTCTTCGTACAGGCCGAAGCGTTGCGGCATGTAGCTGATGCGGTCCTGCACCGCTTGCGGGTCCTTCGCGACATCGATGCCCAGCACCTGCAGCGTGCCGCTGTCGGGCCGCAGCAGGCCGGCGGCCAGGCGCAGCAGCGTGGTCTTGCCAGAGCCATCGGGGCCGACCAGCGCGGTGAGCGAGCCGGTCGGCACGGTGATCGACAGGTCGTCGAGCGCGACGACGGGCGCACGGCCCTTCACGTCGAACTGCCGGTGCACATGGGTCGCGATGAGCGCCGAGGCGCTGTCCGAGCTCACGGCTTGGCCCCGGCATTGGCGGCGGCCGGGACCGTGTCGGCGCGTTGCGCCAGTGCGATGCGCACCGTTGCCGGCATGCCCAGCCGCAGCCTGTCCGCCGAATCGTCGGCCAGCACGCGCACTTCGTAGACGAGGCTGGTGCGCAGCTCCTCCGTCTGCACGGTCTTGGGCGTGAACTCGGCGACCGATGAGATGTAGCCGACCTTGCCGTTGAGCGTCTCGTCCGGATGGCTGTCGGTGGCGATCATCGCCGCCATGCCCGGCTTGATACGGCCCAGATCGGTCTCCGTCACATAGGCGCGCACCCATTTCGGATCGGTGATGGCCAGCGTGAAGACCGGCCGCTGCGGCGAGGCCATGTCGCCCGGTTCCATCAGGCGTGCGCGCACCACCGCGTCGATCGGCGCCTTGAGTTCGGCTTGCGAGAGCTGATGGTTCAACAACGCGAGCGCGGCATTGGACACGTCAAGCTGTGCCTGCGCCTGTGCGATGTCTTCCTTGCGCGGACCGGAGACGACCAGTTGCTGCCCCTTGCGTGCGCTGTCAAGCTGGGCTTGCGCGACCTTGACGCGGGCTTGCGCGCTGTCGAGGTCCTGCTGGCTCACCGCGCGGCCGGCGGTGGTCTGGCGGATGGATTGCAGGCGCTCCAGTTGCTGGCGCGCCAGCGCCGCATCGGCCGCTGCCGCGTCGCCTTGCGCACGCGATTGCGCGATCTCCTCGGGCCGGCTGCCCGACTGCAGCCGTCCAAGCGCCTGCTGCTGCACGCGGATCTGCGCCTGGGCCTGCGCGATGCGAAGTTGCAGGCTGCGCGTGTCCAGCGTGGCCAGCACCTGGCCGGCCTTGACGCGGTCGCCTTCCTGCACCTGGACCTTGTCGATGCGCTCGGCCTGGTCGAAGGCGAGCGACACCTGGCGCAGGTCCACGTTGCCGTAGAGCACCAGCGTGCTGGTGTCTACCGGCTGGCGGTTGGTGTACCACCAGGCGCCTGCGGCTACGGCGAGAAGCAGGACGACGCCGGCGATGAGGGGTTTCTTGTTCATGCTGGTCCCGAGGGATGGACTTGAAAGCATCCATGCGTTGAAGTAGACTGGATTCTGATTGAATGTGAATTCAAATTCAAGTCAAAATTTGTTTCCCCCGATACCGACAGGGACAGTCCCATGAAGCCGACTTCACGCCAAGCCACTGCGGTCCGCGCCGCGGCCGCCGCCGCATCTCCTGCCGCAACTGCAACGACCCGGGCCACCCGTGCACACGGGCAAGCCACCCGCCAGCACCTGCTGGAGATTGCGGGCCAGGTATTTGCCGAGCGCGGCTTTGCGGACGGCACGACTAAAGCCATCGCCGAGCGCGCGGGCACACCGATGGCTTCGATCAACTACCACTTCGGCAGTCGCGACGCGCTGTACGAGGCCGTGCTGGTCGAGGCCCATGGACAGCTCGTGGACATCGAACAGTTGCGGGCGCTGACGCAGCAGTTCGATGATCCGCGCGACAGCCTGCGAGCGCTGCTCACTCACATCGTGGGATTGGCGACTTCGCCCGCACAACCGTGGGGAGTACGTGTGATGCTGCGGGAGATCATGTCCCCGTCAGCGCTGGTGCCGGCGCTGGTGCAAAAGGCCGTGCTGCCCAAGGCGCAGCTTGTGCTGGGCTTGCTCGCACGCATCCTGCAATTGCCGCCCGGGCATCCCGCGGTGCAGCGGGCCGCGGTCATGGCCGTCCTCCCGGGGCTCGTGATGCTGATCGCGCCGCGGCAGATCATCGGCAAGGTGCTGCCCGCCGTGACCAGCGATCCGCAGGCGCTGGTCGATGACCTGTGCCGCTATGTGCTCGCGGGGCTCGATGCCATCGCGCTGGCGCATGCACCTGCAACGCCGGGCACCGAGCGCAAGGCGGTGGCCAGGAAGCGTTGAGAGGCCACGACTTGCGGTGTAGCGCCCGGCGACCTCAACCGAGCACCGCGCCGCCCCAATGCAGCCATGCGGCCACGAACGCAGCGAGGAATACCGTCTCGCTGACCATCAGCGCGATGGGCATCCATCCCACCGTTGCAAGGTCCTTCAATCGGGTCTTCATGCCGATCGCGGCGATCGCGGACACGAGGCACCATTGCGAAAGGTCCACGCCCGCTTGCGTCGCGGCCTTGGGCACCCAGCCCGTGCTGTTGATAGCGACCAGCAGCGCGAAAGCCACCGCGAACAAGGGCAACAGCGGCGGACGCTTGCCTTCGACGGCGCTCCCTGGATGGCTTCGCGCCAGGACGCCCGCGAACGCGATCACCGGCAGCAGCATCGCGACACGCAGCAGCTTCACGAAGGTGGCGGCGTCGCCCGTGACGCTGGACATGCCATAGCCGGCACCGACGACCTGGGCCACGTCATGGATCGTGCCGCCGAGGAAGATGCCGGCCTGAACCGGGTCGAGGCCCAGCGCGCGCACGATCATCGGATAGACGATCATCGCCAGCGTCGACAGCGCGCTGACGCTGATCACCGTGAACAGCGTTGCGCGTTCCCGCATGGCATGGTTCGGCAGGGCCGCGGAAAGCGCCATGGCCGCCGAGGCGCCACATATCGCGACCGAGCCGCCCGTGAGCAAGCCGAAAAAGCTTCGGTACCCCATCAGCCTGGCGAGTCCGATGCCCAGGCCAATGGTGAGCGCCACGGACGACACCACCATCAGCACCGGCTGCCAGCCCATCGCGGCGATCTGGCCCGTGGTGATGCGCAATCCCAGCAGCGCCACGCCCATGCGCAGCACCTGGCGCGCCGTCCACTCGATGCCTGCGGCGCAGACGCCGTCCGCGGACAGGTAGTTCATGGCCATGCCGAGCAGCAGCGCGAAGAGCATGACAGGCGCGCCGTAGTGTTGCGACAGGAAGGTGGCGGCCGCGGCCACCACGGCACTGGCGAGGACGCCAGGGAACAGCTGGCGGCCGAGCGCGGGCCAGCAAGACAGGGTCAATGCAGTCATGGCGGATGTGGGCCGGCGGCGATCAGAAGGCGTGCCGGATGCCGAGGTCGTAGCCGGTGGAGGACTGCGGCGTCGGCGTCGAGCCGTTGATCGGCTTCGTGAAGAAGGCGGGACCGCCCACTGTCAGGTCGGCGCCGTTCTTGTTGCTGATGCGGGCCACCGTCGCATAGAGCGCCGTGCGTGCGGACAGGTTGTGCACGTAGCCGAGGGCGAACTTCTCGGACTTCGGATCTCCGGACAGGCCAGGGACACCCTGATTCGGCACTGCGACATTGCTGTACTTCACCTGGGTGTAGACGGCGCGGATCAGACCGGGGCCGACCGGCACATGGACGCCCACGAGCGCGCCGTTGGCACCGGGTGGCGTGATGCTGATAGGGTTGGCCGAGGAGTCGATCCTGAGCTTGTTGTGCGAGTACTCGGCCATCAGCTTGGCAAAGCCGAAGTCGTAGGAGGCGCCCAGGTTCCAGATGTCGAGGGAGGTGGTCGTTCCCTGCAGGTACTGAGCTCCGATGGTGCTTCGTGCAGTCGCCAGCGCAACGTCCAGACCACCATTGGCATAGCCGAAGCGCCCACCGACGTAGCGCCCCGCGCGCTGGCTGTTGGCCACGTTGGGCGTCAACGTGCCCGGGTCGTACTTGACGGCCTCGTTGAAGGCATACATGACCTGGCCATAGAAGCCGCCCAGCCCCGGCGGCAGGAAGTAGCCGATCGAGTTGGGCGCGCGGATGTAGTTGGGGTTGGCCTGGAATCCGCTGGCGGCCTGGCCCGGCGTGTTGAAGCCGCTCGCGGTGGCGATCAGGTTGATGCCGACGCCGTTGGAGGTGAACGGATCGAATACCGCGTCGTTCCAGAACGTGGGCGTGTAGTCCCTGCCAAGGCGGATCTCGCCCAGGGCCCCGGACAGGCTGACCGTCGAACGACGGTTGAAGGCCATCGCCCCGGACGAGAAGCCCGCGCCGGTGTCGTTGAGCACCCCGGCCTCCAGCCAGAAGCTGGCCGCCAGACCGCCACCGAGATCCTCCGTGCCACGAAAGCCCAGCCGACTGCCGCTGTAGCCGGAACTGTTCTGCGCCGTGCTGCTGGTCGTGATGCGCACGCCGAGGGGTGTCTCGGACCTTTGCGAGTAGCGGCTGACCGTGGCGTCGACGACGCCGAACACCGTGAGCGACGACTGGGCCCAGGCGCCGCCGGCAACGAAGAGGGCGGCGAAGGCCACGGGAAGGCGTCGTGCCTCGTCGAATGCGGAAGTGTTGGCCATGGAGTCGTCCTTGCAGCGTTGTGGGAACGCCGGACTCTAGGGATCGCAGACGCGATCAGCTTGACCGTGGACGACACGGACTTTTCATTTCATGCCTGCTCTCTCCAGCGGGGCAGAAACTTTCGGCGAGTCACCGGCCCTTGCGCAGCGCCCCACGCTGCGCGCGGCTCTGCTTGGCGCTGCAACCGTATTGGGTCTGGTACCAACGCGAGAGCGCGCTCGGCGCAGAGAAGCCGAGCAACATGGCAACCTCGGTCAACGGACGATCGCTCTCGATGACATGCCGCTGGGCGAGTTCCTTGCGGATCTCGTTGACCATGGACGAGAAGGTCTCTCCCTGTTCGTCCAGGCGGCGCTGGATCGTGCGGCTCACCAAACCCAGATGGTCTGCCACCTGTTCTATCGTGCAACGCCCGCTCGGCATCAGCAGCAGGATGGCGCGCCGCACGTCCTTGCGCATCGTTTCGCCGTGCAGCCTGGCCGAGGTGTCCAGCAACTGCTGCGCGTAGCGCGCCATCGCCGGATCGGCCGAAGGGTTGCGGGCATCGAGATCGGACTTCGTGCAGACGATGCAGTGGAAGGGGTAGCCGAACTCGACGCGCGGGCCGAACAGGCGGTGATGCGTGCTCGTGTCGCGCGGCGCCGGGTGCTCGAAGCACACGCGTCGCGGCTGCCACTGCTCGCCAAGGAACTGGCGCATCAATCGCACCATCACGCCGAGTGCCAACTCGATCCTCTGGCGCGTGAACTGCTTCGCGTTGCCGGCCATCACGTCCTCGCGGATCACGACCACGCCGGCCGACTCTTCGATCATGAGCGACAGCGAACCGTTGAGCAGCGTTTGATAGCGAACCAGCACATCCAGCGAATCGCGCAAGGTGGGCTGGTCGCGGATCAACATGCCGACTGCGCCGAGGTTGGAGAGCAGGCGCGATTCCGCCATGCAGAGGCCGAAGCTTTCATTGCCCGACTTCGCAGCAGAAGCCTGCAGGAGTTCGCCGACGCGTTCGACCGGGATCATGAGGTCCGCATCCTGCAGCACAGCCTGATGGAGGCCCGCCTCGGCGAGCATGCGCACCGGGTCCAGTCCACCGGCCCGGGCGACCTCGCTGTAGTTGGTGAGGCAGGCAGACCGGACAAGCAAGGACATCGCGACATACCGAAGGGGAAGTGACGCAAAAGGATAAGTGCGTGTCGTGGAATGTCAAGCGGGGCCAGGCCGGCGTCACGACACTTCGATGCATCCACTGCCCCTCTGCATCCAGGAGACAAACCATGATTCAAAGCCTCGCCGCGGCACCCGCCGTGGTCCGCGCGACCTCGCTGGGCAACTCGATCCATGTCGAGCCGCTCACTTGCACGATCGGCGCCGAGCTCAGCAACGTCAACCTCGCAGCAGCGGCAGAGGACGAGTCCCTGGTGGCGGAGATCCGTGTGCTGCTGCTGAAGCACCGCGTCGTGTTCTTCCGCGACCAGGACATCACGCGGGGACAACACGTCGCATTCGCGCGCCACTTCGGCGAACTGGAAGACCACCCCGTGGTGGGCAGCCATCCCGACCATCCCGGGCTGGTCCAGATCTACAAGACCCCTGCGAGCCCGCCGGAGCGCCACGAGAATTCCTGGCACACCGATGCGACATGGCGCGACAAGCCGCCGATGGGCTGCGTGCTGCGATGCATCGAATGTCCACCCGTCGGCGGCGACACGATGTGGGTGAACATGGTCGAGGCCTATCGCCAGTTGCCCGAGGACATCAAGGCGAAGATCGCCCCCCTCCATGCGCGCCATGGCATCGAGCAGAGCTTCGGCGCGGCGATGCCGATCGAGAAGCGCCATGCGCTGAAGGCGCAGTACCCGGATGCCGAGCACCCGGTCGTTCGCACCCATCCGGAAACCGGCGAGAAGGTGTTGTTCGTCAACGGCAGCTTCACGACGCACTTCACCGATTTCAATACGCCGGCCAATGTGCGCTGCGGCCTGGACAAGTCGCCGGGCGCCAGCCACTTGCTCAACTACCTCGTCAGCCAGGCCTGCATCCCCGAATACCAGGTCCGCTTCCGCTGGAAGGAGAACAGCGTGGCGTTCTGGGACAACCGGTCGACCCAGCACTATGCGGTGATGGACTACCCGCCGTGCGATCGAAAGATGGAGCGCACGGCCATTGTTGGTGACGCGCCGTATTGAACGGGCACTGTTCAAAGGAGATAGCACATGGCAACAGTCATCAAGTTCCACGAAACAGGCGGGCCCGAGGTCCTTCGCTCCGAGCAGGTCGGCGTCGGCAAACCGGGCCCGGGAGAGGTTCGCGTCCGCCATGTGGCGGTGGGCCTGAATTTCGCCGACACCTACTTCCGCGGCGGCACCTACGCGGTCCCGCTTCCCAGCGGCATCGGCAACGAGGGGGCCGGCGTGATCGAGGCCGTCGGCGCTGGCGTGACCCACCTGGCGGTCGGAGATCGCGTGACCTACACCGGATTCATCAACACGCTCGGCGCCTACAGCACCGAACGGCTGATCGATGCCGCATTGCTGATCAAGCTGCCGGAGGCGATCAGTTGCGAGGCCGCTGCCGCGATGACCATGCGGGGCTTGTCCGCCGGGTACCTGGTGCGCCGGATCTACCCGTTCAAGGCGGGCGATGCGGTGCTGCTGCATGCCGCCGCAGGCGGCGTCGGACTGATCGTTTCGCAGTGGGCGAAGCTGCTCGGGCTGACCGTGATCGGCACCGTGTCGACCGATGCCAAGGCAGAAACGGCGCGTGCCCACGGCTGCGATCACACGATCAACTACAGCCGCGAGGATGTCGCCAGCCGCGTGCGCGAACTGACGAACGGGGTCGGCGTCTCGGTGGTCTTCGACAGCGTGGGCAAGGCCACCTTCATGGCCTCGCTGGACTCGCTCAAGCGTCGCGGCCTGATGGTCTGCGTGGGCACCGCGTCCGGCAAGATCCCGCCCTTCGATCCGCAGATCCTGGCCCGCAAGGGGTCGCTGTACCTGACCCGGCCCGGCCTGGCCGACTACATCGCCGATCCGATCGAGAAGGCGGAACTGGTCGATGAACTGTTCGGGCATGTGGCTGCCGGCCGCATCCGCATCGAGATCAACCAGCGCTATGCCCTGGAGGATGCGGTCCAGGCGCATCGGGACCTGGAGGCTCGCAAGACCACCGGCTCCTCCATCTTCGTCATTTGAGAGGAACGACCATGGTTCCAATCTTCTTGAAGCTGCAACGCCTCGCGATCATTGCGCTTTGCGGGTTCGCGGCGGTCTCGCCTTCGCTGGCACAGCAGTGGCCCGACAAGCCCATCCGCCTGATCGTCCCCGCCCCTGCCGGCGGCATCTCCGATGCGGTGGCCCGGCTGCTTGCCGAGCAATTGCGCGTGAACCTGGGGCAGACCGTGCTGGTGGACAACAAGCCCGGCGGCTCGGCCGTGGTGGCCGAGCGGGCGCTGATGAGCGCCCCTGCCGACGGGTACACCTGGATGGTGGGGCCGTCGAGCGTCCTGACCGACATACCGTTGACTGTCAAGACGCCGTACGACGTCCTCAAGACCTTCACCTATGTCGCCGAAGCCAGCAGCATGGTCCATGTGCTGGTGGCCAACGCAAGCTTTCCGCCCAGCAATGTCAATCAAGTGCTGGACTATGCCAAGCGCAATCCCAAGTCGGTCAGCGTCGCGAACCTCAGCGTCGGCACGCGCTCCAACCTGCTCGGCGAGATGCTCCGGGAAAGGAGCGGGAACGACATGCTCGTCGTTCCCTACAAGGGCTCCGCACCCGCGATGGTGGACCTGATGGGAAACCAGGTGCAGCTGACCTTCGAGGTGGTGAGCAACGTCGTCCCGTTCGTCAAGGGCGGCAAGCTGAAGGCACTGGCGGTCGCATCGTCGACGCGCTCGCAGCATCTTCCCAACGTGCCGAGCTTTGGTGAACTGGGCTTGTCGGACTTCGTGCTTCCTCATGCCAGCGTCGGCGTCTTTGTGCTGAGCAGTACACCCAAGGCGGTCGTGGATCGGATCCAGGGCGAGATGTCCAAGGTCGTGCGCTCGGACAAATACCGTGCTGCGCTGGTTGCACAAGGCATGGACTTTCCGCAAGAGGCTTCGCTGGACCAGCTTCGCCAGACCTTGGCCCTGACCTCGACCCACAACCAGGAAATCATCAAGCGGCTGCAACTCAAGATCAGTCCTGAATGAGCTCGGCCTTTCCATCCTCACGTTTCAACTCGGAGAACCACCACCATGAACTTCCTTGACGGGCACCTCTATCCCGAGAACCAGCAACCGCTGATCATCACGGCCGCGCCCTATGCACCGGGCTGGATTCCCTCGGACTTCCCGGAAGACATTCCGATCACCATGGAGGAGCAGATCCAGAAGGCGGTGGATTGCTACGAAGCTGGCGCCACCGTATTGCATCTGCACGTGCGCGAAGCCGATGGAAGAGGCAGCAAGCGCTTGTCCATGTTCAACGAACTGATCGCCGGGGTGCGTGCCCGGGTGCCGGAGATGGTGATACAGGTCGGCGGCTCCATCAGCTTCGCGCCTGAAGGCGAAGGCCAAGCCGCGAAGTGGCTGAGCGATGACACCCGTCACATGCTCGCCGAGCTCGACCCGAAGCCCGACCAGGTGACGGTGACCGTCAACACGACGCAGATGAACGTGACGGAGCATGCGGGCCTGGACGACTTCAGGGGCGTTTCCCGCGGCTTCCCGCACCTGCATGCAACCTACAAGGACATGGTCGTGCCCGCGAATCCGAGCTGGGTCGAGGAACACATCCGCCGGCTGACGGCCGCCGGAATCCAGAGCGAGTTCCAGTGCTACAACATCAACAGCTTCGAAACGATCGAGCGGATGATCCGCCGCGGCGTCTACAAGGGCCCCCTGGTGATGAACTGGGTGGCGATCAGCGGCGGCATGGACCAGGCGAACATCTACAACCTGGCCAACTTCCTGCGCGCTGCGCCGGACGGCGCGGTGATCACCGTGGAGAGCTCGGTGCTCAACGTGCTGCCCGTGAACATGATCGGCATGGCCCTTGGCTTGCATGTGCGCTGCGGCATCGAGGATGTGCTGTGGAACCAGACCCGCACCGGCAAGATGAGTTCGGTCGAGCAGATCAGGCAGCTGGTGCGCATCGCTGGCGAGTTCGGTCGACCGATCGCGACAGCCCAGCAGGCACGGGAGATCATGAAGATCGGGGTCTTCTACGACACGGCGGACGAGACGCTCCAGGCCAATGGCTTCGCACCGAATCGCAACGGTGCCAACCAGGGATTCCTGCGCAAGGCGGCCTGAGGCTGGACCAGCCTCTACGGCGCGGCAGCTGCGCGGCTGCGGAGCTGGGCAATGGAAGTCGCGCCTGTCAGTGCCATGGCGCAATCGAATTCCCGTGCAAGGATCTGGAGCGCGTGACGCGCTCCGGCTTCACCGCCTGCGGCGAGGCCGTAGAGCGTCGGGCGACCCAACTGCACCGCGTCGGCGCCAAGCGCGATGGCTTTGGCGATGTCGGCGCCATGGCGAAAGCCGCTGTCGATGAGCACCGTCATGCGTCCCGCGACGGCTTCCACCACTGCGGGAAGCGCCTCGATCGTCGAACCTGTCCCGTCCAACTGGCGCCCACCGTGGTTCGAGACGACGACGCCGTCCAAGCCTGCCTCCCATGCCATCCGGGCGTGCTCGCCCGAGGCAACGCCCTTGAGCACCAACTTGCCGGGCCAGACGCTGCGGAGCCATTCCAGGTCGCGCCATGTGAAGGCATCGTTGATCTGGTGTTGCATGACCTCGGAGATGGTGGCGCCCTTGGGCACCTCGCCGACGACTTCCGCGAACAGTCGAAGGGTGGGAGAACCTTCGCGCAGCATCTGCCATGCCCAGCCGGGTCGTCGGGCGGTATCGACCAGCTTCCGCATCGACCAGTGGAACGGGAGCGTGAAGCCGTTGCGGATGTCCCGGTTGCGCCTGCTGACCACGCCCGTGTCGCCGGTGAGTTGCAGGACGTTGAACCCGGCGGCATGGACTCGTTCCAGCAGCGCCTGCGCCAGTCCGCGGTCACGCAGCATGTACAGCTGGAACCATCGCAGCGGGCCGGCCGCCTCGACCAATGGCGAGAGACCTACCGTCGCTGCCGTGCTCATGACGAAAGGGATGCCCTCTGCCTTTGCCGCACGCGCCAGGCAAAGGTCTCCCTGCGCCCAGTACGCACCGTTCATGCCGGTCGGGCCGATCACCATCGGCAGTGCAACGCGCTCGCCGAACAGGCTGGTGTCGACGCTTCGCCTGGACAGGTCGACAAGAATCTCCTGCTTCAAGTGGAAGGCGTCGAAGGCGCTTCGATTGCGGCGCGCGGTGGCTTCGGATCCTGACGCACCGTCGATTTAGTCGAACACCATGCGCGGCAGCTTGCGCGACGCGATGCGGCGCAGGTCTTCAATGCTGGCGGCACGGGCGAGTGCTTGAGCGTGGGTCATGATGGGAGAAATGCCAAAAGGAGTTCGGGCGCCGCGATGGCGCACGGGGACATCGGGACGGTGACGTAGCGCCGGTCTGCTATTCCGGGCGAAGCTTGGCGCTCTGCACCAACGCCTCCGACAGCACGGCTTCCTCATCGATCGCCTTCTGGAAGTCTGCAGGCGTACCGCCGACGGCAGTGGTGCCGAGCGTTTCGAGCGACGCCTTGATGGCAGGGTCCGCAAGGATCTTGTCGAGTTCGGCATTCAGCTGGGCAACGATGGGCGCAGGCGTGCCCTTGGGAGCGAGGATGCCGAGCCAGGTCATGTGCACGAAAGGCTTGCCGATCACTTCGGCAACGGTGGGTGTGTTGGGCAACCCCGGCCAGCGCTTGTCCAACGTGACGGCCAGCGCCTTCATCTTCCCCGCCTTGATCTGGCTCAGCGCTGCGGACAGCGTCGACGAAACAAGGGGAATCTGGCCGCCCATCACGTCCGCGAGCGCGGGCCCAGAACCCTTGTACGGCACATGCACCATGCTGATACCCGCGCTTCGTTCGAACAGCTCGAAGGCAATGTGGCTGGGCAAGCCGATGCCCGGGCCGCCGAAGGCGATCGTCCCCGGCGTTTGACGCGCTTGCGAGATCAACTCCTGCAAGGTGCCGAAGGGCGCCGTGTTCGCTGCCACGAAGACGGAGGGACCGCGCGTGAGTTCGACGACCGGCACGAAGTCGTCCAGCTTGTAGGGCGGCTTCGCGAACAGGTGCACGTTGAGCGCATGGTTGTTGCCCGTCAGCAGCAGCGTGTAGCCATCGGCGGGCGCCTTTGCGACCGCCTCGGTGGCGATGTTGCCGCCGCCACCGCCCTTGTTGTCGATGATGACGGGATGGCCCAGTGCGCGCCCGAGGCGGTCGCCGACCATGCGCCCGACCGCGTCGGCGCCACCGCCGGGCGATGAGGGAACGACGATCTTGATGGGCTTGTCCGGGTAGACGGCTTGCGCGGGCAGGGCCAATGCAAGCGCGCCGGCGGCGATCACCGCCAGGCAGGCTCGGCGAGGAATGAAGTCGAGTCGGGTCATGATGTCTCCGGTTCCGTTGTTCGGTTTCAGGCTGTGGCCTGCAGTTCACGATGCAGGTGCACCACGCCGGCGTCGGCAAGCCGGTCGATGTCGCTCGCTGCATAGCCGAGTTCGCGCATCACTTCGGCCGTGTGCTGTCCGTACAAGGGTGCGCCGCGACGCGTCACGCCATTACCGTTGGAGAACTTGATCGGCAGACCGAGCGCATCGATCTCGCCGGCCACGGGGTGGTCGACGCGGATGACCATGTCGCGTGCGCGAGTCTGCGGGTCATCCAGCACCTGCTTCATGTTCTTGACCGGGCCGGCTGGAACGCCGGCCGTCTCGAACACCGTCACCCACTCGTCGGTGCCGCGTGTGCGCAGCACTGCGGACATGGTTTCGACGAGTTCTTCGAGGTGATTCATGCGTGCGCCGTTGGTGGCGAAGCGGGGATCGGTGGCCATGTCCGGCAGGCCCAGTGCCTTGCAGGTGCCGATCCATGTGGCCTGGCTCATCGCGCCGATGTTGAGCCAGCCGTCCTTCGTCGGAAAGGCCTGGTAGGGCGCCGCGACGGGGTGGGCCGAGCCCATCGGTCCTGCCGACTGCCCGGTGGCAAAGGCGAGGGCGACGGGCCAGTAGGTGTGCACGAGCGAGGCTTCGAGCAGCGAGGTGTCGATGTACTGGCCTTCGCCGGTGCGAAGGCGCTCGATGTAGGCGGCGAGGATGCCGGTCGCCGCCAGGATGCCCGCCGTCACGTCGCCGACCGGCACGCCGACCTTGACCGGCGGCCGGCCGGGGCCTTCACCAGTGAGCCCCATGAGTCCCGACATGCCTTGCGAGATCAGGTCGTAGCCCGCGCGCTGCGCATAAGGGCCGGTGATGCCGAATCCGGTGATCTTGCAGTAGACAAGGCCAGGATTCGTTTCACGCAGCTTGTCGAACGAGAGTCCCATCTTCTCCATCGTGCCGGGCCGGTAGTTCTCCAGCACGACATCGGCCTTGTCGATCATCCGGCGCACCATGGCCTGTCCTTCAGCACTCTTGAGATCGACAGCCACGCCCCGCTTGTTGCGGTTGAGGATCATGAAGGACGCGGATTCGCCGTGGATCTCCGGCGGCACGGTGCGGCGTGTGTCATCGCCGCCCGGCAGCTTCTCGACCTTCACCACATCGGCGCCCATGTCGGCCAGCAGCAGGCCGCCGACCGGGCCAGCCATCACATGCGCGAGTTCGACCACGCGCAGCCCAGCGAGCGGGCCTTTTCTCTTTTCAGTCATCACTTTCCTTCGAATGCAGGGGGACGCTTGGCGAGGAAGCTTTGGTAGCCCTCGATGAAATCCTGGGTGTCGTAGCAGGCGTAGCCTTCCTGCTGCTCCGCGTCCGTCAAGGGCGTGGACAGGCGCAGGCGCGCGACGAACTGCTTGTGCCAGCGCGCCGACAGCGGGGCGCCAGCGACGATGCGGGCAATGGTCTTCTTCAGTTCTTCGTCGTACTGCGCCGGAGGGACGACGCGGTTGACGATGCCCTTGGCATAAGCCTCGGCGGCGCCGATGACGCGGCCTTCGAGCAGCAATTCGAGCGCGACTTGCGGACCGGCGAGGCGCACCAGGCCTTCGAGCTCGGGGTAGGCCAGCACGGCGCCCAAACGTGCGATGGGCACGCCGAAGCGACCATCCTCGCTGGTGATGCGGAAGTCGCAGCCCGCGGCCAGTTCAAGCCCGCCACCCACGCACACGCCACGGATGGCTGCGACGGTGGGGATCGGGCAATCGCGCACCGCATGCATGGCCCGATGACCGTGCTTGCCGAAGGCGATGCCCTGTTCCTTGGTCGAGCGGACCTGCTCGAATTCGTCGATGTCGGCACCGCTGCCGAAGGCCTCGGTGCCGGCGCCGCGCAGCACCAGGCAACGAAGATCGCGCTCTTCGGACAGCGCCAACACGGCGTCGCCCATCGCGATCCACATCGCCTGGCTCATGGCGTTGCGCTTGGCTGCGTTGTCGATGGTGATGGTGGCGACGTGTCCTTCACGCTCCACAATGATGTTTCCGCTCACGCGCTGGTCTCCTTTGAATGACTGAAGTCTGGGACCGCGCGGCCGGCTTGAAAAATACCGATGGGGGCTACCGCCATACATTGGCGGTATGTTCGGGACAACCCTGTGGAGACCGTGCCTTGGAATTGCGTCAGCTCAAGTACTTCGTGCGCATCGTCGAGGTGGGAAGCGTGTCCCGCGCATCCCAGTCGTTGCACGTGGCGCAGCCGGCACTGAGCCTGCAGATCAGCCATCTGGAGGAAGAACTCGGCACCAAGCTGCTGACCCGCAGCGTGCGTGGCGTCACGCCCACCGACGCGGGCGTCGCCGTCTATCGGCAGGCGCAACTCATCCTCAAGCAGATCGAAGCCACGCAGTTGATTGCGTCGCAAGCGGACATCGGGCCGGCCGGTCCGGTGGCGGTCGGTCTGCCGTGGACCGTGACGTCGGTGATGGGTTTGTCGCTGGTGCGCGAGGTGCGTGATTCGCTGAAGTCCGTGCGGCTCGAAATCACCGAAGGACCGAGTTCCATGCTGGCCACGCTGCTCGCCCAGGGAAAGCTGGACCTTGCAGTGCTCTTCGACAATACGACGGATGGCGGCCTCATCATGAAGAAGGTCGTGGCCGAACCGCTGTTGCTGGTGGGCGCCAAGGGCACGCTGGTCGGCCGCGATGCGATGACGCTCACCGAGGCGGCCGGGATGCCGCTGTTGCTGCTCAGTCGGCCCAACGGAATTCGCGAGGAGATCGAGCGCATCTGGGCTGCTCAAGGGTTGAAGCCGCAGATGATCGCGGAGATCAATGCGCCTGGCCTGCTCATCGATGCGGTGCAGGCCGGGCTCGGCTTCTCGGTGCTGCCGTCCTGTGCGCTGGAAGATCGGCTTCAGAAAGGCGAGCTGGATGCGATCGCGCTGGAAGGCGGGGCGCTGACGCGTACGGTCTACCTCAGCACCTCGCGGCTGTTCGCGCCGACGCGTGCGGCGGAGCATGTCCATGCCCTGGTCGAGCGCTTGATGCGTGAGGCGATCGAGACCGGAAAGTGGAATGGGCGATGGCTTGCGGACGCGTAGCGTGGGCTTCGCATCGCCGAGTCAAGGCAACGGGATAGTCGCAAGCTTGAAAGGGTGTCGAGCCAGTCTCCCCGTGGCCTGCAACTCCGCGAGCAGGCCGTCGGGCACAGGGATGCCCTCGTTGCGGCGAAGCGCTTCGCACGCTGCCTGACGTTGACCAGGGTAGCGCGCATTCGGTCCCGATGCTTGCAAGTAGTTCTGCAGCCATGCGTCGATGCTTTCATTGAACGCACGCTCGCCAATGACGAGTGCCGGGTTGATGACCACCAGGAATGCGCTGACGTTGGACGCGGAGCCCTTGCTGTGGCCCTCAGGCGAATTCTCGGGCGGCATCACACCATTCATGCTGCCGGCCAGGCACTCCACCAGCATGGCGAGTCCCATGCCTTTGTGGCCCGCAATGGGTTGCATCGCACCCCGCAAGGCCAGGCCCGGATCAGTGGTGGGTGCGCCATCAGGACCGAGGGCCCAGTCGCCCGGGATCGCATCCCGCCCTTCGCGCAAGGCCTGCATGACATGGCCTCGTGCAACGACGCTGTGCGCCATGTCGAAGACGAGGGGCGCACGGCCGTCCACAGGACAAGCGAACGCAATGGGGTTATTGCCGATCGCAGGCGCGGTCGATCCCGGCAACGCCATGATAGGTGGCGTGCGCTGGCAGAGGATCGCAAGAAAGCCCTGTTCTGCGGCCGGTAGCACCAAGGTCCCAAGTGCGCCGAGATGGCCCGTCGACTCGATGCGGCACGCGACCAGCGCAGTCGTTCGAGCGGCAAGCAGCACACGCTCCAACGCAAAGGGAAGCACAACCTGGCCAAGGCCGCCATCGCCGTGGCAATACATCATCCCGTCGCGCATCTCAATCCGGATATCGGGCTGGGCGTTGACTTCGCCCGACTTCAGTTTCTCCACATAAAGCGGCAATCGCGAGAGACCGTGGGTGTCGATGCCGCGAAGGCTGGTCCGAACGAGCACGTTGGCCGCAATGCATGCCGCGTCGCCATCAACGCCTTCATTGATCAGGACGCCGATGGTCCATGCCAGCAGCGGCGCGTAATCGAATCTTCCGGGCTGCGGGAGCGCGCTCATCGAAGGGATTGCTTCTTGTGCACCACTGGGACCGTCGGCACCATGCATCCGTCAAGGCCGCGCAGGCAACACCGTGCCGCGACACTCGCCAAAGCCGATGCGCCGGAAGCCTTCGCGCTGGCAGTAGCCGCGCAGGATCACCGTGTCGCCGTCTTCCAGGAAGGTCCGCGTCTCGCCGTTGGCCAACCGGATCGGCCGCTTGCCACCATCGCTGAGTTCCAGCAGCGAGCCGCCTTGTCCTGCGTCCGGCCCGGACAGAGTGCCGGAGCCGAACAGGTCGCCGGCGCGAAGGTTGCAGCCATTGACCGTGTGGTGCGCCACCATCTGCGCGACTGTCCAGTAGGCGTCGGCGTAGTTCGAGCGCATCAATCGCTCTCCGGCGGAGCCGGCCTTCTGCATCGCTGGCGTCTGCAGCCAGACTTCGAGTTCGATGTCGATCGCGCCCATGGCGCGGTTCGCAGGCGAGTCGAGGTAGGGCAGGGGTTGCGGATCGCCTTCGGGCCGGGTGAAGGCCTTGCGGTAGGGTGCCAACGCCTCCAGCGTCACCATCCACGGCGACAGCGTGCTCGCGAAGTTCTTCGACAGGAACGGCCCGAGCGGCTGGTACTCCCATCCCTGGATGTCGCGCGCGCTCCAGTCGTTGAAGAGTGCGATGCCGAAGACATGGTCCTCCGCAGCGGCCATGGGGATGCGCTCGCCAAGGATGTTCGGGCGCGAGATGAAGACCCCGATCTCGAGTTCGTAGTCCAGGCGGGCGCAGGGACCGAAGGCGGGGATGTCCGAGTTGGGTGCCTTGGTCTGGCCAACCGGCCGCGCAAAGCTGTTGCCGCTGACGCAGATGGACGATGCGCGGCCGTGATAGCCGATCGGCACCCACTTGTAGTTCGGCAGCAGCGGGTTGTCGGGACGGAACTGCTTGCCGACCGTGGTGGCGTGGTGGACGCTCGTGTAGAAGTCGGTGTAGTCGCCGATCTCGCAGGGCAAGCCCATCTGCACTTCCGTCTGCGCGATCAGCGCGGAGCGGAAGGGCTTCTCTTGCGGGCTCCCGCGACGCAGGCCCTCCGAGATGGCCTCGCGTATGGCCTGGCGTGCATCGCGTGGCAGGCGCATCAACTGGTTCATCTGCGAGTTCTGCACGACGCCGGCGCGGCGCAGGTCCAGCACCTGGTCGCCGATGGCCACGCCGACGCTCCATGCGCCATCCTCCTCGCTGCGATAGCGGCCGAAGGGCAGGTTCTGGATCGGGAAGTCCGTGGCCGGGTCGTTGGCCGAATCAAGGCAGCTTGTCAGCGTCGCATCGTGTGTGCCATCGACGTTCGTTGTCATCGCGGGCTCAATCGGCCTGCAGCACGCCGCGGCGCACCTGGTCGCGCTCGATCGACTGGAACAGCGCCTTGAAGTTGCCTTCGCCGAAGCCGTCGCTGTAGTCGCCCTTGCGCTGGATGAACTCGAAGAACACCGGGCCGCCGAACACCGTCTCCGAGAAGATTTGCAGCAGCAAACGCGGCTGGCCGCCTTCGGTCGTGCCATCCAGCAGGATGCCGCGCGCCTGTAGCTCAGGGATCGACTCGCCATGGCCCGGCAGGCGCGTTTCCAGCATCTCGTAGTAGATGTCGTTCGGCGCGGTCAGCAGCGGAATGCCCGCCAGTCCAAGCTGGTCGATGGTATCGATGAGGTTGTCGCTCAACAGCGCGATGTGCTGGATACCCTCGCCGTTGAACTTCATCAGGAACTCTTCGATCTGGCCCGAGCCCTTCGACGATTCCTCGTTCAGGGGGATGCGGATCTTGCCGTCCGGCGCGGTCAGCGCCTTGGAAGTCAGGCCCGTGTACTCGCCCTGGATGTCGAAGTAGCGGATCTCGCGGAAGTTGAACAGCTTCTCGTAGAAGCTGGCCCAGAAGGTCATGCGGCCGCGGTAGACGTTGTGGGTCAGGTGGTCGATGACCTTCAAGCCGACGCCCGGCGGATGGCGGTCCACGCCTTCGATGAACTCGAAGTCGATGTCATAGATCGACTTGCCGTCTTCATAGCGGTCGATCAGGTACAGCGGCGCGCCGCCGATGCCCTTGATGGCCGGCAGGCGCAGTTCCATCGGGCCGGTGGCGATCTCGATCGGCTGGGCGCCGAGTTCCAGGGCGCGGGCATAGGCCTTGTGCGAATCCTTCACGCGGAAGGCGAGGCCGCAGGCCGCGGGGCCGTGCTCGGCTGCGAAGTAGGCGGCGGGGCTGTGCGGCTCGCGGTTGACGATGAAGTTGATGTCGCCCTGGCGGTAGAGCACCACGTCCTTGGAACGGTGCTTGGCCACCAGCGTGAAGCCGAGCATCTCGAAGAAGGGCTCGAGCGTGTTCTCCACCGGCGAAGCGAACTCCACGAATTCGAAGCCTTGCAGGCCCATCGGGTTGTCGAACAAATTATTCATGGGGTCTCCAATCCTCTATGCAGTTCAGGTCAGTCGATGTGCTGAAGCTCTGCCACATAGGTCGTGGCACGCTCTGCGTAGTTGGCAGCGCTGGCCATCAGGCGCGCCACGTCTTCGTCGGTCAGTTGCCGCGCCACCTTGGCAGGTGCGCCGAGGATCAAGGAGCGGTCGGGAAACACCTTGCGCTCGGTCACGATCGCGCCGGCGCCGACGAGGCAGTTCTTGCCGATGACGGCGCCGTTCAACACGACAGCCTGGATGCCGATCAGCGAGCCCTCGCCGATCGTGCAGCCATGCAGCATCGCCTGATGCCCGATGGTCACGTTGGCTTCGATGCGCAGCGGAAAGCCCGGGTCGGCATGCAGCACGGCGCCTTCCTGCACGTTGCTCGCATCGCCGATGTCGATCGGTTCGTTGTCGCCGCGGACCACGGCTCCGAACCAGACACTGGCCCGTTCGCCCAGCCTGACCTGGCCGATCAACGTGGCTTCAGGCGCCACGAAGGCGGAGGCCGGGACTTGCGGCGCGTGCGCGCCGATTTGATAGAGCGTCATGGTCGTGGTCTCGTGCGCGTGAAGCTGTCGATCACTCGGCGGTGACGTTGGCCTTCTTGACCAGGCGGGCGTAGCGCTCCTGCTCGGTCTTGAAGAATGCCAGCGAGGCTTCCGGCGTCATCGGATTGATGATGTTGTCCTGCTTCGCCATGGCTTCCTTCGTCTCCGGCGTGGAGAAAGCAGCGACGACGGCGGTGTACAGGCGCTTGACCTCGGCAGGCGGCAGCTTGGCGGGACCGACCACGGCAAACCAGCCGGCGATGTCCACGCCCGGGAATCCTTGCTCGGCCATCGTCGGCACATCGGGCAGCGAGGCCACGCGCGACTTGCCCATGACGCCGATCGCCTTCAGCGCACCGCTCTTGAGTTGGCCCTGCACGGCCGGCACCGCGACCACGCCCATCTCGACCTGTCCGCCCATGATGTCAGCCACCATCGGACCGACGCCCTTGTAGGGAACGTGCCGAACATCGACACCCGCCGCATCCATGAACATGGCGCCGGCCAGGTGCAGGATCGTCCCGTTGCCCGACGATGCGTAGTTGTAGCCATCCGGCTTGGCCTTCAGCAAGGCCTGCAGTTCCTTCGCGTTCTTCGCGGGCACCTTGGAGGGGTTGACCACCAGCACGAAGGGCGTCGCGCCGACCACCGTGATCGGCGTGATGTCGTTGATCGCGTCGAAGGGCATCTTCTTGAAGACGCTCGGGTTCACCACATGGTTGTTCGACACGACGCCGATGGTCTGGCCGTCGGCCGGTGCGCGCACGATGACCGACGCGCCGGTGATGCCACCCGCACCCGGCAGGTTCTCGATGACGACGGCCTGGCCGTCCAGCGCCTTGGTGAGCGAGGGCACTGCCGCCCGCATGATGGTGTCGACGCCCGAGCCGGCGCCCACGGGGAGCACCACGCGAAGCGGCTTGTCCTTGTCGGCCGCGTGGGCGGCGGTGGTGATGCCGCAGAAGGCCAGCGAGGCGAGGAGGGCGGTGAGGCTGCGGCGATGAATCGTGAAGGTCATGTTCTTGTCTCCGGGTTCTTGAAGTTCGGGTCAGGCGGGAACGTGGCTCTTGAGGCCAGCGAGGATCTCTTCCGTGTGTTCGCCAATGCCGGGCAGGGCGCTGCGCACTCCCGGGCGGCGGCCGCCCATCATCAGCGGCAGCAACACCACGTCGGTCACGCCACCGTCTTCCGTCGTCATGGGCACCAGCCCGCCGCTTTGCTTGAGGTGCGGGTCTTTCACGAGTTGCTCGGGCCGCATGATCGGCGCGTAGGGAATGCCGGCGGCTTCCAGCTTGGGCGAGAGTTCGTCGATGCGATGGTTGATGAGAATCTCGGCCAGCTTGGCGAGCAGTTCGGGCCGCACCGCCACGCGCGACGCGTTGTCGCCGAAGCCGGGATAGGAAAGAAGGTCGGTACGCTCCAGCACCTTGCACAACGTGACGAACTGCTTGTCGCTCACCGCGCCGATGAAAAGCTGCTGCCCTTCGGCCAGCGTGAACACGTCGTACACGCTCCAGGCCGACACGCGCGATGGCATCGGCGGCGGCGGCTCGCCGGTCATGAGGAACTGCTGCATGTGCTGCGAGCTGAGGAACACGCAGTTCTCGAACAGCGCGCTCTGCACTTCCTGCCCCTTGCCAGTCAGCTCGCGTTCGCGCAGCGCAGCCAGCACGCCGATGGCACCGAACATGCCGCCCATGATGTCGTTGACCGAGGTGCCGGCGCGCAGCGGGCGGCCGACCGGACCCGTCATGTACGACAGGCCGCCCATCATCTGAACCACTTCGTCGAGCGCGAGCCGCTTTTCGTAAGGGCCGGGCAGGAAGCCCTTGTGCGTCACGTAGATCAGGCGCGGGAACTTCTTCGACAGCGTGGCGTAGTCGAGGCCGAAGTCTTCCATCAGGCCGGGCCGGAAGTTCTCCAGCACCACGTCGCATTGGCCTGCCAGTTCGGCAGCCGTCTCACGGCCTTCCTCGGTGCCGATGTCGATGACGACGCTCTTCTTGTTGCGGTTGAAGGAGCGGAAGAAGCCGATGCCCAGGCCCGGCAGCTTGCGCGTCTTGTCGCCGCCCGGCGGCTCAACCTTGATGACTTCCGCGCCGAGGTCGGCCAGGATCATGCCGCAGGTCGGGCCCATGACCATGTGGGTGAACTCGAGGACGCGGACGCCGGCGAGGGGAAGGGGGGCGGTGGTGCTTGTCATGTGGCTTGTCTCTGTTCGTGGTCAGGCGGTGGCGAGGGATTGGCCGAAGGTCTTGGGCAGGCCGGCTTGCCAGAGCGAGCCATGCAGCGTTTCGCCTTGCAGCCATTCGGCGACTTGCTTGCGCAGCGCCAACAGTTGCTCGATGTCGATGCCGCTGGCGATGCCCATGCTGCCCAGCATGTAGGCCAGGTCTTCCGTCGAGACGTTGCCGCTCGCGCCCGGTGCGTGCGGGCAGCCGCCGATGCCGGCCAGGCAGGCGTCGAAGCGGTTCACACCGACTTCCAGTGCCGCATAGACGTTGGCCAGGCCGAGGCCGCGCGTGTCGTGGAAGTGGCCGCACCAGAAGCGGTCGCCGGCGATACGCAGAGCCTCCTCGAACAGGTCGCGCACCATGCCCGGGTCGGCATAGCCGACGGTGTCCGCGATGCTGACGCGATCGGCGCCGGCGTCGAGCAGGGCCTGCATCAGGCGCAGCACCTCGCTCTTCTCGACATGGCCTTGCAGCGTGCAACCGAAGGCGGTGCCGACGCCGCCTTCAATGAGCGTCTTCGAGCCGGCGGCATCGCGAGCGGCGCGGATCTTGGCGACCTCGGCCACGACGTCGTCGGGTGTCTTGCGCAGGTTGGCCAGGCTGTGGGTGTGGCTGGCCGAGAGCGGCACGATCATCAGGTCGGCTTCGGCCGCGATCGCGCTTTCCGCACCACGCAGGTTGGGCACGAGCACCGAAACGAAGAGGTCGGGGAGGGTCTTGGCATAGGCGACCAGCTCACCGGTGTCCGCCAGTTGCGGCAGCAGCCGCGCCGGCACGAAGGAGCCCACTTCGATCTCGCGTTGGCCCGCTGCATGGGCGGCGCGAATCCATTCGCGTTTTTGTTCCGTGGGCAGGATGGTCGCGATGCTCTGGAGGCCATCACGCAGCCCGACTTCGCGGATGACGGCGGTGCGTGGCAAGCGGGCGTTCGAGGGAATCATGGGTTGTTGTCTCCTGATCGGTCGGCGCGGTGTGCGACGCCATGAACAGGACTTTAGGGATTCCAGATCGTTTTCAAAAGCGGTAAATTGGAACGCTCGACGTTCCAATCGGGAATGTCTGGACCTTCCGGAGACCGGCGATGCGCGACCTCGACCTGACCACACTGCGGATGTTCGTGAGCGTCTGCGAATCGCGGAACATCGCGCGTGCGGCGGAGCTTCACAACATCGTGGCGTCGGCCATCAGCAAGCGATTGCTGCTGTTGGAGGATGCCGCCGGCCACAGGCTCATCGAGCGGCATCGACGGGGCGTGGCGCCGACGGCAGCGGGAGAGATCCTGCTGGAGCATGCGCGCGCGATGCTGGCGAGCGCGGACCGCGTGGCGCGCGACATGGCCGACTACGGCGCCGGCGTCCGGGGGCAGGTGAGGGTGCTCGCCACCGTGTCATCGATCGCGGAGTTCCTCCCGGACGACATCGCCGACTTCCTGCAACAACCGGCCCACCGGGACATTCGCATCGACATCGAGGAAGCACAGAGCCGCGACCTGGTGCGAGGGCTGCGCGAGGGCATTGCGCCGCTCGGCGTCTGCTGGGATGCCGCGGACCTCGAAGGCTTCCAGACGCGCCCCTATCGCCACGACCACCTGGCCATCATTGCCCATCCCAAGCACCCCATCGCCCGCCTGAAGCGCTGCGCCTTCGAGCAGACGCTGGACTTCGACCACGTCGGATTGCCTGCCTCGACGGCGGTGCACACCATGCTGGGACGGGCTGCCGCGATCATCGGCAAGCCGATCAACTACCGCGCGGTGGTCAGCACCTTCGACGCGTCACTGCGCTGCGTGCGCGCCAACCTCGGCATTGCGGTGGTGCCGAGCGAAGTGGCACTGCCCGTCGCGGGCAGCTTCGGCATCAAGGTGTCGATGCTCACGGACAAGTGGGCCCAGCGGCAGTTCGCGCTTTGCTTCCAGGACGAGAAGCGGCTGTCGCCTGCGGCGAAGCTGCTCGTGGGGCATCTCGAAGCGCTGTCGAAAGGACGCTCCCAGGGCGGAAAGGTGATCTCGAAGAAGGCTTGACGTCGGCGTGTCAGTCCTGGCACTTGCCCACCGGCTCGACACACTGACACCCATGGTCACGAACGCGCCAGTGTCCGTTTCGTCTCAGAACGTATGCCTGATGCCAACGTCGTAGCCGGTCGAACTGCGAGGTGCATAGCCCGAAACGCCATTGCCGGTCGACAGGTAGCCCGCGGTGCCTCCCGTGGCGCCTCCCATGATCACGGGATTGTTCTGCCCGTCCTTCACACGGACGTATCCCGCCGTCGCGTAGAGCGCCGTGCGCTTGGACAGGTTGTAGTCAAAGCCGACGGAGACCTTTTGCGTGGAAGCGTCCTGGCGCGTGGCAAACGGTGCGCTCGTGCCGGGATCGTTGTCGAACTTGACCCGCGCGTAGGACGCCTTGACCAGGCCAGCACCGATGGGGACGCTGACGCCGACGAGTGCGCCGATGTACTTGTCGTTCTCGCGGGTGGCGAGCCCGCTGGCCTGGACAACCGATCTGGACTGGTCGCGCATTTGCGTCAGCTCACCGATTAGCTTCACGACGCTGAAGTTGTACGAGGCGCCGATGCTGAGTGTCTTGATCTTCTCTTGAAGGTTGATCCCGGTGGGAGCGCCGGCCGCATTCACCGTGATGCCGTCCGCTGCCGTGCTCTCGCCGTAGGCCACGGCAACGTCCAACGCGCCTGACGCATAGCCAAGGCGGCCGCCGGCAAAGCGTCCCTTCGTCGACGGACTGCCAGGCACATTGCTCTGCTTGACGTTCTCTGGCAACGCGTATTGAAGCTGCCCATAGAACCCGCCCAGGTCGGCCGGCAGGAAATAGCCAATGCTGTTGCTGGTCTGCAGGTAGTTGTCCGTCGCTGCCACCACGGAGCCAGGCCCTTTCGTGACCTGCAGGTTGCGGCCGACCGAGGACAACAAGCTGCCGCCGGAGCCCAAGGTACCGAAGGCACTGAAGACGAGATCGTTCCAGTAGGTCGGCGTGAAGTCCCGGCCCAAGCGCACCTCGCCGAAAGGCCCGGACAGGCTCACCGTGGACCGCCGGTTGAACGCGATGGTCCCGCCGGGGCCGGCGCCCGTCCCCGTGTCGTTGACAAGCCCTGCTTCAAGCCAGAACCCGGCCGCCAGTCCTCCGCCCAGGTCTTCAGTGCCTCTGAAGCCGAGCCGGCTGGGCGTGGTGTTGCTGGAGGAAAGGACGGTCTGGCTTCGGGATGCGCTTGCCAAGGGCGTGATCGGGCGGGCCGTGTTGTTGTAGAACGTGCTCCGGTTGCTGTAGTAGCTGACGCCGACGTCCAGCGCGCCGAACAAGGTGACGGATGACTGCGCGGATGCGGCTGTCGCGCATCCCAGTGCGACTGCCGCGGCGATGGTTTTCTTCATGGAGACTTTCCGGTGACGTGGATTTGGGCGTTCGAGTGCCCCGCGTGCGACGGGCACCACGCGCGGCTCGTGTGCGTGAAATGTTCAGTGCGCTGCGGCGGGAAGAGCGGCCAATGAGCGGCCCGCCGGCACGGCATCAAGCCTGCTTGTCCTTGCCGCCTTGTCGCCGCTGGATGGACTAGGACTTGGCACCTGGAGCAGCGATGTGCTCCTCCGGCCAGTACAGGCGCATGGGGTTGTCGACCAGCAACTTGCGTTGCAGCTCGGGTGTGGTTGCGATGTGCGGGATGAAATCGACCAGCAGGCCGTCGTCCGGCATGTGGTTCTTCAGGTTCGGGTGAGGCCAGTCGGTGCCCCAGAGCACGCGGTCCGGGAACTCCTCGACGATGCGACGCGCGAAGGGGACCACGTCGACATAGGCATCGCGCTCACCCTGGAGCGCAGGCGGTCCGCTCGTCGATAGCCGCTCCGGGCAGGTCACCTTGCTCCACACGTTCGGATGCTCGCGCATGAACTTCAGCAAGAGAGCGAACTCCGGGCCATCGACCGACTGGGTCACGTCGGGTCGGCCCATGTGGTCGATCACCACGTCGGTGGGCAGTTCGCTGAAGAAGTCCCACAGCTCCGGCAGGTCCTGCGCCTCGAAATAGATGACGACATGCCAGCCGAGCCGTGCGATGCGGCCCGCAATCTCCATCAACTCGTCCTTGGGCGTGAAATCGACAAGGCGCTTGACGAAGTTGAAGCGCACACCGCGGACGCCGGCCTCGTGCAACTGTTGGAGTTCGTTGTCCGTGACGCCGCGGCGCACCGTGGCGATGCCGCGCGCCTTGCCGTTCGAGTGCGCAAGGGCGTCGACCATTGCGCTGTTGTCCGCACCGTGGCAGGTGGCCTGCACGACGACATTGCGAGCGAACCCCAGGTGGTCGCGCAAGGCGAACAGTTGGTCTTTGCTGGCATCGCAAGGCGTGTACTTGCGCTCCGGTGCGAAGGGGAATTGCTCGCCGGGGCCGAAAACGTGGCAGTGCGCGTCCACAGCGCCAGCGGGGAGCTGAAATCGAGGCTTGCTGGGGCCGGCGTACCAGTCGAGCCATCCGGGAGTCTTGGTGAATTCCATGGTCATGCCTTTGAATGAGGGCCGCTGATGAATGCAGTTCGTTTCGCCGTGTCGCCGCTATTGCTTCGCGATGCCTGCACGCGTCATCACATCGCCCCACCGCGTGATCTCGCTGGTGAGCAACTCGCGCGCTTGCTCGGGCGTGCTGGCGCCGGGCGATACGTGCAGTTCACGCAGCTTCTTCACGACCTCCGGGTCCGCGAGCGCTGTATTGACTTCACGGTTGAGCCGTGCAATGACCGATGCAGGCGTGCGCGCGGGTGCGGCGAGCGAGTTCCACGATGTCACTGAATAGCCAGCAATGCCGCTTTCGATCACGGTCGGCACGTCCGGCAATGCGGGTGAGCGCTTCTCGCCCGTGACCGCCAGGACGCGCAGCGCCTTGGACGTGACTTGCGCCATCACGGGCGACAGGATCTCGACCGCGGCATCGATCTGGCCGCCGCGCAGGGCGGTGAGCACGGCGGGCGATCCATTGAAGGGCACCACCTGGAAGTCGACGTTGGCCCGGATCTTCAGCAGCTCTGCGGCCAGGTGCTGGGTGCTGCCGACATTGATGCTGCCGATGTTGAGCTTGCCGGGGTTGGCCTTCGCATACGCCAGCAGGTCGGCGGCATTGCGAAAGCGCGAGTCGGTCTTCGTGAGCAAGCCGAGTTCGAACGTGCCGAGGGTCGAGATCGGCGCGAAGTCCTTGCGTGCATCGAAGGGCAGGGTCTTGAACAGATTGGCGCTGACCGCGGTGGCGTTGGACATCAGCAGCAGCGTGTAGCCGTCAGGCGCCGCCTTGGCCACGGCATCGGACGCGACCACACCGCCGGCCCCTGGCTTGTTGTCGATGATCACGGCCTGGCCCAGCGATTGGCCCATGCGTTGGGCCACGACGCGTGCCGTCAGGTCGGCGACGCCGCCGGCACCAAAGGGCACCACGATGCGAATGGGTTGGGCCGGCCAGTTTTGCGCGTAGGCGCTCAGGGCGGGGGCGAGTGCGCTTGCGGCGGCGACCACCCAGAGCAGGCGGCGGATTCTGGATTTCATGTTGTGTCTCCTGGATCAGTTGAGCGAGTGTGGGTACTGTCAGCTATGCCGAAGAGATCAGCAATGTCAGGAAAAGACTTCTTGATATGCCGAAATGCGATAGCTCACCCTTAACATGGCCCCATGGACCTGAAGCAACTCCAATACTTCGTGCGTGTGGCTGAACTCGGCAGCTTCACGAGGGCCTCCGCAGTCCTTGACATTGCGCAGCCCGCCTTGAGTCGACAGGTGCGAATGCTGGAGGTTGAACTGCGACTCAACTTGCTGACTCGCAACGGCCGTGGCGTCACGACGACGGAAGCCGGCAGGCTGCTGCTCGAGCACGGCCGCGGCATCCTGCACCAGGTGGCGCGCATGCGCGAAGAGCTGGGTCGGGTGCACGGTGCGCTGGCGGGCCGCGTCTCGCTGGGCTTGCCACCCAGCGTTGCGAAGGCCCTCACCGTGCCTCTCACGCGTGAGTTTCGCAAGCGCCTGCCCAGTGCCGCGCTGTCGGTCAGCGAGGGGCTGTCGACCTACATGCAGGAAAGCTTGCTGACCGGTCGCCTCGACATCGCATTGCTCTACAACCCGATTCCCTCACCAGACCTCGAGATTGCGCCGCTCATGGAAGAGGAGCTTTTTCTCATCGGCCGCAGGAGCCAGAAGGCAAGTGCCAAGGAGGTGGGCGCGGCCCGCACGCTGGCAGACGTCGCGAAGCTCCCCCTGGTCATCCCGACCCGACCCAACGCGATACGCATGCATGTGGAAATGCAGATGGCGGAAATCGGTTGCCGGCCGAACATCGCGCTGGAGATCGACGGGATCACCGCCATCCTGGATCTTGTCGCCGATGGCGCGGGGTACGCCATCCTGCCGCGACATTCGCTGCGAACCTCGGACCAGCCACAGGCCTTTGTCGTTCACCCGATCGTGCAGCCAAGCCTTCGCAGCAAGCTGTCCATTGCGATCGCCGCGAACCGTCCGTCGACGCTGACCCAGAAGGCGATGGTTGAGCTGTTGCGCGACGTGACAGCGTTGGTGTTCAGCGGCGCCTTGCGCAACACGACCGCCTGACATCGATGCGGCTGACTTGCCGCGCATGAAGGGCTCGCTGCAGCGCGGACGCTACCCTGCACCTCGCCGGCATAAGCACAGCTTATGCAAACGCAACGCGCCACGACTGACAACCGATTGAAGCGTTTCGGATACTGGGCGACAGACACCAGGCCTCCGAATGACCCACACCTTTTCCCGCAGTCTTACGCCCGTCAGCGCAGTCGACAGCCACGCGCACGTGTTCCGCCACGACCTGCCGTTCGCAGACGGTCGGCGGCACTCGCCGGACTTCGATGCGCCTCTTGCCGAGTATCTCGGCCTGCTCGACGCGAACGGCGTGTCGCATGCGCTGCTGGTGCAGCCGAGCTTTCTCGGTACCGACAACACCTTCCTGCTTGCGGCCCTGCGCGCCAACCCGGACCGTTTGCGAGGCGTGGCCGTGGTCGATCCATCCGTCTCCGATGCCGAACTCCAGGCACTTGCAGGCCAGGGCGTCTGCGGAATCCGCTTGAACCTCGTCGGCGCAGCGATACCGGACCTTCGCAGCCGCGCGTGGGTCGCGTTGCTCCAGCGCGTGAAAGCCTTGAACTGGCACGTCGAGCTTCATCTCGAGCTTCCTGCGCTGCCTCCGGTGGGACAGGCCGTGATCGACAGCGGCTGCCGCCTGGTGATCGACCATTTCGGACGGCCCGGCGCTGCGGACGCCGCAGGACTCGCCTGGATGCTGAATGCGGCTGGGACGGGTCGGGTCTGGGTCAAGCTCTCCGCCGCGTATCGCAACTGGGCGCCCTCGGCAGGGCAGGCGCAAGCCACGGCGGCTGCCGCCCGGCTGCTGAAAGCGTTCGGCCCCGAGCGCCTGCTGTGGGGCAGCGACTGGCCGCACACGCAGCACCGCGACCTCGCTTCGTTTCCATCCACCTTGGCGTCATTGCATGCCTGGGTTCCCGACGCCGCCGCGCGTCAAACCATCCTCGTCGACACCCCCTGTCGCTTGTTCCAGTTTTCTTCAGGAGACAACAATGAATCGATCTAGAAATTTCAATCGCGTGCGTGTCGTCGGCGCCGCCATCGCATGGATGCTTGCATCCAGCGTTGCCATGGCCCAAGCCTGGCCCTCCAAGCCGGTCAAGCTGGTGGTGAGCTACCCGCCGGGCGGCACTGTCGATGCGGTCGCGCGCGTGATCGCACCGAGGCTGTCGGAGCGCCTGCACCAGCCCGTGGTGGTGGACAACCGCGCGGGTGCCGGGGGTGCGATCGGCGGTGAAGCGGTGGCCAGGAGCCCGGCCGACGGCTACACGCTGCTGCTCGACGCTTCCAATCACGCCCAGAACCCGGCCCTGCGCAGCAAGATGCCGTTCGACACCTTGCGCGACCTGGTGCCGGTGTCGTTGCTGGTGAAGGTGCCCAATGTCCTGGTCGTCACGCCATCCACGCCTTATCGCAGCGTGAAGGACTTGCTCGCCCAGGCCAAGGCGAAACCTGGCGAAATCAACTTCGCCTCCTCCGGCAACGGCTCGGCACAGCACCTGGCGGGCGAGCTGTTCCAGACGATGGGTGCGGTGCGCCTGACGCATGTCGCCTACAAGGGCGGCGGCCCGGCATTGACGGACGTGATGGCAGGGCAGGTGCCGGTCTTCTTCGCCAGCCTCGCGTCGAGCCTTCCGTACATCCAGAGCGAGAAGCTGCGTGCGATCGCCGTGACGGGGAAGACCCGGTCACCCGTGTTGCCCCAACTGCCGACCGTTGCGGAGTCGGGCCTGCCGGGCTATGAGGTCTACGAGTGGAACGCGATCTTCGCGCCGCGCGGCACGCCGCCGGCGGTGATCGAACGCGTCTCGACGGAGCTGGCCGCTGTCGTCCAGGAGCCGGCGGTGAAGAGCCGCCTGGAGGCCATGGGCGCCGAAGTGATCGGGTCCGGACCGGCAGAGCTCGAGCGCTTCCGTCGTGCGGAAATCGAGAAATGGGCCCGGCTCGCCAAGGACAACAAGATCAGCCTGGACTGAAGACCGATCAGGCGTCGCGGCTTGCCAGGACTGCGGCGAATGCATCCGCGAAGCCCGGCCTCGATCGCGCGCGCCACATCGCTGCGAGCTCGTATGACGGCAAGCAGGCGCCGTCTCGCACCTCGGCATAGCGCACGCCGTCGTGGTGCAGGGCGCGTACGGAGCGTGGCAGCAGGGACCAGCCCAACCCCGCTGCCACGGCGGCCAGCACCGTCAACGTGCGGTTGGCTTCCTGCACCACCGCGACCTGGTGGCCGGCGCTGCGGATCGCACTGAGCATCTCGTTGCGAAGGCCCGATACCTGCCGCTCGGGAAACCAGACCAGCCCCTGCTGCGCCAGTTCGGCGAGCGAGACACAGCCGTCGTCGGCGACTTTGAAAGCCGAAGGGAGCGCGGCGATCATGGCCTCCGCGCCGAGTTTGAGTTCGTGCACACGGGCGTTGACCGACACCGGCGGGTGGAGCAGCGCGATGTCGATGTGGCCCCGCTCCAGCGCCTCGACCTGCTCCGCATTGTTCATCTCGCGCAGGAGGAATTGAACCTCCGGATGAAGCGCCCTGAAGCGCCTCAGCGCGCGGGGCAGCACTTCGTACAACGCATGCGAGACGAAGCCGATCGTCAGTTCGCCGCCGATCCCAGTGCCGATCGCGCGGGCCCGGGCGAGCGCCACGTCGCCATAGGCCAGGCTCGCACGGATGTCATCGATGATCGCGTGACCCGCCTCGGTCAGCGTCGCGCCGCGACGCGAGCGCACGAAGAGCCGGGTGCCGATCTCGGCTTCCAGTCGGTTGATGGTCTGGGTCAGGGCCGGCTGCGCCAAGCCCAAGGTCTCTGCAGCACGCGTGAGGCTGCCGCTATCGGCGATCGCCAACACACATCGCATCTGCCGGGTGTCCATTGCGGGATTATGAGTCGAGGGTTCGCGAGCCCGGCTTGGCACGCAGGACGGTGCACCGAAGCCGGCTGGTGGACGACTGGCGACTTCCGCAACGAACCGCTTGCCTGGAGGCCGACCGACAGCAAGGGCTGCTGCGCCCGACCTACTTCGGCGTGCCCCCTGGCATGGGCTTGGGCTTTCCGGGTCGGCGCATGTCGCGCGTCTCGGCCCTGCGCTCGCCGGTCATTGCAGCCTTGTCCGTTCCGATCGCGCCGCCCTCCGCGACCTTGGGCATGTCGCTGCCACCGCGCGGGCTGATGCCTTGTGCCAGGCGCGAATCCTTGCGCACTTCTCCAGCCCGCTGTGCCTTGTCACTGGCAACGCCGGGTGTGTTGGGCGGAACCGCCACGCCCGGTGGGCTGGATTGCGCCCAGGCTCCGCCCGTCAGCGCGCCCAGCAAGGTGAGTGCATGGAACATCTTCTTCATCGTGACTCCTTCAACAGTTGAGCGCCGTCAGCGCCAGTGCGAATGCACTCTGCTGGTACGCAAGGGGCACGGGTTTGGATGTGTGGCGGCGTTGGCGCGGCAGGAGGGATGCAGTTGATGCACGCGCTCGATGGCCTCGCCGTGCCCACGGGCATCACGAATACGCCGGCAGCCGCTTCGCAGCGGTTGGCGATGGACCTATCGGCCGCCTTTCATGAGCTTGCTTGAAAGCCCGCTCGGCTACCGCCTCAGGAACATCCTCACCGAGACGAGTGCATTGCTCGCAGGAAAGCCGCGCGCGCGGCACCTTGCCACCGCGCCTGAAGATCCGCTGCTGCGCGTGCAGCGGTCCGAACCCTCAGCGTCTGTCGACAGGCTCCAGCGTCCAGAGATATTCGCTGTTCTCATAGAAATGCAGGTACCAACTCCGATTACCTGGCGCGATGGTGGTCAGGTAGTTCTCATGGTCATAGCACGGCACCAGGCACTGTCCGCTGCCGCCGGTTGCCCATCCGAACTCGTATGCGCTCTGGATGCCGACGCGGTCACCGAAATGGACCGGGCCTGGCTTGTCCTTCACGAGGATCCAGGTCTGGCGCGTGCTGTTGTCGCCTTCCATGTAGTCGTTGAAATAGTAGGCGTCGGTGGAGTCCTTCCATGCGCCCAGCACGTTGTAGGCGCCGAGCCCGCTCTCGGCGGCGACCAGCCTCGTCTTCGCGCCGGGGATTGCCTGGACGCCACCCGCGTACGGGCGATCTTCGGCATTCTCGAAATAGAACTCGGTGCGCTTCGCGGCGGGCGCCATATTGCTCAGGATCGGAAAGAACTCGCTGATGTTCGGATCGGCGGCGACTGTCGAGAACGGCAAGACGTAGTGTTCCGCAAATCCGGCGACATACCGGCCCTTGTGATCCTTCAGCCAGAAGCGATCGTGGTACGCGAGAGGTTCGCCGTTCGCGTGTGACTTGAGGAAGCGGACCGCCTTCTCGTCGCGCCGTGCGGTCTTCAAGGAAGGCACGCCGTCGAAGGTCGGTGCCTTCGCGGTACGGCTGCCGAAATCCGGGATGTTCTTCTCCAAGCCACGCCATTTGAGGATGGTCGCGATGAGCGACGTGTGATCGTAGGGCGCTTCTGTTTTCGACCTGAACACGGTGCCCTTCTCGATCCACGGCGACACCAGGATGGCGGGTACGCGACCGCCATACCGGCGAAAGTCGAAACTCGATTCCTGCTTGATTTGCGAAGACCCGTCGCCCCAGGGCGGTATCGCCGCGGGCGGCGGCACGTGGTCGAACGAGCCGACGGGTTCGTCGAAGGTGAGGACGAACAGGGTCTTTTCCCAAGCGGCCCGGTTCGCGATCAGGCTGTCGTAGATGTCCTTGACCAGGTTCTCCGCGGCATCGAGGTTGCCGGGCGGGTGGTAGTCCCGGCCCTGGTGGAAGAGCACGCTCTGGATGCCCAGCGTGGAGCCGAAGCCGCCGCCGGTGCCGGCGTGGGCGATCGTCCATTCGGGTTGCAGGTAGGAGAAGTGCGGCAGTTTTCCGGCGCGCGCCAGCGTGTGGAAGTCGTCGAGTTTCGCGAAGTGGGAGTCCGCATTCGCGACGCGAAGGATCTCCGGGAAAAGGCGGTGGGTGTAGTCGGACACCACGTCCGGAGAGCTCAGCTCCTTGAGGTATTGCGCGTGGTCCGCGCTGATGGCCGCGAGGATCACTTGCCCGAGCGCAAGCAGGGGTGCCCTTGCCGCAAACCCGATCTCCGCCGCGATGCTGCCGCCCGTGGCAAGTTGGATGGCGTTGTAGATGTTGCTCGGAAGATAGCCGCTCTGGTAGAACACCTTCCACGTCGAATGGGCCTCCTCCAGCGCGTTGAAGATCGTCTTCGATTCGAAGCGGTCGTCGCCGATCAGGTATCCGAAGGCGTTCTCGATGGGGGCCGCGCGCGAATCCTTCTCCAGGAAGCCGTTGTTGACCAGGCCCATCGAGGTGCCGCACATCGCGAAAGCGCGGTTGGGGTTCGTCTGCGACGGCACCGACGAGAACCACATGTCAGAGACGGCGTAGTGCTCCGCCAATCCATTGATGACGGGCAACTGATCGGGCGTGAAGCTCTGCATCACGTGGGAGGCGTAGCGCCCGACAGCATCTTCCGGAAAGGCAAGGTGTCGCAGCACATTCGTGTAGTCGCGCACATAGCCTTTCATGCTGGCCTTGCGCGAGCGCGTCCATGCCATGAGCACGAGGTCCTCGTTGGCGCTGCCCTGGAGTTCGCCCGCCGGAATGGAGAAGGTGTTCGCCAGCCACGCGATCACGGTGTTGCGATGCTCGTCGTCGGTATGCGACTTGAGCCACGGCACGTCGCGGATCTTCGCGTCTCGCAGGAGCGCGACGATGGCCAGCTTGCCGGCCAGGTCGTCGGCGGGCGGACCATTCAGGGGCCGGCTGTCGGGGAAGGCCGAGAAGTAGGCCTGGCCCTGGGTGCTGTGGTCGGCCAGCGTGGCACTCAGCGCCTCGTGCACCTGCGCGGGCGACATGCCCTTCACGGCGTCGTGGGTGCGCCATCTGCCTGCCGCCAGCACGCCGCCCGGCGTGATCTGGATGGGCGGTGCGAAGGTCATCTCGAACGGCCATTCGTACAACTGCGTGGCGACCTGCGCGAAGTTCTCGCCCGGCGCAATGTTGGGGACGTTGAGCCCCTGCGCGCCGCGGGTCGGCCTGACCTTGATCCGCCCGGTCGCATCGACGTTCTCGAATGCGCCCAGATCGAGACCTTGCAGGCCTTCGTAGGCGCGCAGTCCCTGCCGAAGCGGCGGCACGTGCCGGGCCGGATGGCCTTTCTCGTAGAGCCAGCCCAGCAGACTGTCGAACGATCGGTTCTCCATCATCAGCAGCACAACGTGTTCGATCTGCTGCATGGGCCGGCCCGATGTGCCTGCGGCGCCGGTGGCCACGACGCGGGTCACGAGCTTGTCGGCGTAGTTCGCGACCCACATGCAGGTGCCGTCGAAGACCATGACGGCGGCGCTGGACACGCGGTCGATCGTCTCCACGACCTCGCCGGAGGCGGCATCCAGCTTTGTGATGACGCCTCGGGCCTGGTCGGCGGCCCAGATGCAGTGGCCGTCAAAGGCGATTTCCTGGGGACTGTTGCCGGCAGGGCGTTCCCAGACCACCGCGCCGGTGTCGACAGCGAGCTTGGTCACGATGCCCCGGCCCGTTCCCGAAACCCAGACATGGGTGCCGTCGCAGACCAGGCCGCCCGACGACTCGGCGACCCGATAGGTGCCGACCACGGCGCCCGTGGCCGCCATGAGCTTGGTCACGCTCTCGCCGAATTCGCTGGTGACCCAGATGTGCGTCCCGTCGAACGCCAGAGCCGAGGGCCGCTCGCCGGTGGGATAGGTGCCGACCAGTTCGCCGGAGCGCGTCAGCAGCTTCGACACGCTGCTGTGGCGGTAGTTCACCGCCCAGACGTTGGTTCCGTCGGCGGTGATCGCGGACGGTTGATCGTCGGAGGCCAAGGCATACGCATACTTGCCGACCACCTCGCCGGTCTCGATCGACAGCTTGAGCAAGCCGTCGGCCGACAGGACAACCATGTCGGTACCGTCGAAGGCCAGCCCTGACGGTGCGAGGACAGGATAGGTGCCCATGGTCACGGCCGTGGCGGCCTGTATCCGCATCACGTTGTTGCTGGCCCAGTTGGCCACCCAGACGCAGGCGCCGTCGAAAGCCAGGGCACTCGGATTGACTCCGGCCCGTATCGTGATCTTTTCCGTCATCTCGATTCCCCTCTGGTTGCGCAGGAAGATGTGCAACATCGACGTGGGCCGCTGCCTGGCAGGGGCTCGCGTCGATGGGGCGGGACCGGGAGGCGATGCTCTCGGAAGGACGTGTCGCGCGGCATATTGGCATGGGAGGCTCGCGCTTGTCCATGACAAGTTGCATGCGGCGCGATGCACTTGTCTTCCGTGATATGCCCGAGGAATTAGCCTGTGCCGTACGCTTTCACCGGCGTTCATGCGACATGCCGGCCAGCTTCGTTCTTGCACTTGCGCGCGCCGCGCTCGCAGTGATGATCCCGTCGAGCGTCGTCTCGACTTCGCGCCACACGTCGGACGCATCGTTGAACGCGCCGAGTTGCGCGAAGGGTGCCAGGCCGCGTCGCTTCAGTCTGGACAAACAGCGCTACTTCTTTGTCAGCAGCAGTTGTCCCATTTTCTGAAGCCTGTCCTTGAGGCCGCCTGCGATGACGCGCAGGACACCAGGCAGTTCGATTTCAATCGTTACCGTGGCATCGAGGACCTGGATGACGCCGGCGATAGCCTGGCCCAGCGCCTCGACGCTGAAGATGAGCCGGTCCCCGTCCCAGCGCTCGCTGAGGGCCCCGCTGCTGACAGGCAGGACGTTGATGATCTTCGAGAAACCGCCTTCGATGCGACGACGTGCCTCGGCGCGGCCGAGCTGATGTGGAATGCTGATGATGATGGGCGCTGCCATATGCATAGAGTGCAGCGAATTGCCGCATTGGGCAAGAGGCTGCAGGGGCACGGTGCAGCTCCGCAGTCCCGCGCACGCGCGCATGCCTGTGATCTAATCGCATGACTACATTCGGTTTGTAGACAATAAGGGAATGGGCATGCCGATCAAGAAACCAGAACCCGGCGCGGCGCGGGCCGAAGCGCCACCAGCGCGCGCCAAGAAGGCCGCGAGCCGCCAATTGCAGACGCTGCCGGAGCAGATCGCCGAGCACATCTTCAATGCCATTGCAAGCGGTGAATACGCGCCGGGCGATCGCATTCGCGAAGAGTCGCTGGCCGAGGAATTCGAGGTCAGCCGCGGGCCGGTGCGCGAGGCCTTGCGAATTCTCGAGAGTGACTCGGTGGTGCGCATCCTGCCCAATCGGGGGGCGCATGTCACGCAGCTGTCCATCAAGGAGGTCGGCGACATCTTCGAGATTCGCCGCACGCTGTCGGGCGCCATGGTCGCCCGGCTCAGCGCCGAGGAGGCGGTCGCGGTGGCGGCGAGCCTGGATGCGGACATCAAGGCGCTGGATGCACTGGCGCAGGACCCCAACGCTGACGGCACAGCCTACTTCGACACTTCGTTTCGCCTGGGCCGGGTGTTGCGCGACAACTGCGGCAATGAGCGCATGGCGGAGATCCTGTCGTCGCTGTCGCGGCAGACCCTGCGCTACACCCAGTTGGGCCTGGCCACGCCGGCCCGGCGCAAGGAATCGGCGCGCAATTGGCGGGCCATGCAAAAGGCACTGAAGGCGGGCAACGTGGAAGCTGCCGCCGAGTCTGTGGAAAAGCTCATCGAGGATTCGAAGCGCGAAGCGGTCCGGCAGCTCCAGGCGCGCGAAGCGGGCGAAGGCGCATGACAAACCCACCCCGAATGCGCCTGCGGCGCCGGGGCGGCCGCCAGAGGCGGCTGCTCTTGCGGGCCGTCCAAGCCTGCGCAGGCAGGCTTGGAGCCGCGGCCCTCAGCCCTCAAGTGGGCGCACCCGGCGGCCCGGCAGAGCCGGATCCGCGAGTGCCCACGCACAGGCATTGCTCGCCCTCGTTTCATGCGTCGCGGGGGCACACGATAGCGTGATGCACAGCTGACATGAACCGCGCCTTTGCTTGAGGTCACTCAGGCTTGAAGTCGATGGCCTTCAGTACGGCGCCGATGCGCTCGTAGTCGGCGTGCAGCGACTTCGTCAATTCGTCCGGCGTGCGCGGCTGGCCGGGTGCCAGGCCGAATTCCGTCAGGCGATCCCGCATGGCCGGTTGCGCCATGACTTTCATGGCGGCTTCGCGCAAGCGGTTTTGCGCGGCAGCCGGCACGTCCGGGGTCAACCACAGGCCGACCCACGCCAGCGCCTCCAACTGCGGGTAGCCCAGTTCCGTGAAGGTCGGCACGTTGGGCAGGTTCGGGGAGCGCTGCGGCAGGCTCACCGCATAGGGCACGATCTTGCCGGACTTGACCAGCGGAACGGCGTTGGGAATGCCGGCAAACATCAGCGGCACGTGCCCGCCCATCACGTCCACCAGCGCGGGTGGCGTGCCCTTGTAGGCGACGTGCGACATGTCGATGCCGGCCGCCTTGTTGAGCTGCAGCCCCATCACATGCGACACGGTCCCGGCGCTGTAGCTGGCGTAGCTCACCTTGCCGGGGTTGGCCTTCACGTAGGTGATCAGCTCGGGCAGGTTCCTGGCCGGCAGCGATGGATTTCCCACCAGCACGAGGCCGCCGCGCGCGAGTTCGGCGATGGGCTTGACCTCCTTGGCCATGTCGTAGCGCAGCTTGATGATGTGCGGGATCTCGCTGACCAGTGCGTCGAGCGTGACGACCATCGTGTTGCCGTCGCGGGGCGCCTGCATCAGGTCATTGACGGCCACCGCGCCGCCGCCTCCGGGCTTGGCCTCCACGATCACGGAGCGGTCGAGTTCACGCTGCAAGCCTTCGGCCAGCAAGCGTGCCACCACGTCGAGGGTGCCGCCGGGCGGACCGGCCGCAATGATGCGCATCGCCTTGTCGGGCGTTGATTGCGCGAAAGCGAGGGGCGCTGCAATCAGTGCGAGCGCGGTGGCCAGGGTGCGCCAGGTTTTCATTTCAAGCATGGATGCTCCAGAAGATGGGATGTGGGAAGCGTGTCGATGCCGACGCGCTGAAGAAGGTCGTCAGGCGTTCATCGCGATTCGGTGTCCAGCACCATCACCATGTACGCCGACATCACGAGGCCCCCGGCCTGCATCAGGCAGTTGCGCGCGCCTGGCACCTGGCGGTCGCCGCAGTCGCCGCGCAGCTGGCGCACCGACTCGATCATCAGCGGCATGCCGAACATGCCGCCGTGGTTGAAGGACAGCCCGCCGCCGGAGGTGTTCATGGGGAAAGCGCCGCCCGGCGCAATGCGACCGCCTTGCACGAAGGCGCCGCTTTCGCCGCGCTCGCAGAAGCCCAGTTCCTCCAGGCCGACCAGCACGCCGATGGTGAAGGCGTCGTAGATCTGCACGAGGTCGATGTCGGAACGGGTCATGTCGGCGCGTTGCAGCGCCAGGCGGCCCATCTTCGCGAGCACGCCGTTGTCGAGCCAGTCGTCGGTGCCGAAGGGCGTGGCGTGCTGGATGTATTGCTCGGCAAAGCCCTGGACGAGCACCGGCTTGCGGGGCAGGTCGCGTGCGTGGTCGGCGCGCACCAGCACGACGGCGCCGGCGCTGTCGGTCACCTGGCAGATGTCGAGCTTGCGCAGCGGGTCGGCCACCATCGGCGAGGCGAGGTAGTCGTCCATTGTGAGCGGACCTTGTGCGATCGCGTTGGGGTTGAGCTGGGCCCAGCGCCGTGCGGCCAGCGCGACTTCGCCCAGGTCTTCGGCGCGCGTGCCATGGCGGTGCTTGTGCAACTGCGCCTGCATGGCATAGAAGCCGATCGGGCTCAGCATGCCGTAGGGCAGCACGAACTGGCCGCTGGGCATGCGCGCGTCCTGCATCGTGCCGCCGCGCGAGCGGCTGCGGTCCAGGCGTTGCGTGCTGCCGTAGCTGATCAGCGCGACATTGCACAAGCCCGCTTCCATCGCCGCCATGGCATGGGCGATGTGCGTGAGGTTCGACTGGCCGCCGACCACGGTGCTGTCGACGTAGCTCGGCGTGAGGCCCATGTACTCCGTCACGAGCAGGCCGGCCGCGCGGTCGTCCCAGTGTGCGAACACGCCGTCGATGTCGGAAGGCTTCAAGCCCGCGTCCAAGATGGCTTGGCGCGCCGCCTCGCATTGCAGCGACAAGGCCGTGTCGCCGGCCTGTGCCTTGCCCATGCCCGCCTCGCCGATGCCGGCGATCGCATAGCGACCACCCAGTGCTTTGGGATCCATGTGCATTCCCTTCAAGCCGACAACGGTGCGGACGTGAGCTTGGCGCGCACATCCTTCTTCAGCACCTTGCCCACCGGGCTGCGCGGCAGGATGGGCCAGAACTCCACCTGCTTGGGCGTCTTGAGGCTGCCGAAGCGCTTCTTGCACATCTCGATGATCTCCTCGGCCGTCGCGCTGCTGCCGGGCTTGAGTTCGATCACGGCCGTGAGGCGCTCGCCCCAGTCGGCGTCGGGAATGCCGACCACGGCGCAGTCCTGCACGGCGGGGTGGCCCCAGATCACCTGCTCGATTTCGCTCGGATAGATGTTGAAGCCGCCGGAGATCACCATGTCCTTCTTGCGGTCGACCACGTAGAGGTAGCCGTTGTCGTCGAACACGCCGATGTCGCCGGTGTGATGCCAGCCGAAGGCGCGTGCGGCCACGGTGGCTTCGGGGTTGTTGTAGTAGCCGGGCGAGACGAGGTCGCCACGCGCGACGATCTCGCCGCGTTCGCCGGTGGGCACGATGTTGCCGTCGTCGTCCATCAGCGCCACTTCGCAGGCGCCCGAGGGGCGGCCGGCGGATGCGAGGTGCTTGTCGAGTTCGGGGTCGTTGTGCACGCAGTGGTCCTTGCGCGACAGGCAGGTGATGACGCCAGGCACTTCCGATTGGCCATAGGACTGCATGAACACCTGGCCCCAGCGCGCGATGCCCTCGCGCAGCTTGTCGACAGACATGGGCGCGGCGCCGTACATCACGTATTCGAGCGACGAGCAATCGCGCGTGGCCACATCGGGATGCGCCAGCAGGCGATAGATCATCGTCGGCGGCAGGAAGATGTGCGTCACGCGTTCGCGCTCGATCGCCTCCAGGATCACGCCGGGATCGGCCGATGCCGCGATGACATTGCGCGTGCCGAAGCGCGACAGCGCGACCATGGTGGCGCCCGCGGCGTGCGTCAGCGGTGCGACGACCAGGTGCACCGGGTCTTTCTTCGGTGGCGTGAACTGGTTGGTGATGCGATAGGCCGTTTCCAGCGAGCGGTGGCTTTGCATGATCGCCTTCGGCCGTCCGGTGGTGCCGCCGGAGGATTTGATGAGGGCGATGTCATCCGGTCCGCGCCGCACGTCGACCCGTTGGCCCGCGAAGTCTGCCAACCATTGCGTGACGGAGGCACCACCGGCTTCCAGCGGCTCGGTCAGCCCGATGACGCGCTTGAGTGAGGGGATTTCCGCCTTCATCCGTTCGAGGTGCGGCGTGTACTGCGAATGGCAGACCAGCACCGCTATCTCGCAGAACTTCGCGAACCAGATGATGTCCTCGATGGGGTCGCGTGCATTGAGCGGCACATAGACCGCGCCGCTGCGCATCACGCCGAGCATGGCCGGCAACACCATCGGGTGGTTGGGCGAGAGCACGGCCACGTGCGTGCCCGGTTGCACATCGCGCACCAGCGCGGCAGCGACGGCGTGCGATGCGTCGGCGGCCTGGGCATAGCTCATCTGCATGCCGCCGCCCTGGACGAAGGTGCGCTCGGGGAACGCCGTGGCGCCGGCGTCGAAGGAATCGATGATCATCTTGTCTCCGGGATCTCTTGGGTTTGTGGGGCAGCCGTGGCGCCGCCCGTGAGCCTGAACATCGGCAGCGCGATGTCGTCGGCGATGTTCTCGAAGCACACCTCCACGGGCGCGCCGATGGCCAGTTGCTGGAGGTCCGGGCCGACGATGCCCGCCAGCATGCGGACGCCCTCGTCGAGTTCGACCATGCCGATGGCATAGGGCACGCGCGATTCGAAGGCAGGATGCGCCGCGACGTGGCACACCGTGTACGTGTAGACGCGGCCCTTGCCGCTGGCCTGCACCCATTCGATTTCGGTCGTCAGGCAGGTGGTGCAGAAGCGGCGCGGATAGAACTGGTGGCGCTGGCAGGCGGGACAGTACTGCACCTTGAGGCGGCCTTCGAGGGCCGACTGCCAATAGTGCGTGGTCTCGGCGGTGGGGATGGGAAGCGGGCGTTGCAGCGTGGCGGTCACGGTCGTGCTCCTTCAGTTCGCGCAGAGCGAGAAGCTGGCGCCCGACAGGCGCACCTGCGACTTGCGCTTCGATCGGGCCAAGCCCGACACGAGGTCGACCACCGGGTGATGCAGGCTGTAGGTGTCGTCCGTGGCGGTCGGCTTCAGCGCGTTGATCTTCTCGTCGCCGTACATGTAGCGCAAGAGCAGTTCGTCGTCGCCGATGTCCTTGTAGCGCTGGCGCAGGCCGGGCAGCACGGGCTCGATCACGGGTGGCTGCATGGCCACGTCCTTCGAGCCGTTGGCGATGACCTTGTCCTTGACGTTGCCGTCGACTGGCAGCGGCAGGTCGCCGAAATAGCCGCAGACGTACTTCTTGACCTCGTCGGGCACGACCTTGTAGCGCTCGCCGTTGAGCACGTTCATCACCGCCTGCGCGCCGACGATCGCGGGGTAGGGCGTGACCATGATGGGCGAGCCCAGTTCCACGCGCACGCGGCCGATTTCTTCCAGCACCTGGGGCATCTTGTCGGACATGCCGGCGAGCTTGAGCTGCGATTCGAGGTTGCTCATGGCGCCGCCCGCGTACTGTGTGATGTAGTGGCTGGGCTCGTACTCGGCGGGCACGCCGACCGGCTGGTTTTCACGTTCGGCCAGCGCGCTGAAGTAGTCACCGACCTCGTCGAGCAGGCGGTCGTCGACCTTGACGTCGAAGCCGATCTCGCGCAGGTTGCGGGCGATCATCTGGGCGGCGGGCAGCGAGTTGCCGTTGGCGAGCGGATCGACGGCGGTGAGGATGCTGTCGGCGCCGTGCACTGCGGCCTCGATGGCCAGCAACGGTCCCAGGCCGGTCAGGCAGTGGGTGTTGAACTCCAGCTTGGCGCGGTTGCCGATGGCCGCCTTGATGGCCGGGATCAGCGTGCGTACACGCTCCAGCGTCAGGATGCCCGCCGCGTCTGCCAGCGTGACGGTCTGCGCGCCAAAACGCTCGACCGCCTCGCGTGCCTTGCCGGCATACAGCGCGTCGTCATAGCCGGGGGCGATGTTGTAGCCGAGCAGGTAGGTGATGTTGGCGCCAAGCCGCTTCGCCACGCCGATGGCCGGGGCGAGGTTGTCCGAGCACATCAGCGCGTCGAAGATGCCGATGTCGCGTACCCCGTTGGCGATCTGCCGCTCGACGAACAGTTCGGTGATGTCATCGGCCACCGGAAAGAAGCCGCGCATCAGGTTGCTGCGGATGGCCGCGCGCAGGGGCGTGCGCGGCATGCGTTGGCGCAGTTGGCGGATGCGCTCGAAGGGGTCCTGGTTCAGGAACAGCACGCTTGCATCGAACTGCACCAGCGCAATCGCCTGGATCGACAGGAAGCCGGCGCGGTCCATGCGTTCGGCGATGGGCAGCATGTGCTCGGTGCGCATGCGCGTGGCCCACAGGCATTGCTGGCCGTCGCGCAGGGTGTCGTCGGTCAGGTGGACGGTGCGGCGCTTGCCGGTGCGCGTGGTTTCGGCCGCGACGAGCTGTTTGAGATGGTCGAGCATGGCTTTCAGCCCTCCGTGCCTTGAAGTTGAACCGCCACGCCGGGGCCTGTGACCTCGAGTTGGGCATAGCGCGCCGCACGCTTGGTGAGACCGGCGATGAGTGCGTCCGTCGGGGTGGTCTGGACGTAGCGAAGGGCGTCGGTCGATGCCGGCGCGGGGTGGGTGTCAGGTTCGACACCACAGACCATCGCGGTCACGAGTGCGGCGTCGCTGGCTGTGGGGTAGGCCGTGCGCAGCAGTTCGACCCACGGCGATTCCGTTTGGGGCAAAGCACCCACGCGACGGGCGAGCCCGGCATCGACGCTGCCGGGCGCGGCACCGTAGACCTGCTGCAGTGCGCGGCGCACGCCCGGCCGCAGTTCGGCGTGGCGCGGCATGCCCTGCAGATGCATCAGCGCCTGCTCCGCGATGGGCTGTGCAAAGGGGGCCAGCATCGGCGGCGAACCGAGGTCGGTGCGGATGCGCGCGCATTCGTTGGCGAAGGCGTGCAGCTTGTGCATCAGGCCTGATGCGGCGAGTTGGCGCATGCAGTGCGCGGCGATGTCGCCCGGCAACTGGTGTGCGTAGGGCGCGAGGTCGAAGACCCACGCGCGACCGGCTTCAAAGCCGTGGCGGTCCGCGATGCTGGTGAGCAGCTTGTCGGCTTCGCGCACCGCGTGCAGGCGTTGTTCGGTCACCGGGCATCCGGTCTTGAGCAAGCGCAGCGATTTCAGCAGCGTGCCCAGCGCGGGTGTCGAGGCGCCGTTGGCCAGTGGCGCAAAGGCCGTGTCGAGCCCGTCGATGCCGATGCGCACCGCTTCGAGCGCGATCATCGGGCCGAGCGCCGTCTGGCAGCGCAGGTGCAGGTCGAGCGGCGTGGCGCCCAGCCCTGCGCGCAGGGCGGGCAGCAAGCTCGCGAGGCGGTCGGCGGCCAGCAGGCTGGACTCGTCGCGCAGCATCACGCGACTGGCGCCTGCGGTGGCCAATCCCTTGGCCTGCGCACGCAGTTCCTCATCATTCAGCGCTCCGCTGAAGGGCAGGGCGGCGATGGCGGTCAGGCCCATCGACGTGGCGGACTTCAGCACTGGCGAGATGCGATCCATCTGCATCAGCGGGTCGATGACGAGGACTTCGTTGACGCCGCGTTGGGAGAGCTCGGCGAGCCACAGGGTGGCCATGTCGGTCGACACCACGTCGGCGCCGCGCTTGCCGTGCGAGGTCAGGAGCGAGAGCGATGCGCGCAGCGCGACGGCGGGGCAGCGCTCGCGCAGCAGTTCGATGCGCTGCCACGGGTTTTCGCCGCGGGCCACGCATTGCTGCATCGTGGCATTGGAGGTCACCTCGATGGCGGCGGGTTGGGCGGCGGCCAGTTGGCTGGCGGCGGCCAGCGCCATGGGCGTGGTCATCGCGCCGGCCCAGCGTGCGCTTTGGCCGTCGGTCAGGCTGACGTCGGTATGGCGGATGGTGCGTTCTGTCATGGCTGCGCCTCTGCCGATGCTTGCGCAAGCTTGGCAGCCTGCGCCGCCGCCTTCTGCGCCGCCTTGCGCTCGGGCAGGAAAGTCTCTTCGACCCAGCGCGTTGTGACCTTGCCCTGGATGAAGTCCTCATGCGCGAGCACGGAGTCGTGGAACGAAGCCGTGGTCGTCGGCCCCTCGACACGCAGCCCGCCCAGCGCCTGGCGCATGCGCGCGATGGCCTGCTCGCGCGTGGCGGCATGCACGATCAGCTTGCCGAGCAGCGAGTCGTAATAAGGCGGCACGGTGTAGCCGGCATAGCAGTGCGAGTCGACGCGGATGCCCTCGCCCGAAGGCACCTCCCACGCCGAGATCAGTCCCGGCCGCGGCAGGAAGTTGCGCTCCGGGTCTTCGGCGTTGATGCGGCATTCGATGGCGTGGCCTTGCAGTTGGACTTCGGCCTGCGTGAACGAGAGCGGCAGGCCGCCCGCCACGCGGATCTGCTCGGCCACCAGGTCGAAGCCGGTGATCATTTCCGTCACCGGGTGCTCGACCTGGATGCGGGTGTTCATCTCGAGGAAGAAGTAGCGGTTGTCTCGCTGGTCGACGACGAATTCGATGGTGCCGGCGCCGCAATAGTTGGCATTGCGCGTGAGGCTCACCGCGCATTCGCCCATGGCCTGGCGCATGGCCGGGTCGACTGCCGGGGAGGGCGCTTCCTCGATGAGCTTCTGGTGGCGGCGCTGCGTGGAGCATTCGCGCTCGCCGAGGTAGACCACGTTGCCGTGCGAGTCGGCCATCACCTGGATCTCGATGTGGCGCGCGTGCTCGATGAACTTCTCCATGTAGAGCGTGTCGTCGCCGAAGGCGGACTTCGCCTCGTTGGCGGCCGAACTCATCAGCGATTCGAGTTCGCTTTCATCGCGCACGATGCGCATGCCGCGCCCGCCACCGCCGGCGGTCGCCTTGATGAGCACCGGATAGCCGATCTCGGCGCCGGCGCGCTTCGCGTGCGCCACGTCGGCCAGCGCGCCCGTGCCAGGCACCCGCGGCACGCCGGCCTTTTGTGCCAGGCCCACGGCCGTGATCTTGTCGCCCATGGCGTCGATCGACTCGGCCGAGGGACCGACGAACACCAGGCCCGCTTCGACGCAGGAACGCACGAAGGAGGAACGTTCGGAAAGAAAGCCATAGCCGGGGTGCACCGCGTCGCAACCCGTGCGCAGGGCCGCTTCGACGATCTTGTCGGCGCGCAGGTAGCTTTCGGCCGCCAGCGGCGGGCCGAGCACCACCACTTCGTCGGCCATCTTCGCGGCAAGGGTTTCGGTATCGGCTTCGGAAACGCCCACCACCGCCTCGATGCCGAGCGTGCGGCAGGCGCGGATCACGCGCACGGCGATCTCGCCGCGATTGGCCACGAACACGCGGCGGATGTCGCGCTTGGCGACGGGGATCGTTGCAGTCGTGTTCATGGTCAGGCTCCCTTCGAAGGCTTGATGAGCATCAGGATCTGGTCGTGGGTCACGGGCTTGCCGTTGCCCACCAGGATGCGTTCGACCGTGCCCGCCACGTCGGACTTGACCGTGTTGAACATCTTCATGACTTCGACCAGGCAGACCGTGTCGCCGGCCTGGACAACTGCGCCGACGGCCACGAATTCGGGCTGGTCGGGGCTCGGCCGCAGATAGAAGGTGCCGACCATCGGGGCGCGCACGGCGAGCAGGCCTTCCGGTACTTCGGTGAGCGCTTCTTCTGCTGCTGCTGTTTCTGTTGTTACGACTGCTTGCGCTGCTTCGGTGGAGGCGGTGCGGGCTGCCAGGGCTTGCCCAGCCCGTTCGCGGGTGAAGGCAGAGGCGCCGGGCTTGCGGGCATGAAGTTCGAACTCCCCCACGGTCACGTCCAGCGATTCGAGGTGTTCGGCGCTGTCGAGGATCTCGAGGATGCGACGTACGTCGGAATAGGAAAGAGGCACGGTTTTATCTCCGGTTGCGGCGGGAGTGTCCGCCTTGTCTGCGCAGCTGTCTTGCTGCAGTGAACGGATTAGATCATGCGAATATTAGGATTGTCAACAATCATAATGTCGATTACAGTACGTCCATCCCGACACGAAGTCGGGCATTTCAAAAAGGAAATCGACATGACGACACAGACGACGATTCGCTCCGACATCACTGGAACCGTGTGGAAGATCGTGGTGGAAGACGGGGCCACGCTGCAGGCCGACGACACCATCATGGTTCTCGAATCCATGAAGATGGAGATCCCGGTCCTCGCCCCCGAAGATGGGCGCGTGATCAAGCTCTTGATTGCCGAGGGCGCGCCGGTGCGCGAGGGGCAGGAGATCGCGATCTTTGAAGAGGCTTGAGCGCCGTGCCGGACATGAGTGTTTCCGAGGGTGCGGCAAAGCTGATGACGCTGCCCGAGCAGATCGCCGAGCGCATCTTTGCGGCGGTCGTCAACGGCGAGTACGCGCCGGGCGATCGCATCCGCGAGGAAATGCTGGCCGAGCAGTTTGATGTGAGCCGCGGGCCGGTGCGCGAAGCGCTGCGCATCCTCGAGAAAGACTCGGTCGTGCGCATCCTCCCCAACCGGGGCGCCCACGTCACGCAGTTGTCGGTCAAGGAGGTCAGCGACATCTTCGAGATCCGTCGCCAGCTGGTGAGCGCCATGGTGCGCGGCATGGCCAGTCCGGACGACAGGTTGATGGCCTGGATCGACGGCAAGGTCGGCGAACTCGAAGTGCTCGCCAGGACGCCGGACACGGGCGACGACTACCTCTCCATCAGCTACCGGCTCAGCCGCATGCTGGCTGAGAACTCGGGCAACGAGCGCCTGGCTGAAATCCTGACCTCCCTGGCGCGGCAGACGCGGCGCTACTCGAAGCTGGGCCTGGCCACCGCCACACGCCGCCGTGAATCGGCACGCCTGTGGCGCGCCACGGCCGATGCGATGAAGGCGGGAGACATCGACCGCGCCGCCGCGGCCATCGAACAAATGATCGACGCGTCCGAGCGCGAAGCCGTCCGGCAATTGCAGCCGAGGAGAACGGCCAGCCGCCCATCGACCCGCACGACCGGGTCCGCTGCATCCGCAGCGAACGACCACCCCACACAGGACATCCATCCATGAGTTCCACACGAATCGCAGGCCACGCCCTCTCCTGGGCCGCCGGTCAGTTTCGCGACTGCACGGCGGTCGTGTTCCGTGACCGCAGCTTCACTTACACGCAGATCGAGCGGCGCAGCAACCAGTTGGCCAATGTGCTGATCGGGCTGGGTCGCCGCCCCGGCGAACGACTGGCCGTGCTGCTCAACAACTCGGTCGAAAGCATCGAGGCGCAGTTCGGCGCCGAAAAAGCCGCGCAGGGCTACGTTGCCCTCAACGCGCGCCACACCGTGCACGAGCAGGCGGCGATCCTGAACGACGCCGAGGCCTCGGTGCTCATCGCCGGGCCCGAGTTCCGCGACTCGGTGATGAAGGTGCGGCTGCAGGTGCCGTCGTTGCGCGTCGTGATCGGCGTGGGTTGGCAGGATGCCAGCGTGCTCGATTACGACGCGCTGCTGGCGCGCGCTTCCGACCGGGCGCCGCACCTCACGGTGCCGGCGGACCTGCTGCTGCGCATCGCCTACACCTCGGGCACCACCGGCAAGCCCAAGGGCGTGGCCTACAGCATCGAGCGCTGGGAAGCCCGCCTTGCCAATCATTTCGCCGCGATGGAATACGGACTGGGCATCGATGACGCGATGCTGCATGTCGGCCCGCTCACGCACGCCGCCGGCGTGCACCTGCTGCCGTGCTACCTGCGCGGCGCAAGGAACATCGTCGCGGACAAGTTCGATGCCGAGCAGGTGCTGGCGCAGATCGGCAGCGAACGCATCAGCCAGTTGATGATGGTGCCGACGATGATGGGCCGCTTGCTCGAAGCGGTGGCTGCCAACCCCGGCGCGGACCTGTCTTCCCTGAACCGCGTGCACTACGGCACGGCGCCGACGCCGACGAGCATGGTGCACGAAGCGCTCGAACGCCTCGGCCCCATCCTTCGCCAGCAATACGGCATGACGGAAGCAGTGCAGCCCTTGTGCGTGCTCTATCCGCACGACCACCTGCAAGACGGCAAGCCGTCGCACCGCATCACCTCTTGCGGGCGCCCGACGATGGACGTCGAGATCACCGTGCGCGGTGCCGATGGCCGACCGGTGGCACAGGGCGAAGTCGGCGAGATCGCGATCGCCCACCGCGGCATCGGCGAAGTCGCCTTCTGGCGCCGCCCGGACCTCGAAAGCGAATCGATCCGCCATGGCTGGTACTACAGCGGCGACCTCGGCCGTTTCGACGAGGAAGGCTTCCTCTACATCGTGGGCCGGAACAAGGACATGATGATCAGCGGCGGCTTCAACGTCTATGCACGTGAAGTCGAAGACGCGCTGCACGCGCACCCGGCCGTCGCCGAGGTCGCCGTGCTCGGCCTGCCCGACACCGAATGGGGCGAAGTCATCGCCGCCTTCGTGGTGCGCCGCCCCGGCGAAAGCATCGATGCCGCGGCGCTCGCCCGGCACAGCGGCGAACTGATCGCCGGCTACAAGAAACCACGCGTGATCGAGTTCGTCGACGCGCTGCCGCGCAACCACGCCGGCAAGGTGACCAAGAACGACCTGCGCGATGCGTACCTCGCGCGCCATCCTGAAGGAGCCCTTTCCAAATGAACACCACACTCACATCCGCACCCGTCGCCAACACAGTCCAAGAGGGGGACTGGGCCGAAGACCTGCAGGAGCTCAACGAGCGCCGCGCCATCGCGAATGCGCTGGGCGGCGAAGAGCAGGTCGCCAAGCACCATGCGCTGGGCAAGCTCACGGCGCGCGAGCGCATCGAGCATCTGCTCGACGCCGGCAGCTTCGGCGAGATCGGCGCGCTGGCTGGCGCTGTCAAGTACGGCGCGGACCGCAAGCGCGCGAGCTTCACGCCAAGCAATGCGGTGGTCGGCATCGGCAAGATCGATTCAAGGCGCACCGTGGTGGCGGCCGACGACTTCACGATCCGCGGCGGTTCCTCCGAAGGCTCGGTGTCGGAAAAGTGGATCTACGCCGACCGCTACGCCTGGGAATACAAGCTGCCGCTCGTTCGCATGATCGACAGCGCCGGCGGCAGCGTGAAGCTGCTCGACAAGCTCGGCCACACCAAGATCCCCGGCTACCCGATGCTGCCGATGACGCAACTGTTGGGCGTGGTGCCCGTGGTCGGCATCGCGCTCGGCGCCTGCGCCGGCCTGGGGGCGGTCCGCGTGGGCGCATCGCACCTGGCCATCATGATCCGCGGCAAGAGCCAGATCTTCGCGGGCGGCCCGCCGGTCGTGAAGCAGGCGCTGGGCATCGACATCGACAAGGAATCGCTCGGCGGCTATGAGCAGATGCACCGCTACAGCGGCGCGGTCGGCCTGGCCGTCGACACGGAAGAAGATGCGTTGAAGGCGACGCGCCGCTTTCTCTCCTACCTGCCAGCCAACGTGTGGGAGCGCCCGCCGGTGGTGTCTTGCACCGATCCGGTCGATCGCTGCGACCCGTGGCTCAACAAGGCGATCCCGGCGGACAAGCGCAAGGTCTTCAACCCGCGCAAGATCCTGAAGTCCATCTTTGACGAAGGCTCGGTCTTCGAGATGTCGCCGGACTTCGGCGGCTCGACCATCACCTGCTTCGCGCGCCTGAAGGGCCACGCAGTCGGCGTGTTGACCAACAACCCCATGATCATGGGCGGCGCGCTGACGCGTTCGGCGGCCCTCAAGATGGCGCGCTTCGTCGACCTGTGCGACACCTTCCACTTGCCCATCGTCAACCTGGCCGACCAGCCGGGCGTGATGACCGGCGCCGATGCCGAGCGCGAAGGCACCATCTCGGCGGCACTGCAGGCGATGCATGCGATCGAGCAATCGGGCGTGCCGTGGCTCGCCATCGTGCTGCGTCGTTGCGTCGGCCTGGCCGGCGCGATGCTGAGCCCCTTGCACGGGCCGTCGGGCACCTCGCTGCCGAACCGCTATGCATGGCCGTCCGCGCGCTGGGGTTCGATCCCGGTCGAAGGGGGTGTGGCCGCGGCGTACAAGAAGGACATCGCCGCTGCCGAAGATCCGGTCGCGCACCGCCTCGACCTGGAGGCGCACTACCACGCGATCTCTTCCCCGATGCGCACCGCCGAACGGTTCGGCGTGCTGGACATCATCGAGCCGGCATCCACGCGGCCCTTGTTGTGCGCCTGGGTGGAGGACGCCTACCAGGCCACCGGCCGCCGCCTCGGCCCGGTCGGCCGCACGATGCGCTGATACGAAAGGAATCCAGATGAACGCCGCACTGATTGCACCCATGATTGAACCCACCGCCCCCGCCGCCCCGTCGAAAGGGTCCGGCACCTACGAAGACCAACGCGTCGAACTCGATTCGCGCGTCCATACCGCACTCGCCATGGGCGGCGAAGCCAAGCTCGCGAAACGCCGCGCCAGCGGCCACCTGAACGCCCGCGAGCGCATCGAGCAACTGTTGGACGATGGCTCCTTCAACGAGTCCGGCATGCTGGCCGTCTCGGTGGTGCCGGGTGATCGCGAATCCTCGCCGGCCGACGCCAAGATCACCGGCACCGGCCGCATCGAAGGGCGCCGCGTGGCCGTGGTGTCGAACGACATGACGGTGATGGGCGCATCGTCCTCCGCCATCAACATGCGCAAGATCGCCCGCCTCAAGGAGACGGCCACGCGCAACGGCATGCCGCTCATCTTCCTCGGCGAATCGAGCGGCTCGCGCGTGCCCGACAGCCTCGGCGCCGAGGCGATGGCCGGCGCCGGGCAGGACCCGCAGCAGTATTGCCGCCGCCGCGAGATCCCGTGGGTCAGCGCGGTGCTGGGGCCGTGCCTCGGTTCATCGACCTGGTACACCTGCCTGTCGGACTTCGTGGTCATGCGCAAGGGTGCGTTCCTCGCGGTGTCGAGTGCGCGTGTCACTTCGCTGGCCATCGGCGAAGCCGTGGATCCCGAAGAACTCGGCGGCTGGAAACTGCACGCCGAGCAAACCGGCCTCGTGGACGTGGTCGTCAACAGCGACGAGGAAGCGCTCGCGGCGATCCGCCGCTTTCTCAGCTACCTCCCTTCAAATTCGGGGGCAAAGGCGCCCAGCCTGCCCGCTACCGCGGCGGTTGCGCCCGACGCCGACAAGCTGCTCGAACTCGTGCCCTCCGCCCGCAGCAAGACCTACGACATGCGCAAGGTCATCGCCGGCATCGTCGACGAAGGCAGCTTCTTCAACCTGAAGGACCGCTTCGGCCGCGCCGCCGTCACCGGCCTCGCACGCCTGGACGGCGAGAGCGTCGGCATCGTCGCGTCGAATCCGATGTTCAAGGGCGGCGCCATGGACCCGGACGCCTGCCGCAAGGTGACGTCCTTCCTGGTGATGTGCGACTCCTTCAACATCCCGGTCATCTTCCTGGTCGACACGCCCGGCTTCCTGGTCGGCATCGAAGGCGAGCGCAAGGCCGCGCCGGCGCACATCATGAACATGATCCACGCGGTGCAGCTGTGCAGCGTGCCCAAGCTGTCGGTGATCCTGCGCAAGAGCTTCGGGCAGGCGTACATCAACATGGGTGGGGGTCGCAACAGCGACGAGACGGCGGCCTGGACCAGTGCCGACGTCAGCTTCATGGATCCGCACATCGGCGTGAGCGTGCTCCATGGCATCCAGCGTGAAGATGCGCCAGACCACTTCGACCGGCTCAAGGCCGAGCTCTCGCGCGACACCTCGGCCTACGCACTGGCCGGCGCCTTTGGCGTGCAGTCCGTGATCGCGCCGCAGCAAACCCGTGAATGGCTCATCGATGCGATGGCCACCCACCGCCGCGACCGCAACGGCGGCATCGGGCAGCACGACATGCGCTCGTGGCCGACCTATATCTGAAATGAAGCCCACCCCCGCAGCGCCTGCGGCGCACCCCCTCGAGGGGGCGCACCCAGCGGCCCGGCAAAGCCGGTTCCGCGGGTGCCCACGAACAGACATTGCTCCGCCAGCTTTCATGCGTCGAGGAAGACGCGGAAGCGCCGTGGAGCAACTCGCACCCACATCCTGACAAGAGACAACAGCCATGAACCCCACCCTTTCGGCGGACTCCGCCAGCCTCGACGCGCCCGACGACAAGCGCCGCATGCCACGCCTCTACGCCTGGTCCGTCTTCGCGCTCACCTTCGGGCTGATGATGTCCGACTACCTGTCGCGGCAGGTCATCGGCGCGGTCATGCCCGCCCTCAAGATCGAGTGGTCGCTGCTCGATTCGCAACTCGCCATGCTGGTGAGCGTGGTCTCGCTGGTCGTCGGCGTGCTGACCGTGCCCATCTCGCTGGTCGCCGACCGCTGGGGCCGCGTCAAGAGCATCACGCTGATGGCCTTCGTCTGGTGCCTGGCAACCATTGCCTGTGGCATGGCGCAAAGCCATGGACAGCTGCTGTGGGCGCGTGCCTTCGTGGGTTTGGGAGAAGCCGCGTACGGGGCCGCCGGCGCCGCGCTGCTGGCCCATGTGTTTCCTGCCCGGCAACGCGCAGCGGTGCTGGGAGCCTTCCTGTCGGCGAGCCTGTTCGGCTCGGTACTCGGCGTGGTGATTGGTGGCGCCGTCGCGGCGCAATCGGGCTGGCGCATGGCCTTCTTCGTCGTCGGCGCGCCGGGGCTGTTGCTGGCCTTGATGTACCCCTTCGTGGTGCGCGACTACAAGACGGTCGCCCTGGACGGCACGAAGGGCCTTGGTGACCCGAGCACCGGCCGCCCGGGCTTCCAGCGCGTGGTGCGGGAGGTCTTCGCCTCGCGTGCCGGCAACTTCGCCTTCCTTGCAAGCGGCCTGCAAATGGCCATGCCCGCAATGCTCATCGCCTGGTTGCCGACCTACTTCAACCGCTACCACGACATCGACCTGAAGAAGGCGGGGTTGATGGCGGGGGTTGCCGTCATGGCTGCCGGCCTCGGCATGATGTTCGGCGGTGGCGTCGCGGACCGGTTGAGCGCCCGCCACCCGCGGCGCAGGGCGCTGGTGCCGGCGGTCTACTCCGTGCTGACGGCCGTGGCGCTGATGGGCGCGTTTGCCTTGCCCGCGGGTCCGATGAGCTTGGGGCTCATCTTCCTGGGCGCCTTGTTTGCTGCTGCGCAGGGTGGCTGTTCGAGCGCCATCGTGTGTGACGTGACGCACCCTGGTGTGCGGGCCACGGTTGCGGCGACGATGGCCTTGGCCAACAACCTCATCGGCCTCGCGCCCGGACCGCTGATCGTCGGCATGCTGTCGGACCACGTGGGGCTGAAGCTGGCGATGACGCTGACACCCGTGCTCGCACTGGCCGCGGCCTTCTTCTTCGTGCTGTCCTCGCGCAGCTACGAGGCGGACGCGGCGCGCATCCGGGCGAGGGCCGCGGCATGAACCTCTCGCTGAGCTTGCCGGCCTGGCGAGAACCCGCCCGCACGAATTTCCACGGCGTCTTGATGTCGGTGGTGGTGGCGGTGGCCGCCATCTCGCTGGCCGAGCACTACCACGTCTCCGCAATGCTGTTTGCCCTGCTGCTGGGCATGGCATTGAACTTCCTTTCGACCGAAGGGCGTTGCGTGCCGGGCATCCGCTTCTCCGCGAGCACGCTGCTGCGCATCGGCGTGGCGCTGCTGGGCGTGCGCATCACGCTGGGCCAGATCACCGCGCTGGGCGCGATGCCGATCGCGATGGTCGTGGTCTCCGTCGCATTGACCATCGGCTTCGGCATCCTGCTGGCGCGCATGATGGGCTACCGAAACCGCTTCGGCGTGCTGACAGGCGGGGCCGTAGGCATCTGCGGCGCGTCGGCCGCGATGGCCATCGCCGCGGTGATGCCCGCGCATGCCGACGACAAGGTGAAGGAGCGCGCCACCATCTTCACCGTGATCGGCGTGAGCACGCTTTCCACCGTCGCGATGGTGCTCTACCCCATGATCGTCACGCTACTCGGGTTCGGCCACGAAGCCTCCGGCGTCTTCCTGGGCGGCACGATCCACGACGTGGCACAGGTTGTGGGCGCAGGCTACGGCATGTCGAAGGAAACCGGCGACGTCGCGACCATCGTGAAACTGTTGCGCGTTGCGATGTTGCTGCCGGTGATCCTGGTCATCACGCTGTCGTACCGTAAGGACCACGCGGCGACAGGCGCGACCGGCCCCAAGCCGCCGCTGCTGCCCTGGTTCGTCGTGGCCTTCGCGTTGCTGGTCGGCGTCAACAGTGCGGGCTTGATCCCGACGGCGTTGCAGCACGCGCTGCAGACGCTGTCCACCTGGCTGCTGGTGATCTCGATGGCGGCCATCGGCATGAAATCCCACCTGAAGGACTTCGCGACGGTGGGCGTGAAGCCGATCGTGCTGATGGTGAGCGAGACGGTGTTTCTTGCGCTCCTGGCCGCGGCCTTCATCCATTTCGCGCGATAAGCGATGACTTCCATGATCACAGCAGACGACGCCCTCCAGCGCTTGCGCGAAGGCAATGAACAGTTCGCGTCGGGCATCGGCAGCGCAGAGACCTTCCTGCGCCGCGTGCAGCGTGCCCGCACGGACTTCAAGCAGGAGCCTTTTGCCATCATCATCGGCTGCTCCGACTCCCGCGTGCCGGTGGAGATCGTGTTCGACCAGGACCTGGGCGACCTGTTCGTCATCCGCGTGGCCGGCAACATCGTCTCGCCTTCGCAATTGGGCAGCGTCGAGTTCGCCGCCGCGGCCTTCGGCACGCCGCTGGTGGTCGTGCTTGGCCACTCGAACTGCGGTGCGGTGCTCGGCACGCTGGAGCGGCTGCGCCGGCCGGCCGAGGCCCGCTCGCCGCACATGCGCTTCATCGCGGAACGCATCGAGCCGGCGGTGGCGGGCTTGCTGGCGCCGGAACTGGGCTACGACCGCGAGACCTTGATCCGCAAGAGCGTGAAGGCCAATGTGCGCCAGTCGGTCGCGCAATTGCGCAAGGGATCGAAGATCCTTGAGGAACTGATCGAGGCCGGCAAATTGCGCGTCGTGGGCGCCGAGTATTCGCTCGCAACGGGCAGGGTCGAATTCCTGGACGATGCCGTTGAAGCCATGCGGTCGCGGATCGCCTGACCGCCGCGGGTCTATTTCTTGCGGCAGCGTGGGTGGCGGGTACAGTGCAGACCGTACTTCGTAGCTCCCCTTTCACTCGGTTCTGACTGGAGGATGTCGATGCTGAAACCTGATTCCGGACGCCCGCGTGTCGCCGTCATTGCGCTGCTGGTCGTCATCGCCGCATGCCTGGCCTGGATCGCCCAGCAGCGCGGGTGGTTCGAACGCCATGACCTGCTCTACGTCGAGGCCCCCGATGCCGCCGGAATGACCGAGGACATGCAGGTCACGAGCCGCGGCGTGGTGGTCGGCAGCGTTCGCCACATTGCGCTCACGTCGTCGCAGGAGTCCGCCGGCCACGGCGCACGGATCGAGTTGCGCATCGGGCACGAGCACATGCAGGGCATTCCCAAGGGCAGCACGGCGAAGCTGGTGCGCGAGAACCTCATCGGCAAGCAGACCATCGACCTGCTGCCGCCGAGCGGCCCGGCACAACCGGTGGTTTCCGGCGACGTCCTCGCCTTCGAGCGCGGCAAGGACCGCAGCCAGCAGGTCGTCGAGGAGATCCAGGCCGCGCTGATGCCGGTGATCGCCGATGCGCGCAAGCTGACCGACAGCCTGAACGATCCCGAAGGGCCCTTTCAGCAATCGCTGAAGGCAGGTCAGGAGGTGGCCGAGAAGTTGCCTGCCATGGCCGAAAAGACCGGTGAAGTGCTCGATCAAGCCCGGGAAGGCGTGAAGTCCATCGAGAACGGCGCGAAGGCGACCTTGCAGAAGGCCGGTCGCACCATCGATGTCGTGCAGGAGGCCGCGCCAGCCGTGATCGAGAGGGTGCAGCAGGCGGCAGCCACCTCGCAGAAGGCCAGCGCAGACGTACAGGCCATGGCCGCGCAGGCGGCTGAGCGCTTGCCCGCGGTGCTGGACCAGGTGCAGGCTGTTGCCACGCAGGCCAACCAGATGGTGAGCAATGCGCGGCAGACCTGGCCGATCAGCATGCTGACCGGCACGGCCACCACGCCGCAGTCGTTGCCGATCGACAGCATCGGCGGCTTGCCGTTGCCAGGGGAGACGCGATGAACGGCATGTGGCGATTGATGGCGTGTGGCCTGCTTGCCGTGGCCACGGGCCTGCTCGGCGCATGCTCGACGCCGCCCGCGCGATCGTCGGCCGATATCCAGGCACAGGGCTACAACACGCAGGGGATGGATCGCTACAAGGCGGGCGACTTGCCGCGTGCGCTCAGCTACTTCGAGCAGGCGCTGGTGGTCGCGCGGTCCATCGAGGACGAGGAGGCCATCGCCGCCACCCGGCTGAACCTGGCCATGGTCCATCTCGGCATGGGTCGCCAGGACGAGGCCTTGAAGCAACTGGACGCAGTGATGGATGAACGTCGGCTTGCCTTCAGTGCCGACCGGCGCGCTGAAGCCGCTCTACGGCGCGCGATGGCCGTGCAGGCCAGCGATCCTGCAGGCGCCGAGCAAGCGCTAGACCGCGCTGGCGTGCTGTGCGGCAACAAATGCAGCGTCAGGGGAAAGATCCTCAACCTGAAGGCCTGGCTGGCATTGAATGGCGGAAGCCCTGCGGAGGGCTTGCGCTTCGCGCAGCAGGCGCAGAGCGCACTGGCCAAGAACGACATGCTGGAAAGGGCCAACGCGCTTCGCCTGCAGTCGAGCGCCTACATTGCGATGAAGACGCCCGCTGCCGCGGTGCCCCTGCTGCACGAGGCCCTCAAGATCGACAAGGCCGCGGGCGCGAGCGGAAAGATTCACCAGGATCTGCTGCTCCTTGGCCAGGCCTCCGCGGACAAGCCGGAACTCGCGAGGGACTATTGGACCCGGGCACGCGACGTGGCGGTCGCGGCCGGCAACGCGGCGGGGTCGGAGAAGGAGCCTGCATGGCTGGCGGGACCATCGCCTTAGCGAGCCTGCCATCGGCGTTCAGGCGCTTCAGCAATCCAGCGGATTCAAACCCCGACATTGCATCGAACCCTTGACGTTCAGCGGCATCAACGTCGTGACGGCCAACGCAACGCCTGCTTCGCGATAGGGGAAGAACCTGGCCCCGGTCAGGGCCTGCACCGCCGCACCGTCCAGGACCGCGCTACCGCTGCTACTGGCGAGCGATGCCTTGCGCACATTTCCCAGCGTGTCCACGTGCAGGCGCAGAACCGCTGTTCCATTGGGCATCGGTTCGTTCAGATTGCGCCGGGGCATCTTGATCTGCAAGGGTTCCGCCAATCGCATCTGGTTTGACGGGACCTGCGTGGCCGGCCAGGCGTCTACGTCGTTGCTCGTCGCACAACCTTCAATGCCAGGAAGTGTGGAGAGGAGCATCGCACCCAGCAAGAAGCGCGATGCGATTCGGCGAAGTCGGCAAGGCATTGCGCGAGATCCCATGGACTGATCGGCTGAAATTTCACACGCCATCAGGGCGCCGGCAACATCCGCCGCAACGCCTCGAAGAACAGGTCCGACTGCTCCCGCTCCCCCTGGATCTGCGCCGCCACGCGCGCCGCCATCGCCGGGTCCACCGGCACCAGTGGACGCCCGGTCTGCTGTGCGATCACTTGGTGCAGGCAACTGCGCTCGAGGTAGTAGAGGTCGTCGTAGGCATGCGCGATGGCCGCGCCGGCCACGATCACGCCGTGGTTCGCGAGGAAGGCCACGTCCTTGCCGGCCATGGCCTTCGCGATGCGCTCGCCCTCGGCATCGTCGAGCGCGAGGCCGTTGTAGACGGTGTCGATGGCGATGCGGTTCATGTAGCGCATCGCGTTCTGGCTCAACGTGGGATCCAGCGCCCGGTCGGTGGTCAGTGTGAGCGCGGTGGCATAGGGCATGTGGCAATGCAACACCACCGCATGGCCGGTCAGGCGATGCACCGCGCCATGGATGAAGAGCGCGGTGGGCTCGACGCGATGACGACCCGCCAGCACCTTGCCCTGCACGTCGATGAGCACGATGTCGTCCGGCCCGATCTCGCTCCAGTGCAGTCCGCGCGGATTGATGAGGTAGCGGTCAGTGGCACCGGGCACCAGCACGCTGAAGTGGTTGCAGACGCCTTCCGACAGCCCGTGGTGCGCAGCCGCACGCAGGGCCAGCGCGAGGTCTTCGCGCAGCTTGCGCACGCGCGGGTTGGCGTACTGGGCTTGGGGGGTGTCGCGGATGTTGCCCTTGATGATCGTTTCAACCATGGTGATGGGGTCCTCAAGCAGTGATGGTGCCGGCCCATGCCGACACGAATCGGGTAGCGTCCTCGCGGACGGCGGCAGCGGATTTGCCGGGCTTGTAGAGCGACGAGCCGATGCCGAAGCCGGCCGCACCCGCGGCCCGCCACTCGCCCATGTTGTGTGGCGCGATGCCGCCCACGGGCATCAGCGGCGTGCCGGCCGGCAGCACGGCCAGCAGCGCCTTCACGACGGCCGGCGAGGCCAGTTCCGCCGGGAACAGCTTCAGCCCCGTGGCCCCTGCGGCCAGCGCGCCAAAGGCTTCGGTGGGCGTCATTACGCCGGGCAGGCAGACCATGTCGAGCCGCACCGCTTCCGCGATGACTTCCGCGTTGAAGTTGGGCGAAACGATCAGTTGCCCGCCGGCCGCATGCACCTCGCGAACCTGCTGTACATCGAGCACCGTGCCCGCGCCGACCAGCGCCTGCGGAAAGCGCTTGCGCATCAACGCGATGCTCTCGAGCGGATCGGGCGAATTGAGCGGTACTTCAAGCAGCCGGAAGCCCGGCTCGACGATGGCATCGCCCACGTCGGCGGCCTCGGCCGGCGTGAGCCCGCGCAGGATCGCGATGAGGGGAAGCTGCTGCATCGCAGCGTTGAATGTGGCGAGTGCGGTCATGGTGTGGGGTTGTGTTGGATCAAGGCCAGCGCATGAAGTCCAGCCCAGGTGGCTTCGGCGCCCAGCGTGCGTGTCGCAACGCCGGCGGCGCCGATCGCCAATGCATAGCGCTGGGTGAGGGCGGGGGAGCCGATCAGCACCACCTCGCCCGAAGTCTTCAGCGACTGCGTACGCAGTTCCTCGCCGATGAGCAGGCCGGAGAGGTAGCTCGACAGATGCGCCTTCGGCGTGCGGTTGAACAAGGCCAACGTTCGCGCGCCGAATGCGTTGTGCAGCAGCCCTTCGCCATTGTCGGACTGCGCGACGCCCTGGAGGAATGCGGCTTCATCGAGCGGCGCATCCGCATCGAGCGTGCGGGCGATGATGGAGTGCTGGCTCAGTAGCGCATAGAACTCGCCCGTCATGAAGGTGCGGAAGCCTTCGACGCGGCCGTCCTTCACGCGAACCCATTTGTTGTGCGTGCCTGGCAGCACGAAGACCCCGTCCCGCAAGCCCGTGAGCGCGATGGCGCCGAAGATCTGGACCTCTTCGCCACGCATCACATCGGGCACGCCGGCGTGCTCGTCGCGCAGGCCCGGCACCAACGCGATGCGGCCCGGCTGGATGTCGATGATGCTGCGGGCCACTTCGCCGAGCCCGGCGGGGCAGGCGCAGTAGGGCGCCTCGACCCAGCCCTGCTGGCTGCCGGCCATGCCCGAGATGATGCAGCGCGTGCCTTCGGGCCGCATCCATTCGGCGAACAGCGACTCGAACACCTCGGGGAATCCACCCGCGGGAACGCTCAGGATGCCGCGTGGATGGCCTTGCTCGGCGAGCACTGTTCCGGTGCCGTCGAGCAACGCGCCACGCAGGGAACTGGTGCCCCAATCGACCGCGACCAAATGCATTGGTTCATGTCTCCGTATGGCATGTTTCAGGAGGCCGCAGATCAGGGTTTCCCTGCAGTGGCGGCCATTTCAATCATCATATGATAAGCCGCGAACCGGGCAGCAAGCCTAGGGTTTTCCGAGTGAAAAATCAACGGACCAACTACATGCAAAGCTCACCTGTGGCGCACCGCCGCCAAGTCCTGCAGGGCCTCGCGGCCATGCTCTTGCCCACCTCCTTCGCCGCCTTTGCCGAGGACTATCCGACCAAGCCGGTGGAACTCGTCGTGCCCGCATCGGCCGGCGGCGGCACCGACGCCCTGGCCCGCAGCTTCGCCGAGCTGGCGAAGAAGAATTTCTCGCAGCCCCTCATCGTCAACGACAAGCCCGGCGCCAGCGGTGTGGTCGGCATGTCCGACGTGCTCAACAGCAAGCCGGATGGCTACAAGGTCAGCGTGGTGATCGCCGAACTGGTGATCCTGCCGCACCTGAACCTCTCCAAGTTCACCTATGCCGACTTCCGCCCGGTCGCGCGCCTGAACGCCGACCCGGCCGCCATCACCGTCAAGGCCGACGCGCCCTGGAACACCATCGAGGAATTCATCGCGGCGGCCAAGGCCAAGCCGGGCGAGATGAAGGTGGGCAACGCGGGCAACGGTTCGATCTGGCACCTGGCTGCGGCGGGCTTCGAGGACAAGACCGGCGTCAAGTTCAACCACGTGCCCTACCAGGGCGCGGCGCCGGGCGTGGTCGCCTTGCTCGGCGGGCACATCGATGCGGTCGCGGTCAGCCCCGGCGAAGTCTCCGCGCATGTGCAGGGCGGCAAGCTCAAGATGCTGGCGGTGATGGCGGACGAGCGACTCAAGGCCTTCGACAAGGTGCCCACGCTGAAGGAGCGCAAGATCGATTTGTCGATCGGCACCTGGCGCGGCCTGGCGGTACCCAAGGCCACGCCCAACAACATCGTCGACGCGCTGCGCGAAGTCGCACGCAAGACGGCCGCGGACCCCGCCATGCGCGAATCGCTGGACAAGCTCAACCTGGGCTTCGCCTACCTCGACGCCGACGCCTTCGGCAAGGCCATGGAGCGCGACCACGCGTACTTCAAGCAGCTGGTCGAGAAGGTCGGTATCAAGTCATGAGCGACAAGATCGAAGTCCTCGCCGTCGCGGCGCTGATGCCCTTCCTGATGGAAAAGCTGCGTGCCGAATACACGGTGCATGACCGCATCCACGTCAGCGATCCGGACGCGTTCGCTACGGTCGCGCCGCGCATCCGTGGCGTCGTCGCCAATGGCGAGGCCAAGGTGCCGCGCGAACTCATCGGCAAGCTGCCCGCGCTCGAAGTGATTTCGGTCTTTGGCGTCGGCTATGACGGTGTCGACGTGGCGGCTGCGCATGAGCGCGGCGTGCCCGTCACCAACACGCCGGAGGTGCTCAACGATGACGTGGCCGACCTGGCCATCGGCTTGCTGTTGTCGATTGCGCGGCGCATCCCTCAGGCGGACAAGTTCGTACGCAACGGCTCGTGGCTCAACGGCCCGATTTCGCTGGCGCGCAAGGCCACTGGCGCGCGGCTGGGCATCGTCGGCATCGGTCGCATCGGCCAGGCCATCGCGCACCGGGCGCAGGCTTTCCGCATGGACATTGCGTACACCGCGCGCTCGCCGCGTGCTGGCGTGCCCTACACCTACTACCCCAATGCCGAGGCGCTTGCAGCGGCGGTCGACTTCCTCGTCGTCATCACGCCCGGCGGCGCGGCCACGCGCGGCATGATCGATGCCAAGGTGCTGAAGGCGCTGGGCCCGCAGGGCTACCTGATCAACGTGGCGCGCGGCACGGTCATCGACCAGCCGGCGCTGATCGCCGCCTTGCAGGCCGGCGACATTGCCGGCGCGGCGCTCGATGTGTTCGTCGACGAGCCCAACGTGCCCGCCGTGCTGCGCGAGATGGACAACGTGGTGCTCACGCCGCACATCGGCAGCGGCACGCGGCAGACGCGCGAGGCCATGGGCCAGCTCACCTTCGACAACCTGCGCGCGCATTTCGCGGGCGAGCCGTTGTTGACCCCGGTCGCTTCCTGAGCCTCGCCCCGAATGGTCAAGAACGCCCACGGCCACACGGTCGACCTGCTTGGCGAGTCGATCGTTGCGGGTCGCTATCGCGAAGGCGGGGTGATCCCGCCGGAGCCGATCCTGGGCGAGGAACTGGGCGTGAGTCGCACCGTGGTGCGCGAGGCGATCAAGGCGCTGGCGGCCAAGGGCCTGGTCGTGACCGGTCCGAAGGTCGGCAGCCGCGTGCTGCCGCAGGACTCCTGGAACTGGTTCGATCCCGACGTCATCACCTGGCAGGCACGCGTGGGCTTGACGCCGGAGTTCCTGCGCGACCTGCAGGACTTGCGCCGCGTGGTCGAGCCCGCGGCCGTGCGCCTGGCCGCGGAGCGCGCCACTGCAGAAGACATCGAGGACATCGAGGCAGCCTACGCCGGCATGAAGAACGCCATCGAGCATGGTGGCGACTACGTCACGCATGACCTGCGTTTTCATCACGGCCTGCTGCGTGCCGCGCGCAACCGCATGCTGACGCAGATGAGCAAGGCGCTGAACGCGCTGCTGCGCACCAGCTTTGAAATTTCCACCACGCGCAGCAATGGCCCGGCGCTGTCGTTGCCGATGCATCGCGCGGTGCTGGATGCCGTCATCGCCCATGAGCCGGCGAAGGCAGAGCGTGCCGTCCTCAAGCTGATCGATGGTGCGCGCGTCGACATCGAGGCCGTGCTCGGCTCGCGCCGTCGGTTGCCGCGATTGAGCAGGCCACCGCCGCGGCTCAAGGCGCATTGAGGCGCGGCCACAGACATTCGAGTTCCCCCCAATTCCCGGTCCCCCCTTCCCCCGTTGCAATCGAAGCATCCGTCATCAAGGAGACATCTCACCATGAAATTGAAACCGCTATTCGCCGCGTCGCTCGTTGCGCTGGGGCTCGTGGCCAGTGGCCAGGCGGCCGCAGAAGAAAAGCTCACCGTCTGGTGGGTCAAGGGCTTCTACAAGGCCGAGGACGAAGCACTCTTCGCCGCCATCAAGAAGTACGAGGCGAAGCACAAGGACGTCAAGATCGACCTGTCGCAGTACCCGATCCAGGACATGATCCCCAAGACCGTGTCCGCGCTCGACTCCGGCAGCCCGCCGGACGTGGCCTATGCCGACGTGTACGACTTCCAGGTCACCGGCAAATGGGCCTTCGAGGACAAGCTCGAGGACATCAGCAGCATCATCAACCCGATGAAGGCGCGCTTCGCACCCAACACGGTCGAGACCACCTTCCTCTATGACGACAAGACCAAGCAGAAGGCCTACTACGCCTTCCCGATCAAGCAGCAGACCATGCACGTCGAGTACTGGCTCGACATGCTGACGGAGGCCGGCTTCAAGGAATCGGACATCCCGACGACGTGGAAGGAATACTGGCCGTTCTGGTGCGAAAAGGTGCAGCCCGCCAGCCGCACCAAGACCGGCAAGCGCACCTTCGGCATCGGCCAGCCGATGGGCGTGGATTCGAGCGACTCGTTCTATTCCTTCCTGACCTTCGCCGACGCCTACAACGTGAAGATGGTCGACGACAACGGCAAGTTGCTGGTCGACGATCCGAAGGTCAAGGCCGGCCTGGTCAGCGCCCTGACCGACTACACGATGCCCTACATCAAGGGCTGCACGCCGCCGTCCGCCACGAGCTGGAAGGACCCGGACAACAACGTCGCCTTCCACAACAAGACGACCGTGATGACGCACAACGCGACCATCTCGATCGCCGCCAAGTGGCTCGACGACATGAACAACGAGACGCTCACGCCCGAGCAGCGTGAAGAGGCCAAGAAGAACTTCAACGAGCGCATCCGCACGGCCGGCTTCCCGACCAAGCCGGACGGCAGCAAGATGGTCTACCGCACCGCGGTGAAGACCGGCGTGATCTTCAAGGAAGCCAAGAACAAGAAGCGTGCGAAGGAGTTCGTCGAGTTCCTGATGCAGGAAGAGAACCTGACGCCCTACGTGGAAGGTTCGCTCGGCCGCTGGTTCCCGGTGACCAAGGCCGGCCAGGCCAGCCCGTTCTGGCAGGCCAACGAGCATCGCAAGTCGGTGTTCAACCAGTACGCCAGCGGCACGGTGACCTTCGAATTCACGAAGAACTACAAGTTCACCATTCTCAACAACGAGAACGTGTGGGCCAAGGCAATGAGCCGCGTCGTGACCGACAAGATCCCCGTCGACAAGGCCGTCGACGAGATGATCGAGCGCATCAAGGTGGTCGCGAAATAGTTTTCGCTCCGCCCCAAGGTCGGCTTGCTTCGTGAGTCGACCACCCCCTTCGCCGGGGGCAACACCTGCGGCCCGGCAAGGCCGGTTCCGCGGTGTTTCTGAACAGACAAATCCGATGAACTAGAGGAAGGGGGCTTGTATGAGCAGTACCGCAACCGTCGGTGGCGCCGTGAGTGGCGCGTCGACCATGCAACGCAAGGACCGATGGCAAGCCTGGGGCCGATGGATGGTCCTGCCTTACCTGCTGATCTTCCTGGTGTTCGTGCTGTACCCGGTGGGCTATGGCCTCTGGCTGGCGCGCCATCCGCAGAGCTACGTGCACCTGGAGGCCGACCCGATCTTCCTGCGGTCGGTGGTCAACACCTTCGTGTTCCTGATCGTCGCGATCAACGTCAAGATGATCCTGGCACTGGTCCTGTCGGGCTTCTTCGTGCAGACGCGCTGGTGGATCAAGATCGTCTCGGCGCTGTTCATCCTGCCGTGGGCCATGCCCTCGATCCCGACCATCCTCTCGGTGCGCTTCATGCTCAACCCGGAGTGGGGCGTGATCAACACGACGATCTTCCGGCTGACGGGTGCGGATGGGCCCAACTGGCTCAACGACCCGACGCTGGCGCTGACCTTCGCGATGCTGATGCATGTGTGGAAGTCGCTGCCGTTCTGGACGCTGATCCTCGTGGCAGGCCGCCTCGCGATTCCTTCGGAGCAATACGAGGCCGCCTCTGTCGATGGCGCCACGTCATGGCAGAAATTCAAGTTCATCAGTTGGCCGGCGCTCAAGACGCTGTACCTGACCTCCACCATCCTCTCGATGATCTGGACGCTGGGTGACTTCAACAGCGTCTACCTGCTGACCGGCGGCGGTCCGGCCGACATGACGCACGTGCTGGCGACGCTGGGCATCCGCTACCTGCGGCTGGACCAGGTCGACTTGTCGATGGCGTCGATCGTCGTTGCGATGCCTCTTGTGTTGCCCTTGGTTTATTTCATGATGAAGAGGTTGTCCAAATGAGCAAGCGCTGGACCCCCAAGGCCATCGCCACCGAGGCCAAGCTGCTCCTGATTGGCATACCGGTGGTGCTGTGGACGCTGATCCCGGTCTATCACATGGTGCTGTTCGCGATCTCGCCGCGGGACTCGGCCACCTCGGGCCACCTGTGGCCGACGCACCCGACGTTGCAGAACTTCGCCATCGTCTTCGGGCAGAAGCACTTCTACCTGACGCACTTCTGGCAGCAGCTCTGGAATTCGTTGCTCATCGCGGTCACGGTGGGCGTGCTCACGCTGTTCGTCGCGACCACTGCCGCCTTCGCCATCAGCCGCTTGCGCGTGCGCGGTGGCCGCACGGTGATGAACATGGCACTGTTCACGTACTTCATCCCTGCTGCATTCCTGGCCGTGCCGATGTACAAGACCATGGGCAACTACGGGCTGCTCAACAGCCAGTGGTCGCTGATCCTGGCGATGGTGACGATTGCCTCGCCGTACTGCATCTGGGTGCTCAAGCAGGCTTCCGACAAGCTGCCCTACGAACTCGATGAGGCCGCGCGCATGGACGGCGCCTCGCCGCTGCAGTTGTTCCGCCTGGTTTACCTGCCGCTGATGGTGCCGTCGCTCGTGGCGGTCGGCACCTATGCGCTGCTGCTGGCCTGGAACGAGTACCTGTTCGCCTTCCTGCTGTTGTCGAAGGACACGAGCGTGACGCTGGCCGTGGCGCTCGGCAACTTCCTGTCTGCCGACGATTCGCCATGGGAGCTGTTGATGACGACGGGCCTGATCTACGCGCTGCCGCCAGCAGCCATCTACTACACCTTCAAGCGCTACATGGTCGGCGGCCTCACGGCCGGCGCGGTGAAGAGCTAAAACGATAACGAGGAGATTCAATGGCTTCCGTCACATTCCGCAATATCAAGAAATCATTCGGCAAGACCGACATCCTCAAGGGCCTGGGCTTCGAGATCAGCGACGGCGAATTCGTCGTGCTGGTCGGCCCCTCGGGCTGCGGCAAGTCCACGCTGCTGCGCATGCTGGCCGGCCTGGAAGACATCACCGGCGGCGAGATCCTCATCGATGGCAAGGTGGTCAACGAGCTCGAATCGAAGGACCGCGACATCGCGATGGTGTTCCAGAGCTATGCGTTGTATCCGCACATGACGGTCGGTGAGAACATGGCCTTCAGCCTGCGCTTGCGCGATGCCGACAAGGGCGTCACGGCCGAGCGCGTGGCCAATGCCGCAAAGATCCTCAACCTCGACAAGCTGCTGGAACGCTATCCGCGTGAACTCTCCGGCGGCCAGCGCCAGCGCGTGGCCATGGGTCGGGCCATCGTGCGCGACCCGAAGGTGTTCCTGTTCGACGAGCCGCTGTCCAACCTTGATGCCAAGCTGCGCGTCGCGATGCGCGCCGAGATCAAGGCGCTGCACCAGCGGCTGAAGACCACGACGGTCTACGTGACCCATGACCAGATCGAGGCCATGACCATGGCCGACCGCATCGTGGTGATGCACGACGGCATCATCGAGCAGATCGGCACGCCGCTGGAACTGTTCGACCGACCCGGCAACCTGTTCGTCGCGCAGTTCATCGGCTCGCCGTCGATGAACGTGCTGGCGGGTGTTGCGCGCAAGGTCGAGGGCAGTTTCTGGGTCGAGGCGCAGGGCGCGTACTGGCCCTTGCCGGACGGTGCCAAGGTCACGGACGGCCAGTCGGTGCACTATGGCGTGCGGCCGACCGACCTGGTGCTGGCGCCGACCAACCAGGGCATTCCGGCGCAGGTCGTGGTGGTGGAACCCACCGGCGCTGAAACCGAACTGCTGGTGCAGGTCGGGCAGGAGAAGCTGGTGCTGGTCATGCACGGCCGCACGGACGTGGGGCCGGACGACACGGTCTACCTGGCGCTCGACCCGGCCAATGCGCATGTGTTCGATGGCGCCAGCGGCTTGCGCCTGGATTGAAGGGATCGACCACATGACCGCATTCAGCAAAGTCATCCTGTTCACCGACACCGACGGCAAGGCGCGCTTTCGGGAGGAGCCGATCGAACTCGGCGAGGGCACGCCGGCGTCGCAGCTGTCGCAACTCTTCCCGTCGCAGGGCTACCAGTTGCGCCACAGCCCGGTGGGCTTTCGCAGCCAGTTCCATTGCACCGTCACGCCGCAGTGGGTGCTGATCCTGCAAGGGCAGATGGAGATCGGCCTGCAAGGCGGCGAGTCGCGCGTGTTCAAGGCTGGCGAGCATTTCTATTCGGACGACAAGTTGCCGGAGGGCGCGACCTTCGATGCGTCAGTGCACGGCCACTGGAGCCGGCAAGTCGGTGACGAGCCGCTGGTGACGATGTTCGTACGGAGCTGAACAAGGAGAGAAGGCCATGGCACGCTTGTCCGCCAGCGAGATCGCGCAGTACCGCGCGGAAGGCTATGTGATCCCGCAGTTCCGTCTCCCGCCCGATCGCGTCACGCAGATGCGCGAAGCGCTCGATGCGCTGATCCGCGACAACCCCGGCGTGCGGCCGGAGAAGCTGGTCTCGGCGCACATCGAAGGCGACAACGGCGAAGGCGTGCGGGGCAGCCGCTCGTTTCTCGACCTGGCCAAGGACCCCGAGATCGTCGAACTGGTCTCCGGCGTGATCGGTGAGGACGTGATCCTCTGGGGCTGCCACGTGTTCTGCAAGCCGCCGTCCGAGGGCTTCGAGACACCTTGGCACCAGGACGGCCACTACTGGCCGATCAGGCCGCTCGCCAATTGCACGGTGTGGGTCGCGCTGGAGGAGTCCACGGTGGAGAACGGCTGCCTGCGCGTGATCCCGCGTTCGCACATCGGCGAGGTGCTGCACCCGCATCTTCACGAAGACCGGACCGACCTCACGCTGAACCAGCGCATGGCCGAAGGCGCATTCGACGAGGCCGATGCGGTCGACCTCGAACTGCAGCCCGGCCAGATGTCATTGCACGACGTCTACATGATCCACGGCGCCAAGGCCAATACGTCGACGAAGCGGCGCACCGGCGTGGCCTTGCGCTACATGCCGGCGACCTCGGTGTTCGAGCGGGACTTGCGGCCCTCGGATGGCAAGACTGGCGTGGCTGTCAATTTCGGGCAGCGACCGTTGTGGCTGCTGAAAGGCGTGGACCGCAGCGGGCGCAACGATTTCGAGATCGGGCATCGGCATGGCGCCGCGGCGACCTGACGCACCCCGCTATTCGCTCCAGTTCAGGTAAGAAAGAAAGAGCGGCGCAGCCGTTCGGAGAATCAACGCCTCGGCAGGATCGATGTTGCGGCGCTCCACGTCGAAGTGAATCAGCACGCCGCAAGGCACCGTGCCCGCGACGGGTTGCAGCAGGCGCCCGAAGCACGATTCAAGTGAACCGGTCCGGTCGTGGGGACTCAGGCGACTGTCCTCCGAAGCGCTGTTCGTCATGAATTCGCCATCCTGCAGCATGCGGCGCCAGACGCTCGTGCGAAGTGGCGTCACTCGTTGTCGCGGTCGAAGCTCTGTGGCCCTGTCGAACAGGAAAATCGCGCACATGCCTGCGCCACGCAGCTTGAACAGGCCGGTGTAACGGTACTCCGTCTTGTCGTTGAGCGTGGCCAGCGCCGAGACCACGCCATCCGTCGCAAGAACGCTCCGGATGCTCGCGATCCGAAGGTCCACGTCCAGTTGTTGCATCGCACGCCTCCCAGTGGCAGCGCGTCACGTCAGACACATCGTCGACGCAGCCGTGCGCATGCATGCAACGATAGGGCGAGCGATTGCCGTCGTCTGTGCGGTGCCGTACGCAGGGAGCACACCAGCGGCTTCAGCGCTCTCCGAGGAACTCGTCGTAGGTTGTCCGTTCGGCGGCATAGCATCCGCACGCAGCCGCTTCGAGGCCCCTGCGGTCCAGCACTTCGATGTCGCCCCTGCTGTAGTTGATCAGGCCACTGCGCTGCAAAGCGCCGGCGGCTGCGGTGATGCCGGCGCGCCGCACGCCGAGCATGTACGCCAGGAACTCCTGCGTGACGCGGAAGCGCGCAGACTCGGCGCGATCCTGGCTCATCAGCAGCCAGCGTGCCAGGCGCGGCTCGATCATGTGAAAGCGCAGGCATGCGGATGAGGTCGCCAACTGCTTCATCAGGACGTAGACATAGCGGTGCATCGATTGCTGCAATGCGGGGCTGTGTTTGAGCAGCGTGCGAAACGCCGGTGTGGTGATGCACAACGCCGCGCCCCGGCCCTGTACCAGTGCCCGCAGCGGCGTCACCGATATGCCCAGGGCGAGTTGTGCGCCCAGCATCCCTTCCTTGCCGATCATGCCGACCTCGACGCCCGGGCTCTGGTCGATCACCGACACCAGCGAGACGAAGCCCTCGGTGGGGAAGAACACATGGGTCGTGAGGGTGCCGCTTTCGCAAAGGACCTCGGACAACACCAGGGTCACCGGCTCGCAGACCGCGAGGAGGCGCTCTTGATCAGGGAGCGGCAGCCCTGCGATCAGGCTGTTGCGAGCGTTCGTCATGCGGCATCTCCAGAAGAATGCCGCCTGCCGGGTCGGCGAAACGGCTTGCCGTCAACGCTCTTTTCTCGCCTGCAGTAGGGTCCGGTGGCGAAGTATGCGCGCTTTCACGACGTCGCGCCCGGCGGGAGCAACCGGTCGTATTCGTTCTTGACGACTGCATAGCATTCGCAACTGCGTTTCTCCAGCCCGGCGCGGTCCAGCACTGTGATGCGCCCGCGCGCGTAGCGAATGAGGTTTGCCTTCTGCAGCTTGAGTGCGACCTCCGTCACGCCTTCGCGCCGCACGCCGAGCATGTTGGAGATCAGTTCCTGGGTCATGGACAGTTCGTTGTCCCGCAGCCGGTCGAGGCTCAGCAACAACCATCGGCAGAGTTGCTGGTCCAGCGTGTGGTGGCGGTTGCAGACCGCCGTTTGCGACATCTGCGTGATCAGCGCCTGCGTGTAGCGCAGCAGCAGATGCAAGACCGGCCCGGCCCGGTCGAACTCTTCCTTCATGGCATGCGCCGTCATGCGGAAGCCTGAACCCGAACTCTGCACGACCGCGCGGCTGGGCGTCGAGCCGCCCCCCATGAAGAGCGAGATGCCCACGATGCCTTCGTTGCCGACGACAGCGATCTCTGCCGAAGCCCCGTTCTCCAGGACGTAAAGGAGCGAGACGATGGCCGTGGTCGGGAAGTAGACATGTGTTTGCCGGCCGCCCGATTCGTAGAGCACGTCACCCAGTCCGAGCTCGACCGGTTCCAGGTTCGGCAGCCATCGCTCCCATTCGGAGGTCGGCAGCGCGGCGAGCAGCCGGTTCTCCCTTGGATCGAGCAACAACATCTGCAAAAAACTCCTGGCGCGAGCGGGCGCGGACATGGCCCTTGTGGCGCCCCCCTGCAGAGTGCCGGCTGAAGTATATGAACCGGGTTCCGGTTCGTATGTTCGCTAGCGCACAGAGTCAATTGAATGTCAGCATGCCCTGCGTCGTCCGGCCGGTGGCCGTTGGCGACGGGCCGGGATCGACGTGCAGGTCCGGCAAGCGTCAATCGAAATTCAGGATCACCTTCATCGCCTGTGTGCGATCGGCCGCCAGCGCAAAGGCGCGGGCCGAATCGCGGTAGGAGAGCGTGGCCGAGATCAACGGCTTCACGTCGACCAGTCCTTTGTTGAGCAACTCGACGGCAACCGCGAATTCCTCGTGGAAGCGGAAGGTGCCGCGCAGGTCGAACTCCTTGGCGACGATGGTATTGATCGGCAGCGTGAAGTCCCCGCCCAGGCCCATCTGCACGATGATGCCGCGCGGTCGCAGTGCGTCGAAGGCGCCGACGAGGGCGCGCGCGTTGCCGCTGGCTTCGAAGAGCACGTCGAAGCTGCCCTTGTCGGCGGTGAAGCGGGCCAGGCCTTGCGGGTCCTCGGCCACGTTGACGACTTCATCGGCACCGACCTTCAAGGCCTTGCCCAAGGTGTGCGCGCCGACGTCGGTGCCAACGATGTGGCTTGCGCCCGCCCGCCGCGCCGCGATGATCGCCAGCGCGCCGATCGGGCCGCAGCCGGTGACCAGCACGCGCTTGCCCAACAGCGGGCCTGCGCGCCGCACCGCATGCAGCGCCACGGCAAAGGGCTCGGCCATGGAGCCTTCGCCATCGCTGACCGAATCGGCCAGCAAGTGTGCCTGGTGCTGCTCGACGACGATCTGCTGGCGGAACGCGCCCTGCACATGCGGCGTGCGCATCGCGCTGCCGTAGTAGCGCATGTCGAGGCAATGGTTCTGCAGGCCTTCCTGGCAATATTTGCAAAGGCCGCAAGGCCGGCTCGGGCTGATCGCGATGCGGTCGCCCGCCTTGTACTTCGTGACCTGGGCGCCGACCGCTTCGATCATGCCGGCCACTTCATGGCCAAGCACCATCGGTTCCTTGATGCGGATCGTGCCGAAGCCGCCGTGCTGGTAGTAGTGCAGGTCGGAGCCGCAGATGCCGCCGCAGCGCACGCGCACCTGGAGTTGATCCGGGCCGAGTTCGGCGGTTTCGTATTGCTCGACGCGCAGGTCGCCGGGGGCGTGGATGACGAGGGCTTCCATGGTGTTGTGTGCCTTGATCAGAGTTGAGCGGTCACGCCGCCGTCGACGTAGAGGATGTGGCCATTGACGAAGTTCGACGCGTCGCTGGAGAGGAACACGCCGGCGCCGACGAGATCTTCCACGTCGCCCCAGCGGCGCGAGGGCGTGCGGCCGATCAGCCAGGCCGAGAACTCGGCGTTCTTGACCAGCGCATCGTTGAGTTCGGTCTTGAAGTAGCCCGGCCCGATGCCGTTGACCTGGATGCCGTATTGGCCCCAGTCGATGGCCATGCCCTTGGTCAGCATCTTCAGCGCGCCCTTGGTGGCCGCATACGGTGCGATGCCGGGCCGGCCCAGTTCGCTCTGCACCGAGCAGATGTTGATGATCTTGCCGCGCTTGCGCGGGATCATGCGCTTGGCCACTGCCTGGCCGACGAGGAACACGCTGTCGAGATTGGTCTTGATGATCTCGTGCCAGTGCGCTTCCTCGAACTGGTCGAGCGGGTTGCGGCGCTGCATGCCGGCGTTGTTGATGAGGATGTCGATGGGGCCGGTCTCGCTCTCGATCTTCTCGATGGCGGCGTTGACGGCTTCGCCCGAGGTCACGTCGAAGGCGGAGGTCACGACCTGCGCGCCTTCGGCTCGCAAGGCTTCGGCAGCGGCTTCGAGCTTGGTGGCGTTGCGCGCATTCAGCACGATGCGCGCGCCGGCGCCGGCCAGGCCGCGCGCCAGTGCCAGGCCGATGCCGGCGCTGGAGCCGGTGATGAGCGCGGTGCGCCCGGTGAGGTCGAAGCTCTTGAGGACGGGGTTCAAACGGTGCTCCTGGATTCTGTGGCTTGCTGCGTCAGCACTTGCGGGTTGACGGGCGTGGGCGACTGGCCGGCGCGCGGGCCGAAGCCGAGCGCGGCGATCAGATTGTCGATGGTCAAGGCCGCCATGGCTCGGCGCGTTTGTACCGATGCGCTGCCGATGTGGGGTGTGAGCAGGGCGTTTGGCAAGCCGATCAAACGGGGGTGGATGGTGGGCTCGCCTTCGAACACGTCGAGGCCCGCGGCGGCGATGGTGCCGGCGCGCAGCGCTTCGGCCAGCGCCGCGTCGTCGACGATGCCGCCGCGTGCGATGTTGGTCAGCGTGGCCGATGGCTTCATCTGCGCCAGCTCGGCGGCGCCGATCGCGTGATGCGACTCGGGGGAATAGGGCAGCACGAGGATCAGGTGGTCCGCTTCCTTCAACAAGGTGGCCTTGTCGACGTACCTCGCGCCAGATTCGGCCTCGGCTTCAGCGGGCAATCGGGAGCGGTTGTGATAGATCACCTTCATGCCGAAGCCCAGCGCGCCGCGACGCGCGATGGCACGGCCGATGCGGCCCATGCCCAGGATGCCGAGCGTGGACCCATGCACGTCGCCACCGACGAACATGTCGAAGATGCCGGTCTTCGTCCATTCCTTGCGCCGCACGAAGTCCTGCGACTCGGCGATGCGCCGGGCCGTCGCCAGCATCAATGCGAAGCCGTAGTCGGCCGTGGTTTCGGTCAGCACATCAGGCGTGTTGGTGACCAGCACGCCGCGCGCCGTGCAGGCCGCCAAGTCGACGTTGTTGTAGCCCACGCCGACGTTGCAGACCGCCCTGAGTTGCGGGCAGGCGTCGAGCAACGCGGCGTCGATGCGCTCGCTACCGGTGCTCATCACGCCTTGCTTGCCCTGCAGGCGCTGGCGCAGTTCGGCGGGGCTCCAGATGGTGTCCGAGGGGTTGTCTTCGACGTCGAAGTAGAGGTGCAGGCGGTCGGCGATGTCGGGGAAGGTGGCGCGGGTGGCCAGGACGGATGGGCGCAAGATGTCTCCGGGGTTGTTTGATGCCTCACAAGGCGAAGGCGCCACCTTACGCACCGGGCCGGTGCGCAACAAGACGAGTTCGGTCTGATCCCATCCGGAATGCTTATGCCGGGGTCCCGGTCGCGGACTGCTTCCGCGGGCATCGACTTGAGGATCGGGGTGAATGTCGCGATCAGCCCACTTGCCATCAGCGAATGCGAACGCCGTAGAACAAAGGCGTCTTGGCCTCGCCAGCCGGAAAAGCCTACCGTTCGTTCCATTGCAACGCAGAGGAACTACCCCAGTGACCGCTTCCCGGATTTCGTCGCGCATCCGTCGCATCAAGCCATCCCCGAGCGCCGCGGCGGCCGAGCGCTTCGCCGCATTGCGCCGCGAAGGCCGAGACATCATCAACCTGGCCATCGGCGAGCCCGATTTCGACACGCCGGCGCACATCCGCCAGGCCGGCTGCGACGCGATTGAGCGCGGCGAGACGCGTTACACACCCGTCGCTGGCACGCTCGCGCTGCGCCAGGCCATCGCGGCGAAGCTGAAGCGCGAGAACGGCCTGGACTACTCACCGCGCGACATCATCGTGACCTGCGGCGCCAAGCATGCGCTGTTCAACGCGTTGTCGGTGACGGTGGAAGAAGGCATGGAAGTCATCATCCCTGCCCCCTTCTGGGTGTCCTACCCCGACATGGTGCTGGCCTGCGACGGCACGCCGGTGATCGTCCAATGCCGCGAGGAGGACGACTTCCGCCTCACGCCCGACGCGCTGGAAGCCGCGATCACGCCGAAGACGCGCTGGCTGGTCTTCAACTCGCCGACCAACCCGACCGGCACCACCTATACGCCGGCCCAGTTGCGCGCGCTGGCCGACGTGCTGATGCGCCACCCGCAGGTGATGGTGCTGACCGATGACATCTACGAGCACATCCGCTTCGACGATGTGGAGGCGCATCATTTGCTCGAGATCGAGCCGGGGCTGCGGGATCGAACGCTGCTGGTCAACGGCGTCTCCAAGACCTATGCGATGACCGGTTGGCGCATCGGCTATGCGGCCGGGCCGGAGGACATCATCGGCGCGCTGGACATGCTGCAATCGCAGTCCACCAGCGGCGTGTCGTCGATGAGCCAGGCGGCGGCGGTGGTCGCGCTCAACTCGGCGCCGACGTTTCTCCCCGAATGGGTCGCGACCTACCGCAAGCGCCGCGACACGGCGGTGCGCCTGCTCAACGCCATCCCAGGCATCCGTGCTCGCGCACCGGGCGGTGCCTTCTACCTCTATCCGCATTGCGGCGGTCTGATCGGCAAGCGCACGCCTGCGGGCAAGGTGCTGGAGACCGACAACGACGTCGTCATTCACTTCCTGGAGGCGGGCGGGGTGATGGTGCTGGCCGGCACGGCCTACGGCCTGTCCCCTTACTTCCGCATGTCGACCGCCACCAGCGTCGAGCAGATCGAGGAAGGCTGCCGCCGCATCGCGGCTGCCGTGGCCGAGCTTTCGTAGCCCCATCAGGAATGGCGATGCCCGAAGCCGGATTCCCTATTGGCCCTTTCGCCGCGCCGTTCCTACCATTCATTCACAACCCCACCATTCACCTGCAATCGACCGGAGAAATGCGATGAGCTGTTATCCCACGACCCCCACCCTTGGCGCGGCTGCACGGGGCGCCGCCGCGGCGCTTCTCGGCCTGTGTGCCTTCTCGTATGCCGCGGCGCAGGCGGGCGATCCGATCAAGATCGGCATCATCAGCCCGATGAGCGGCCCGAACGCGCGCTACGGCGCCTTCGCGAACAAGGGTGCGGCGCTGGCAGCCAGCGAGATCAACGCCGCAGGCGGCCTGCTGGGGCGCAAGGTGCAACTGGTGAGCGGCGACAGCCAATGCGTGCCGTCCGAAGGGGTCGCGGCCACGCAGCGCATGATCAGCCTGGAGAAGACGCCGATCATCATCGGCGACATCTGCAGCTCGGTGACGCTGGCGATGCAGCCGCTGGCCGAAGAATCGAAGGTGCTGCTGGTCAACGCTGCATCGTCGAACCCGGACATCACCTACAAGGCCGGCGTCGGCGGCTTCAAGTGGACCTTCCGCAACTACCCGACCGATGAAGTGCGCGCGGCGACCGTGCTGGAGTATTCGGTCAAGACCAAGGGCTTCAAGAAGTTCGCCGTGCTGTCGGTGGACAGCGACTACGGTCGCGGCGCCATCAAGTTCACCAAGCGCTACCTGCCGAAGTACGAAGGCGCCGAGATCCTCAGCGAGGACTACTACAAGGACTCGGAGACCGACTTCCGCACGGTGCTCAGCAAGATCCGCCGCTCCGGCGCGCAGGCCATCATCCTCTACGGCCAGGCCGACACCACGCCGATCATCGCGCGCCAGATGCTGGAGCTGGGCCTGGCCGGCAAGATCGCGCTGGTCGGCAACGGCGAGTTCAACACCAAGGACACGATTGCCGCCGCACCCAAGGTCATGAACGGTGCGGTCGAGGCCGCCGCATGGCTGCCCGAGGTGCCGGCACCGCGCAGCCTGAAGTTCGTCGAGGACTACAAGAAGGCCAATGGCGGCGAGATGCCGAACAACCATGCCTACACGCACTACGACACGCTGCAGCTGATCGCGCAAGCGGTGCGCGATGCCAAGAGCGCGAAGGGCGAGGACGTGCGCAACACGCTGGCCGGCATCAAGTACGAAAGCCCAATGGGCAGCGTGACCTTCGACGATCACAACCAGGCTGTGCTGCCGATGGCATTGGTCGAGATCGTCGATGCCAAGCCGGTCATCAAGGGAATGATCACCACCAAGGTGGACTACGGGACGAGCGCCAAGTAAGGCGCGAAGCAAGTTCCCCAAGGACATCCACGTGGACTCCTTCATCCTCGAGCAGATCGTCAACGGCATCATCACCGGGTCGATGTACGCCCTGGTGGCTGCCGGCATGACGATGATCTTCGGCGTGCTGCGCGCCATCAACTTCGCGCACGGCGAGTACTACATGCTGGGCACCTTCGCGGCCTGGTGGGTGATGAGCCACCTGACCAGCGAATACAGCCTGGCGATCATCGGCGGCGTCGCCATCGTCAGCGTGATCGCGGTGGTCATCGGCCGTGCCGTCATGCAGCGGCTGGTGGGCCAACCCTTCCAGGCCGGCGTGCTGGCCACGCTGGGGCTGTCGCTGATCCTCCAGAACGTCGTCATCCTCGCCTTTGGCGGCGGCTACAAGGTGTTCTCCGGCGGCTGGATCGAGCCGATCGAGCTCGGTGACTTCGGCATGTCGCAGCAGCGCGTGATCCTGGTCGGCGTCACCGTCGTCGTGTTCGTCGCGCTGGAATGGATGGTGCGCAGCACGCGGCTCGGCCGCTCGATCCGCGCCGTGTCGCAGAACATCGAGTGCTGCCAGGTCAACGGCATCGACGTAGAGCAGGTGGTGCGCAAGACCTTCCTGATCGGCGTGGCGATCGCAGCCCTGTCGGGCATCCTCACCGGCCCCATCAACGTGAGCATCTACGGCGGCATGGGCGAGTCGATCACGCTCAAGACCTTCGCCGTGATCGTCATGGGCGGCATGGGCAACGTGCGCGGCACGCTCATCGCGGGCTTGCTGCTGGGCGTGGTGGAAAGCCTGGTCGCAGGCTTCATCGGCCTGCAGTACCGCGACTCCGTCGGCTTCATCGCCTTGCTCCTGATGCTGATGCTGCGGCCGCACGGCCTGTTCAGCAGCAAGGCCAGGTTCTGACTAACCCCACCCCATGCAACAGGCCATCATGTCAACCACCACGCTGGACACTCCCCGCCTGCCCGCCGCGCGGCTGGCCACGGTCAACTGGAGCGCTTGCGCCCTGGCCCTGGCCGCGCTGCTCGCGGCACCGCTCTTCATGGGCGACTACTACCTGCACGCCATGGTGCTGGCGATGATCTTCCTCCTGCCCGCCCTGGGCCTGAACCTGATCCTCGGCTACACCGGCATGCTCTCGCTCGCACAGGGCGTCTTCTTCGGCATCGGCGCGTATGTGTCGGCGCTGATGTCGATTCACTTCGGCACTTCGTTCATCGTCAACCTCCTGGTCGCGGGACTGGCGGCCGGTCTCATTGCCTTGCCACTCGGCATCCCGGCGCTGCGGTTGCGCGACACCTCCTTCGTGATGTGTACGCTGGGCCTGGTCGTGATCGCGCAGATGGTCTCGAAGAACTGGGTCGACCTGACCCGCGGTGACATGGGCCTCTCCGGTGTGCCGCGTCCGCGGATCGGCTTCGGCGACTGGGCCTTCACCGTCGTCCAGGCGCCGGAGTATTTCTATCTCGCGCTGGTGATTGCCGCGCTTGCGGTGCTGGGCTTCGTGGCGCTGATCCGCTCCCCGGCCGGGCGCTGCATGGTGGCCATCCGCGACAACGAGCGGCTGGCGGAATCACTCGGCGTGCCGACGTGGACCTACAAGCTGCTGGTGTTCATGCTGAGTGCGGTGTTTGCCGGCCTGGGCGGCAGCCTCTACGCGCACTTCTCGACGGTGGTGAGCCCGCTGGTGTTCCAGGCCTACTACTCGAACACCATCCTCATCATCGTGCTGGGCGGTGGCGTCGGGAAGATTCCGGGCGCGGTGATCGGCAGCTTCGTCTTTGTCGCGGTGTCGGAAGCGCTGCGCATCACGCCGGAACTGCGCATGGTGATCTACGGCATCGTGCTGCTCGGCCTGGTGTTCGTGTTCCCGCAAGGGCTGGCGCCATTGTTCGAACGCTTTGCAGCGCGCATCGCTGGCTTCGGCAGCAACAAGGAGGTGGCGAAATGACCGACGGCACATCCATGCTGCGCATCGAAGGCTTGCGCAAGAACTACGGTGCGGTGGCAGCCCTGCAGGGCGTCGACATCGAAGTGCGCCGCGGCGAGGTGTTGGGCCTGATCGGCCCCAATGGCTCCGGCAAGTCCACGCTGTTCGACTGCTGCACCGGCTTGCAGAAGAGCGACGCGGGCCGCGTGCTGCTCAAGGGCATCGACATCACCGACTGGCCCATGAACCGCATCGCACGTGAAGGCCGGTTCCTGCGCAGCTTCCAGAAGACCGTGGTCTTCCCGACGCTGGACTGCGAGGAGAACCTGGTGCTGGCGGGGCAGATGTCGAGCTTTCCGAATGTGCTGTCGACCTTCTGGATCGGGCCCTCGGCCAAGCGCCGGGTGAGCGCCTTGCGCAAGCGGGCCAAGGAACTGATCGAGATCACGGGCCTCTCGCGCGTGGCGCACCTGCCGGCGGGGAACATGTCCGGTGGCCAGCAGAAGCTGCTGCAGTTCGCCTCGATGCTGATGCCCGAGCCGGAACTGATCCTGCTGGACGAGCCGTTGGCCGGCATCAACCCGATCCTGATCGAGAAGGTGATCCAGAGCATCGAGCATGCGAACCGCGAACTGGGCGTGACCTTTGTCGTGATCGAGCACAACACCGACGTGCTTATGAACCTGAGCCACCGCGTGGTGGTGCTGCACCAGGGCGCCAAGCTGGCGGACGACACGCCCGAGGCCGTGGTGAAGAACCCCGAAGTCATCGAAGCCTATCTCGGCGGCTGAACACGGAGCCCCTCATGGAACTCGAAATCGACAACCTCTACGCCGGCTACGGCCACCTGGACATCCTGCACGGGGTGGACCTGAAGATCCGCCACGGCGAATTCGTCACGCTGCTCGGCCCCAACGGGGCCGGCAAGTCGACGCTGCTGAAATCGCTCTTCGGCATGACTACCCACAAGGGCGGCGCGATCCGCTGGAAGGGCAAGGACATCGCCGGCCTCAAGCCGCAGGCCATGCTGGGCCACGGAATCGCCTACGTGCCGCAAGGGCGTTGCAACTTCCAGCTCATGACCATCGACGAGAACCTGGAGATGGCGGCCTACACCATCAAGGACGGCGACCTCAAGGGCGAGCGCGACTACGTCTATGACCTGTTCCCGATCCTGCAGAAGCGCCGCAACGAGCTGGCCGGAAACATGTCGGGCGGCGAGCAACAGTTGCTCGAGATGGCCATGGCCGTGCTGCGCCGGCCGGAGATCCTGCTGGTGGACGAGCCTTCGGTCGGTTTGTCGCCGCAGGCCATCACGCTGGTCTTCAACGAACTCAAGCGCCTGCACAAGGGCGGCCGAACCATCCTGCTGGTCGAGCAGAACACCCGCAAGGCGATGGAGGCGGCCGAGCGCGCGGTGGTCCTTCGCCTGGGCAAGGTGATCTGGGACAGCCCGTGCAGCGAGCTGAGCAATGCCGACCTGGGCGAACTGTTCATGACAGGCCGCCGCGCATCCGACACCGTCACCGCCTGAAGTCCAGGCAACTCAACTGAACACTTAGGAGCTGAAAAGCATGAAACTGGCATTCGACACAGGTGGCACGTTCACCGACTTCGCCATGACCGAGGACGACGGCACCATCCTGCTGCACAAGGTCCTGAGCACGCCGGACGCGCCTGCGCGTGCGGTGTTGCAGGGCGTGGATGAACTGCTCGCCAAGGTCCGCGCCAAGAACGCCGATAAGAAGGCCAAGTCCAACGGCGCGTTGCAGATCCTCGGCGCCACCACGGTGGTCACCAACGCCGTGCTGGAGCGCCGCGGCGTGCACACCGCCTTCATCACGACCGACGGCTTCCAGGACATGCTGCGCATTCGCACCGAAGGCCGTTACGACCTGTATGACCTGCGCATCCAGTACCCGGCCCCGCTCGTGTCGCGCGAGTTGTGCTTCGGTGTGGAGGAGCGCATCGCCGCGGACGGCACGATCATCAAGGCGCTGGACGAGGAGGGCGTGCGCGCCATCGCCCGCACGCTGCTGGAGCGCAAGGTCGAGTCCGTCGCCGTGTGCCTGTTGCATGCCTACAAGTACGCGCAGCACGAGCGGCGCGTGGCCGAACTGATCGCCGAGGTGGCGCCGAACATCTCGGTGTCGCTGTCGTCGACGGTGTGCCCCGAGGTGCGCGAATACGACCGTGCCTCGACCACCGTGGTCAATGCCTACACCCGGCCGATGATGGTCGGCCATGTGAACCACCTGGAGCGCGAGCTGTCGCAACGCGGCGTGGATGGGCAATTGCTTTGGATGACGTCCAGTGGCGGCGTGGTGCCCAGTTCGTCGGCCTCGCGCACGCCGGTGCGCCTCATCGAATCCGGGCCGGCCGCCGGTGCCGTTGCCGCGGCAGACTATGCGCGCCAAGCCGGCGAGCAAAGCGTGCTCTCCTTCGACATGGGCGGCACGACCGCCAAGCTATGCCTGATCCCGAACGGCCAGCCGATGGTGGCCAACGACCTCGAAGTGGCGCGCCATGAGCGCTTCCGCAAGGGCAGCGGGTTTCCGCTGAAGATCCAGTCGATCCACATGATCGAGATCGGCGCGGGTGGCGGCAGCATCGCGGCGCGCAACAAGATGGGCCTGCTGAGCGTCGGTCCGCGCAGCGCCGCGGCGGCGCCCGGACCGGCCTGCTACGGCCGTGGCGGCACGGAGCCGACCGTGACGGATGCGGACCTGCTGCTGGGCTACCTCGATGAGAAGTCCTTCCTCGGCGGCGACTTCGCGCTCGACCGTCCGGCCGCCGCCGCGGCGATGGCGCGCCTCGCCAAGGACCTGGGCATCAGCGCCGAGCGCGCCGCCTGGGGCATCCACGACATGGTCAACGAGAGCATGGCCGAGGCCGCCTCGATGCAGGCGACCGACAGCGGCGTCGACCCGCGTGCCCTGCCGCTGATCGCCTTCGGCGGTGCCGGCCCGGTCCATGCCTATGGCGTGGCGCGCAAGCTCGGCATTCGCAAGGTGATCTGCCCGCTGGGCGCTGGGGTCACCTCGGCCATCGGCCTGCTCGGCGCGCCGGTGGCGGCGGACCTGTCGACCAGCCTGCCGATGCGCTTGTCGGCCTGGAATCCGAGCGCGGTGAACGTGGTCAAGACCAGCCTCGCCAACCAGGGCCGCGAAGTCGTGCTGGCCAGCAAGGTGCCGGCCGATCGCATCAGCTTCTCGTACACGGTCGACATGCGGCATGTGGGGCAGGGCTATGAGATCTCGGTTGCGCTGCCGGACATCGATCCGGCCGACCCAGCCTTCCTGCCGGAGTTGCTGTCGCGCTTCCACGCGAACTATGTGGCCCTGTATGGCCGGGCCGTGGCCGGCACCGATGCCGAAATCATCACCTGGCGCATCCGTGCCAGCGGCCCCAAGGCAGCAGTCTCACTTGCGAACCTGCGCGGCGAGGCCGGTGCGGTGCGCGACCCGCGCAAGGGCACCCGCCCGGTGTTCTTCTCCGAACTCGGCAAGACGGTCGACACGCCGGTCTACGACCACTATGCCTTGCTGCCCGGCGTGCCGGTGGAAGGCCCAGCCATCATCGAACAGCGCGAGTCGACCGTCGTCATGGGCCCGAACGCTAGTGCCTCGCTCGACGCCCAGCACAACCTCATCATGCTTCTGAACTGAAGGCCACACGCCATGTCCATGCTCAAGCCCGACTTCAACGACCCGATCACGCTGCAAGTGATGTGGGACCGCCTGGTGTTCATCGCCGACCAGGCCGACAGCGCCCTCGGCCGCACCGCCTTCTCGCCGATCGTGCGCGAGAACCACGACTATGTGAACGTGCTGCTCGACGCCAAGGGCCGCGCGCTGGCGCAGTGCACCTGGTCGATCCCGGTGTTCATCACCACGCTGCCGATGGCTGCGCAGAACTACTTCCTGCCGGCCTTCCCGCCCGAATCGCTGGAGCCGGGCGACGTGCTTGCGACCAACGACCCGATCATCGGCACCGGCCACCTGCCGGACATGGTGATGCTCACGCCCATGTTCCGCAACGGCAAGATCGTGGCCTATGCCGGCAGCATCGCCCACCTTCCCGACATCGGCGGACGCCCGCAATCGCCCGATTCGACCGACATGTTCGAGGAAGGCATCCGCATCCCGATGCTCAAGCTGTTCAAGGCCGGCCAGCCGAACACGGACGTGTTCTCCGTCATCGAGGCCAGCGTGCGCCTGCCGCATGAAGTGCGCGGCGACATCCAGAGCATGGTGGCGGCCAACGAGGTGATGTGCCGCGAGTTCATGCGCTTCATGGACGAGTACGGGCTGGACGATTGCGAAGGCCTCGGCGAAGCCATCTTCAGCCGTTCCGAGCGCCACATGCGCCAGGCCATCGCGGCCTGGCCCAACGGCAGCTACAAGGCCGACATGACCATCGACGGCTTCGAGACCGAGGTCAAGCTGTGCGTCAACGTCGAGGTGGGCGACGACTCGATTCATGTCGACTACACCGGCACCTCGCCCGAGGTGGCGCGCGGCATCAACGTGGTGCCGCACTACCGCGTGGCGCACAGCGTCTATGCGCTCAAGTGCCTGCTGGACCCGGACACGCCGAACAACGAAGGCTGCATGGTCGCGTTGACCGACTCCGCGCCGCAGGGCTCCATCCTCAATCCACGCCCGCATGCGGCAGGCGCCGCGCGCAACCTGGTAGGGCACTGCATTCCCAGCCTGATCTTCAAGGCCTTGCAGGACGTGGTGCCGCACGGTGCGATGGGCGACAGCGGCGGCGCGCCGATCTGGGGCATCAATTGCCAGGGCCAGCGCTCCGACGGCACGGCCTATGGCAGCGCGCAGAACTTCCACGGCGGGCAGGGCGGTCGCTCTTCGATGGACGGGCTCGACACGCTGAGCTTCCCGTCGAACTGCCGCGTGACGCCGATCGAGATGTACGAACTGGCGGTGCCGGTGCTGACCGAGTGCAAGGAGCTGATCCCCGACTCTGGCGGGCCGGGCAAGTACCGCGGCGGCCTGGGCCAGCGCGGCGTGATCCGCAACCTGTCGGACCGCGAGATGAACATCTACCTGAGCACCGAGCATGTGAAGTACCCCTGCCTCGGCGTGTTGGGCGGACAAGCCGGCCGCAATGGCGCGGTGCTGCATGACGGCAAGGCCGTGTTCGCCAAGGGGCGTCTCGTGCTGGCACCGGGCGAGCGCTTGCAGATCGAACTGCCCGGCGGCGGCGGTTGGGGCGAGGCGCTGGAACGCCCGCGTGAACTGGTGGAAGACGACCTGCGCCAGGGGCTGGTCAGTTCCGAGCGGGCGCGCATCGACTATGGCTACCTGCCGGCTACTGCGCCTGTCGTCGCGCCAGCGGCCAAGCCTGCCGAGGTGCCGGCGTGACGGCTGGCGCGGCGTTGAAAGGTCAGGTCGCGCTCGTGACCGGTGGCGGCTCCGGCATCGGGCGCTCGACCGCCCTGATGCTCGCCGCCGAGGGCGCGCGCGTGATCGTCATGGGCCGGCGCAAGGAGCCGCTCGATGCCGTGGTGGCCGAGATCAAGGCGGCCGGCGGCGAAGGCTGGGCCCGGCAGGCCGACCTCCAGAGCCGTGAGCAGTTGCAGGAGCTGGTGCGGTGGATCGAGGCCGAGGTCGGCCCGGTCGGCATCCTCATCAACAACGCAGGCCTGACGAGCCGCGTGCGCAACATCCGCTGGATCGAGGCGGACGACTGGGAGTCGGCAATCTCGGTCAACCTCACCGCCGTGTATGTGCTGATCCAGGCGGTGCTGCCCGGCATGCTCGGGGCCGGCGCGGGCACGGTCGTCACGGTGTCGTCGCTCGCGGCCGTGCGGCCCAACCTGCTCGGCGGTGCGCCCTACGGCGCCGCGAAGGCAGCCGTCGTCAACCTCATGGGCTTCCTGCACGGCACCTTCCGCAACAACAACATCCGCTCGACCACGATCCTGCCCGGCGAGGTCAACACGCCGATTATGGACACGCGCGTGCGCCCGCCGACGGCCGAGGAACGCGCCGCGATGGTCGCCCCCGAGGACGTGGCGCGGGCCATCCTGCTGGCCTGCACGTTGCCGCAGGGCACAACCATCGAACAACTCGTCATCAGCCCCACGCTCGCGCGCGACCAGGGGCCTGACGTCGAGATCAGCCGCTGGCTCGGTGCCCCCGAAGGCACGCCAGGCAAGCCTTGAATCGAGAGACAAAGCAATGAGCACTTCACCCCACCAACGCCTGGCACGCGGCGATTCCGTGCTGATGGTCAACCCCAACCACATCTCGCCCACGCTGTGCGAGAAGCTGGTGCGCTCGGGCGCCGATTCGGTCTTCATCGACTGCGAGCATGGGCTCGCGAGCTACGAGGACATCCACCACATGGCCAAGGCCGCGCGCTATGCCGGCGGCTTCGGCATCGTGCGGCCGCAGAACCAGGAACGCTCGACCATCACGCGCTGCCTCAATGCAGGCGCGGACGGCGTCATGGTGCCGCTGATCCACACGGCAGAGATCGCGCGGCAGGTGGTGCATACCTTTCGCTATGCCGTGCCGGACGACCATGCGAGCAAGCTGCTGGTCGGCATGGTCGAGTCGGTGGAAGCCGTGCGCAACCTCGACGAGATCCTGGCGGTCGAAGGCATCGACGTCTTCTTCGTCGGACCGGGCGACCTGTCTCAGTCGATGGGCTATTCGCCCGCGGTCGCGCCGGGCAAGCGTCGCGCGCAGCCGGTGCTGGACCTGGTCGACGAGACCTTGCAGCGCATCCGCGCGGCCGGCAAGGTGGCAGGCACGCTGGTCGTGCGGCACGACGTGGAGCACCTGGTGTCGATGGGTGCGCAGTTGCTCTACTACCATGCGGACCCGTTTGTGGCCGAAGGGGTGAGCGCGATGCGCCAGCTGTCCACGCCGGCGACGGCCGAAGCGCACTGACGTTCAGGCCGGCGCCTCGGGCGCGCGGATGCCGGCGAAGCGTCCCTCGGCGAAAAGCTCATCGACCTGCCTGCGAAGAATGGCCAGCACCGCGCTGGCCTGATCCGACATCGGCAGATGGTCGGTGACGCACAGCGAGATCGTGGCCTGCATCGCCGGCTCGACGATGCGGCGTACGACGGGCCCGTCCACGGCGGATGAGACGCCTGCAACTGCGGCGGGAAGGATCGTCGCGCCAAGTCCGACGTCGATCGCCTGGCGCAGCGTGGCCGCCGACTCGATCTCCGCTGTGATGCGCGGTGCGACGCCGATGCGTGCGAACTCATCGTCGATCATCCGGCGCAGGAAGTGCATACGGCTCGGCAGCAGCAGGTCGAACCCTGCGAGCGCACGCAACGGGATGGTCTGGTCATCGGACGGAGGCAATGCGGTGCCGGCTGGTGCCACGAAGAACAGCTCTTCCGTGAGCAGAGGCTGCAACTGCAATCCCTTGATCGGACTGCCGGCATAGATCACGGCCATGTCCATGCGCCCCGTCATCACCATCTCGCTGAGCACGAGCCCGAAGTTGTCGTTGATGAAGAGGTTGACGTTGGGGCATTCACGGCGCACCGCTTGCAGCAGCGGCGTGGAGAGGATCGAGGCAGTGCTGTAGGTGGCCAGGCCCACCGAGACCGGGCCGGCAATGAATCCCGCTTCGCCGGCGGCCATCAGTTCGCCTTCAGCCTGCTCCAGGTGGCTGAGGATCAACTGCGCATGCCGGTAGAGCGCGGTGCCCGGCCGCGTCGGTGTGACGCCGGCATTCGAGCGGCTCAGCAGCTTGTGCCGGAAGTGGTCTTCGAGGGAGGCAATGTGCTGGCTCAGGGCCGACTGCGCGAGGCCGAGTTGCTGCGCCGCGGCCGACAGGCTCCGGGCATCCACCGCGGTGACAAAGCTCTTCAAGGTCTTGAAATTCACCGTCATGGTCGCGTGATCGTAACCCCGGTTGACGCGTCAGGAGGGTGGCTTGATGCTTGCTTGGACAAGGCAATAGCAACCATGAGGCCCCCGTGAATCTCCGGCGCTTGAAGTATTTCGTGAAGATCGTCGACGTCGGCAGTTTGACCCAAGCCTCCGAGGTGCTCCATGTCGCGCAGCCGGCGTTGAGCCAGCAGATCGCCACGCTGGAGGGCGAGTTCAAGCAGCAACTGTTGCTGCGCACGCAGAAGGGTGTGGAGCCGACCGAGGCAGGCAAGGCGCTGTATCGACATGCGCAACTCATCCTGCGCCAGTTCGAGCAGGCGCAGGCCGACGTGCTGAACGCGGGGCGCGCGTTGTCAGGGCAAGTGTCGGTGGGACTTGCGCCCGGCACCGCGGCTTCGACGCTGGCGCTGCCGCTGCTGCAGACCGTGCATGGCCGCTATCCGCAGATCGTGCTGCACATCAACGAGAACCTCGGCACCACGCTGTGCGACGTGGTGCGCGAAGGCCGGATGGACATGGCCGTGCTGTATGGCGGCGGGCGTTTGATGCAGGGCCTTTGCTTCGACCACTTGCTGACGGAGAGCCTTTACGTCGTGGCGCCGCAGGGCGTATTGGGCGATGGCGATGAGGTCATGATCGAACGCCTGCGTCACGTCGACTTGCTGCTGCCACGCGCGACCAATGAACTGCGTCGACGGGTCGACCAGGCCTTCGCAGCGGTGAACGTGGTGCCGCGCGTGGTCGCGGAGATGGAGTCGTCCGACACGCTTGCAGCGGCAGTGGCGTCGGGCGTCGGGGCGACGATCCTGCCGTGCTCCGTGGCGCGCGGCGTGGCGTCCACGGCCTCGGGCGAGTTGCGCCGTATTGCGTCACCGACGATCGAGATGCCGCTGGCGCTGTGCTGCTCGGATCACCTGCCGTTGTCGGAGCCTGCGCAAGCGGTGAAGGCGATCCTGCTCGAATTGGCGAGCAAGCGGATGGTCCACCGGGCGGGGGCGGACGCGTAGGCCATTGCCGAGTGCTCAGTTCGGGCAGCGTGCCTCGAGGGCGTCGATGAAGCTGCGATCCCAGCGCCCCTCCGTCATCGCACGAATCGTCTCGGCCTCCGTTGCCAGGTGCGCGCGCGCCTTCTCGATCAGCCACTCCGCATCGTCGGGCGAGAAGGCCATCAGTCCGTCCATGTCTCCGACCACGATGTCACCGGGGTTCACCACCATGCCGCCCACGGCCACCGGCACATTGATCTCGCCCGGCCCGTCCTTGTAAGGCCCACGATGGTTCACGCCGCGCGCATACACCGGGAAGTCGCGCTCCGAGATCTCGGCCAGGTCACGGATGCAGCCGTCGAGCACCACGCCCACCGTGCCGATCTTCGCGGCGTAGAAAGACAGGATGCCGCCGATCATCGCGTTCGACATGTCGCCGCCGCCATCCAGCACCAGCACGTCGCCGGGCCGGCAGAACTCGAAGGCGCGCAGCATCGTCAGGTTGCAGCCGCCGCGCGACTTGACCGTGACAGCCGTGCCGGCCATGGTCTTCTTGCCGGCGCGGTGATAGGGGCGCAGGCCGACGCTGCCGATGTTGCGGTGCATGTTGTCGCTCAGCGCCGCCACGGGGATGTCGCGCAGGGCTTCGAGGATCTTCGGGTCGGCCTGCGGGGCCGAGGGGTTCTTGCGGATGGCTTTGAATTGCACGGTGTGTCCTTGGTGTTGTTGTGTGGTTGTTCAGTGCAGCTCGGCGACGGCGCCGGCGATGCGCTTGCAGCCTTCGTCGAGGTTCTCGATGGACGTGGCGATCGACAGCCGGAAGTAGGGCGAGAGGCCGTAGGCCGTGCCCGCGACCGTGGCGACGCCGGCGTTCTCCAGCAGGTACATCACCACGTCGCCGTCCTGCGCCAGCGGCTTGCCGGCGGGCGTCTTCTTGCCGATCAGGTCGCTGCAATTGATGTAGAGGTAGAAGGCGCCCGGTGGCGTCGCGCAGCTCAGGCCCGGGATGGCGTTGATGTTGGCCAGCGTGCGGTCGCGGCGCTGCTTGTAGACCGCCACGCTCTCCGCAACAAAGCTCTGGTCGCCATTGAGCGCCATCGTGGCGGCGGCCTGGCTGACCGAGCAACAGTTGCCGGAGGTCTGCGACAGGAGCGTGTCCATCGCGGTGACCAGGTCGGCAGGACCGGCCGCGAAGCCGATGCGCCAGCCGGTCATGGCATAGGTCTTGGAGACGCCGTTCACCACCAGCGTGCGGTCGCGCAGCGCCGGCTCCACGGCCAGGATGTGCGCGGTGGCCTCGCCGTCGAAGCGGATGTGCTCGTAGATGTCGTCGGTCATCACCATCACGTGGGGGTGCTTCAGCAGCACGTCGGCCAGCGCGCGGTATTCGGCGGCGGTGTAGCTCGCCCCGGTCGGGTTGCTCGGCGAGTTGATCAGCAGCCAGCGCGTGCGTGGCGTGATGGCGGCTTCGAGCTGTGTGGCGGTGAGCTTGAAGCCGTTGGCCTCGGGGCAGGCGACGATGACGGGCTGGCCTTCGCAGGCGATCACCATGTCGGGGTAGGAGACCCAGTAGGGCGCCGGGATGATGACCTCGTCGCCCGGCTCCACCGTGACGGCGAAGGCGTTGTAGATCGCGCTCTTGGCGCCGCTGGTCACGATGATCTCGTTCATCGCATAGTCCAGTCCGTTCTCGCGCTTGAGCTTGGCGACGATGGCCTGGCGCAGTTCCACCGTCCCGGACATCAGCGTGTAGCGCGTGGCGCCCTTGTCCATGGCCTCGGTGGCGGCGCGGCGGATGTGGGCGGGCGTGTCGAAGTCCGGCTCGCCGACCACCAGGTTGACGATGGACTTGCCCTGCCGGCGCAGTTCGTTGGCGCGGTCGGCGGCGGAGGTGCTTGGCGAGGGCTTGATGCGGCGGACGCGCGACGAAATGCGGGAGGGGGTGTTCACGGAACTTCCTTGGAGTGGGCGGTGCATGGGACGTAACGGTACGCAGATCGCCGCTGCAAGGCCAAGACGAGATCGGTCTGTATCGATAGGCGCTGCTTATGACTGCGCTGATCCGGCCCCGATTGCGCCGCGGTTTGCGGAACGCGTGAAGCGGCCAAGGGTGCCTTGGGTGTCGTCCGATGGTCACACCGCCTGCCCGGTGCTAGGCTCGGCTTTTGCGTAGGACCCGGTGTGAACCTGCGACGCCTCAAATACTTCGTGAAGATCGTGGACATCGGCAGCCTGACGCAGGCAGCCGAGGTTCTTTTCATTGCCCAGCCCGCCCTGAGCCAGCAGCTTGCGACGCTCGAAGGCGAGGTGCGGCAACAGTTGCTCGTGCGCACCAAGCGCGGCGTGACGCCGACGGAAGCCGGCAAGGTGCTCTACCGCCATGCGCAGATCATCCTGCGGCAATGCGAGCAGGCGCGGGTCGACATGGAGGCGGCGGGGGAGGGCCTGTCGGGGCAGGTGTCGGTCGGGCTGGCGCCGGGCACGGCCGCCTCGGCCTTGTCGCTGCCGCTGCTGCGCACCGTGCGCGCGCGCCATCCCGGCATCCTGCTGTACCTCAACGAGAACTACGGCACCACGCTCAGCGAGCTCATCATGAACGGCCGCATGGACCTGGCCGTGCTGTACGGCGACAAGGCCATCCACGGCCTGACCTTCCAGCCGCTGCTGAAGGAGCCGCTGTTCCTGGTCGGCCCGGCCTCCACGCCGCCGCCGGCGCAGCCCGTCAAGCTGGCCGATTTGCGCGATATGGAGCTGATGCTGCCGCGCCCCTACAACGTGGTGCGCAAGCTGGTCGATGCGGCCTTCGTGCGCGCGGGCATGGTGCCGCATGTGGTGGCCGAGATCGAATCGGCCTTCACGCTGACGGCCGCCATTGCCGACGGGCTGGGCGCCAGCATCCTGCCGGCCTCGATGGCGCGCGAGGTGGTGGCCGCCTGCGGCGCCTGGCAGTTCCAGATCGTCGAGCCGGTGATCGAGGCGCCGCTGGCGCTGTGCCTGTCGGACCATTTGCCGCTGTCGGAGCCGGCGCAGGCGGTGAGGGACATCGTGCTGGAACTCGTCGTGGAACTGGCTGGCACGGTGGCGTCGACGCCCACGCCCGAGCTGACCGCCTTGTCCTGAGCGGCTTGTCATAAGCCCCCCTTATCCCGGCACAGCCAATCCGTCTTTGGCAGGAAGGCCGCCGGCCGTTACCTTTCATGCATGCCGTCACGCGTCCGCTGGATGCGTCGGTCCAACAGGATGCGCCATCCAGCGCACGATGCATGAAGCAGGAACAGATCAAGACGCTCATCGACGCGCTGGCAGGCTCCGACCTGTCGGAGCTGGAATTCAGCGAGAACGGCAGCACGCTGCGGCTGGTGAAGAAATCGGCGTTGGGCAATGCAAGGCCGCACGGTGTTGCGACTCCCGCTCGCGCCACCGGTGAACGCACCGCCGCAAAGGTTGCCAAGGCGCCTGCCGCGGTTGCTGACGAATGCTTGGCGCCGCTCTTCGGCGTGGTGCATCTGCAATCGACCCCCGGCGAACCACCCTTCGTGCAGGCCGGCCAGGCGGTGAAGGCCGGCCAGCCGCTCTGCGTCATCGAGGCCATGAAGGTGTTCAACGAAGTGCGTGCCGAGCGCGATGCGACGGTGCTCGAAGTGCTGGTCAAGTCCGGCCAGGAAGTCGAGGCCGGCCAGCCGATGTTCCGCTTCTCGACGGAAGGATGACACGCATGTTCGACACCGTCCTCATCGCCAACCGCGGGGAAATTGCGCTCCGCATCCAGCGCGCCTGCCGCGGCCTCGGCCTCAAGACCGTGGTCGTGCATTCCGAGGCCGACCGCGACGCCAGCTATGTCGCGCAGGCGGACCAGGCGCTGTGCATCGGGCCGGCGGCGCCGGGGCAGAGCTACCTGAACCAGTCCGCGGTCCTGTTCGCTGCCGAGGTCAGTGGGGCGCAGGCCATTCATCCGGGCTACGGCTTCCTGTCCGAGAACGCGGGCTTCGTGGAGAAGGTCGAGCGCGCCGGGCTGACCTTCATCGGCCCGAGTGCCGCCTGCATCCGCACGATGGGTGACAAGGTCGCGGCCAAGAATGCGATGCGGCGCGCTGGCGTGCCCTGCGTGCCCGGGCCGGACGAAAGCCTACCGGACGATCCGGCGCAGGTGCTCGCGTTGGCGCGCGACATCGGCTATCCGGTCATCGTCAAGGCGGCGGGCGGCGGCGGCGGGCGCGGCATGCGCGTGGTGCACGAGGAAGCCGCCTTGCTCGACGCAATGGCCTTGACTCGTGAGGAAGCGCGGCGTGCCTTCGGCAACCCCGAGGTCTACATCGAGAAGTTCCTGCTGCACCCGCGCCATGTCGAGATCCAGGTGCTGGCCGACAGCCACGGCAATGCGGTGTGGCTCGGCAGCCGCGACTGCTCGCTGCAGCGCCGCCACCAGAAGGTGATCGAGGAAGCGCCCGCGCCGGGAATCGACGAGGCGCTGGTGGCCGAGGTCGGCGAGCGTTGCGCTGCGGCGTGTCGCCAAATCGGCTACTGCGGCGTCGGCACCTTCGAGTTCCTCTACGAGCGCGGTGCCTTCTTCTTCATCGAGATGAACACGCGGCTCCAGGTCGAGCATCCGGTCACCGAGATGACGGCCGGCATCGACATCGTGCAACAGCAGATCCGCGTGGCCCGCGGCGAGCGCCTGTCCTTCACGCAGGCCGACGTGCAATGCCAAGGCCACGCGATCGAATGCCGCATCAACGCCGAAGACCCCCGGACCTTCGCACCCTCGCCGGGGCGCATTACCGGCTGGCAGGTGCCCGGCGGCTTCGGCGTGCGGGTCGACTCGCATGCCAACGCGGGCTATCGCGTACCGCCCTACTACGACTCGATGATTGCCAAGCTAATCGTGCATGGCAGCACGCGCGACGATGCGCTGGACCGCATGCGCCTGGCGCTGGCGGAGATGCGCGTCGAGGGCATCTCGACCAACGTGCCGCTGCACCGCGACGTGCTGCAGGACGAAGGCTTTGCCAGCGGCGGCGTGGACATTCATCATCTGGAGCGTTGGCTTCAACAGAGGGCAGCCCAATGAGCACGACGACGACCCCGCGTGCGGCGCGCAAGACGAGCGCGAAATCCGCGGCGCCCAAGCCCGCCGCCTCCATCAGCCTGCTCGGTACGACCGCGTTGCTGTTCGAGGCCCCCGGCGAACTCGAACTCGCCTCGCAGAAGCGCATCTGGGCGCTGGCCCGCGAGACGCAGGCCTGGCCCGAGATCCGCGAATCGGTCCCCGGCATGAACAACCTCATGCTGACCTTCGTGCGCCCGCCGCGCAGCACCAGCGCGCTCGAGGAACTCGAAGCACGGCTCCAGAAGGCATGGGATGCGGCCATCGAACTGCCCATCGAAGGCCGGCTCATCGAACTCCCCGTGGTCTACGGCGGCGAGGGCGGCCCGCACATGGCGGACGTGATCGCGCACACGGGCCTCAGCGCCGAGGAAATCGTCGAACTGCACAGCGCACCGACCTATCCCGTCTACGCACTCGGCAGCCACCCCGGCTACTGCTACCTCGGCGGCATGGACCCGCGCATCGCCACGCCGCGCCGCAAGGTGCCGGTGCTGAGCATTCCCGGCGGCGCCGTGTCGATCGGCGGCGCGCAGACCGGCGTGTCGGCATCGGCCGGGCCGAGCGGCTGGAACACCATCGGAAGCACCTCCATGTCCTTCTTCGACCCCACGCAAGACCCGCCCGCGCTGCTGCAGCCCGGCGACATGATCCGCTTCCGCGTCGAGAGGATCGTCAAATGATCGAAGTGCTTTCTTCCGCCGCCCTCGCCACCGTGCAGGACCTCGGCCGCGCCGGCAGCCTGCGCTGGGGCGTGGGTACATCGGGCGCCATGGACAACCTGGCGCTGGCCGCCGGCAACCTGATGCTTGGCAACGACGTCAATGCGGCCGGTGTCGAGGTGCCGGTGTTTCCGTTCAAGGTGCGCTTCGATGAGGACTGCGCGTTTGCGTTGACCGGCACCGATTGCGCGGCGCGGCTCGACGACCAGCCGTTGATGCCATGGTGGAGCCACCAGGCGCGCGCCGGCCAGGTGCTGACGCTGGGCCTGCCAAAGGCCGGTCCGCATCGCGGCAGCCGTGCCGTGCTGTGCGTCGCGGGCGGTGTCGATGTGCCCGAGGTGCTGGGCTCGCGCAGCACGCAGATGCGCGGAGCGTTCGGCGGCCATGAAGGCCGGGCACTCAAGCGCGGCGACGCGCTGCGTGCGGCCGGGGCAGGGACCGAATGCAAGACCGGCTTCGGCCTGGTGCCACCTTCGCTGGCGCTGCCGCTCTACAGGGACGAGGTGCTCGCCGTGCGCGTGCTGCCCTCGGCCGAATACGCCGCCTTCGAGGAAAGTTCGCGCGCCGAATTCTGGGCTGGCGAATGGAAGATCACCGCGCAGAGCGACCGCTATGGCTACCGCCTCGAAGGCGAGGCACTTCGGCCGATTGCGCCCATGGAAATGCGTTCGCATGGCATCGTGCCCGGCGTGATCCAGGTGCCCCACAGCGGCCAGCCCATCATCCAGATGCGCGACGCGCAGCCTTCGGGCGGCTATCCCAAATTCGGCACGGTCATCGAGGCCGACCTTTGGCGGCTGGGCCAGGCGCCCATGGGCAGCCGCATCCGCTTCATCGAGGTCGACTGGGACCAGGCCGTCGCGGCGCTGGACGAGGTCGAGGCCTGGCTTGACAAGGTGAAGCGCGTCGTCGACCTGCATCGCAGTTCGCCAAGGGTGAATTGACATGCCGCGCACCGAACAACTCCAGCAATTGATCCAGTGGCTGGCCGGCACGGACATCGGCCTGCTGGACCTGCGCACGCCGGAAGGCTCGATCCGTCTCGAACGAAACGGCGCCTCGGAAGAGATCCTCGAACTGGACACCGACGAAGACGCAGCACCGCCGAACGACGCCACGCCCGTCGCAGCGTCTTCACTGGGCATCTTCCTGCACACCCACCCCATGCAGGCGACCGCATTGACCAACGTCGGCGACCAAGTCTCCGCAGGACAGCCCCTCGGCCTCTTGCAGATCGGCCCGTTGCTGCAATCGGTCGATGCGCCGCTGGCCGGCGTCATCACCCAGTTGCACGTCGACAGCGGCCGACCCGTCGGCTATGGCGAACCACTGCTCGACCTCCAACCCCTCGAATGAACCCAAGGACCAAGACATGGACATCGACCTGAACGCCGACCTCGGCGAGGGCTTCGGCCCCTGGCACATGGGCGAGGACGAGGCGCTGCTCGACATCGTCTCCTCGGCCAACGTGGCCTGCGGCTTCCACGCCGGCGACCCGGTCATCATGGACCGTACCGTCCGCATGGCGCAGTCGCGCGGCGTCGATGTCGGCGCACATGTCGGCTTCCCGGACCTGCTCGGCTTCGGCCGGCGCCAGATGCAGATCGACCCGGTCGAACTCGCCACCTACGTCACCTACCAGCTCGGCGCACTCGCCGGCATGGCACGTTCCGCCGGCCACCGCATGACGCACATGAGCTTCCACGGCGCCCTCGGCAACATGGCCGCGGCCGATGCGCAACTGGCCGCGCCGCTGGTGCGCGCCGTCGCCGCCTTCGACCCGGATCTCATCATCAGTTCGTCCGCCAGCCGCGCCATCGAAGACGCAGCAGCCGCTTGCGGCCTTCGCGTCGCCACCACCTTCCTCGCCGACCGCGCCTGCGACGACGACGGCCTGCTGGTGCCGCGCAAGCTGCCCGACTCGGTCATCCACGACAAGGAGGCCGTGCTGGCACGCGTGAAGCAACTGCTCGACGACGGCACCGTCACCACCTACAGCGGCAAGAAGATCCCGATGAAGGTCCATTCGATCCTCTTGCACGGCGACACGCCCGGCGCCGTGACGCTCGCGCGCACGGTGCGTGAAGTGGTCGAGTCGGCAGGGCGCGTCGTGCCTATTTCGCGCCAACAGGTCCAGTGATGAATCCGTCCTGGCCAGCCCTCCAATGGTGCGCTGCAGCAGTGCGCGTGCACGCCTTCAGGGCGACATAAGGACCCCTTATCTCTCCACAGACATTCCGTCTTGGCGCCAAAGCACCGCCCTCGACACAATGAAACCACTCCTCCACGAAAGACCCGAAGATGCCGTTTTCTGACTACAAGACCGCCCTCGTCACAGGCGCCTCCTCGGGCATCGGTGCCGCCGTGGTCGAGCGCCTCAGCAAGGAGGGACTGAAGGTCCACGCGGTGGCGCGCAGTGCCGGCAAGCTGGACGAACTGGCAGCGCGCACCGGTTGCATTCCCCACGCCTTCGACGTGAGTGACCTCGAGGCCATGACGAAACTGGCAAGCGAAGTCCCATTCGACGTGCTGGTCAACAACGCGGGTGTCGACCGCCCCGGCTCCATCCTCAAGGCCGACGCCGAAGGCATCGACTTGCTGGTCGACGTCAACCTGCGTGCCGTGCTGCACCTGTGCCGCTTGGTCGTGCCGGGCATGGTGGCGCGCGACCGCGGCCACGTGGTCAACATCAGCTCGATCGCCGCGGCCTACAACTTCGGCGGCAACAGCACCTACCACGCAACCAAGGCCGCCGTCAGCATGCTGTCGCGCCAGTTGCGCATCGACGTCTTCGGCAAGCGTGTGCGCGTCACCGAGATCTGCCCGGGCCGCGTCGCCACCGATATCTTTGCCCACGTGCATGGCGACTCCGAGGAAACCTACAAGCGCTTCGTCGAAGGCTTCGAGCTGCCCAAGGCCGAGGACATCGCGAACGCCATCGCCTTCGCCATTGCCGCGCCGATCGCGGTGAACGTGGGCCACATGGAAATCACGCCCACGCTGCAAGTGCCCGGCGGCCTTTCCACCACCCGGCCCGAAGCGGCGCAGGCCTGATCCAGCAACCGCCGCAACGCACCCCAAACACACAACGACAAGGACCGGCGCATGAAAGACTTCGACCTTCTCGCGGTGCTGTTGAAACCGGAGTTCGGCGCGATGCTGCTGCACGGCATCGTCATGACGCTGAAGATCGCGGCGGGCTCATGGCTCCTGGCCATGGCCATCGCCATCGTGCTGCTGGTAGTGCGCCTCAGCACCAACCGCATCGCCGAGCGCGCGGTCGCGGCCTATGTCTCCTACCACCGCAACGTGCCGACGCTGGTGCAACTGATGCTCTGGTACTTCGGCATCTTCAGCCTGTTGCCGGACCCGGTGCAGGAATGGCTGTCGAATCACAACGCCGAGCTGCTGATCTCCATCATCGCGCTGGGCCTCTGCCAAGCGGCGTACTTCAGCGAGGACATGCGCTCCGGCCTGCGCGCCATCCCGGCCGGGCAGGCAGAAGCGGCACGTGCCCTGGGCCACGGCTACATCGGCTCGATGCGCCACGTGATGCTGCCGCAAGCCATCCGCAATGCGATCCCGGCACTCATCAACCACAGCGTGTCGCTCTTCAAGAACAGCAGTTTGGCCATGGCCATCGGCGTCGCCGAACTCACCCATGCGGTCAAGGAGATCGAGAGCCAGAGCTTCCGGGCCTTCGAGGCCTACAGCATCGCGACCGTGCTGTATCTCTTGTTTTCGCTGGTCATCATGGCCATCGGCGCGGGTGTGTCGCGTCGCTATCGCGTTGCCGGCGCAAGGTAAGAAGCCATGTACAGCATCTACGAAATCCTGCGCGACAACTGGCTGCTGCTGCTCATCGGGCAGTACCCCAACGGCCCAATGGGCGGCATCGTGGCGACGCTGATGCTCTCGGTGCTTGGCATCACGCTGGCGTTCCCTCTTTCGGTTCTGCTGGCGCTGGCCCGGCTCTCGCCCTGGAAGCTGTTGAGCTGGCCGGCTGCCGTGCTGGTCTACGTGGTGCGCGGCGTGCCGCTGCTGATGGTGATCCTCTGGGTCTACTTCCTGGTGCCGCTGCTGATCGGCCGCGAAGTGTCCGGCTTCACCACGATGCTTTGCACGCTGGTCATCTACGAAGGCGCGTACCTCTCGGAAGTTGTGCGCGCCGGCATCCAGTCCTTGCCCAAGGGCCAGTCCGAAGCGGCCCGTGCGCTCGGCCACAGCCACCTCGGAACCATGTTCTACGTGATCCTGCCGCAGGCGCTCTACAACATGCTGCCGAGCATGCTGAGCCAGTTCATCTCCACGATCAAGGAGACCACGCTGGGCTACGTGATCAACGTGCAGGAACTGACCTTCGCCGCCAACCAGATCAACAACCAGCTGCTGACCAAGCCCTTCCAGGTCTTCTTCATCCTGGCCATGACCTTCTACGTCGTCTGCTTCAGCCTCACGCAACTCGCGCAGTGGGTGGAGCGGCGCATCGCACACAAGCGGCTCGGTGCCGCGCCGGTCAAGACGCTCGACGAAGACGTCACGCCGATGCCGCCGCCCGTGGCAACCCTTCCCTGAGATCGCACAGACGGTCCTTTCCAGAACTTTCGGAGACAAACGCATGACCCAAGTTCCAGCCCAAGGCCGACCGCAAGGCGGCGAGGACACTCCGATGATTCTGTTCAACAACATCAACAAGTGGTACGGCGAGTACCAGGCGTTGACTGACGTCAATGCCGAAGTGAAGAAGGGTGAAGTCGTGGTGGTCTGCGGCCCCTCGGGCTCCGGCAAGTCCACCCTGATCCGCACCGTCAACCGGCTGGAAGAGGTCAAGTCGGGCCAGCTCCTGTTCGACGGCCACGACATCCACGCACCGATGAGCGGCCCGGCGCTGAATAAGCTGCGCAGCCGCATCGGCTTCGTGTTCCAGAGCTTCAACCTGTTCCCGCATCTTTCGGTGCTGGAGAACATCATGCTGTCGCCGATGCGCGTGCTCGGCGTGAAGCGCTCGGCAGCGCGCGAGAAGGCGATGCAGTTGCTCGAGCGCGTGGGCCTGGCGAACAAGGCTGGCGCCTATCCGGCGCAGTTGTCGGGTGGCCAGCAGCAACGCGTGGCCATCGCACGCGCCCTGGCGATGGAGCCGCCTGCGATGCTGTTCGACGAACCCACCAGCGCGCTCGACCCCGAGATGGTCGGCGAAGTGCTCTCGGTCATGCGCAGCCTGGCCAACGACGGCATGACCATGATGTGCGTCACGCATGAGATGAACTTCGCCCGCGAAGTCGCTGACCGCGTCTGGTTCATGGACGCCGGCCAGATCCTCGAGAAGGCCGACCCCGAATCCTTCTTCAACTCGCCGCAGCATCCGCGCGCCAAGCGCTTCCTGTCGGACCTGCGGGCCCACTGAATTCACCCTTCCCGTCACACATCACCTCATCACTCAACCGGAGTCCATCATGTCGAAGAAGACCGCTTATTTCCGTCTCGCCGCCATCGGCTGTTGCCTTTCCACGCTGGGCATGCTCGCCCATGCCGACCAGTGGGACGACATCCAGCAACGCAAGGAACTCAAGTGCGGCACCTTCGCCGACGTGCCGCCCTTCGCCGCCCCGGACCCGAAGACGCGCGAGATGGTCGGCTTCGACGTTGACCTCTGCAACGCGGTGGCCAAGCAGCTGGGCCTACCCGCCAAGGTCACGCCGCTGTCGGTAGAGGCCCGCGTGCCCGAGGTCAAGCTCGGCCGTGTCGACATCACCGTCGCCAACCTGGCCTATACCAAGAGCCGCGGCGAGCAGATCCAGTTCAGCGACCCGTACTACGTTGCCAAGGAAATGCTGGCCGTGAAGGCCTCCGACCCCGGCACCACCAAGGCCGACTTCAAGGGCAAGCGCCTGAGCTCGACCAAGGGCTCGACCTCGGAACTCTCGATCAAGATGAACGGCTCCGAGCCCGTCACCTTCCAGGACACCGGCTCCGCATTCATGGCCGTGCAGCAGAACAAGTCGATGGGCATGGTCGCCAACACCATGACCATCACCAAGCTGGTCAACCAGTCGAAGACCTCCGGCGTCGAGCTCAAGATGATCAAGGAGCCGATGGTGCTGCAACCGGTCGGCATCGGCATGAAGAAAGACGAGCCCGTGCTGCTCGCCAAGGTCAACGCCGCGCTCTACGCGCTCGACAAGGCCGGTGAGATCGACAAGCTGTGGGCCAAGTGGCTCGGGCCGAACACCGAGTACAAGCTGACGCGCGACGAGAAGGTCACGCCTTTGGCGGAACTCAAGTTCGAACTCTTGCCCTGAGTGACCGTTGGAGATCGCTCCCGCGTCAACACGGGGTGCGAATCATGTTCACCATCCGTAGAAGCGGGGCCACACCTTCGTAGCCCCGGAAGCCGCAAGCGCGTGGTATTCCGGATGTTGCGCGCCGGTTGCGCAGGCATGGTTGGGCAGGATGCGCAGGCGCGTTCCGATCGGGAAGCGCCTCGCGATGTCGCCATCCGCATCACCGACTCGGGAAATGATCCCGTGCTCCTGGTTGGCTGAACTGACGACGTAGCCGTCAAGAACCTGGCCCGCCAGAGTGCACACCTGCCCGAAACCAAAGTCGTGCTTCTGCTTCTGCGTCCCCCGGTCACGGCTCATCGCCATCCAGCCGGCATCGACGATGACCCAGCCCTTTTCCTCCTGATGACCGATGACCGTCGTCAGCACGCTCAGCGCAATGTCGCTGATGTCGCACACCCCCACGTTGTGCATGACCAGGTCGAAGAAGACGTAGACACCCGCGCGAACCTCCGTCACGCCGTCGAGCTTCGGAACCGTCAAGGCGGTTGGCGTCGAGCCCAGGCTGACGACGGGGCATGCAAAGCCGGCGGCGCGAAGACGTTCGGCTGCGCGCACGACGCCATTGCGTTCCTGTTCCGAGATCTTCATCAGGTCTTCGTGCGTGTCGTAGTCGTAGCTCGAGCCCGCATGCGTCAGCACGCCACCCAGCTTCATGCCGGCCGATTCGAGGGCCCGCGCAACGCCCAGGAGCTTTTCCTCTTCCGGGGTAATCCCTGATCGGTGCCCGTCAGTGTCGATCTCGATCCAGACCTCGAACACCTCGCCCGTCTCACGCCCGAAGGCGCCGATGGCCTCGGCCGCCGCGACGCTGTCCGCGATGATCTTCAGGTCGCAGCCACGTCGTCGCAGCGCCAGCGCCTGGGGCAGCTTGGTGACGACCATGCCGACGGCGTAGAGGATGTCCGTCACCCCCGCGTCGAAGAACTGCTCCGCCTCCTTCAGTGTGGAAACCGTGATGCCGCGCGCACCGGCCGCGATCTGTGCCTGCACCACCGGCAGGCATTTGGTCGTCTTGACGTGAGGACGGAAGCTGACGCCGAGCGCCTCCATCCGCGTCTGCATCCGTTCGATGTTGTGCTCCATTCGCGCGGTGTCGACCACTGCAGCGGGGGTGTTGAGTTCCAGGAGGCCTGTCATACGTGTGTCCCTTCAGTGGCGTTGGGCGAGGGCGGGTGGGTTCAGTTTGTCCGCAGCCGCAACAGCGCCCGCACGAAGCCGTGGTCCGAGCGCGACCGGTCGCGGCCTTCGTGCAGGTGGTCGTTGAAGTAGTCGACGCGCCGCACGTCGCCGAGGTTGTGGTGGCTGCCGGGCATGAACTCCTCGCTGACGAGGATCTGGTCCAGCACCTCCGGATAGCCCTGGTGGATGTGCGAATAGGCCACGTCCTTCTTCAGCGCCGACTCGCCCTGCATCTCGTAGGCATTGAACAAGGCCACGTCGCGCGCGGCCTTGTCGTAGGCGACGTCGGAGGTCGCGGCCACGAGCTGCGTCGTCACGCTGTGCGGGTTGTCGTTGAAATCGCCCATCACGACCAGCGGCGTGCCCGAGCCGCGCAGCAGGTCGATCACGATGCAGCGCAACGCAGCCGCCTCGGCGCCCCGCATCAGCAGCGAGCGCAACGACGCACGCACGGCAACCTTGCGATCGTCGCGGTCCTCGATGGCATTGCCGTTCGCATCCTGCAGGAACTTCGGCCGCTTCGACTTCAGGTGCACCGACATCACGTGCACCAACTGCCCATGCTTCATGCGCAGCGTGGCCAGCAGCGGTGGGCGCTCGAAGCGCGTGTGCGGACCGAGCCCCGGCACATCGACGACAAAGCCCGGCTGGAATTCGGTGAAAGACCGAAGTTCCTCCACACGCAACCGCGTCGCGATGCCCACGCGCGGCGTGCCTTGCGCGCCCTGGGCCGGTGGCGTGTTCTCCGCACCCGGCACCGACACGAAGTCATAGCGCAGCCCACTCGCGCCGATCGCGTCCTTGAAGGCCGCTTCGTCCCACACTTCCTGCACCGCCAGCACGTCCGCGTTGAGCGCACGAAAGCGCTCGCCGGTCCAGGCGATCTTGCGTTCGTACTCCTGCTGCGTGTAGCCGTCCTGGTTCTCGTAGAAGATGCGGTTCGGCAGCGCCAGGTTCAGCAGGTTGCCGGTGGCAAGGAAGAGGGTGGCTAAGTTGGGTGGGATGTCGGGCATGGCGCGATCTTAGGCAACGCTGAGCAAGTACCGGTGATGGCCCGCGCCGCGACGCACAAGCAACCGATCCAGCGCTGCCCAAACCCCTTGGCGGCAGAATCGGCCCGGGGTCGGCCCAAAAACGTTCCCCAGAAGGCGAGATTGCTCACGGACCCGCTTGCGCAACGCGTTGAACTTCGCGTGGCAGGCTTGGATCGACCAACTCTTCGTGCGCGTGGCACCCGCCTGGCTGATGCCTCAGGAATCATTCGAGATGAACACGAATTCTGTCTTTGCGGAACTGAGCTTCTGGTTCATGGCCATCGCGTCCGTGGCGGTGCCGATCGTGATCTACGCGGCCCTGCTGGCAAAGCGGGCCGTGTCGCGCACCACGGTGCTCGTGCTCGGCATCACGCTTGTGGCGATCGCCGGGCTCGACATCTACTTCCTGCGGCACATGGCCGCGCTCGCGGCCACGACGGCATCTCTCGCCGATGACGCGCTCTTCCTGTCGGAGCTGTCCTTTGCGCTCTACCTCTTCCCGTTGATGTTCGGCGGCATCGGCGTGAACCTGATTTCGCATGTGCTGATCTCCCACCTCATTGCGGCCGAACGGCGCTTCGAGAAAGAGCATCACGAGAACCGATGAGCGAATTGATCCAGCCGTGAATCGCGAGTGCGCCTTGCGGTCCGCCAGTGTCCAAGTAGTACGTTCGTTGAGTTCCGACCGGCCCGCTACAGCATGGCCGAGATCATGATGGCCAGGCCCGCGAAGCCAACCAGCCACACGACGGTACGGAGGTAGGTGATGCCGGCGTAATAGACCGGCAGATAGAGGACACGCGACCAGAAGAAGATCTGCGCGCCCATGGCGACCTTCGGACCATCCACGCCGGCGGCATGGGCGGCCAGGGCGATGGCCGCGAAGAGCACGAAACCCTCCAGCGTGTTCTGGCCTGCGCGCATGGCGCGACCCGCCAATGGCGTTGGCTCCGGCATCCTGTCGCGATTGCCGATGGCCAGCATCGTCCCCGCGAAGGTCCATCCCCTGGCGCGGATGAGGCTCCCCGCAAGGAGCGCCACCCAGGTGAGGATGGCCGTGTAGACAACGAACTTGAGGGTGTCGGTCATCGCAGTCTCCCGTTGGAAATGGGGGCGAGTGTAAGGGGAGACAGTGACCGCCGCTCCACAAAAAAAGGCGCCGAGTCGGCGCCTTCTTGAGGGAATTCAGGCCGGGCTCGGCCCAAGCTGGACGCTCAGTACGAGCGACCGCCGCCGGAGCGGCCACCGCCGCCATAACCGCCGCCGCCGCCCGAACGACCACCACCGCCGTAGCCACCGCCACCCGAACGGCCGCCGCCGCCCGAACGGTTGCCACCGCCGTAGCCACCACCACCACCGCCGCCCGTGCGACGACCGCGGCCGCCGCCCATGCTGTCGACGCTGGTGCGCAACGGATCCGGTTGACCCGCAACGCCGCTGGCGACCGATTCAGCGCGGCGATGCGCGACCTGGTCGGCTTGCGTCGGGCTGTGGCTGTTGCCGTGATGGCGCGGTTGGCGCTCTTCATGCGGCATGCCGTGATTGGCTTGATGGCCGTGATGCGTAGCGTGCGGTTGCGGTGCACGCGCGGCGCCCTGATGACCTCCAGCACCCGCGCCGGCGCCAGCACCGCCGCGACGGCGACGACCGCCTTGGCCGCCTGCACCTCCGCCGGCGCCGTGGCCTGCGCCACCTGCGTTGCGGCCTTCAGCACCGGCATTGCCGGCGCCACCGGCACGACGTTGACCGCCATTGCCGCCACGCCCGCCGCCTTCGCCACCCTGCGCAGCCTTGTTCTCGCGAACGCGCTGCAGCATCTCCGTGCGCGCAGCCTTGGCGGCCGCCTGCATCACTTCACGGCTCGGCGGACGACCGGCGCCGCCCCAGATCGTCTGGCGACCCATGGCGATGGGCTCGGCGCGTTCACCGGCTTCGGGACCAAAGCCGTCGACCAGCTTGACCGGGATCGTCTGCTTGGTGAAGCGCTCGATCTCCAGCATGAAGCCTTCCTCGTCCAGGCAGACCAGGCTCACGGCCTCGCCGCTGTTGCCGGCACGGCCGGTGCGGCCGATGCGGTGGACGTAGTCTTCGCTGACGTTCGGGATCTCGTAGTTGACGACGTGCGGCAACTCGTCGATGTCGATGCCGCGGGCCGCGATGTCGGTGGCGACCAGCGCGCGAATCTCGCCGCTCTTGAAGCCGGCCAGCGCCTGTGTACGCGCGCTCTGGCTCTTGTTGCCGTGCAGCGCCATCGCCTCGATGCCGTTCTTGGTCAGGAACTCGGCCACGTTGTTGGCGCCGAACTTGGTGCGGGTGAACACCAGCACCTGGCTCCAGTTGTGCTCGTTGATGATGTGCGCGAGCAGTTGCTTCTTCTTGCCGCGGCCCACGGGGTGGATCACCTGCGTGATGCGCTGCACGGTGGTGTTGCGTGGCGTGACCTGCACGCTTTGCGGGTTCTTCAGCAGCGTGGCCGCGAGGTCGCGGATCTCGTCGCTGAAGGTGGCCGAGAACAGCAGGCTCTGCTTGTCCCTGGGCACCAGTGCCAGCACCTTCTTCACGTCATGGATGAAGCCCATGTCGAGCATGCGGTCGGCTTCGTCGAGCACCAGGATCTGGACTTGCGCGAGGTCCAGCATGCCTTGCTGTTGCAGGTCCAGCAGGCGGCCAGGCGTGGCCACGAGGATGTCGACACCCTTCTTGAGCTTGCTGATCTGCGGGTTCATGCCGACGCCGCCGAAGATCACGGTGGAGTCGAGTTCGAGGTACTTGCCGTAGGTGCGAACAGACTCTTCGACCTGGGCCGCGAGTTCACGCGTGGGGGTCAGCACCAGGGCACGGATGCCGATGCCGCCGAACTTGTTGGTGGCCGTTTCGCCGGTGGCCAGGCGATGCAGCATCGGCAGCGTGAACGCTGCAGTCTTGCCGGTGCCGGTCTGGGCGCCGCCCAGCAGGTCGTGGCCTTCGAGGACCACGGGAATGGCTTGCGCCTGGATGGGGGTGGGGGTGTCGTAGCCGTGCTCGTGCACAGCCTTCAGGATGGCCGGGGCCAACTTCAGATCGTCAAAGTTCATTGAGAGTAATAGCGCCTTCCATGGCGCAGTGGCATCAGCCCGCCGTGGTGCTCTTTTGTCTGGGAGCGACCCGGCCAGTCAAGGCAGATGAGATCAGGAGTGGGAGCCGAAGGCCTGTGATGAGCCGACTTGTCCCCGGCAGAAGAGCCGCTGTTGCGGGCAACTGGACCCGGCAACGACCCGTATTGTCGCATGACTCGTCAAGATTGCGGTGCGGACGCTTCCGAAAGGCCTCCGCCAGCTTCCTGCAAACTGGCCCGACGGCCCTTTCAACCGAGGCTCTTGCGGTCATGCGGTAAACTCTTACCAAGCCAGTATTACCAGGAGCGCAGCATGCGGCTCACGTCCAAGGGGCAGGTCACCATTCCCCAGAACATCCGCGAACTCGCGGGGCTCAAGCCCTACGACGAGGTCGAGTTCGAATACAAGAACAAGCAGATCGTGGTCCGCCCCGTGAAGCGCAAAAACACGCCCGCAGAGGAGGCCATCGCATTGCTGCGTGGCAGCGCCACGTCCAACCTTGACATGTCGGCTGACGAATGGCTTGAGATGACGCGGGGCGAACGCTGAAGTGAGCGAGACTTTCCTGATCGACAGCAACGTCCTGATCGACGTCATTCACGAAGACCCAAACTGGATGGACTGGTCTGCCGCCGCCATCACCGATTGCCTGGGGCGCGGCAAGCTGGCCATCAATCCGCTGATCTATGCCGAGGTTTCGGCCTATTTCAATTCCGACCGCGATACCGATGCCGCCTTGCCGGCCCGGCTTTACGAGCGGCTGGAGTTGCCCTACGCCGCCGCACGCGGCGCGGCGGTGGCGTTCCGCAAATACCGCAAGGCGGGCGGGACGCGACCGTCGTTGCTGCCCGACTTCTACATCGGCGCGCATGCGCAACTGATCGGGTGCACGCTCGTGTCACGCGACCGTGCCCGCTACAAGACCTACTTTCCCAAGATCAAACTGATTTCACCCGAGTAAAGACACAAAGACACCCAACATGGCCCAGTACGTCTACACAATGAACCGCGTCAGCAAGACCGTGCCGCCCAAGCGGCAGATCTTGAAGGACATTTCCCTCAGCTTCTTCCCCGGCGCCAAGATCGGCGTGCTGGGCCTCAACGGCTCCGGCAAGTCGTCGCTGCTGAAGATCATGGCCGGCGTCGACAAGGAGATCGAAGGCGAAGCCATCCCGATGCCGGGCCTCACCATCGGCTACCTGGAGCAGGAGCCCAAGCTCAACGCCGAGCACACGGTGCGCGAGTCGGTGGAAGAGTCGATGGGCGCGGTCTACGCGGCCAAGGCGCGGCTCGAACAGGTTTACGAGTTGTACGCCGCCGAGGATGCGGACTTCGATGCGCTGGCCGCTGAACAGGCCGAGCTCGAAGCCATCATCGCCACCGCCGGCACCGACTCCGAGCACCAACTGGAGATCGCCGCCGACGCGCTGCGCCTTCCGCCGTGGGACGCGAAGATCGGCTTGCTCTCCGGTGGTGAAAAGCGCCGCGTCGCGCTGTGCCGCCTGCTGCTGTCCAAGCCCGACATGCTGCTGCTCGACGAACCCACCAACCACTTGGACGCCGAATCGGTCGAGTGGCTGGAAGTGTTCCTCAAGCGCTTCAGCGGCACTGTCGTGGCCATCACCCACGATCGCTACTTCCTCGACAACGCGGCGGAATGGATCCTGGAACTGGACCGCGGTCGCGGCATTCCATGGAAGGGCAACTACAGCACCTGGCTCGAGCAGAAGGGCGACCGCCTTGCGCAGGAGCAGAAGAGCGAAGAGGCGCATGCCAAGGCGCTGAAGAAGGAACTCGAATGGTCGCGCCAGAACCCGAAGGCACGCCAAGCCAAGAGCAAGTCGCGCCTGGCCCGTTTCGAGGAACTGAGCGATGTCGAATACCAGCGCCGCAACGAGACGCAGGAAATCTTCATCCCCGTGGCCGAGCGCCTGGGCAACCAGGTGTTCGAGTTCAAGAACGTCAGCAAGTCCTTCGGCGACCGCCTGCTGATCGACAACCTGAGCTTCAACGTGCCGGCCGGCGCCATCGTCGGCATCATCGGCCCGAACGGCGCCGGCAAGTCGACGCTGTTCAAGCTGATCGCGGGCAAGGAGAAGCCGGATTCGGGCGAAGTCATCGTCGGCTCCACCGTGAAGATGGCCTTCGTCGACCAGCATCGCGATGAACTGGCCAACAACAAGACCGTGTGGGAAGACATCTCGAACGGCCTCGACATCATCAACGTCGGCAAGTTCCAGATGGCCAGCCGCGCCTATGCGGGCCGCTTCAACTTCAACGGCAGCGACCAGCAGAAGAAGGTCGGCACGCTGTCGGGTGGTGAACGTGGACGCCTGCACTTGGCGAAGACGCTGATCGCCGGCGGCAACGTGCTGATGCTGGACGAACCGTCGAACGACCTCGACGTGGAAACGTTGCGTGCACTGGAAGACGCGTTGCTGGAATTTGCAGGCTCGGTGCTGGTGATCAGCCATGACCGATGGTTCCTCGACCGCATCGCGACGCACATCCTCGCGGCCGAAGGCGACAGCCAGTGGACCTTCTTCGACGGCAACTACCAGGAGTACGAAGCCGACAAGAAGCGACGCCTGGGCGAAGAGGGCGCGCGGCCGCATCGCATGCGCTACAAGGCGCTCAAGTAAATCGCCCGACCTACAAAGGCCCCGGAAACGGGGTCTGCGCTTACAAATGAAACCGCCGCGAGGCGGTTTTTTTTCGGCGGTCTGGGCCTGAAACTTGCACCATATGCCTGTCGAGAATCACCGAACGATGAAAGAAGGTCAGGGATGAATGTTTCGATGCGATTGCTCTGGACTGCCGCGCCCATGTTGGTTGCGAGTTGCGGCGGCGGGGGAGGGGGCGGTGGCGCTGCAATTCCCCTCATTGCTTCCACGACGCCGGTGACCACCGAGGGTGTGCCGGTATCTGCACCGGCCGCCCCTTCGGGCACCCCGGTGGCTCCGGGCACGCCGGCGGCCGCGCCGTCTCCCGCACCATCGCCTGCACCTGCACCTGCACCTGCACCATCTCCAGCGCCATCTCCAGCACCCGCTCCCACACCGGCGCCGGCGCCGGGACCAGCCCCCGCGACTGCGCCCGCGGGGCCACCGATGGCCGCACCACCACCCGCCCCATCACCGGCGCCCGGACCCGTCCCGGCGCCCGCCCCCGCGGGACCACCGGTGAGCGCACCGCCACCCGCGCCAGCGCCAGCCCCCGCGCCCCCGCCCACGCCCGCCCCCGCCCCCGCCCCCGCCCCCGCCCCCGCGCCACCTTCGGGTCCGCTGAAAGTGACGGAGGTCGCCACGGGCCTGCTGTACCCCTGGTCGCTCGCCTTCCTGCCCGATGGCCGCATGCTCATCACGGAGCGCACCGGCCGCCTTCATATTCGCAGCGCCGACGGCTCCGTGGTCAATGGTGGCGACGACACCGTGTGTTGCGTCCCCGCAGTCGCCAGCGCTGGGCAAGGAGGCTTGCTCGACGTTGCGCTCGATCCGGCCTTCGCCACCAACAAGCGCATCTACATGACGATCGCCGAGCGCGATGCGGCCGTTCCGGCGCTCAACGGTGTCGCCGTGTTGCGCGCGGTGCTCGATGCGGACAGGCGCACGCTGGCCAACGTGACGGTGATCTATCGACAGGAGCCCAAGGTCGCGAACAGCGAGGCGCACTTCGGCTCGCGGCTCGCGTTCGACAACCAGGGCTATCTCTTCGTGACGATGGGCGAACGGCTGCTCGATTCGCAGCGCGGGTTTGCGCAGGACCTGACGCGCGGCAATGGCAAGGTGGTGCGCATCACCACCGAAGGCGGCGCGGCGCCGGGCAATCCCAACTTCGGCGTGCCGGGCGCGCAGCCTGCCATCTGGAGTTACGGCCATCGCAACCCGCAGGGCGCGGCCATGCGCCCCGGCACCAACCAGTTGTGGACCAACGAGCACGGCCCGCAAGGCGGCGACGAGGTCAACCTGACGCAGGCGGGTCGCAACTACGGCTGGCCCGTGATCAGCTACGGCCAGGAGTACGGCGGGCTCACCCAGGTCGGCGAGGGCACGGCCAAGGCCGGCATGGAGCAGCCGGCTGCGTACTGGGAAAAGAGAGACGGATCGGCCTGGACGCCCGGCACGCAGAAGTCGTCGATCGCACCCAGCGGCATGGCCTTCTATTCGGCCTCGAACATTCCCGAATGGCAGGGCAACCTGTTCGTCGGCGCGCTGGCCGGTGCGGCGTTGTGGCGCCTCACGCTCAACGGCGACACGGTCGTATCGCGCGAGCGCCTGCTGGCCGAGCGGGTCGAGCGCATCCGCGACGTGCGCCAGGGACCTGACGGCTGGCTGTACGTGCTGACCGACGGCGCGAGCGGAAAACTGCTGCGACTCACGCGTTGATCGACAAGCTCAAGGCCGCGCTGCGATCACCCGCTTGCGCACGGCAAGGATGTTGTTGCGCAGCGCATAGAGCTCGTCCGCATACGAAAGCGGCACCGCCACCTTGTTGACCTTGCGGTCGATGTCGTCGAGTTCCTTGAGAAGTGCCTCGTGCTCGCCGGTGCCGCCTTCCAGCCGGGTTTCCACGTCGCGCAACCGCGCATACCAGCGGAACACGCGCGAGCGCACGCGAAAGGTGTAGAGCGGCGGCACCACTTTAGACAGCGGCAGCATCAGCACGATCAGGCCGCCCAGCACCAGCCACATGCGCTCGACCAGGTTGCTGGCCCAGAAGGGCAGGTAGCGTTGCCAGAACGGCGGCGAACCGTTGATGGCGCGGTCGCCTTCGGGGCTGACCGGAAGTTCGCTCGTGCGCGTGTTGGGAAAGTCGCGCGCGCGGTTGAACCAGCCGGCCTCGCTGTGCAGCTTCTGCGCGGTCTGCGCGAACAGCTGGCGCAGGGCAGGGTGCGTTTCCTCGCGCGACAGCAGCGAAGTGGTGGCGGCCAGCAGCGCCACGTCGTGCGGCGGGATGTCCTTGTCCAGCGTGACCACGCCGCGCGGCAACGCCACGGCCGAGAGGAAGGCGAAGCGCCGCGCATAGGCGTCGCCCTGGTCGAAGGGCATCAGCCTGATGTTCGGCGAGCGCAGCAGTTCGCGCACCAGCGGCGATTGCGGCGCCGACGCCAGCACGACGACATCGATCAGTCCGGCCTGCAGCGCCGCGTTGGCCGGTGCCGGGTCCAGATGGGACAGGTCCATGTCCTTCGTGTCCATGTGGTTGGCGGCGAACAGCTTCTCCATGATCTGCGGCACGCCGCTGCCGGCCTTGTCGATGTTGACGTGCAGGCCCTTGAGCTGCGCCAGCGAGGTGAGCAGTCCGGTCTTGCGATCGATCTTGCGGCCCACTTCCTCGCGGTAGAACACCCAGATCGGTTCGTAGAAGAGGCTGCCCAGCGAGGTGATGCCGGCCTCCTCGTCCGCCACCGGATCGGCCGCGCCGCCTCGCACGAAGGCCACGTCGGCGCCGCCGCTGCGCAGCAGGGCCAGGTTGTCGAGCGCGCCCTCGGTGGTCTTCAACTCGACCTGGATGCCGCTGGCTGCGAGCGACTGCTGGTAGCGCTTGCCGAACTCGGCATAGGCGCTGCCTTGCGGGCCGGTCGCCAGCACGACGGTCTTTGGCGGCTGCGGATCGAGGTACCAGTACGCAGCGATCAGCAGCCCGATCACGATGAAGATCACCGGCCCGATCGAGACAATCAGGTCCCGGATAGTCAGCAGAAAGAGACGAAGGGCACGTGGCATGTGAATCAAAGGTTTTCAGTCATCGGTGCTTGCAAGCAAAGCATTTGACGTGCATCCGGGATCGTCATCAGAATGATGATATGTTGCAGTTGGTAACAGTGAATTGAGTTCAATGGCAGGCCGCGCCTGGGCGAGAGGCACGGGGTCTTTCAGGGGGAACGAAGTGACTATACAAACGCCCGGCGCTGGCTGGGCCGGGAGTCTGGAAAAGGTCGACCACGCTGACGCTCTGAAGCGCTGGCTGGACGGGCCGCTCCAGGAACTGGTGCCTCATCGCGCAGCGCTGGCGGGCCATGCGCTGGCCCATTCCGCCGGCTACACGGGCACCCAGTTGTGGAGCGCGGGCCTGTCGGCCGCCTACCTGGCCACGATCGTGCGGCTGGGCGCGAGCGTGGTCAGCCCGATGTTGAGCCGGCTTGTGTCGAGCGGCAAGGGGTACATGTTCTTCGATGCGGGTCGCGGGTGCGACGTCGCTGGCGTGAATCCCCTCTGGCTGTCCACGTTCAAGGACGCAGGCATGCACAACCTGCTGGCCCTCGGCGATCGATTTGCATGCGGGCCTGACCAGTTCCTGACCTCGATCGCCCTGTACAACGTGCCACCCGAATTCGAGGCCCGCGGCGAAGCGCTCCAGCTTGCGTTGCTGCCCGCATTGCATGCCGCCTTGTGCCGCATCCAGCAGTCGATGGCGGCGCCGCCGACTCCCGTGCCGGTCCGGCGCTTGCGGCTGACGCCAGTGGAGGAGGACATCGTCCGCCTGCTGATCCAGGGCAAGACCAACAAGGAGATCGGCCAGTTGCTCGGCAAGAGCGCCGAAACCATCAAGAGCAGGATCAGCCCGCTGATGCACCGCTGCGGCGTGAAGAACCGCACCGAACTGGTTTCGATGATCCTGGCCAGCCAGCCCGATCTCGTGGCGCCGGGCAGTTGAATGTGTGGCATGCAGTCATGGGCAGATATGCATACACCCAAGCGGGGGAATTGTTACGAGAGCGTCCAGTACTTACATTTTGGGTGTCGATTCGATGCCCTTCGACATCGGCCAGGCCTTCTGAAACCGCCAGCACAGCGATCCTCGCCGTAGGGCGCCGGCCTGAATACAGAGGGAGAGGAGTGCCCATGTCGCAACACAATCTAGGTCTTCCGGTTGCCGCACAGGTTGCGGTGCAGTTGCTTTCGATCGGTTTGCTCGCCGTGGTGGCGGGGCAGGACATCGTGCCCGAACTCGAACTGGTCAGTGAGCTCATCCGTTGCGCGGCGGGCTGCGGATTGGTGCTGGTCGCGATGGACCTGGTGGCCGTCGTGCGGGGCGATTTCGACAAGCTTTCGAACGACCAGGGCCAGTCGATGGAACCCCACGCGGAGTCGCGCGTGCCGGCCGCCAGCATGCCGCCGCTACCGCAAGTCCCGCGCGGCCAGCGCATGGCGGCCGCCCACCGTCAGCGATTCCGCAGCACGCACGGCGCGTAGCGTCGCGCGCGCCACCGCTTCCGCCGCCATCGCACTCAGCACCGTCATCCCCGGCGTGGCGCCGGTGCCGGGCGCGCGGCAGGTGGCGAGCGCGAACAGCGTGTCGCCGTCGCTCATCGTGTGGACCGGGTTGATGCTGCGCGCCAGCCCGTCGTGCGCCACCATGGCGAGGCGATTCGCCTGCACCTTGGTCAGCACCGCATCGGTCGCAACCACGCCGATCGTGGTGTTGGTGCCGGCCAGCAGGGGTTGGGGCAGTTCGCCGCGCAGCAACGCGCGGCGTGTGTCGAGCAGCGCGAGGCCATCCGCCGTGCGCGCGCCGGCCACGACCTGCCCGGTGTCGGGATCGATCACGTCGCCGAGTGCGTTGCATGCGATCAGCGCGCCGACGGTGACGCCGGCCACCGTCACCGAAGCCGTGCCGATCCCGCCCTTCATGGCCCGGTCGATGCCGAACAACTTGCCCACCAGCGCACCGCTGCCGGCGCCGACATTCCCCTCGGCCGGCGCTTGGCACGTCGCCGCCTCGCAGGCCGCGTAGCCCGCTGTCGCGTCGGGCCGGATGCGCGGGTCGCCCATGGGCAGGTCGAACAACACGGCGGCCGGAATGATGGGCAACGTGCCGTAGCGCACGTCCATGCCGACGCCGCGCTCCTCCAGCCAACGCATGGCGCCTTCCGCGGCGGCCAGCCCCCAGGCGCTGCCGCCGGCGAGCATCACGCCATGCACGCGTTCGACCAGGTTGCCCGGCGCCAGCAGGTCGGTCTCGCGCGTACCGGGCGCCGCGCCGCGCACATCGACGCCGCCGACCGCGCCTTCGCGCGTGAGGATGACGGTGCAGCCTGTGGGGCGGCGGGTGTCGGAGAAGTGGCCAACCTCGATGCTGGCGACATCGGTGATGGCGCCTGCGGGCGGCAACGGGGTGTAGGACATCGGCGGCGATGATAGGCGACCCGACTTCGCAATCAGGCGCATGACTGCGTTGAATCGCCTTGCCGTGCTACAGCACCGTCTGCGGCGCTCCGCCTTGTCCTGCGCTTGATTGCAAAGTCGTATCGCGGGCAGGCTCATTCGGCCTCGACCGTCACCTCGACCCGGCCGGAACGCACGGCGTCGGCCAGCACCTCGTGGTCGGCTTCGTTCTGGTCCGCATAGGCCACTCCGAATTTCATGATCGCCTTGTCGAAAGATTCGCTCTTGCCCAGGTAGCCGCTGATCTCCGCGGCCTCGCCCGAGCGCGCGTGGGCGCGAGCGAGCGTCCAGCCGCACAGCTCGGCGTACTCGGTCATCGAACTGGGTTGCATGATCTCGACCTCCGCACTGACCTTCATGTCCTTGAGCTGGCGCACGAAGTAATGGCGGCCATGCCGGCCCATGGTCCAGCCCAGGAAGATGTCGCTGGCAGACTGGATGCGCCGATAGCCGTTGACCACCCGTTGCCCTTCGTTCGGATACAGGCTCTTGCCCGCGTAGGGCGCCAGCACCGAGGCGCGTGCTTCCTTCACCTGCAGGAAGAGCGGATCGTCCTTGTTGGCCATCAACAGCAGCACGCCGCAGAAGGTGCCTACGCTGCCGACCCCGACCACCTTGAAGGCGATGTCCTTGAGTTCGTAGCGGTCGATCAGCGTGCGGCGGTCTTCCTGAATCGACTCGCGGTACATGGCGAAGGCTTCGCGGGCTTGCTCCAGCAAGGATTCCTCGTCGATGTTGCGCGGGTGGTAGACGAGCGGCGGGTTGTCCTTGATCGAGGGCTCCTCGCCCCGCATGGCGGCGAGCTTGGGGAAGTCGTGCTCAAGCACGCTGCGCGCGCGGGCCTGCGCGATGCGCTTTGCCAGGCGCTTGCGTCCGTCGGCGTTGCTGAGGGCGTCCACGGCCTGCTCGATCTCGATGCGCGAGTACCAGGTGTCCAGCGCCGACATCTGGCTGTACTCCGCCATGCGCTCCCGATACGAGCGCACGCAGGTCATCGCCGCATCGCGCGCCGAGCCTTCGCCGAAGCGGTTGTCGCGGCAAGCCAGGATGAAGCTGGCGGCCAGCCGCTTGAGGTCCCACTCCCATGGGGCGGGCAGCGTCTCGTCCATGTCGTTGAGGTCGAAGATCATCCGCCGCTCCGGCGTCGCGAAGGCGCCGAAGTTCATCAGGTGGCAGTCACCGCAGGCCTGCACGCGCAGGCCCGTGACGGGCGTGTTCGCCAGGTCGTGCGCCATGTTGAGCGCGGCGCCGCGGTAGAAGGTGAAGGGCGTGCGCACCATCCGACCCATGCGCAGCGGGATCAGGTCGGGGACGCGGCCCTTGTTGGACTGGTCGATCAGTGCCAGCGGACTGGGGCGATCGGGCGGCGGATTCCAAGCGCCATGGGAATCGCGTGGGCACTTCTCGCGCAGGCTCTTGCCGAGTGCCTGCTGCTCGTCGCGCGAGAGGCGAGGTCGGGTGGGTGCTGCGGGCTTCTGCTTGCTTTCCTTGGCCACATGGACTCCCGGCTACCGCGAATGCGGCCGTGGGCAAAGAGCGTAGCGCATGTCGATTTGTTTGGCACCATATGGCTCATGCCTATTGCCGCCACTGCCATTCTTTGCCTCGTGCTGTCCGTCTCGGATGGCGACACCCTCAAGGCGCTCTGCGACGAAGCAGCGCTGCCGCAGAACCTGCTCACGGTGCGTCTCGCCAGCATCGACGCGCCGGAAAGCAACCAGGCTTTCGGGCGTCGGGCCCGGCAGGCCCTGAGCGGGCTCGTGCTCGACAAGATGGCCCGGCTCGAATGCCGTGGCAACCCGGACCGCTACGGCCGAAGCGTGTGCAAGGTGATGGTGGCGCCGCCTTCATGCACACGCGAGCCGTGTGCGAGGACGCTGGATGCGGGGCTCACCTTGGTCACGCTGGGCCTGGCGTGGTGGGAGCCGCATTACGCGGAGGAACAGACGCCGCAGGAGCGCGGCCAGTATGAGTTTGCCGAGGTCGAGGCCAAGGGGAAGCATGCAGGCCTTTGGCGGGACGGCGATCCGGTGGCGCCATGGACCTGGCGCCAGGAACATCCGCGTCCGCGCTGAGGGCGCGACCCGTGAATGAATCAGTGGAGCGTGTTCGGTTCCTTCGATGCCGCGCGCGATTCCGCGCGCCGTTCGAGGGCCGCAATGCCGGCCCTCATGGCGGCGGTGTAGGTGGGCATCGGCCCGGCGGCGTAGTCGACGGGGACCGGGTTCTGGTCGGGTGCCTCCTGCTTCAGCAGGACCCAGCAATAGTGCCCCGGGATGGGCTCGTCGACGATCAGTTCAATGCTGTGCGCGTTCATGGCGTGTCCTTTCGCGGGGGCGTCAGCGCTGGCGGTTCTCATGCAGAACGAATGGCCTTGGCGGAATTGAAACGCCCGCATCCAGACTAACTTTTGTCGTAGCGGCAATCCAGTGGTTGGCGCTCCAAAGAAGGCCACGGATGTGATCGGTTGCACACTGGCGGCACGTCAATCGTGTAGGGAGGCAACGAAGGTTGACAAAAGAAGCGCCGCAGTCGTCGTGCACATCGCGTCCAGGGAAGGGAATCGCGTGAACGTCGAGTATCGGCCGCGTGCGGACGCGCTGGTTGCGTACTTCGCACGGGATTGCGCGAAGCCACGAGGGGTCGAATCGGCAACGGCTCGTCAGCGAGCCGTCGTGACAGGCAGGACCCGATGATCCATTGCCGCGACACCGCGTTCTCGCAGCACGTCACCCAGCACATCCGGAAAGTCCGTGATGATGCCGTCGACCCCCATGTCCAGCAGCCGCAACATGTCGACGCGCTGGTTCACCGTCCAGGGCAGTACCGTCATCTTCAGCGCCTGCGCCTGTCGGACTTGTGCCGGAGTCAGGTCGTTGAACGCTGGCGACCAGATCACCGGCGCCTTGCCGCCGGCGGAGGCGGCCTGCACCAACAGTGGCGTGGAGCCGAAGCTGGTGGCATCGAGGCCCAGCGTCCAGCGGCTGTCACGCAAGGTCCGCGGGCTCGTGAGATAGGCGCGTGGCAGGTCGGGCCCCAGTTGGCCGACCAGCGCGAGCGTGCGCCAGTCGAAGCTCTGGATGGTCACGCGCCGGGCCATGCCGGCCTTGTCGATCTCGGCGAGCAAGGCGCGCACCATCGGCTCGGGCGCGGCGGTCTCGTCGGGCCTGGTGGGGTCGATCTTGGTCTCGATGTTGAAGCGGACCTGCGTGTTGCCGCTTTCGCTGGCCAGTGCAAAGAGTGCGGCCAGTGTCGGGATGCGTTCTCCATCGCTGGGCTTCTGGCTGCTGAAGGGCTTGCCGTAGCTGCTGTCCGGATGGAGCCGGCCGACGTCATGGGCCTGGACTTGCGCCAGCGTCATCGAGCGGATCGTGGGGCCGACGGCCGGCAACCATGCGCCCCTGGCATCGCGCGTGTGGTCGGGATTGAGGGCGGTGTCGTGCGAGATGACGACCACGTTGTCGGCGGTCAGGCCGATGTCGAGTTCGAGCGTCGTCACGCCGAGCTGCATCGCGTTGCGGAACGCGGCCAGCGTGTTCTCGGGCGCGAGGCCGCGGCCGCCGCGATGGGCCTGGAGATCGAAGCTGCCTGCCGACGAGGCCGGCGGCGCGACGCAACCCACCAGCAAGGCTCCCGCCAACACCGAGATGCACCGGACAAGCGCCGTCACTTCAGTTCCACCTTGATGCCATCGTCCAGGACCGTGATCGCGCCGATCTCGTAGGTCTTGCGGCCCACGGTCAGTTCCTCGCGCTTGAAGGTGTGCAGCGGATAGTCGCGCAGCAATTCCTGCGCGACCACGCCGCCGACTTGCTGCAGCCGCGCAGCGTCGCGCCCGCCGAGGCCTTGCAGTTCGATGCGGTCGGCGCGCGGCTGGTCCAGCCGCAACGTCAATGCAGCAACGTCGTACTTCAATGCACTGCTGACCGACACGATGCCGCCGACCGCCGACGGCTGCATCAGCGGGCTGCCGATGACGACGATCGCCGAGATGGCTGCGCGGTTGTTGCGGGCATCCAGCGTCAGCCGCGGATCGCGCAGCAGCACCTCGAAGATCTCCGCATAGCGCTGCTGGACCGGAAAGCGCTTGACGATCTGCGCCTCCAGCTCGGCCCGGCTGGCGGTGTATTCGCTGGTGAAGAAGTTGAAGCCGGCGAGCGCGGGGAATGGCGTCGGCAGCAAGGCGGCGCCAACCAGGCCGCCGATGAGGCCGCGTCGTGAAAGTGAAGTCCGTTCGAGGGCTCTTGCGGAATCGGCTTCGCCGGCCCGCTGGCTGCGCCCGCTGGAGGTGGAGGCGCCGCAGGCGCAGTCGGGAGTGGGTCTCATGCTTTCGTGAGCTTGCCACAGCACGAACGTTCCGTGCCAGTGGTGCATTCGCCGGCTACGATGGGCGCCGCACAACGCCACGGAGGTGACATCGTGACCCCTTCCTCATCCGACATCGCGGCCCGGCGCCGCGCCTTCCGGCAACTGCACGCGACCGGCTGCTTCGTCATTCCGAACCCATGGGACGTGGGCAGCGCGCGCTACTTGAAGACGTTGGGCTTCAAGGCACTGGCCACCACCAGTTCCGGTTGTGCATGGTCGCTGGGCCTCGCCGATGGCGACATGTCGCGCGAGATGGTGCTGGCGCATCTGCGCGAGATGGTGGCGGCCACCGACCTGCCGGTGAACGCGGACTTCGAGAGCGGCTTCGCGGCCGATCCGCAAGGCGTCGCGGAAAGCGTGCGCCTGGCCATCGAGACCGGTGTGGCCGGCCTGTCGATCGAGGATTCGACCGGCGATCCTGCCGATCCGTTGCTGGACATCGAGGTGGCGGTCGCGCGGATTCGCGCGGCCCGCCATGCGATCGACAAGGCCGGTGGCGACACCCTGCTGGTCGGCCGCGCCGAGAACTTCTTTGCCGGGCGGCCGGACCTGGACGATGCCATCGCCCGGCTCAAGGCCTATTCCGAGGCCGGTGCCGATTGCCTCTACGCGCCGGGCATCCGCACCCGCGAACAGATCGAGATCGTGGTCGCGGCCGTGTCGCCGAAGCCGGTGAACCTGCTGGTCGGCTCGGCCAGCGACCTGACGATGCACGACATCGCGGCGCTGGGCGTGCGGCGCGTGAGCGTCGGCGGTGCGCTGGCGCGCGCGGCATGGGGCGGCTTCATGCGCGCGGCGCGCGGGCTGTCGGAGCAGGGCAGGTTCGATGGCTTCGCGGACGCGGCGTCGGGCGTGGAACTCAACGGCCTGTTCCGCGCATGACGCCGCCTCATCCCATCAGGATGGCTTCTTCGTCGACGCCTTCAGCGCGTTGAGCGCCGCGTCCGAGAAGATCTGGTGCCCGCGCGGCGTCGGGTGGAACGCATCCGACCACAGCCAGGTCGTCGCGGCGTCCGGAGCCCGCAACGTTGCCGCCGTGCAGAAGGCGGCGCTGGCCACCGTGCAGGCAGGCGCGTCGACATTCACCAGGCCGTACTTCGACGGGTTGGCCACGGCGTCCGCGAAGTCGGTCGCGGCGTCCACGTAGATCACGTTGCTCATGCCTGCGATGCCGGCCTGCAGGATCGTGTTGAACTGCGTCGTCCACGCGGTGATCTGCGACGCAGGCACCTTGGTGTAGCAGCCGGTGGTCTGGTAGGCATCGCTCAGGTAGTGCGCGCCGAAGGGGTTGCTGCCCCAGTCCGACGCCGCGGCCACCAGCACCACCGGCGCGCCGTTGTCATGGATGCGCTTGATGTTGGCGACCTGGGCATTGGCGGCCGTCACGATCTCGCTGGTTGCGCCCGCGATGGTGGCTTTGCCGCCGCCCGTGCCGGGCCCGTTGTCGTCGGTGCCCCAGCACACCGAGCTGAACTGCGCGTAGGTGTCATTGCCGCCGCCGTCGAGGATGACGAGTTCGCTGGCAGGGAACTTGGCGTGGCTGGCCAGGTAGCTGGTGATCTGGCGCGAGATCGGCGCCACGATCTGGTTGTTGCCGATGCCGCTTTCGCTGGGGAGTGCGTCGATGCGCGCGCCGCCTTCGGCATAGCCGTTGCCGCCAATCGCGGTAGCGGTGCCCACGCCGGCACCGGCCACGCCGCTGGCGGTTTCGTCCAGCGTGAGCGAGCGGTTCGGCTTCACGGTCAGGCCGAAGAAGCCGGCGATGTTCTCGACCCAGAGCTTGCCGGGGTTGACCGTGAACTTGCCGGGGTTGGCAGGGTCCCCGGTGGCGGCCGCATAGGTGCCGACGTCGCTGAGGCTGTCGCCGAAGACGGTGACCGAGGTGATCGCCACACGCGCATCGGGTGGCGGCGCCTCGGTCCTGGGGGGCGTGGTCACGATGGGAAAGCTGTAGCCGCCGCCACCACCGCCGCAGCCCACGAGGGCGCTGCCTAACACCACGCACATGGCGGTCAAGCGCAAGGCCTTGACGCTGCTCTTTTTCATCTGTCTGTCTCCGGGAGTTCAATCGATCGAGGTAAACGGGGATGGCGCGCACGCCAAGCCCCGCCGCGATTCTTGAAGTGCGTCCAGGAGTGCTGCGGTCGCGGAAATGACAGATGGAATGAGCCCGGGGGAAATCCCCGATGAGGTGCGCCGTTAGTTGATGCCTGCAAGCAACATACCGCGCGGTATCACGATGGCGAACTACCACCGGGGACGCGCATTTCAGAAGGCGGGGGAGCCGTTGCCGCCCGCACAAGAGGCATCAGCTCTTCAGCGTCGCCTTCATCGTGATCTCCGGCACGCTCGCCAGCGCCTTCGACAGCGGGCAACCCGCCTTGGCGCCGGCCGCGATCTTCTGGAACGTGGCTTCATCGATGCCGGGAATGGCCGCTTCGAGTTCCAGCGCGATGCGGTCGATCTTGAAGCCGTCGCCATCCTTCACCAAACGCACGGCGGCCTTGGTATCGATCGACGTGGCCGCCAGGCCCGCACCCTCCAGCGCGAAGGCAAAGGCCATCGTGAGGCAGCCCGCGTGCGCCGCGCCGAGAATCTCCTCGGGGTTGGTGCCCTTGCGGTCGTCCTCGAAGCGGCTGGCGAAGCCGTAGGGGTAGGCCTTCAGCGCACCGGTCTCGGTGCTGATCTGGCCCTTGCCGGTCTTGCCGGCGCCTTCCCAATGGACGCTTGCGTGCTTTTCGGGCATGTGGATTCCTCGCGTAGGGGTTGAACGACCTGCGGTTGTAGGTCGTCGCGGCGGACTTGTCTGTAGTCATGTGTCGCATCCCAGCCGAACGTCGCCAAGGTGACGCCATTGGGGCTTCCCTGATTTGGGATTGCTGCGCTGCCGCGTAGGCTCGGCCTCTCTCCAGGAGACCCAATGGACCGCCCGCATTACAAGTTCTGGCCCGCGCGCCTGCCGAAGTCGATCACCGTACCCGCCACCTCGCTGTGGCACAACTTGGCCACCAGTGCTGCCCGCTATCCAGACAAGCCCGCGCTGGTCTTCTTCGGCAGCGTCATCACCTACCGTGAGTTCCTGGCGCAGACCGAGCGCCTGGCCGGCACGCTGTACGCCCTGGGCGTGCGGCGCGGCGACCGTGTCGTGCTCGACATGCAGAACTGCCCGCAACTCGTGATCGCGCACTTCGCAATCCTGCGGGCCAATGCCGTGGTCGTTCCGGTCAACCCGATGAACCGGGCCGAGGAACTCAAGCACTACATCACCGACCCCGACGCCAAGGTCGCCATCACCACCGGCGACCTCGCGCCCGAACTGGCCAAGGCCAGCGACGCGCTGCCGCCGGCACAGCGCTTGGCGCACCTGATCGTCACGCAGTTCACCGACACTTTCGATCCCGCCGTGGAAGGTGATGAAGCCCCGGCCCCCGCCTGGCGCGACTGGCTGTTGACGCAATACCCGCCGGCCAAGCTCGAAGGCGGCCAGGTCATGACCTGGAAGGAAGCGGTCAACGCCGACCACGAGGCGCCACCGCACGTCGTGGGCGCCAACGACATGGCGCTGCTGCCCTACACCAGCGGCACCACCGGCCTGCCCAAGGGCTGCATCCACAACCATTCGAGCCTCAACCACAACGCCTTCGCCAGCCAGCTCTGGGGCCTGGGTTCGTCGGAAGGGGTGATGCTGGCCGTGGTGCCGATGTTCCACATCACCGGCACGGTGAGCCTGATGCACACGACCATCGTGTTCGGCGGCACCATGGTCATCATGCCGCGCTGGGACCGCGACGTGGCCGGCCGCCTCATTTCGCGCTGGAAGGTCACGAGCTGGACCAACATCCCGACCATGGTCATCGACCTGCTGGCCAGCCCCAATTTTGCGAGCTATGACCTCAGCAGTTTGGTCTACATCGGCGGTGGCGGCGCGGCGATGCCGCAGGCCATCGCGCAGCGCCTGCTCGATTCCTATGGCCTCAAGTACCAGGAAGGCTATGGCCTGACCGAGACGGCCGCGCCCTCGCATGCCAACCCCTTCGAGAATCCGAAGCAGCAGTGCCTCGGCATTCCGTACATGAGCACCGACTCGCGCGTGGTCGACCCGGACACGCTGAAGGAGCTGCCGATCGGCGAATCGGGCGAGATCATCACGCACGGCCCCGAGGTGTTCCAGGGTTACTGGAAGCGTCCGGACGCGACCGCGGCGGCTTTCGTCGACTTCGAAGGCAAGCGCTTCTTCCGCACCGGCGACATGGGCCGCATGGACGAGGACGGCTACTTCTTCATGACCGACCGCCTGAAGCGCATGATCAACGCGAGCGGCTTCAAGGTTTGGCCGGCGGAGGTGGAATTGCTGATGTTCAAGCACCCCGCGATCCAGGAAGCCTGCGTCATTGCGACCAAGGACGAGTACCGCGGTGAATCGGTCAAGGCGGTGATCGTGCTGCGCGCCACGCACAAGGACACCACCGAGCAGGAGATCATCGACTGGTGCCGCGAGAACATGGCGGTCTACAAGATCCCGCGCAAGGTGCAGTTCGTCGATACGCTGCCGAAGAGTGGCAGCGGCAAAGTCATGTGGCGGTTGCTGCAGGAGGCGGAGTCGGCGGTGAAGGGCTGAGCGTCTGGCGGTGCGGTTGCCGCCTGATACGCGTCTCGCGATTTTCTCCACGCCGAAGGCAGCAGATTCACCCCAGATGCACGACCGCCAAAGCCAGCGCGGTCCACAGGCCGATGAAAACCTGGAAGCCGATCAACAGCAACGGGTCTTCAGGCAGCATGCGCTTCTTCGTCCTGGCGATGCGCCTCGATCAGCGAGGTATAGAAGTCGATGGTCGCGTTGATGGCCGCGAGGTCGTTCCGTCGCAGCTTGCGGCCCGCGGTGACCGCCTCGGCAACCTTGCGCGTGAGCGGGTGGATCTGCTTGCTCAGCGGGCGCGCGGAGGTGCAGTGCGAGCGGATCTCGGCTTGCAGGATTTCAATCCAGGTGGCAATGGCGGCCAATGCGGTGTCGAACAGGGCGGCGGTTCCCTGGTCCTTTTGATCGATAACGTCGTTCATGCGAATTTTCCTGAAAAAGACGGCCCGCGGGAGGCGGACTGAAGTGCTCAGGTCGATGACTTGGTTCATTGACCCAGCGAACCTCGATTGGGCGCCAATCGTGGGTTCTCCGATGCAGGCAACTGGCGTTGCGTCGGCAGGAAACTTCTGCGTCAGCGGCAGAAAATTCGCCCTGCATTGACAGGCAGGCGACCGCGCCGCTCCGCCCGTGCCGGCGCGGGGGCGGCAACCTGCACCGGGCGAGCCGCAGGCGGTTGGGGCGGCAGTGGATCAGGTGTGGTTTGCGGGCCGATGCTCGGGCAGCGTCTCGGGAACCACGCGCGCGCTGCGCTGGTAAGTGCCATAGGCGCTGGCCCAGTCCATCAGCACGATCAGCCGGTTGCGAAAGCCGATCAGGAAGTAGACGTGTGCGAACAGCCAGAACAGCCAGGCCATGCGGCCGCTGAATCGCAACGGGCCCAGCGGCGTGCTCAGGTCGACCACGGCGGCGTTGCGGCCGATGGTGGCCAGGTTGCCGTAGTCGGCGTAACGGAACTGCTCGGTCGGCTGGCCGTTGAGCCGGCGCAGGATGTTGGCCGCCGCAGTGCGGCCCATCTGCTTGGCGCCCGGCGACACCCCGGGCACCGGCTTGGGCTCCTTGCCCTTGTGGTAGCTCATGGCGGCGGCCAGGTCGCCCACCACGCTGATCTCGGGGTGGCCGGCAAGGCTCAGGTCGGGTTCGACCTTGAGACGGCCGGCACGGTCGACGCTCATGCCGAGCGCTTCGCCCAGGCCGCGTCCCAGCGGCGACCCGGTCACGCCTGCGGCCCACACCACGCAATGGCTGTCGATCCTTTGCACGTTGGCGGGCGTGCCGTCCGCCCCGCCGCCGGTCTGGAAGCTCAGGCCGTTGGCATCGATGGCGGTGACCTTGGCACCCAGCTGCACCTCGACGCCCAATTCCTCCAGATGCACCTGCGCCTTGTGGCTCAGGCTTTCCGGCATGGCTTGCAGCACGCGAGAGCCTCCCTCGATCAGCAGCACCCGCGAGTCGGCCGGGTCGATGTGGCGGAACTCGCCCTTCAACGTGTGCCGCGCGATTTCCACCATCGTGCCGGCCATCTCGACACCGGTCGGTCCCGCGCCGATCACGCAGAACGTGAGCATGGCGCGGCGCTTTTCCGGGTCGGATTCTCGCTCCGCCGCCTCGAAGGCGAAGAGCACCTTGCCGCGCACGGTGAAAGCGTCCGCCAGCGTCTTCAGTCCGGGCGCGTGGGCGGCCCAGTCGTCGTGCCCGAAATAGCTGTGCGTGGTGCCGGCGGCAACCACCAGGTGGTCGTAGACGATGCGATGGCCGTCGGCCAGGATCACCTCGCGCGTGGCTGGCGCGAAGCCGCTGACTTCTCCCATCAGCGTCGTGACATTGCGCTGGTTTCGAAACAGGGTGCGAGCGGGCGCCGAGATCGAAGGCGCCGCCAGGCCGGCCGTGGCCACCTGGTACAGCAGGGGCTGGAACAGGTGATGGTTGGTGCGCTCGATCACGGTGATGTCGACATCCGCACGCTGCAGTGCCCGTGTCGCTTCGAGCCCGCCGAAGCCGCAGCCGATGATGACGATATGGGGACGGGCAGTGGGGGAGGACGGAGTGCTCATGCGGCTGATTATCCATGTCGCTTCAGGGGGTTCAGCCTGCGTTGCGCGGACGATTTGACAGGTGTAGGTCAAAGGTTTTGAGACGGTCCCGGCGCCTGAACGAATTTGTCCTACGCGCATCGATCGCGCTGATCGGCTACAAACACGCTTTGCCCGCGATGGAGACTGCATGAATCCGGACAGCCCGCTCGCGCAGGCGGCCGACACCCTGCGCCAGCAGTACCGTGCCGTGCGTGCCCACAGCCTCGCATTGGCGGCGCCGTTGTCGCCCGAGGACCAGTGCATCCAGTCGATGCCTGACGCCAGCCCGACCAAATGGCATCTGGCCCACACCACCTGGTTCTTCGAGACCGTGCTGCTGCAGCCGCATGCCCGCGGCTACCAGCCATTCGATACGCGCTTTCACTACCTCTTCAATTCCTACTACGAGGCCCTGGGACCGCGCCATCCCAGGCCGCAGCGGGGCTTGCTGACGCGGCCTTCGGTGGACGAGGTGCGTGCCTATCGCACCCACGTGGACGAGGCCGTGGAGGCGCTGATTGGCCAGCCGGGCGCGGGCGCATGGCCGCAGATCCAGGGGATCGTCATGCTGGGGCTGCACCACGAGCAGCAACACCAGGAACTGCTGGTGACCGACATCCTCCATGCGTTGTCGTGCAACCCGATGTTGCCGGCGTACCGCTCTGCATCCGGTCCGGCGCTGCGGCTGGCCGCCGTGCCGGCGCCGGTGCGGTGGCTGCCTCATGCGGGTGGTCTGGCTGAAGTCGGCCACGCGGGCGAGGGCTTCTGCTTCGACAACGAGACGCCGCGCCATCAGGTGCTGCTGCGGCCCTTCGAGATCGCGGACCGGTTGGTCAGCTGCGGCGACTATGCGCAATTCATTGCCGATGGCGGCTATCAGCGGCCCGAGCTGTGGCTCTCGGATGGCTGGGCCGCGGTGCAGGCGCAGGGCTGGCATTGCCCGGCTTATTGGCTGGCGCCCGACGATCCGCGCCTGGCGCTGCGTGGCCATGGCGCCGGCCATGCATCGGGCTGGCATGTGTTCGGTGTGCATGGCTTGCGCGCGCTGGAGCCCGAGGCGCCCGTGGCGCAACTGAGCTTCTACGAAGCCGCCGCGTATGCCGAGTGGGCCGGCGCGCGCTTGCCTACCGAATTCGAATGGGAGGCCGCAAGCAGCCTGCCCGGCATTCGGCAGCTCACCGGGCATGCCTGGCAGTGGACGCGTTCGTCCTATGACCCGTACCCGGGCTTCCGCCCGCTGCCCGGCATCGCGGCCGAATACAACGGCAAGTTCATGGTCGGGCAACTGGTGTTGCGCGGCGGTAGTTCGGCCACGCCGGACGGGCATGCGCGCTCGACTTATCGCAATTTCTTTCCGCCGGCCGCGCGCTGGCAGTTCACCGGGCTAAGGCTCGCGCGGGGGCTCTAAGACATGCGCAATCCATCGTTCAACATCGATTCGCTGTCGGCTCGCCAGGAGCAGCCCCTGTCCGACTTTGCGCAGGACATGCTTTCGGGCCTGGCCAGCAGGCCGCGCAGCATTCCGCCCAAGTACTTCTACGATGGCGCCGGCTCGGCGCTGTTCGATCGCATCTGCGGGTTGCCGGAGTACTACCCGACGCGCACCGAACTGCGCATCCTCACCGACCGCGCCGCGGAGATCGCCAACCACATCGGGCCGGCGGCCGAGATTGTCGAATTCGGCGCGGGTTCGCTGACCAAGGTGCGCCTGCTGCTGGATGCGCTGGAAACGCCCAGGCGCTACCTGCCCATCGACATCTCGGGCGAGCACCTGGAAGGGGCCGTGGCACGGCTGCGGGCCGACTATCCGGGCCTGGAAGTCGTGCCCATCGTGGCCGACTACACGCGCCGCTTTGCGCTGCCTTCGCCAGAGACGGTGGGTGGCCGCCGCGTCGGCTTCTTTCCGGGCTCGACACTCGGCAACTTCAGCCCCGAGGAGGCACTCGCCTTCCTGCAAAGCGCCGCGCGCATGCTGCGCGGCGGCGGCCTGTTGCTGGGCGTGGACCTGATCAAGGACCCGGCGTTGCTGCACGAGGCTTACAACGATGCGCAGGGCGTGACCGCGGCCTTCAACGTCAACCTGCTGCACCGCGCCAACGCCGAACTGGGTGCGGATTTCAGCCCCGGCAACTTCACCCATGCGGCCTTCTACAACGCGCCGCTGCAGCGCGTCGAGATGCACCTGGTCAGCAAGCGCGCCCATGCGGTGAGCCTGCTCGGCGAGCGCTTCACCTTTGCCGAAGGCGAGACCATCCACACCGAGAACTCGCACAAGTTCAGCATCGACGGACTGCGCACGCTCGCCGTGAAGGCGGGCTTCGGCATCGGGCCGGTGTGGACGGATGCGGACCGGCTGTTCAGCGTGCACTGGCTGCCCGTCGCAACGGCACAATAATCGGTTGCCCCGCGCGTTGCGGGATGTCCCCGGAGAATCTGGTCAATGAAAGCAATCTGGAACGGCGCCGTCATCGCCGAGAGCGACGACACCGTCGTGGTCGAAGGCAATCACTACTTCCCGATGAGCGCGCTCAACCGCGACTTCGTCACCTTCAGCAATCACCGCACCACCTGCGCCTGGAAGGGCTCGGCCAACTACTACTCGCTGCTCGTCAACGGCGAGCTCAACGCCGATGCCGCCTGGTACTACGCCGACCCGAAGCCCGAGGCCGAAGAAGTTCGCGACCGCGTGGCGTTCTGGAAGGGCGTGAAGGTTTCGGCGTAGATGTGCCGCCAAGACATGAACAGGCGTGGGAGTCCGCGCCCATGACCGACTTCGCACCCCGCTTCTGTTCGCCCGCGCAGCTCGACACCGCACTGCGCGAAGACGGTTACGCCGTCCTCGATCCACAGGCCGTGGCCGAATGGATCGGCCACTCGCTCGACGAACTCGACGCGATGCATCCGGACTGGGACAACCTGCCGCCCGACGACTACCTGAAGGACGGCGGGCGTTATCGGCAGCGCCGTCATGCCTGCTTCACCGTGGAGAGCGACGTGCTGCACCTGGTGCCGCATCGCGCCCACTGGCAGTCGGTCGAATACAACGCGCTGCATGGCGGCATGCAGCGCTGGTTCGCGCCGATGGAGGCGCACACGCTGGTGCAGCCGGCGTGGCAGCACCTGATGTTGAGCGTGGCCCGTGCCGCCAGCACCTTGCGCGGCGGGCAAACCTGGTACATGGAAGCGCACCAGTTCCGCATCGACACCGCAGGCGGCATCGGCCGGCCCACGCCAGAGGGTGCGCACCGGGACGGTGTCGACCTGGTGGCCGTGGCACTGATCGGAAGGCACAACGTCAAGGGCGGCGAGACGCGCGTGTTCGAGGCCAGCGGCCGGCGCGGCGAACGCTTCACGATGACCCAGCCATGGAGCCTGCTGCTGCTCGACGATGCCCGCGTCATCCACGAGTCCACGCCGATCCAGCCCTGGAACGAGAACCATGGCGGCTGGCGCGACACGCTGGTCCTGACCTGCCGGGCCGGCGCGTTTCAAGGCGACGGCATTTGAAAGTGTGAATCTGGCCGGCCGCCGATCGCAGGCTTGAAGTGCTGGCGCCCGTGCTCGGCAAGGTCATCGGCGGCGGCATGCCGCTCGCGGCCTTCGGCGGACCGCGCGCCGGCCTGGCAAGCGCTTCCGAACCTGTCGGCCCCCTGCCGCAACTTCGTTGTCGCCATGCCGGTGCACGGTTTAGCCCCGGGAACCGGTCTCCTGGCTGGCGCCTTCGCCGCGAAATCTTCTTGCCTTCGGCGCCCGTATCCACGAACGCTCGATCCATGGCTGGCACGGGCCTCCAAATTGCTTGCTTGAGGGTTGGCCGGGCTTGTGGGCTTGCTGTCCCGGTCCTACAGTCTTTCTGCCCGACGCACGTTAAATTGGTTTGCGCACCGCATGCAAGAAGGAGAGGTGGTCATGTTCAATCACATCATGGTTCCGATCGATGGCTCCGAAACGTCGATGACCGCGGTCAGCAAGGCCAGTGCGCTCGCGCTGGCCTTTGGCAGCCGCATCACGCTGATCCACGTGATCGACAACTACCCCTTCATCGGCGTGGGCGCGGACTATGCGCTGGGCCAGAACGAGTATCTCGCCGCAGCCACCACCAGCGCCAATGCGGCGCTCGCCCGCGGCGTGGCTGCGCTCGCGGCCGAGGGCCTGCACAGCGACCAGCGTGTCATCGACGGGCATGTGGTGCATGAAGGCATCACCGACACCGCCCATGCCATCGGTGCCGACCTGATCGTGATGGGCTCGCACGGGCGCTCGGGCATCGAGAAGTTGCTGCTCGGCAGCGTGACGCAGCGCGTGTTGCAGGACGCGCATATGCCCGTCCTCGTCGTCAAGACCTGAACGGCACGAGGCTTTCGAAGCGCATCTGCTGCTGCGTCGCAGGGTGCGTGAAGGCCACCGATGTCGCATGCAGGAGGAGGCGAGGCGCACGGGCTATCACCGCTTCGCTCGCATACAGCGTGTCGCCGAGGATCGGATGGCCGATCGACAGCAGGTGCACACGCAACTGGTGCGAGCGCCCGGTGAGCGGCTCCAGTTCCACATGCGTGGCGTCGTCGAGTTGACGCAGTGCGCGCCAGCGCGTCTGGCTCGGCTTGCCCGCCGCATCGATCTTCTGCAAGGGGCGGCGCGGCCAGTCGGCGATCAGCGGGGCATCGATCAAGGCCCAGTCCGCTGACACCGGCAACAGCCCGTCGACTACCGCTTCGTAGCGCTTGTCGACGCGGCGTTCCGCGAAGGCATCGCCCAATGCACGCTGCATCGCGGCGCTGCGGGCCATCAGCAGCAGGCCACTGGTCGCCATGTCGAGCCGGTGCACGATGAGCGCGTCGGGCCACCGTTGCTGGGCGCGGGCGCTCAGGCAGTCCTGCTTGTCCGGGCCGCGGCCGGGCACGCAAAGCAGTCCGGCGGGCTTGTCGAGGACGAGCAGGTGCTCGTCCTCGTGGATGGCGCGGACCGTGTCGTGCGTTTCATGAGCGAGGGAAATCATCGGGCGATCAGTGTAGGGAGAGATTGATCAAGTCCTCCGCGGACCGCGCATCCTCGGCTCGGGCGGTCTGCGGCGTTGCAACTCTTCGCCATAGCTTCGGCTATGGCTGCGGGTTGCGCCTTGCATCCCATCCCGACCCGAGGCGCGCGGCCTCGCGGCCGACTTGATCAGAGTCTCCTGGCGCGCGGCCCGTCGGCTATCCTCGAAGCGATGCCCGAGTCCCAAGCCGCCGCCCCTGGATTTTCCGACCTCACGCGCGAGCGGCCCTTCATGCACATGTGGATGTCGCGCCTGTTCGGCACGGCCGGCACGCAGATGCTGATGGTGGCCATCGGATGGCACATGTACGACCTCACCAGCAGCGCGTGGGACCTGGGGCTGGTCGGCCTCTTCCAGTTCGTGCCGGCGCTGTTGCTGGCGCTCTATGCGGGCCATATCGTCGACCGGCATCACCGGGGGCGCATCGTGGCCGCCTGCCTTTCCGTGCAAGCGTTGGTGGCGCTGGCATTGCTGGTCGCCGGCCACCTTCAACTCGATTCGCGCGGGCTGCTGCTGGGCCTGTCGCTGGTGCTGGGCGCGGTGCGGGCCTTCCAGATGCCCGCCCAGCAGGCGCTCACGCCGATGCTCGTGCCGCCGATCATGTTGCCGCGCGCGATGGCCTTCAGCTCGGCCGGCACGCAGGGCGCGATCATCGCGGGGCCGGCCATTGGCGGGCTGTTGTTCGTGGCCGGGATCAGCGTGGTCTATGGCGCCTGCATGCTGCTGTTCGTCGCGGGCGGCGTGCTGGTGGCTCGCCTGCGCTATGCCCATGCGCCGCCGCCCAAGGCGCCGGTGACGCTGCAGACGCTGTTCGCGGGGGTGGACTTCATCTGGCGGCGCAAGACGGTGCTCGGTGCGATTTCGCTCGACCTGTTCGCGGTGCTGCTGGGCGGCGCGGTGGCGCTGTTGCCGATCTATGCCAAGGACATCCTGCACACGGGGCCGTGGGGCCTGGGCCTGTTGCGCGGTGCGCCCGCCGTGGGTGCGCTGCTGGCCTCGATCGCGCTGACGCGCCGGCCCATCGAGCGCAACGTGGGCCGCACGCTGCTGGCGGCGGTGGCGGCCTTCGGCGTCTGCATGATCGTGTTCGGCATTTCGCAGAGCTTCATCGTGTCGCTGCTGGCGCTGGCGGTGTCGGGTGGGGCGGACATGGTCAACGTGGTGATCCGGCAGACGCTGGTGCAGTTGGAGACGCCCGACGAGATGCGCGGACGTGTGAGCGCGGTGAACTCGATCTTCATCGGCGCCAGTAACCAGCTCGGCGAATTCGAATCGGGCGCGACCGCTGCATTGATCGGGCCGGTGGGCTCGGTGGTGCTGGGTGGCGTGGGCACCGTGATGGTCGCAGTGGGCTGGCTGTGGCTGTTTCCGTCGCTTGCCAAGCGCGACCGGATCGTCGCCACTCCGGACGCGAAGTCGTCAGGAAAATAGCGCCGGCGCCCGCGAAGGGCGCCGAGGTTCTGGGGCCATTCCTGCCGTGCAAACAGCCGCGCGGCAGTTTGCGAGACCGCACGCCAGGAACGAGGGCGTTCAGTTCAGCGAACCGGCGCGGGTCGTACTGCCCCCGCGCGCTCCAACGCCGGGTTGTGGCCCAGGGTCAGCACGATGACGATGCCCACCACGGCGCAGCCGGCCAGGAAGTACAGGCCGGCGTTGTCGCTGCCGGTGCTGTCTTTCAGGATGCCGAAGATCTTGGGACCGAAGAAGCCGCCCAGGTTGCCGATGGAGTTGATCGCCGCGATGCCGGCCGCGGCCGCCGCGCCGCTGAGGTAGGCCGTGGGCAGGGTCCAGAACACCGGCAGCACCGCGAAGAAGCCGAAGCCTGCCACGCAGAGCCAGAGCATCTTCGTCGCCGCGCTGGGTGCCATCGCCGCGGCGATCAGGCCCACCACGATGAACATCAGCGGAATGGCCGTGTGCCACTTGCGCTCGCCGGTGGTGTCGGAATGGCGGCTCCAGAGGATCATGCCGATCGAACCCACCGCGTAGGGCAGGGAAGTGATCAGGCCGATCTCGATGTTGCCCAGCCCGCCGAAGGCCTTGACGATCTGCGGCAGGAAGAAGCTCAGGCCGTACTGCGGGATCACGGCCGCCATGTAGAGGAAGCCGAATGCGATCACGCGCGGGTTCATGAGCGACTGCTTCCACGACATGTGGTGCGCGCTTTCGCGGTTGGCGCGTTCGTCGTCGAGGCGCCGTTGCAGCCACGCCTTCTCTTCGGTCGTCAGCCACTTGGCTTCCTTCGGACGGTCCGTCAGGTAGTAGAGGACAGCAAAGGTCAGCAGCACCGCCGGGAGCGCCTCGATGATGAACATCCACTGCCAGCCATGCAGGCCGCCCATGCCGTCGAGGTTGAGCAGGAGGCCGGAGATGGGTGCGCCGATCACGGTCGAGATCGGGATGGCGAACATGAACAGCCCGCAGATGCGTGCGCGATACGCCGACGGAAACCAGAGCGTGAGATAGAAGATGATGCCGGGGAAGAAGCCGGCCTCGGCCACGCCCAGCAGCAGTCGCACGATGTTGAGCGAGGTCTCGCCGGTGACGAAGGCCTGCGCGCCGGTGATGATGCCCCAGGTGAACATGATGCGGGCGATCCACTTGCGCGCGCCGAAGCGCTCGAGCATCAGGTTGCTGGGCACCTCGAAGAAGAAATACGCCACGAAGAAGATGCCGGCCGCCCCGCCGAATGCGGCCGCGGTGAGGCCCAGGTCCTTGCTCATGCTGGCACCGGCGAAGCCGATGTTCACGCGATCGAGGTACGCGATGAAGTAGCAGAACATCAAGAACGGCACGAGCCGCCAAGATACCTTCGCCATGACCTGGCGTTCAATCGATTCCATGACCGTCTCCCTGACTTTGTCGTGAATTGGATGGGCTTCGGTCAGGCGACTGACCGGTCTCCACGATAGCCCTTGCACGTACAAACGCAAGGGGCTTTTGCAGGCAGTGCGGCTACAGGAACTGGTAGGCGAGAGGCACGTCGAGCGTGACGTTGCTGGTGGGCTCGGCCACGCAGGGCAGGATCAGGCCCTCGTCCCTTTCGTCGACGCTGACGCCGGGCCAATCGATCTGGTAGCGGATGGTGCCTTCGACCATGCGGCACAGGCAGGTGCGGCAGGTGCCGTTGCGGCATGAACTGGGGAGTTCCACGCCGGCCTGTTGCGCGGCGCGCAGCAGGGTCTGGCCGGGCATGGCTTCGAAGGCATAGCCGGCCGGCTCGATGCGCACCGTCCAGCGTGGTGGTGCAGGGTTTTCTGTGTTCATTGCGGCCCCCACGCTCGGCGGTCCTCGCTGCCCCCCGAGGGCCTGCGAGCTTGCCTGGGGCGGTCCTGCGCGGCGCTCAATGGCTGTCGCCGGGCTCGGCCAGTCGGTTGCGGCGGATGTCGCGCAGCATGAAGAGGTAGAGGCCCTCCACCTTTTCCCGCGCCCAAGGCGTCTTGCGCAGGAACTTGAGGCTCGACCCGACGCTCGGGTCATGGGTGAAGCAGCGCACCGGGATGCGCTGGCCCAGGTCTTCCCACCCGTAGTGGTCCGCCAGCGCGGTGACGATGGCTTCCAGCGTCAGGCCGTGCAGCGGATTGCGCGGCTGGGCGGGCGGCAATTCGCTCACTGGCTCACTTGTTCTTGAGCTTGCCGCGCGGGATCACTGAGGTGGTGACGGTAGGTCGCACCAGTTCACCGCCGACAGCGGGTGCCTTGGGAGGAGAAGTGTCCTTCTTCGGCTTCTTCGATTCCTTGTTGCTCTTTTGCTGACCTTTGGCCATGACGAACTCCATTCCGGATGCGAGGGATAAGAAGGGAATCAGTTTAGGGCAACGCGTGGCCCTGAGCGCGCAGCGACAATAGCGCCCCGATTCCGTTTGATGTTCGATCCATGTCCGATTACCAAGTCCGTCCCGCCGAGATGAGCGATTCCCGCGCCGTCGCCGAAGTCCATGCCGCCGCCGCACGCGCCGCCTATGAAGGCCTGCTGCCCGAAGACCAGTTGAAAGCGCTGGCGCCGGCGACGCGCGAGGCCAAGTGGCGCGAGGCCATCGAGTTCAGCGAGCCCCAGGTCCACGTGGCCGAACTCGACGGCCAGGTCGTCGGCTTCGTCGGCTTTGACCGTTCCCGCGACCCCAAGACCCCGTCCACGGCCGGCGAGATCTGGGCCATCTACGTCAAGCCCGAGCACTGGGGCAAGGGCGTGGGCGTCGCGCTGTGGGACGCCGCGCGCGAAGGCCTCGAGGAAGAAGGCTGCACCAGCGTCACCGTCTGGGTGCCGCTGCGCAACGACCGTGCGATCCGGTTCCATGAACTCGCCGGTTTCAAGCGCGAGATGAAGACCGCCCGGACCACTTCCGTCGGCGGTGTGAAGATCGAGGAAGTCCGCCTCAAGCGCAGCGTCGCCTGATGCGCATGCGTACCGCGATTGCCGCCCCGGACTGCTTCGGCTTGCCGCTGTCCGGCTGCTGACGCTGGCGTTGGCCAAGCCCTGATGAATTACCTGCTGGAGCGTTGCTGATGGCTGCGAGCCTTTTCCTGTTGCTGGATGACATTGCCACGGTGCTCGACGACGTCGCCGTGCTCACCAAGGTGGCGGCCAAGAAGACCGCCGGCGTGCTCGGCGACGACCTGGCGCTGAATGCGCAGCAGGTGTCCGGCGTCAAGGCCGACCGCGAACTGCCGGTGGTGTGGGCGGTGGCCAAGGGCTCCTTCATCAACAAGGCGATCCTGGTGCCGCTGGCCTTGCTGATCGGCACGTTCCTGCCCTGGGCGGTGATTCCGCTGTTGATGGTCGGGGGTGCGTTCCTGTGCTTCGAGGGCGTGGAGAAACTCGCGCACAAGTACCTGCACAAGGCGGAGCACGAGGCCGAGGTCAGGCAACACGTCGACGCCATCGCCACCCCGGCGGTCGACGTGGTCGCGGCCGAGAAGGAAAAGGTCAAGGGTGCGGTTCGCACCGACTTCATCCTGTCCGCCGAGATCATCGTCATCACGCTGGGCACCGTGGCGGACCAGCCTTTCTCGTCGAAGGTGGCGGTGCTGGTCGGCATCTCGCTCCTCATGACCGTGGGCGTGTATGGCCTGGTGGCCGGCATCGTCAAGCTTGACGACGCGGGCCTGTGGCTGAGCCAACGCGCGGGTGCGGCGCAACGGGCGCTGGGCCGCGGGCTGCTCGCATTCGCGCCCTGGCTGATGAAGGCCTTGTCGGTGGCCGGGACGGCCGCGATGTTCCTGGTGGGCGGCTCGATCCTGATCCATGGCGTGCCCGCTGCGGGGCATGCGGTCGAGGCGTGGGCTGCGGGCATTGGCGGGATCGGTGGAACGCTGCTCTCGATGGTGGCAGATGCGGTGGTCGGCATCGTGGCCGGGGCGGTCGTGCTGGCAGGAGTCGAGGGTGTGAAGAAGGTGTTGAAGAAATAGTGGCTTGCAACAGCCAATTCACGAGTGCCGGCTGTCACTCGCGAATCGACAGTTGCACGCCACCAGGCGCGACGATGCGGGCTCGGCCCGCGCCTTCTCAAGTGAGCTCGTAGTTCGTCGTCACGGCGGAATCGTCCTGCGCGCCCAGGCCGCGTGCCGTGGTGCCAAGGAAGGCGAGGTACGCCGCATGCGCGAGCGCGGCCGGAAAGCGCGACTCACGCGTGGCGTCGAGCACCAGCGACATGTCCTTGACGAAGATGTCGACGGCCGAGGTCACGTTGTCGAACTGGCCCGCGATCATCCTCGGCCCGCGGTCCGCCAGCATCCAGGAGCCGGCCGCGCCGCTGCTGAGGATTTCCAGCGTCAGGTCGAGTGGCAGGCCTTGTCGCTTCGCGAGCGCCAGCGCTTCGCCCGCGGCGGCCAGGTGCACGCCGCACAGCAGCTGGTTCAAGACCTTCATCTGCGCGCCGTTGCCCGCCGCGCCGAGGCAATGCACGGTGGCGCCGAAGGCCTGGAGCACCGGGCGCGCGAACTCGAAGGCCTCCGGCGTGCCCGAGCCCATGATCGTCAGCGTGCCGCGCGCGGCGCCGACCGCGCCGCCCGTGACGGGCGCGTCGATCAGCGAGATCGCGTGCGCCGACAAGCGCGCCTCGAGCGCCCGTACGTAGCCCGGGTCCATGGTGCTGCAGGCGATGAACACGGCACCGGCCGGCAGTTGACCGACCAGCCCGCCCTCGCCGAACAGCACCGCCTCGGTCTGCGCCGAATTGACGACGAAGCACACGACGATGCGGACCTGGGCCGCCATCTCCGCCAGCGAACTGGCGGGCGTGCCGCCCTGTGCCTGCAGCCAGTCGAGCGCGTCCGGACGCACGTCGCAGCCCACCACCTCGAAGCCCTTGGCCAGCAGGTTGCCGACGGCGCCGCAGCCCATGGCGCCGAGGCCGATGAGGCCGACTTTGGTCCTGGTGTTGAGGTGCGTGTCCATTGAGGGCTCGAGGCTGCGCGTCATGGTCGACGAGACCGGGCTCAGAGCCAGCCCTTGATCTGCTTGCCCATCGCCTCCGTGGAGATGCCGTACTTGTCGTGCAGCGTCGGCAGCGCGCCGGCATCCAGGAACGCATCGGGCAAGCCGATCTGGCGGAACGGCCGCGTGACGCCCGAGCGCATCAACAGGCCCGCGACCGCCTCGCCGAGACCACCGATCACCGAGTGGTTCTCGGCCACCACGACGAGCCGTCCCAGGCGCCGGACTTCGGCCAGGATGGTCGCCTCGTCGAGCGGCTTGATCGTCGGTACGTGCAGCACGGCGACGTCGATGCCATCGGCCTTGAGCTTGTCCGCGACCTCCAGCGAGCGCATCGTCATGAAGCCGCTGGAAATCACCAGCACGCCGTTGCCGTCACGGATCAGCTTGGCCTTGCCGAGTTCGAACTTGTAGTCGTACTCGTCGAGCACCAGCGGAACGTTGCCGCGCGGCAGGCGCATGTAGACGGGGCCCTGGTGGTCGGCCATCTGCGGCACGGCCTGCTCGATGTCGAGCGCGTCGCACGGGTCGATGATGGTCAGGCCGGGGATGCCGCGCATCAAGGCCAGGTCTTCCGTCGCCTGGTGGCTCGGTCCGTAGCCGGTGGTCAGGCCCGGCAGCGCGCAGCAGATCTTGACGTTGAGGTTCTCCTCGGCGATCACCTGGTGCACGAAGTCATAGGCGCGGCGGGTGCCGAACACGGCATAAGTCGTTGCGAAGGGGATGAAGCCTTCCTTGGCCATGCCGCCCGCGGCCGCCATCAGCAACTGCTCGGCCATGCCCATCTGGAAGAAGCGCTCGGGGTACTCCTTGGCGAACAGGTGCAGGTCGGTGTACTTGGCGAGGTCGGCCGTCATGCCGACGACCTCGGGGCGGTGGCGGCCCAGTTCGACCATGGCCTTGCCGAAGGGCGCCGCGGTGACGCGCTGGCCCTCGCTGGCTATGGAGGCAATCATGGCGGAGGTGGTGAGCCTCGGCTTCTTGTTTTCGATCACGGCGTTCATTACAGGGCTCCTTCGGTTTGGGTGCTGTCGACATGGCCGATGGCTTGTTGCCATTCGGGCGGATCGACTCGGATGAAATGGTTCTTGTCGCGGGTCTCGAGGAAGGGCACGCCCTTGCCCATCAAGGTGTCGAAGAGGATCACGCGGGGCTTGTCTTCCGCCAGCGCGCGGGCCGCATCGAAGGCCGCGATGACCGCGGGCATGTCGTTGCCATCGACGCGTTGCACGTGCCAGCCGAAGGCGGCCCACTTGTCGGCCAGCGGCTCGAAGCCCATGATCTTTCCGGAGGGGCCGTCGGCCTGCTGGTTGTTGATGTCGATGAGGCAGATCAGGTTCGACAGGCGGTGGTGGGCAGCGCCCATCGCGGCTTCCCAGGTCGAGCCTTCGTCGAGTTCGCCATCGGACATCGAGTTGTAGACGAAGGCCGGGTTGCCCTTCAGGCGCAGGCCGAGCGCCATGCCGACGGCGATCGGCAGGCCCTGGCCGAGCGAGCCGCCGGACATCTCCATGCCGGGTGTGTAGGTGACCATCCCCGACATCGGCAGGCGGCTGTCATCGCTGCCGTAGGTTTCCAGTTCGTCCTCGGGAATGATCCCGGCTTCGATGAGCGCTGCGTAGGCGGCGATGGCGTAGTGGCCGTGCGAGAGCAGGAAGCGGTCGCGGCCTTCCCATTCGGGATCCTCAGGCTTGTAGGTCATCGCGTGCTTGTAGGCCACGGCGAGCACGTCGGCCCATCCGAGCGCCTGGCCGATGTAGCCCTGGCCCTGGACTTCGCCCATGCGCAGGGCGTAGCGGCGGATGCGGTAGGCGCTTTGTTGGAGCGTGGTTAAGTCAGTCATGGAGTTTCCTTGCTTGAGTTGATGTTGGAAGCGCGGGTGGGAATCAGAGGAAGCCTGTCGAAATCCACGGAATCGCAGCCACCACGACCGTCCCGATGAACAGGGCGACCATGTAGCCCACGATAGGTTTCATGCCCTCGTTCGGATGGATTCGGCTGATCGCGCAAGCCGCGTAGTAGCCGACACCGAAGGGCGGTGCGAAGAGGCCGATGCCCATCGCAAGGGTCACGACCATGGCGTAGTGCACTTCATGGATGCCGACCTGGCGTGCAATCGGGAACAGCAGCGGGCCGAGCAACACGATGGCCGGGATGCCTTCGAGCACCGAGCCCAGGATGATGAAAGCCACCACCGACACCGCCATGAACGTGATCGCGCCGCCGGGCAGGGCCTTCATCGCATCGGCCAGCGCCGTCGAGAAGCCCGACTGGGTCAACGCCCAGGCCATGCCGGTGGCCGCACCGATGATGAACAGGATCGAGCCCGAGAGCGACGCCGTGCTGACCAGCATCGGATACACCCGCTTCCAGTCGAATTGCCGGTAGACGAGCAGCCCGGCGACGATCGCATAGACGATGCCGATGGTGGACACCTCGGTGGCCGTGGCGACGCCTTCGACCACCGCGGCACGAATCACCACAGGCAGGGCCAGCGCGGGAACCGCAATCATCAGCGACTTGCCGATCTCGCGACCCGACGCCTTGCGAACGCCCTCCAACGACTCGCCCCGATAGCGCCACCACACCAGCGCCGCCAGCGTCGCGCCGACCACCACGCCGGGCAGCAGGCCACCGGTGAACAGCGCCGCAATCGATACACCCGTCGCGGAGCCGATCGTGATCAGCACCAGGGAAGGCGGGATCGTCTCGGTCTGCGCACCCGTTGCCGACAGCAGGGCCACGAGGTCGCCGGGCTTGGCGCCGCGCTTGCGCATCTCCGGGAACAGGGCAGGCGCCACGGCCGCCATGTCCGCTGCCTTGGACCCCGAGATGCCCGACACCAGGTACATCGCGCCGATCAGCACATAGGACAGCCCACCGCGCACATGCCCCAGCAAGTTGGCCAGGAAGTTGACCATGGCGCGAGCGATGCCCGTCATTTCGATGAGCAGGCCCAGCAGCACGAACAGCGGAACCGCGAGCAGGATCAGGTGGCTCATGCCTTCGTCCATGCGGCCCACGATGACGACCGTCGGCGTGGAGGTCGTCAGCGCGATGTATCCGAAAGTCGCCAGGCCGAAGGCGAACGCGATCGGCAGTCCGAGCAACACCATGGCGCCGACGCCGAACACGAAGAAGATCAGCAGGTTCAAGTTGCCGAGCTTGATGAACAGCGGCCCAAGCAGCGCGACCGCGCCGACGACGAGGGCGACGAGGCCCACGGCCAGCAGTGCATCCTTGATCCGCCCCAGTCGGAAGATCTGCATCACGCCGACCAGCAGCATCAGCCCGAGGCCCACCGGCAGCGCAGCAGCCCGCCAGGAGTTCACGATGCCCATGGCCGGGGTCGTCACATACACCTCGTCCTGCGCGAACTCGTAGGCCGGATGCACCACGAAAGCCAGGAAGGCGATGGCCGAGGCGATGGCGACCAGGTCCAGGAAGGCGCGCTTTCGAGGCTCCAGCTTGCCGACCACGGCCGTCATGCGCATGTGCTCGCCGCGCTGGAAGGCCACGACCGAACCCAGCATCGCCAGCCACAGGAAAAGGATCGATGCCAGTTCGTCCGACCAGACCAGCGGCTCGTGCAGCAGGTAGCGGCTGGTCACGCCCATCAGCAGCACCACCACTTCGGCCAGCACCATCAGCGCTGCCGGGATTTCGACCAGCGTGGCGAGCGCCTTGTTCAGGGTCTCCAGCCAGGCAATCGGCTCGCGCCTGCCCGTGTCGACCGCGAATGCGGGATCATCTTGAGGAATGTTCATAGCTTTCTTTCAGGCGAAAGGGGGCCGCGGGCCTGCGCGGCAACGCGCGGCTTCCCGTTTCAAGGATGTGTGTGAAAGAGCACCCCGCCCGGCCACTGCCGGCGCGAGATGTCGCCGGTCAACCGAGCTTGCCGGAGACCTTTTCCAGCAGTTCCCACGGCGCAGCGCCGTACTTCGACTTCCACTCGCCGTAGAAGCCCGTGCTCGCGAGCTTCTTGCGGAAGTCGTCCTGCTGAACGTCGACGAAGTTGATGCCCTTGGACTTGAGGTCCGTGATCAGGCTGGTGCTGAGCTTGGCCACGTCGGCGCGCTGGTCGGTGGCCGACTTGTCGAGTTCGCGCTTGATGACCTGCTGCACGTCCTGCGGCAGCTTGTCGAAGGCGCGCTTGTTGCCGAGCACCCAGTAGCCGTCCCACACGTGGCCGGTCAGGCTGCAGCTTTTCTGCACTTCATAGAGCCGCGCGGTCGCGATGATGGCGAGCGGGTTCTCTTGGCCTTCCACCACCTTGGTCTGCAGGGCTGTGTAGACCTCATTGAAGTTGATGGGCGAGGGCGCGGCATCCAGCGACTTGAACAGAGAGGTCAGCGGCGGCGCGGCGGGCACGCGCACCTTGAAGCCCTTGAGGTCGGCCGCGGTCTTGATTTCCTTGCCGGAGGAGGTGACGTGGCGGAAGCCGTTGTCCCAGATCTTGGAGACGGTGAAGATCGGCGTCTTGGCGATCTCGGCGCGGATGTGGTTGCCCAGGTCGCCGTCCATCGCCTTCCACACGTCGTCGTAGTTCTTGAACGCGAAGCCGACGCTGGTGATGCCTGAGACCGGCACGAAGGTCGACAGGATCAGCGACGAGAGGTTGAAGAACTCGACCGAGCCATTGCGTACCTGGGACAGCAAGTCCGTGTCGCTGCCCAACTGGTTGGCCGGGAAGAGCTTGATATTGACCCGGCCTGAAGTCGCTTCGCGAATGCGGTCGAGCGCTTCCTTGGCGCGCAGGTTGACCGGGTGTGTCGGGTCCTGGCCGGTGGCGTACTTGAGTTCGAACTCGGCCGCGTCGGCGCGATGCGAGAGGATGGAAAAGAGCGGCAATGCGGCACTGGCGGCCAACAGTTGCCTGCGATTGAACTTCGGAAGGGTGAGCTTGGGCTCGGTCATGTCTTGTCTCCTGGTCGTGGCTGTGAAATAGGATCGATGGCTCAATGGATCAACATGCCGCCGTTCACGTCGAGCGTGATGCCGGTGCAGTACAGCGAGAGGTCGCTGCTGAGGAAGACGCAGGCGCCGGCGATGTCCTCGGCGCGGCCCAGGCGAGCCAGCGGGATGGTCTCGGCGATCTCGGCCTTCTTCTCTTCGGTGAGCTTGCCCTTGATGATGTCGGTGCCGATCAGGCCGGGCGTGATGCTGTTGATGCGGATGCCCTCGGGGCCGAACTCGCGTGCCATGGCGCGCGCCAGGCCCAGCACGCCGGCCTTGGCCGCCGAGTAGTGCGGGCCACCCAGGATGCCGCCGCCGCGCTGCGCGGAGACCGAGGAGATGCAAATGATCGATCCGCTGGTCTGCTGCTGCATGGCAGGCAGCACTGCCTGCGACATGTAGAGCGTGCCGCGCAGGCTGACGTCCAGGATGCGGTCGTAGTCTGCGCCGCTGATCTGCAGCGTCTTGACCGGCTGCGTGATGCCGGCGTTGTTGACAAGCGCGTCGATGCGGCCGAAGGCCTTGAGCACCGCTGCGGCGGCCGCATCGCAGGAGGCCTTGTCGGTGACATCGGCCACGATGCCGAGATGGTCGGGGCCGAGTTGCGCGGCCGCGGCGGCAGGGTCGGCCCGCTCCAGGTCGAGCACCGCGACGCGGGCGCCGTGCGAGGCCATCAGGCGCGCCGTGGCGAACCCGAGTCCGTTGAGGCCGGCGCCGCCGGTGATGACGACAACTTTGTCCTTGAGAAGCATTTGGTTTGTCTCCAGAGTGGTGTGGTTCGATGCGGCCCCCGATTGGCGATGTGTCGTCGGTAACCGCTGCAGCGCGAAGTGGATTTGCTTCGTGTGGGCCAATGGTCGTCAGATGGATGCATGACGACAAGCGATGTGTTTTCAGCCTAAGATGACGTTTCATCATCCAACGACCGGGTTGACCCTATGTCCTCTTTGCCCGCCGTCACCAACCTGCAAGCCTTCGAAGCGGTGGCGCGCCGGCGAAGCTTTGCGCTCGCAGCGTCGGAGTTGCACCTCACCGCCTCGGCGATCAGCCACCAGGTCTCGCGCCTGGAGGCGCACCTGGGGGTGCGGCTGTTCGAGCGCAGCGCGCACGGCGTGCGTCTCAGCGTGGCGGGGGAGATGTACCTGTCGAAAGTGGGGGGTGCGCTGCAGGCCATCGCATCGGCCACGGAGGACCTGCGGCAGGGTGTCAGCAACAGCCTCTATGTGCACTCGGCGCCCAGCATCGCGAGCCTGTGGTTGATGCACCGGCTGCGCGGCTTCGCGCAGGCCTGGCCAGACATCTCGCTCAACCTGTCAGCCGCGCACACGCCGAGCGACTTCACGCTGGGCCAGTCCGACGTCGACATCCGCTACGGCATTCCGAACTGGCCGGACCTGGTGGTGGAACCGCTGTTCGAGGAGCGCATCGTGCCGCTCGCCAGCCCTGAGTTCATCAAGCAGCATGGCCTGAAGCGCATCGAGCAACTCTTCACAGTGAAGCTGATCCAGAGCAACGTCAGCGTGGTGCAGTGGTCGGACTGGTTCGCGCAGTTCAGCGACAAGCGCGCGCCGGAATGGTTTGCCGTGCGGTTCGACCGCGCCCAGATGTCACTCGATGCCGCAACGCAGGGACTGGGCGTCGCGTTGGAAAGCACGACGATTGCCGCCAGGCACATCGCCGAGCGCAAGCTCAAGCCGGTATTCGGCCTTGACCAAGCGATCAAGGTCAAGGCGCACTTCGTGGTGTACCCGCCGCGGCATGCGAAGCGGCCTTCCGTGGAGGCTTTCGTGGGATGGATCCACGCTGAAGCCGCCAGGGGGTGAGTCAGCGCCCCTTGGCCCGCTTGACCAGTCCCACCACGATCAGCGCCACGCCCAGCACGATGGCGAACCAGCCGACCACGTAGGCGCCGGCGAACATCTCGCGGTAGGCCTGCGACTGCAGGTAGCTCGGCGCCAGCAGCACGGCCAGGCCGATCAGGATGCAGGCGATGCCACGAGGCAATAGTTGCGCGTTGTCTTTCATTGCCATTCGATCGATCTCCGGAGGAAGGCGTAGCCGAGGGCCGTGAAGGTGGCCCGCTCGGCGTTGTTCTTGCCGTAGGCATGGCCGCCGGCGTCGAGTTCCAGCAGCCACGCGGGCTGCACCATGGCTTGCAGTTTCGCAGCCATCTTGCGCGCATGGCCGGGATGCACGCGATCGTCGCGGCGATTGCTGGCCAGCAGGATGGGCGGGTAGCCATGGCCCGGCTCCGCGCAGTGGTAGGCCGACAGGTGCTGCAGGAAAGCCCAGTCCTCGGCGACGTCGGGATCGCCATATTCGGCCACCCAGCTCGCCCCCGCCAGCAGCTTGTTGTAGCGCCGCATGTCGACCAGCGGGATGGTGCAGAACAGCGCGCCGAAGCGTTCCGGGTAGCGCGTCAGCATGTTGGTGATGAGCAGGCCGCCGTTGGAGCCGCCCTCGGCTGCAATTCGCTTGGGCACGGTCACGCCGCGCCGAACCAGGTCGGCCGCGACCGCCGCGAAATCGTCATGTGACTGCCTTTTGCCCGCGCGCCGGCCGGCGTCTTCCCAGGCCGGGCCGAACTCGCCGCCGCCGCGGATCTGCGCCACCACCGACACGCCGCCGCGCTCCAGCCAGAGCTTGCCGATCGATGCGTTGTAGCCCGGCAGCACCGAGACACCGAAGCCGCCGTAGCCGTACAGGTGCACGGGCGCGCGGCCGGGTTCGTGCAGCGTCGGGTCAACCGGGCCGGTCATCGTGTAAGGGATGGCGACGCCGTCGGTCGAGATGGCCTCGTGCCGCGTGGTGACCAGGCCGCGTGCATCGAAGCGTTCGGGTGCACGTTGCAACAGTTGCGCGCTGCCGGCATCGGCGGGCAGCAGGTAGAGCGACTCGGGCGTGAGCGGGCCCAGGCACATCGCGAGCGCTTCGCCGTTCGATTCTTCCTCGCAGGCATCGAGCGGCCAGAGGTAGGCGGTGCCGCCTTCGGGCAGGCCGGTGACCGTGGTGAGCGTCCAGCCTTGCGCCGACGGCGTCCAGCGTTGGAACACAGGGTTCAGGTTGTCGAGGATCGACAGCAGCATCTGCCCGCCGGTCCACGAGAAGCCCTGCACGGCACGCCGGTCCGACGGCTCGAAGAGCAGGTCCATGGCACGGCTGCCGCTGATGTACGCGGCGAGGCCGATGCCGAGCACGCTGCCTTCGCGCCATGGGGTGTCGCCCAGGGTCCAGTCGCTGCGCAGTCGCAGCACCATCCAGTCCTCGTAGATCTCGGGGATGGCGTCGGCAGGGATGTCGATGAGCGTCTTCGGGCCGTGGCGGTCGCCCATCCACAGCACCAGCTTGCGAAGGTCCGGCCGGGCGACATACCAGACGCATTCGCGCTCGCCGGTGCGGCCCGCCTGCATGCCCGCGGACAAGTGCGTGGCCGGCACCTCGAACAGCAACGGGGACTGCAGCGGATCGGCGCCGCGCTGCCAGCGCCACACCTTGCGGCCGTAGCCCGACTGCGTGGAGTTGTCTTCGCCGAGCGCGGAGAGCAACAGCAAGGTGTCGCGGTCCAGCCATTCGACGCCACCCTTGGAGGCGGGCAGCGTGAAGGCGTCGTTGCCGGTGACGAAGCTGCGCGATGCGATGTCGAACTCGCGCAGTACCACGGCATCGCCGCCGCCGCGCGACAGGCGCAGCATCGCCCGGTCGTGCGTGCGCGGCAGGGTGCTGGCGCCGCCCCAGACCCAGTCCTCACCTTCGGCCGCGGCCAGCGCGTCGAGGTCGAGCAGCAGGTCCCATTCAGGCTTGCCGGCCCTGAAGCGGTCCATCGTCGTGGTGCGCCAGATGCCGCGCGGGTGCTTCGCGTCTTTCCAGAAATTGAACAGCAGCGTGCCACGCCGCGTGATCATCGGCAGGTTGTCGTCACGGTCGTAGATGGCCTGCAGGGCATCGCGGTCCTGTGCGAAGCGTGCGTCGCCGAACGCGGCCAGGGTGCGACCCGACTGGGCATCGGCCCATTGCACGGCGGCCGGTGCGTCGATGTCCTCGAGCCACCGGTGCGGATCGTCGTCCGGAGCCTGCAAGGTGGGGAGGTTGGCGGGGATGGGCGGCACGGGCATCGAGGGAGCTTAACAAGCAAGGGGCCTCGAGGCCGCAGTGTGAGCCGCCTCCCTGCATGCGGATGCGCGACGTGCGAGGGACTTGGTTGATGGGGTCTCACCGTGTGCCCCGGCCTGTTGGACAATCCGCGCTCCATTCGAGTCGAATACACCTCATGCAACGCATGCCAATTCGCAACCTGTTTCATTCGGCCGCGCACTCCATCGCCGCGCTGGCACTCATGGGCGCGCTTGCGCCAGGTGCGCAGGCGCAATCGCCGGTCGACGGGTTTCCAGCCGCCGCCGTGCGCTTCCTGGACAACGAACTGCCGCAGATGGACAACGCCGTCAAGGAACGCGACCGCGACTACTTCGAACAGGCCATGGGCCGCATGATCGAGTTCTCCAGCGCATGGGGCTTCAAGACGTCGGCCAACCCCGACCTCGCGCGTTACTCGATGTGCACCGACGCGGTGAACGAATTCGTCATCGTCGGCCTCTGCCGCGTGATGCCCAAGGGCAGTGAATGCGAGCCTGGGATGGGGGCGAAATTCGATGCCAATCTGCAGCGCTGCCGGGATGCGGCGAAGCGGTGACTATGCCGGGAACACGACGCCCGCCTGACCGCTCTTCCACACCGCGTACTTCTGCGTCGCGCCGGTCCACAACGCGGATTCGGTCAGCGCGACGAGCCAGGCTTGCAATGCCGTCCACGGTTGCGCCGTGAACCAGGCGAGGTCAGTCTGCGCGAACTGGCGCACGAAGGGCGCGATGGCGTAGTCCGCCAGGGCAGGGTGGTGGCCGAACAGATGCGGCGTGCCGCGCAGCAGCAGATCAAGTTCGGCGAGGAACTGCGCGCCGTTGCCACGATGCGCGGTGGCGTCCGCGCCTTCGAATCGGTTCGGGTACTTGTAGCGGTCGAGCTGCTGCTTGAAGTCCCCATCGCATCGTGCGACCAGCGCCAGCATTTCGGCCAGCGTGCCCCGCTCGGGCTGCAGCCACCGCGCGGGGTCGTGGCGATCCAGCGCCCACTGCATGATGTCCAGGCTCTGCTCGATCACCGTGCCGCTGGTCTCGACCAGCACCGGCACAGTCCCCTTGGGCGACGCCGCAAGCAACTCGGCGGGCTTGTCGCGCAGCACGACCTCGCGCAGTTCGCAACGCTCGCCGCTTGCCATCAACGCAAAGCGTGCGCGCATGGCGTAGGGGCAGCGGCGGAAGGAGTACAGGACGGGCAGGGCGGTGGGCAGGGCGGGCATTGGCGCGATGCTACAAAATCGCGGCCACGCCGATTCCGGCACCCATCCGCCACATCTCCGGCACCCACCCAAGTCACACCACACCATGTCCCTCGCCCCCATCGAAATCGAAACCGGCCCGCGCCCCACTGCGTCGGTCATCCTCATGCACGGCCTCGGCGCCGACGGCAATGACTTCGTGCCGATCTGCAATGAACTCGAACTGGGCGGCATCGGCCCGGTCCGCTTCGTGTTCCCCAACGCGCCGGTGATGCCGGTCACCATCAATAACGGCTATCCGATGCCGGCCTGGTATGACATCTACGGGCCGATCGGCGACAAGCGCGAGGACGAGGCGGGCCTGCGACGTTCGATGGCCAGTATCGAGGCCTTGATCGCGAAGGAGAAGACGCGCGGCATCCCGGCCAGCCGCATCGTGGTCGCCGGCTTCTCGCAAGGTTGCGCGATGGCGCTGCTCACGGGCCTGCGCCATGCCGAGCGGCTCGCAGGCATCGTCGCGCTGTCGGGCTACCTGCCGCTGGCTTCGACGACGGCCGCCGAGGCCACCTCCATGAACCGCGACGTGCCGATCTTCATGGCGCACGGCCAGCACGATGGCGTGGTGGTGATGCCGCGCGCCACCGCCTCGCGCGACGCACTGGAGGCGCTGGGCTATGCGATCGAGTGGCACGAATACCCGATGGAGCATTCGGTGTGCCTGGAGGAAATCGCGGACTTGGGGACGTGGCTGCGAAAGGTGCTGGCCTGATTCACGGCAGGGTGCTCGCGCTCATCGTGCGACCGCGGTAGCCGACGGCAACACGAGGTGACCGCGGTAGTCCGCGACCTTGCCCACCAGGCGCACCGAAGCGGAGACGGCGAAGTCCAGCCGGTCATGGCGCCCGCGCTCTTCGGCCACGATTCGCGGCATCAACCATCGGGGGCAAGGTATGCCGATGAAGTGCATGCGCAGAAGCCTCATCACCAATGCGCCATCGCGCTCATGCAGTTCGAACGCCAGGCGCGCGGCGCCAAGCGATTCGATGATCTCGCGGCCCTGAGGCCGGAAATTGGAGGCCATCACTTTGCCCGGGAAGTGACGCACCCAGGTCTCGGCCGCCGGGCTGGCGTCCAGCTCGAATCGAATCGGCCCCTGTTGCGAACGACGGGGTGTGCCGAGGCACAGCGCGAGCAGCTTTCCGATGACCGATCGAGGCGCGATGGTTTCGACCCGACCCTCCAGTTCATGCTTGCCGGCCAGTCGATGGAATCGTTGAACAGCCGCATCGAGGCGGTGAAACTCGTCGCCCATCGCGCGCTCGTACATCGACGCCACGCCAGTCATCCAGCAACCCCGGCCATGCTGATCTTCAGGCCCTGCGCCTCCTCCGCGAAATCCTCCAGCGAGAGCAGCCCCATGCACGGCAATGCGCCTGCCGTGCGAAGCGTGCCCGTCGCCAGCTTGCGCGCCAGCGCCGACGCGGCGAGCGTTGGCACGTAAGGGCCATCGCCGTCCGTTGCGACGAGTGCCCAGTGCCTTTGCACCGCCGCGCCTTGGTCGTCCGTGCCAATCACCGACACATGCATGGCGCCCGCGTCCGAGCCCCAGGTCTTGAACAGGTCGGCTGCGCGCTTCAGCAAGTTCGCGTAGGCCGACCAGTCGTCTACCAGCCCGATGCGCACGAGCCAAGCCATCAGGTTCATGCCGTGATGGAGAAACGGCAGCTCCAGCCCCGCACCGAAGCGCACCGCCGGCTGCCCCGCATAACGCCCCGGCAGCAGCGCCAGATCGGGCACATCGCAAGGCGACAGCAGCCGTGACCCGACCGGCGCCGGATAGCGGTGTCGATACGCGCCCGACCAGCCGAACACCTCGCGACCGCCGCTCGGAGGAATCGGCTTGCCGCAATAGCTCAGGATGCCGGCCACCGTGGACAGCCCGCGCTCGGTCTTGTTGCCCGGGCTGATGCCGATGTCGATGAACGCGACTTCACGCATGCCCCGCGCGAGCCGGTCGACCACTGCCGATGACAGCGCGGGGACGGAACTGGCCCCGCTCGTCACCAGCACGCCCGCGTCTTTCGCGCTCGCATCCAGCGCGCCGATGCCTTGCACGAAGTCTCGCCCGTCGGCCAGATCAACGTAGTGCGCGCCGGCTGACACGCAGGCGAGGGCGACGCGATAGTCCTGCCCCTGGAACGGACCGGACGTGTGGATGACAAGATCCGGCCGCAATTGCAGCAACAGGCGCGGCAGCGAATCCGCCATCGCATCCAGTTCGACGCTGGCCAGCCTCGCAAGCGCCTGCGGACCCAGCTCGGCCACCAGCGCCTCGGCCTGCGCCGAAGAGCGCCCCGCGACCGTCACATGCAGGCCCTCCTGTCGTGCCAGCCCTTCCACCAGCCTGCGGCCAAAGAAACCATAGCCCCCGATCACCAGGACCCGATAGCGATCCATGGTCGGGATCAGCCGGGACGGCCGAACGCGAGGGTCAGATTGTTGGCCGGCATGGGCGTCGTCTGGAGAAGCTGGAAGCCGACCGCACGGGCCTCCAGCGCCACGTCCTCGATTCGACGAATCCCCCAGGCTGGATTGCGCGCGCGCAGGCTGCTATCGAAGGCGACGTTGCCCGGCGCCGTTTCGACGCCGTCCTGCAAATACGGCCCATAGGTGACCAGCAGGCCGCCCGTCTTCAGCACCTGCGCCGCGCCGCGCATCAATGCCGCGCAGGTGGCCCAGGGCGAGATGTGCAGCATGTTCGCGCAGAACACCGCGTCGAAAGGCCCGCGCACCGGCCAGTCGCCGGCCATCACGTCGAGCAAGACGGGTGGCTCCACGTTGGCCGCGCCCGCGCGCCATGCGTCGATCGAATCCAGCGACTGCGCATCACCATCGCTCGGCTGCCACTGCCAGCCCGGCATCGCCGCGGCGAAGAAGGCCGCATGCTGGCCGGTGCCGCTGGCAATCTCGAGCACGCGAGCCTCGGCGGGCAACAGGCGCCGCAGCACGTCGAGAATCGGTTGCGCATTGCGCTCGGCGGCGGGGCTGGACAGGCGCTGGTGGGGCATGCCGGGCACTGTACCCGGCGCCGACTTGTTTCAATGAGAAAATAGCCGCCCGCGTCCATCTGGCGCGGTCCTCGTCTGCTGGTAAAACAGGGTGGCGCCCGTCCTTGTACGCATCGGTGTCCCGAGCCAGCACCCGGCCATCAAACGTACGCCAGCGGGCATCGCCGGCCCGTGCTACCTTCCTGCCCCACAAAAGAACCGAGTTGGACAAGAACCTATGAGCAAATTGACGGAGCGGTTGAACGCGCTCTCGCCCGCGCGGCTGAAGGGAATCCGGCGCGGCATCGAGAAGGAGAGCTTGCGGGCCCAGGCCGACGGCAAGCTCGCGGCCACGCCCCATCCGTTGGCGTTGGGTTCGGCACTCACGCATCCGCACATCACGACCGACTTCAGCGAATCCCAGCTCGAACTGATCACCGGCGTCCATGCCAGCCCCGAGGCCGCCCTCGACGAGCTGGTGCAAGTCCATCAATTCACTTACCGCGTGCTGGCCGAGCAGGGCGACGAACGCATGTGGGTGTCGAGCATGCCCTGCGGCCTGCCGACCGACGAGACCATTCCGATCGGCCGCTACGGCTCGTCCAACGTCGGCCGCGCCAAGAGCGTCTACCGCATGGGCCTGAGCCACCGCTATGGGCGGCGCATGCAGACCATCTCGGGCATCCACTACAACTGGTCGCTGCCCGATGTGTCGAGCGAACAGTACTTCGCGCTGATCCGCAACTTCCGCCGGCATGCTTTCCTGCTGCTGTACCTGTTCGGCGCCTCGCCCGCGCTGTGCTCGACCTTCGTCGCCGGCCGTCCGCACGAGCTGCAGCCGCTGGGCGACGGCGGCACCATGTACATGCCGCACGGCACCTCGCTGCGCATGGGCCGCCTGGGCTACCAGAGCGAGGCGCAGGCTTCGCTGGCAGTGAGCTACAACAGCCTGGACGGCTATGGCGCCTCGCTGCAGGAGGCCCTGACCAAGCCCTGGCCCGCCTATGAGGCCATCGGCATCCAGAACCTCGGCGGCGACTACAACCAGCTCGCCACCAGCCTGCTGCAGATCGAGAACGAGTTCTACGGCACCATCCGCCCCAAGCGCGTGATCTATTCGGGCGAGCGCCCGCTGCATGCGCTGCGCGAGCGCGGCGTGGAATACGTCGAAGTGCGGCTGATGGACCTCGACCCCTTCGAGCCGGTCGGCATCTCGGCGCAGACCATGCGCTTCATCGACGTGTTCCTGCTGCACTGCCTGCTCAGCGACAGCCCCGATGACACGCCGCAGGAAATCGCCGAACTGGCGCACAACCAGCACCTGACCGCGGCGCGCGGCCGTGAGCCGGGGTTGAAGCTGCGTCAAGCGGGTGTCGAGGTGACGCTCGCCGAATGGGGCGCGATGCTGGTTGGCGAGTTCGCACCGATTGCCGCTGCGCTCGACGCGGCGCATGGCGGGCATGACTATGCGGATGCGCTGGCTGCGGCGACGGTGGGCCTTCGGGATCCCGACAGCCTGCCCTCGGCGCGCGTGCTTGCGGCGATGGCCTCCGAGCACTACAACTCCTTCATCGGCTTCGTGCGCGCGCAGTCCGAACACACGCGCAAGGCCATCCTCGACCTGCCGCTGGAGCCGCACCAGCTCGCGCATTTCGAGCAGATGACGCAGGACTCCCTCGATGCGCAGAAGGCGATCGAGGCGGCGGACACGATGCCCTTCGAAATCTACCGGGAGCAGTACGTTTCGCCGACGCGGCTGGGGATTCGGAGTCGGGCGGTGGTAGCTGCTTGAGTTCGTCGGCCCGTTGCGGGCATCGAGGCAGGCACTTGCCTTCCGTGCAGTAGGCGGGCGCCTACCCATTTTGAACCGCATCACCCACTGACCTTTCGATGGCGTGCGCGCATGCTGCATGCATGGCTTGCAAGACGTACCTCGTGGAAGATAGCGCTTTGATCCGGGACAACCTGGTGGGCTTCCTCGAGGACGTGGGCGAGGCCGAGGTCGTGGCCTGCGCCGCTTCGGAGAACGAGGCCGTCGCCTGGTTGCATTCCCACAGGGATGACTGGGAACTGGCGATCGTCGATCTGTTCCTGTTGCAGGGCAACGGCTTCGGCGTCATCAAGGCCTGCCGTGACCGCGCGGCCAACCAGCAGGTCGTCGTGCTCACCAACTACGCCACTGTCGAGATGCGGGAACGCTCGCATGCGCTTGGCGTCGATGCCTTCTTTGACAAGTCATCCGAACTCGACTTGCTGGTCGACTGGCTCGAGTCGCGTCGCGCCAAGCATTGACACAGTGATGTTCGGACGAGTGGCCCGGCCTGCGCCGCGCCGGCTACAGTCGTCGCCATGCCTCCAATCCTGGCCCTCTTGCCGCTGCCCGACGGCGTGCGCTCTCGTTTCGCCGACAACGGCAATGGCCTGCAGATGCACTGGCTCGAAGCCGGCTTCGAGCAACCCGGTCGCCCGCTGGTCGTGCTGCTGCACGGCTTTCCGGAACTGGCCTTCAGTTGGCGCCACCAGATGTTGCCGCTGGCGGCGCTGGGCTTCCATGTGATCGCCCCGGACCAGCGCGGCTACGGCCGCACCACGGGCTGGGATGCGCGCTACGAAGGCGACCTCGCATCCTTCCGCATGCTGAACCTGGTGCGCGATGTGTTGGGTTTGGTATTCGCGCTCGGCCATCGTCATGTAGCGGCGGTGGTGGGCCATGACTTTGGTTCGCCAGTCGCGGCATGGTGTGCCCTGCTGCGTCCCCACGTGTTCCGCTCGGTCGTGCTGATGAGCGCACCCTTTGCCGGCCCACCGGCCCTGCCCTTCGACACCGTCGGACAACCCACATCCGCCCGTGCGCCGATGGCCGAGGTGCTGGAGGCGTTGGCTGCGCTCCCGCGTCCTCGCAAGCACTACCAGTGGTACTACGCCACCCCCGAGGCCAATCCCGACATGCACGGCGCGCCGCAAGGCGTGCACGACTTCCTGCGCGCCTACTACCACCACAAGAGCGCCGACTGGCCCGGCAACCAGCCCCACCCGCTGCCCGGCCTGACTGCCGAAGCGCTGGCTCGACTGCCCACCTACTACGTGATGGACAAGGCGCCAGGCATGGCCGCCACGGTCGCCGCCGAGATGCCATCCCCCGACGTGATCGCCGCGTGCAAGTGGTTGCCCGACGACGCCTTGAAGGTCTACACCGCCGAGTACATGCGCAATGGCTTCCAGGGCGGCCTGCAGTGGTACCGCTGCGGCATCTCGCCGCGCTTCGCTGCCGAGTTGCAGACTTTCGCGGGCAAGACCATCGACGTGCCCGCCTGCTTCATCGCCGGACACCAGGACTGGGGCGTCCACCAGGTGCCAGGCGCCTTCGAAGCGATGCAGCGAAGATCCTGCACCGACATTCAATCGGTGCACCTCATCGACGGCGCCGGTCACTGGGTGCAGCAGGAGCAGCCCGAGGCGGTCAACCGGCTTCTGGCCGATTTCCTGGCAGGGCTGGCCTGAGCGTGCGGAGACGCTGATCAGCGCCAGCCGATGAACCTGGTCAGGGCCTCCCTGACGCCGCTTCACTCCGGCGCGATATCCACGTCCTTCCTGATCGAGTCGCGGTCGCGGCGGCCTTCGATGCGGTCCAGCGTGTGTTCGACCATGCGCTTGAGCTTGGCCAGTGCGCCGCGGAAGGCTTCGTCCTGCGAAGGCGCGTCGTGCGTGACGGCCACCGGCTGGTGGTGCGCGAGCCGGGCCTCCATCGTGCAGCGCTTGTCGCCGCCGCCGCTCTTGCCGGTTGTCTCGTCGCTCAGGTGCACTTCGACACGCGTGACTTCTTCCGCGAAGCGCGACAGCGTGCCCTTGATTTCCCCGTCCGCCCAACGCTCCAGCGCGTCCTTGTTCTCGATGCCATTGCTGGCGTTCACTTGAATCTGCATGGTGCCTCCTCAGTCCAATTCAACACTTTCGGCGGTTTGCCTGCCCCATCATGAACCGATGTGACCGCTTCCGGCTTGCGCCTGCCTTAAATTCGATGCTTTCTGGCATGGGCGCAGCCCGATCACTTACAGGAGCAATATGTCAATCGAATTCAAGGGCCGCGTGGCCATCGTCACCGGCGCAGGTGGCGGACTCGGCCGTCAGCATGCATTGGCCCTTGCGGCGCGCGGCGCCAAGGTGGTGGTGAACGACCTGGGCGGCGCACGCGACGGCTCGGGCGGCTCGGTCAGTGCGGCACAGGCCGTGGTCGACGAGATCAGGGCTGCCGGCGGCGAAGCCATCGCCAACGGCGCATCGGTCACCGACTTCGAAGCCGTGCAAGCCATGGTCCAGCAGGCCGTGGATGCCTGGGGCCGCGTCGACATCCTCGTCAACAACGCCGGCATTCTGCGCGACAAGAGCTTCGCCAAGATGGAACTGGCCGATTTCAAGCTGGTGATGGACGTCCACCTGATGGGTGCGGTGAACTGCACCAAGGCCGTCTGGGCGCTGATGAACGAGCAGAAGTACGGCCGCATCGTCATGACCACCTCGTCCTCGGGCCTGTACGGCAACTTCGGCCAGAGCAACTACGGCGCGGCCAAGATGGCGCTGGTCGGCCTGATGCAGACGCTGAGCATCGAAGGCGCCAAGAACAACATCCGCGTCAACTGCCTGGCGCCCACCGCCGCCACGCGCATGACCGAGGACCTGATGCCCGCCGAAGTGCTGGAAGCCCTGAAGCCTGAAGGCGTGGTGCCTGCCATGCTGGTGCTGGCCGCGCAGGATGCGCCGACGCGCGCCATCCTCTGCGCCGGCGCCGGCTCCTTCGAGGCGGCCCACATCACGCTGACCCAGGGTGCCTACATCGGCATCGCCCCCGATGCGCCCGAGGAACTCGTGGCCCGCATGGCCGAGGTGACCGACCGGGAGGGCGAGCAAGTGCCGATGAGCGGGTCGGCGCAAGGCACGGTGGAAATCGGCAAGGCGATGGCGGCGGCGAAGGCCCTGGCCTAGTCAGAAGTGCCGAGCCGGGGGGCGAATCGCCGGACCGGCATTGATGCCCGCTACGGCGTCGTCCCGAACCCCGTCACGCTCGTCGACGTCGTGCGAATCGGCTTGGCCGGCGCACCCCATGACGACGCTGGCTGCCGGGGCTCCGCCTCCAGCGCGATGCTGTGCTTGTCCATGAGCCGGTAGAGCGTCATGCGCGACACGCCCAGCTCGCGCGCCGCATGCGTGATGTTGCGGCCCACGCGGTTCAGCGTGAGGCAGATCACGTCGCGCTCGGCGGTGATCCGCGCGGTGTTCAGCGCCATGCCGATGGTGCTGTCGGCCATCGACAGGCCCAGGTCGGCCGGCGCGATCAGGCGGCGGTCGGTCATCACCACCGCGCGCTGCACGCGGTTGAACAGCTCGCGCACATTGCCGGGCCAGGTGTGGGCCTGCATCGCCTCCATCGACTGCCGGCTGAAGCCGCGCGCATGCGTTCGGCTCTTGGCAGCGCAGCGCTGGAAGAAATGCTCGGCCAGGATCGGCACGTCTTCCATGCGCCGCCGCAGTGGCATCACGTCGATCGACAGCACATTGAGCCGGTAGAACAGGTCCTCGCGGAACTGGCCCACGGCCACCGCTTCCGCCAGATTCACGTGCGATGCAGCCACCACGCGCACGTCGACATGCAGGTTGCGCACGGCGCCCACGCGGTTGATGGTCTTCTCCTGCAGGAAGCGCAGGAGGTTGGTCTGCAGCTCCAGCGGCAGGTCGCCGATCTCGTCGAGGAAGATCGTGCCGCCGCTGGCTGCCTCGATCAGCCCGCGCCGTTCCGCCGACGCGCCGGTGAACGCGCCGCGCTCATGGCCGAACAGTTCCGACTGGATCAGCGTCGGTGCGATGGCGCCGCAATTCACCACCACGAAGGGCCCGGACGCGCGTGGCGAGCATTGATGGATGGCACGCGCCGCCAGTTCCTTGCCGCTGCCGCTTTCGCCGCCGATGAGCACCGGCGCCTCGGTTTGCGCCACCTTGCGGATCTCGGAGCGCAGGCGCGTCATGTCCGTGCCCTGGCCGACCATGCCCAGCGCGTCGACGCAACGCGAGTCGGACCGGTGGCGGCGCTTGAGCAGGCCGCGCTGGCGCGCGTGGCCGAGCATCATGGAGAGGTCACCCCAGTCGACTGGCAGCACTTGTTCGTCGAAGAAGCAGTTGAGCACCAGGTCGCGGAACTCGGCCGATTCCAGCGCCTCGGGTTGGCACAGCGCGACCCACTGCGTGGTGTCCGACGCGGCCACCAGCGCCTCCACGGCGGAGGCCGGCACGCCCAGCTTGGCGCCGACGATCAGCAGGCCGACATGAAAGCTGCCGTGCGTGAGGATGCGCACGGCAGAGCCCACGTCGCGTGCCTGCGTGACGGTCCAGCCGTTCGCGGAGAGCTGCGTCGTCGCGGTGTCGGCGTCGCCTTCCAGGTTCAGGCAAAGGATGTGTTGCGGTTGCATGGGGGTGGCCCGGTGGGCCAAGACTTTAGAAGGAGAAAGGCACCCGAACGGTCAGCGTCAGGTCTGGCGTGTCGCGCGTCAGGCCGGCGCCAATCGACACGTTCAGTGTCTGGCGATCGGTCATGCGGTAGGAATAGCCCAGCAGCAGCGAGGCCAGTTGGGTGCGCACCGAGCCCGACACCGATTGGCCGTTCTGCTTGGTCGGGCCAACGGAATACAGCTCCACGCCCAGGCTGAAGGAGGACCGGTCGTTCAGCGCCAGGCCCATGCCCACGTTCAGGCCCCATGCATCGCCCGGCTTGATGTCGCCAAGCTGCTCGATACCGCCGTTCAGCACCTTGCGGCTCACGTCGTTGCGTTTGAAGTTGTAGGTGTAGTTGATGCCGCCGAAGAACACGGCGGGGTCGGTCGGGAAGAGCCAGGTCAGGCTGGGCTGCAAGGAATAGAAGCCCGAGCCGGTCGGCAGTTCGGTCGGCAGCCCGGTCCCGGAGGCGTTGGTGCCGCCGATGCAGCGGATCTGGCAATCGGTCACGACGTCGAACGGATCGGTGCCGGTGCGCGACTTGAAGCGCAGCCCGCCGACCATGTAGGGCCAGCCGTCCTTGCCGGCGTTCAACTGATAGCGCATGGCGGCTTCCACGTCGCCGATGGCATTGCCCTTGGTGTTGAAGACGTTGTCCACCGCCGCGCCGGCTCCGACCGCGCGGCTGACGGTGGAATCCGAGCGCGCGACGTAAGGCACCTTCAGTTCCAGTTCCATCCGGCTGGTCACGCCCCAGCGACCGGTCAGGCCGGCGACAAAGGTGCTGCGCTTCTGCTCGCGCACGTCGATCAGGCCGATCAGGATCGCCGGGATCACCGTGTAGCCGACCAGTGCCACGCGGTTGCTGGACGAGTAGCCGTACTGCAGCGAGGGTTCGAGCGTGAAGCGGCCGCGCGGCGTGAGCACGCTCGGTTCGTCGAACAACTGCGCTACCGGTGCTTGCGGCTCGGGCGTGGCGGCCGGCGCGACGCCCACGCGCACCGGGCGCTCACCGTCCTCCGCGGGCGGGGCGCCGGCTGAGGGCTTCGCGCCGGGCGCGACGGCGGCGCCGCCGAATGCCGCCGCCGCGCTTGGCCGAGCGGGCCCGCTGGCCGTGCGCGCGGCGTCCTTGTCCAGGCGCTCCTGCAGTTCGCGGTAGCGCGAATCCTGCTCGGCCACCTGCTTCTTCAGCGCCTCGATCTGTTGCCCTTGTGCGTTGACCTGGCGCTGCAGCACGCTTTCCCGTCCCGAGGCCGGCCTGGTACTTTTTGCAGGGGCCTTCGCGCTACTCCCCGGACTATTCGCTGTCGATCCCGACTGGGCGAATGCACTTGCACAGGCCAGTGAAGAGCACGCCACCACCAGCGCGCGCAACTTTTGCGGGTGAAAAGTCGTCATCTTGTCCCTCATTTGTTTCTAGGTGTGAGGTAGCAGGCGAGAGCGTAAGTGTTTCACTCAAAACGTGGCAAGAAGTATTTGAAAACAAAGGTAAACAAATTGGGGGGAGGATCGGTCGGTGTCACAGAGGTGTGGCACTCCTCTACGTCCGGCCTTGGGAATGCGGACCCCGCGCCAGCACTGCGCTGCAGCGGAAGTCAGCAGGCACCGTACGCGGGGAAAGGGCGCGAATGCGTCACGTCGAAGTGACACTTGCGCAAGGCGTCTTTACATGGCGCATGTAAGGCGCTCAGAGGCAAAGCTGTTGCGTCGACGTCGACGCAGCCTTCGATTCGTCAACGCAGCGTGACAGTCGGTGCGCGAATCCGCCTGCTTTTGAGGGGTTGCGCGAACTTCGAGCGGCACAGCGCACAGCCCCTCGAAAACATTTCTCCAATGAAGCGAAGCGCTTTCATCCCTGTGGATTCGCTAGCTGGTCTCGAAGTTGCAGAGGGCGCTTCCGATTTGCGATTGCGCAAGTCGATCGCATGTCCTGCCCTTTCATCATCAACCCTTTGGAGACTGTATGAAAAAGACACTTCTGGCCGCTGCACTTGCGCTGGCCTTCACAGGAGCTGCATACGCGCAGAGCGGAGCACAGACAGCAGACAGGGGAGGGGAAAACACCTCTGGCGAGAACACGGCAAGTGCGGCGCGCTCGGCCGCGCTGAACAACGGATCGACCGGCACTTTCGACAACGCCTTCAACAGCACGTCCTCGCACATCACTGGCTACAGCGAACTGACGGGCACGGTCTCTGGCAACACGGTTTCCTACATCGGCAACAGCCCGTCGAATTCGGGCAATGCCAATGGCGGCAAGGGCTATGGCGGCGCTGGCGGCGGGGGCAAGGGCGGCACGGCGAGCGGCACCGGCACCGGTGCGGTGGGCGGCAGCGGCCAGGCCGCGGTTGGCGGTTCAGGCGGCAGCGCCACCAATGGCAGCGCCTCCAACGGGAGCAACACCAATGGCAGCGCAAGCGCCGGCAACGGTGGCAGGGGCTCCGGCGGCAGTTCCAATGGCGGCGCGTCGGGTGGCGATGCCACCACCACGGCCGGATACGGCGGCAAGGCAGCCGCGGCTGCGAACGGCGGCTCGGGCGGCGACGGTGGCAATACCGGACGTTCGTCTACCGGCAGCGGCGGCAGCGGTGGGGATACCGGCAATTCCTCCACAGGCTACGGCGGCGCCAGTGGCAACACCGGCAACGCCAACGCCGGCAGGACTGGCGGTGGTGGTGACACCGGAAACGTGAGTTCCGGCCGAGGCGGCAGCGGTGGCGCCACCGGCACGGCGAACTCCGGCTACACCGGTAACGGCGGCAATACCGGCAATGCGAACGGTGGCAGGGGCAGCGGCGGCGGTGCGGGCGGCAGCAACACCGGCGGCGCCGGCGGCGCGAGCGGCGCGGGCGGCTCCAACACGGCTGGCGCGGGCGCAGCCGGCGGTGCTGGCGGCACCAACACGGCGGGTGCGGGTGGCACGGGCGGCGCTGGCGGCACCAACACCAGCGGCGCTGGCGCAGCTGGCGGTGCGGGTGCCCCCAACACCGCAGGCGCTGGTGCAGCCGGCGGTGCGGGTGGCACGAACACCGCGGGCGCAGGCGCAGCCGGCGGTGCGGGCGGCACGGGTGGTGCAGGCGGTGCAGGTGGCACAGGTGGCGCGGCCACGGGCGGCGCCGGCGGCGCGCACACGGCAGCAGCAGGCACCGGCGGTGCAGGCGGCAACGCCACCAATGGCAGTGCCTCCAATGGCAACGCCACCAATGGCAGCGCCACGGCCGGCAACGGCGGTGCGAGTGGCGGCGGCACCGGTGGTGCGGGCGGCGCGGGCGCTGGCGGCACCAACACCGCCGAAGGCGGAACGGGTGGCGCAGGTGCAGCCGGAACGGGTGGCGCTGGCGGTACCAACACCATCGACGCCGGCACGTTCAACGCGTACAACACCATGGCGGGCACCGCGCAATCGGCAGCCGGCGTCCTGAACATCGTGCAGAACACCGGGCACGCGGCCCTGGTTCAGCAGAGTGTGAATGTCCAGGCCAACATGGCAATCGGCAAGTAACGCCTGCGCGCATCACGGCATTCGTCGCGCGGCCTGCATGCCATGCAGGACCGGGCGGCGTCTGCCGCGTTGCGCATCATCAACGCCACTGGACAGACGCCATGAAATCCATCCATTCCCTCGCATTCGCTTGCGTGGCGATCGGGTCCCTCCTTGCGGCACCTGTTGCCGCGCAACCCCCCGCTGCGGCAGAGCCTGCAGCGGGCGCATCGGCGAGTGCGGCGGATCATGTAGCCGCATTCGTGGCCATTCCGGCCGATGAAGAAACGCTGTCGGCGTCGAGGGGCGGGGTGCAGACGTGGAACGACGCGACATTGACCGGCACCACCGCGGACAACTCCGCGCGCAACGTCACCACGGGTTCCAACAGCATTGCGGGCGGCTCGTTCGAAAACATGAGCGGCTTGCCGGTCGTGATCCAGAACACGGGCGCCAACGTGCTGATACAGAACTCGGTGATCCTCAACCTGCAGATGAACTGACGGGAATGCCGATGCGGCACCTGTTGCTCTGCATGACGCTCGCTGCGACGGCTGCTTCGGCGCCGGCGCAGCAAGCCTATTTTCCGGGCATTGGCGGCGGCGGTGATGTGACGCTGCCAGTGACCAATATGCGGCAAGCGAAGTTCAAGACAACGCTGCTGCAGAAATACGACTTCAGCTGCGGCTCCGCGGCTGTCGCCACCCTGCTGACGCATCACTTCAGCTATCCGGTGACCGAGCAGGCGGTGTTCGAGGAGATGTACGCCCAGGGCGACCAGCAGAAGATCCAGAAGGAAGGGTTCTCGCTGTTCGACATGAAGCGCTACCTGGCCAACCACGGCTTCGTGGCCGATGGCTTCAAGCAGCCGCTCGAGAAGCTCAACGAGGCCCGTGTGCCGGCCATCGTGCTGATCAACGAGAACGGCTACCACCACTTCGTCGTGATCAAGGGCGTGCAGGCCGATCGTGTGCTGGTCGGCGACCCGGCGCAGGGCACGCGTGCGATTCCGCGCCATGTCTTCGAGAAGCGATGGGGGAACAAGTTGCTCTTCGTGGTTCACAACCGCATGGACATCGCGCGCTTCAATCTCGCCGCCGATTGGCGCGTGGCGCCGAGGGCGCCGGTGGGCGACGGCGTCGACCGCGGCAGCATGACCGCCATCACCCTGCCCAAGATGGGCCCGGGAGACTTCTGATGACACGCCGCGCGGCCCCCGTCAAGAAGTCGCCGCTTCGGCCCCGCTGGGGCTCGCGCTGGTTCACGCCGGTGCTGGTCTGCGCCGCCTTGCTGGCGAACGCGACCGGCGAAGACCCGGACGAGCAGTCCGAGGTATGGATGGCCGTCAGCGACACCAAGCTCGATGACCTGCGCGGCGGCTTCGACCTGGGCTCCGGGTTGCTGGTGAACTTCGGCATCACGCGCGCGGTGTACGTCAACGGCGACCTCGTCACGCACACCACACTCGACTTCGGCAACCTGACCAGCCTGTCGCCGGCCCAGGCCGCGCAGCTCAACGCCCAGTTGCGCGCACTCAACCTCGTGCAGATCGGCCCCGGCAATGTCGTCGATCCGTCGGTCGCGGTCGGTGCGGGCGGCACCATCGTGCAGAACACGCTGAACGACCAGCACATCGTCAACCAGACCGTCATCAACGCCAGTTCCAACGCCCTGAGCACGATGAAGGGCCTGAACTCGATGGCGACGATCAGCGATGCGGTGACGCGAGGACTCGGGCGCTGAGTCGAGGCTGGACGGTCATGCATCACATCCTTGCCCGCATCACCTTCAAGCCTGAAGCCGCGTCGCAGGGGCTGGCCATCATGACGGAGCTGGCGGCCCGGTCGCGCGAGGAAAAGGACTGCGTCTCCTATGTGCTGTTTCAGCAGGCCGATGCGCCGCACGTGTTCCAGACTGTCGAGGAGTGGTCCGACAAGGCCGCGGCCGATGCCCACATGGTCACGCCGCACGTCGGCGCCGCGGTGGCTGCGGCAGGTCCCCTGTTCGGGGCGCCGCCGGAAATTCTTGCCTACACCCGGCTCGCCTGACGGTCCTGCCAGTCCTGCCAGTCCTGCCAGTCCAGCCAGTCCAGCCAGTCCAGCCAGTCCAGCCAGTCCAGCCGGCCGCCGGCCGACGGCTCGCTCGGCCAGTGCACTGCATTGACGTTGAACAAATCTGCCGAGAATCGACGCCATGCGGCGTTGCAAATGCTCGCCATGCTTCCGGCATGGCCGTGCTTCGTGCCTAGCACCGCTTTCAGGACGGATTTTTTCTTCAACGAACCTCCAACTCAGGACACCAGGACTTCGCATGACTACTTCCACCCCACCGCTTCGCATCGGCATCCTCGGCTGCGCCAACATCGCCCAGAAGTTCGCGCGCGACGTCGCGCCCAGCCAGGCGGCGCAGGTCGTGGCCGTGGCCAGCCGCAATGCCGAGACCGCTGCCGCCTTCGCCGCCGCGCAAGGCATTGGCCGTCATCACGGCAGCTATGAGGCCCTGCTGGCCGACGAGGGCGTGGACGCCATCTACCTGCCGCTGCCCAACAGCCTGCATGCCGAATGGGCCATCAAGGCTGCACAGGCCGGCAAGCATGTGCTCTGCGAGAAGCCGCTGGCCCTGAATCGGCGCGAGGCCCAAGCCATGTTCGACGCAGCGAGCGCTGCCAGGGTGATGCTGCTGGAGGCCTATCCGTACTACTTCCAGCCGCAGACCCGCGACATGCTGGCGTTGCTGGCCGAGGGCGCCATCGGCGAGGTGCGCTCCGCGCAGGCGAGCTTCGGCTTCGTGCTGGCCAACGCGCAAGGCAACATCCGCATGAACCCCGAGCTGGGCGGCGGCGCGTTGCTGGACGCCGGCAGCTATGCGCTGAGCGCGATCCGCCTCGTCATGGGCTGCGCGCCGCAGCGCGTGACGGCCGATGCGAGCTGGGCCGATTCAGGCGTGGACATCAGCATGATGGCGACGCTGCACTATGCCGATGGCCGACGCGCCCAACTCTCCTGTGCCATGGACGCGGCCAACCACCGGCACCTGCTGGTGACCGGCAGCCAGGGCACGCTCGACAGCGAATACCTCAACCACACCAGCGATGTCGCCGGCACGCATCCGTTCGGCTACCTGCCCAGCCAGCTGCGCGTGCGCCGGGGCACGGCCAACTCAGTGCCGTTCGAACTCATCCGCTCCGCCACCGGCAGCGGCTTCCGCTTTGCGGTGGAGGCCTTTGCCAAGGTCGTGCGAGAGGGGGACTTCGATGCGATCGGGCGAGCCGCGCAAGCCAGCCTGGACAATGCGGCCACGCTGGAAGCGATCGCGCAGAGCGCGAGGTCCGGCAGCGCAGTCGAAGTGCCGGCGTGATCAATCCGCGAACACGACCTTGCTGCCCTGCTGCACCCACTCCTCGAAGCGCGGCCCATAGGCTTCCTCCACGCTTGCGCGCTTGACCTTGAGCGTGGGCGTGAGGAAGCCGTTCTCCACGGTCCAGGGGATCTTCAGCAGCACCAGGCAGTCGAGTTGCTCGTGCGGGTCCAGCCGGGCGTTGATGTCGTCCAGGTGTCCGCGCATCTGCGCTTCCAGCTGCTGCCGCGCGGCCTCGTTCGCGTGGGCCGTCGGCAGCAGGCTGACCAGTCCCAGCGGCTGGCTCAGGTTGGCGCCCGCGACCATGCAAGTCTCGATGGCCGGATGCATGCACAGGCGGTCCTCGATGTGCGCCGGCGCCACGTACTTGCCCTTGCCGGTCTTGAACTGGTCCTTGATCCGGCCGGTGATGCGCCAGCAGCCTTGTGCATCCACCTCGCCCTTGTCGCCGGTGTGCAGCCAGCCGTCCTCGGTGAAGGCCTCGCGTGTCAGCTCCGGGTCCTTGTAGTAGCCCAGCATGAGCCCTGGGCTGCGCATCTGGAGTTCGCCCGTGGCCGGGTCGACGCGCGCCTCGACACCCTCGCTCGCCGGTCCCACGGTGCCTTCCTGGTTCTTCCCCGGCACGGTGCAGTGCGAGACGGCCAGGTTCTCGGTCATGCCGTAGGCTTCGTTGATCGGCAGCCCGATGCGGCGATACCACTGCAGCAGCGCCAGCGGCATGGGCGCCGCGCCGCCGCCCGCCACGCGGCATTGGTCCAGCCCCAGGGCGCCGAGGATCTTCTTGCGCACCACGCCGCCGACCAGAGGGATGCGCAGCAGCAGGTCGAGCCGCTCTGCCGGCATCCGCGCGAGCACGCCTTGCTGGAACTTGACCCACAAGCGCGGCACCGAGAAGAACAGCGTCGGTCTGGCGCGGACCAGGTCGACCGCGAAGGTCTCCAGGCTTTCGGCGAAGTAGATGTGCATGCCGGTGGCCAGCCAGCCCTGCTCGACCAGCACCCGCTCCGCGACGTGCGCCAGCGGCAGGTACGACAGCACCCGGTCGGTCTCGAAGCGCGGCACCTGCTTCTTGCCCGCCTGCGCGGCCCAGGCCAGCGTGCCGAAGCTGTGCATCACGCCCTTGGGACGCCCGGTGGTGCCGGAGGTGTAGATCACCGTGGCCAGTTCGTCGGCGCGGCGTTGAACCTCGCCCTGCATCGGCAGGGTGCCCGCGCAGATCGCGTCCCAGCTCTCGTAGCGGTTCACGGCATCGGCCGGCGCGAGCGGGAAGCAGACGCAGGGCATGTCCTCCGGAATGCCACGCACCATCGAAGTCCAGCCGTCGAGCTTGCCGATGAAGCAGGCGCGGGCCTCGCTGTGGTCGAGGATCAGGCGGATCGAGTCAGCCGCCAAGGTGGGATAGAGCGGCACCGACACATGGCCGGCCATCCAGATCGCCAGGTCGCTGATCAGCCACCAGGCGCAGTTCTTCGAGAAGATGCCGATGCGGGAGCCCGGTTCGAAGCCCTGACCCTGCAGCCACGTGGCCATGCGCCGCGCCTGGTCGGCCACCTGCGCCCAGGTGAAGTGCTGCAGTTGGCCGCCGCCGACGGGCTGCGTCAGGATGACGCGCTGCGGCGCCGTGCGCTCCCAGTGGTAGAGGCGCTGCAGCGCGAGGCTCTCTCCGGAAATCTCCACCATCGGGGCTCCTTGTTGTTCGTTGACGTCCCGCACCCAGCTTAGAGGTGAAGCCGGCCGTCGGTCCAGCGGGTTTTGCCGGCCATCCTCCTGGCTGGCAACCGTCTTGCTTTCGTCTCCTGACCCTGCACACTGCGTCGAAGTCGCGTTAAGGTGCGGGCCCATCGCCATTGGCGCAAGCATCCAGGAGATCTGCTCATGAACGTTCGGCATCGTTGGCTCGGCCTGCTGGCCTGCGCCGCCCTGCAGGCTTGCAGCACGCCGCCACCGCCCGCATCGCCCCCGCCAGCGCCAGCGCCCGTGACGGCGGCGCCGATGCCGATGCCGATGCCGGCACCCGCCCAGCCTGCCGCCGCCGCGCCAGCACTCACCCCCGCGACGACACCCGTGGCGCAGGCACAGCCCGAACCCATGGTCGACCTGCGCGCCTTGTGCGATGGACGCGCCGAAGGTGAGCGCCTGCAGACCCGGGGGCCGGGCGGCGAATCACTGGCCGGTGTGTGTGTGCGCGGCGCGAACGGCTGGCTGAGATTCAGCGCGACCGGCCGGCGCTAGGTGTGGACTGCCGAACGGGGGTACGCAATGCGCCCGCCCGTCCGGCCCTCTGGCTCAACTCTGGATGTAGTTGGTCAGTTGCTCGATGGTCTGCTCGTGGTCCGCGATGATGTCGTCCATCAGGTCGCGGATCGAGATCATGCCAATCACGATGTTGCCGTCGACCACCGGCAAGTGGCGGATGCGCTTCTGGCTCATCAGGTTCATGCACTCGTGCGTGTTCGACTTCGAGCTCACGGTGATCACGTTGCCGGTCATGATCTCCGACACGTTCATCTCCTTGGAGTTCTTGCCCAGCAGCGCCACCTTGCGTGTGTAGTCGCGCTCGGACAGCACGCCGACCAGCTTGCCATCGCTCATGACCAGCAAGGCCCCCACCTCGTGCTTGGCCAGCACCTGCAAGGCATCGAACACGATGGTGTCCGGCGAAATATGAAACAGGGCGGGGCCGCGGCGCTTGAGCAATTCTGAGACGGGTTTCATTGGGTTCTCCTCTGGATTCGTGATCGCGACACACGCAAGGGTCGCGCCTGCCAAATGATAGGCGGCGCAGGCGTCAGCGCTATTGCAATTCGCAACAAAAGGGCTTTACGCGCGCTTCGTTGCAATACCTTCGTATTCGTTTTCGCTTGGGCGTGGCCGGTGACGCCCCGCCTCAGACCTGCCGGAGCAGCACGAGGCCAAGCGCGAGCATCATCGCGCCCACCAGCGCGTCGAGCCAGCGCCATGCCACCGGCTTCGCGAACAGCGGCGCGAGCAGGCGCGCACCAATCCCGAGCAGCGCAAACCAGGCCGTGCTGGCCAGGGCCGTGCCAGTGACGAAGCTGACGCGCGCCGCGCCGGCCTCCTGCGCCCCCACCGATCCGACCAGCAGCACCGTGTCGACATACACATGCGGATTCAGCAGCGTGAACGCGGCCGTCTGCGCCAGCACGCGAGCGCGCGATGCCGCCTCGGGAGCGCCTTGGGCGGCCAGCAGCACGTGCGGCTTCAGGGCCCGCCGCAGCGCCAGCAGGCCGTAGCCGAACAGGAACAAGGCACCGCCCAGCGTGAGCGCGGGGGCCAGTGCGGGCAAGGTCGTGCGCAGGCTGCCCATGGTCCAGACCCCGACCATCACGAGCAGCGTGTCGGCCAGCGCGCAGAACGCCACCACCGGCCCGACATGCTCCCGCCGCAAGCCCTGCCGCAGCACGAAGGCGTTCTGCGCACCGATGGCGACGATCAGGCCGAGCGTGATGCCGAACCCGGTGAGGAAGGCGGAGGCGAGGGCGGGAGTGGGTTGCGGCATGGCTTCGCATTCTCGCCAGCGCGCTGCACCGCAAGCCCGCGAGGCCTGTTCGCGGGCTCGCGGGGCGCGCTGGGCGGACCGACGGATGCACCCCCTCGAAGGACCGGAGCCGCGACTGCGAGCCTGCCTTGGGACGACCCGCAAGAGCAGCCGCCCCTGGTGGCCGCCCGCGCGCGCCGCAGGCGCATTCGAGGGTGGGCCTCATCGGATCCGCGCGTCCTTTGGATAGCTGATCGTGTAGTCAGCGGCGACACGCGCGCTTTCTCCCGCGGCCAGGTCGAAGGACCAGAGCGTCATCCCCGGCTGCTTGTTCCACTCGCGCTCGGCCGGCTTCGGCTGGAAGGCGGCGCTGACCTGCACCGCCTCGTTCACCGACACTGGCGCTGCCTCGAGCACCTGAACCGCGATCGGCGTGCGATGGCGGTTCTCGACCACGTAGCCGCGCTGCAGCTTGCGCTCGGCCCGCAGGCCGACGAAACCGCCGGTGCCCTGGTTGTCGCGCTCGGGCTCGGCCTGCACGCGCACCAGTTCGTCGCGGCCGAACGAGAGCGTCAAGCGCACATCACTTGGCGGCGTCCATTGCCCGTTGCCGACGAAGGCGCCGTCCCGATACAGCTGCAGCGGGCCGGCCGGCCACACGCCTTCGGGCGGCGCCATGTCGGCGATGAGGAAGGCGCTCGGGTCAACCTGCGGACTGGTGCGCGCCGCGAGCTTGACAGTGTCCTCCACCTGCCCGAGCGCCAGGCCGACGCGCTGGCCGCTGGAAGGCACGTCGACGGCATTGGGCACCGCGAACTCGGTGGCGAAGCTGTTGTTGAACACGCTCACGTCGAAGGCGGGTTCGTCGAAGCGGTCCATGGCGGACTTCATCATCGGCGCGGGCGCTGCCGCGGCCATCGGTGCGCTGGGTGCGGCGCTGCGTTCGCGCAGGGGCTGCGGCTGCTCGATGCCGATGCGCCATGGGGCCGGCAGGCGGCCAGCGGTTTCGCGGCGCGGCTGGCCGGTGGAGAGCGTCAATTTCACGCCGCGCCAGTCCTCGCCGGTGGATTGCGTGACCAGCGCCTGCCGCTCGATGCGGACCTTGCGCGTGCTGGTATCGAGCAGCGCGCGGTACGCCGGCGACCAGCCCGGGCCGGCGACCTGGTAACTGAGCTTCACATCGGCATCGCGCGCAGCGGCCATCGTCACGGTGACGGTCGCCACGTTGCCGCCCTGGCCTCGCGCGCGACCGCGTTCGGCGATGAGGGGAGCGAGTTGCTTGTCCAGTTCGGCCTGGCGGCGCTTCAGCTGGTGCTGCTTCTGCAGCGAATCCTGACCGGTGCGGCGCAGCGCCTCGGCCATGGCCGCGATGGACTTCGCGTCGGGCGCGGCGACGCGGACCCGCGGCAGGCCATCGCCGGTCGTGCCGCTCGTCCCGTTGGCGGTGATGCCCTTGAGGTAGCCGTTCACCAGGTCCAATGCATCGCTTTCCGATTGCAGCGCGGCCTTCTGGTCTTCCAGTGCGCGAATGCGGCCGTCGAGTGGATCCGCGGCGCACTCCGCGACGAGTGCGCGCGGCTGCGTCAGCACCGACGTTTCGCCAAGGCGCACGGCAGCATCGGCGCTCACCTGGATGCTCTGCGCGTCCAGACCCGCGGGCAGGCAGGTGAAAGTGAGCGTGCGGCTGCCCGCAGCAACGCGAGCCACGCGCTCCACCGTGGCGCTGCCGGGGTAGACCTTGACCTGCGTGATGCGCGAATCGGCCTGTGCGGCGAGGGCCAGCAGGGGTGAAGAAAGAAGCGCCAGCGCGAACGCAGGGCGGCAGCGAGCGAAGGGGAAGGACATGAGGGCCTCGTGAAGTGATGAACCGACTTGTACGGGGGGCGAGTCCGAAGCGGGTTAATCGATTCATCGTCGCGCGAGGCACCCGCATGGCTGTCGCGCATGCAACTGCCGGCGCCAAACGGGTCGCCGCGGTGACCTGCCACAGCGCGATCCATGCCTAGAGTGCCCCTTTGATCCACGAGCAGGAGGCACGCCATGCTGGACACCGTCCGGTCCATCAACCAGACCGCCGCATTCAACCGCTGGGCGGGCTTCGAAGTCACGCACGCGGCCGACGGCGAGGCCGAACTGCGCATGCCCTGGCGCGACGAGGTGGGCCAGTACGCGGGCTTCCTGCACGCGGGCCTGATTGGCGCCATGCTCGACACGGCCTGCGGCTTCGCGGCCAGCACCGTGGCGGGCAACGTGCTCGCGTCCCATTTCTCGGTCAACTGCCTCGCGCCCGCCGTGGGCCGCGCGTTCGTCGCGCGAGGCCGCGTCGTGAAGGCCGGGCGCAAGCAGGTGTTCGCGGTGGCGGAACTGTTTGCGGAGGGCGAGGGCGACGCCCCGCCCAAGCTGGTGGCGACCGGGAGTGCGATCCTGGTGCCGGTGCCAGCGAACTGAGGCCGCGTTGTTACGAGAGCGCGAGCTCTCGCATGAGGTTACTGCGGACCCACGAGAAACCGCCCGCCTCGACGTTGCTGGCTTGCCAGCGACGGAATTCGGGGTCGGCTGAAAGCAGATCCGTCACCTTCGCGTACTCCAGCGCGTTCTCGAACCGGATGCTCAGCACATAGTTGCCCAGTTCGCCCGCAGCCACGCTCCAAAATTGCGGGTCGGGTGCGCCATGCTTTTTCCAGAGGGCCGCGCCAGCCTTCACGGCTTCGATGACGGCACCGAGATCGGCGCCCGGGTTGGGACGCAGGACATATCGCGCTTCGTAGGCCATCGCAGTCTCCTTCATCACGAAAGAGGGATGATTGAATCACTTGGGCGCATGGCGAGCAATCGCGGTGGCTCTCAATCGTTGGCGCTGCGTGCCCGCAGCCGGTCGAACAGCACCGCCACGATGATGAAGCTGCCGACGAAGGTGCCCTGCCAGAAGGTGCTGATGCCCAGCAGGATCAGGCTGTTGCGGATCACCTCGATCAGCGCCGCACCCACGACCGCGCCAAACGCCGTGCCGATACCGCCCGCCAAGTTGGTCCCGCCGATCACCGAGGCCGCGATCACCGACAACTCCATGCCCTGCCCGAGGCTGGTCGTCACGGTGCCGAGCCAGCCGACTTCCAGCACGCCAGCGATGCCCGCGCAGAGTCCGCAGAACATGTAGACGCTGACCTTCACCAGCTTGACCGGCACGCCCGTCATCGTCGCTGCGCGCTCGTTGCCGCCGATGGCATAGAGGTGCCGCCCCCAGCGCGTCCAGCGCAGTAGGAAGCTCGCCACCACCAGCAGCACGATCAGGAACAGCACCGGGCTCGGCACGTGGATCGCGTCGGTGAAGGGCAGAGGCACGGTGACGAAGCCGCCGCCCAGCGCCAGCAGCTTCGGCTGGTCCGGCCCGAACTGGTAGACCATGCGGTTGTTCGACAGCACCATCGCCAGGCTGCGCACGATCGAGAGCATGCCCAGCGTCACCACGAAGGGCGGCACGCCGATGTACGCGATCATGAAACCGTTGATTGCCCCCACCAGCAGCGAAGCGCCAAGCGCCAGCGGAATCGCCAGCCAGATCGACATGCCTCCGGCCATCGACATGCCCACCACCATGCCCGACAGCACCAGCGTCGCACCCACGGACAGATCGATGCCGCCGGTGATGATCACGGCCGTCATGCCGATCGCGATCAGCGCCACGAAGGCGAAGTTGCGCGTGACGTTGAAAAGGTTCTGCTGTGTCGCGAACACGTCGCTGGAAAACGCCAGCACCACGAAGGCCACCACCGCCGCCACGGACACCCAGAAGGTCTGCTGGCTCACCAGCCAACTGAACCAGGTGCCGTGCACGCGCCGGTCGATGGTTTCCTCGAGGCTGATGGCGGGCATCCGCTTGTCCTGCGTTGTCATGCGGTCTCGATTGCGCCGGTGATGAGCCCGGTCACTTCTTCCGGCGAACTCTTTGCGATCAGCTTGTCCGCCACCTTCACGCCGCGCCGAAGCACGACGATGCGGTCGGCCACGGCGAAGACGTCGGGCATGCGGTGGCTGATCAGCACCACCGCAATGCCGTGGTCGCGAAGGCGCCGGATCAGGCTCAGCACCTCGGTGATCTGCCGCACGCTGATGGCGGCGGTGGGCTCGTCCATAAGAACGATCTTCGGGTCGGCCAGGCGCGTGCGCGCGATCGCCACGGCCTGTCGCTGCCCGCCGGACATGCGCCGCACGAGGTCGCGCGGCCGCGTCTCCGACTTCAATTCCGCGAACAGTTCGCCAGCACGTTGGTACATCGCCCGGTAGTCGAGGATCCTGAACGGCCCGATGCCGCGCCGCAACTCGCGGCCGAGGTACACGTTCTCGGCCGCACTGAGGTTGTCGCACAACGCCAGGTCCTGGTAGACCACCTCGATGCCTGCGCCTCGCGCGTCGGCGGGCTTGTGGAAGGCCAGTTGGCGGCCGTCCATCGCCAGCGTGCCGGCGCTCGGCGGGTAGTTGCCGGCGACGATCTTCACCAGCGTGGACTTGCCTGCGCCGTTGTCGCCCATCAAGCCGACCACCTCGCCGGCCTGCAGGGAGAGGGAGACGTCGGTCAGCGCCTGGATGGCGCCGAAGTGCTTGGAGACTCCGCTGAGCTCCAGGACAGCCATGCCTGTTACTTCGCCGGGCACTTGTCCAGGTTGGTGGGCACGCATTCATCGAGCCCGGTGAACAGCGGATCCGCCACCTTCTTGCCGCCAATCAGGTCGATCAGCACGGCCGGCGCACGATGCCCCATCTCGAACGGACGCTGGCCGATCTGCGCATGGCTGCGGCCGTTCTTCAGCGCGTCGAGCTGCGGCGGCAGCGTGTCGCCAGCGATGATGATCAGCTCCTTGGAGGCCAGCTTCGGCTTCACCTGGTCCGTCACCTGCGCGTAGGCCGACGGTCCGAACTGCGCCCAGCCGCCCACCAGGATGAAGGCGTTGAGCTTCGGGTTCTTGGTGAACACGTCGGACATCTGCTGGTTGGCCAGGTCGATCTGGTCATTGGTGAACAGCGGGCAGCCGGCGATCTCGGTCCAGCCGCCTTCGCCCTTCAGCCGGTCGATGCCCTTCTTGCCGCCGATGGTGTCGCGGAAGCCGGCGGCGCGCTGGTTGATGTTGTCCGCCGCCACGTTGCCGAGCTGCATGCAGACCGTGCCGCCCTTGGCATTGAGCCCCTTCAGGTGCTTCGCCATGAGCACGCCCATGTCGTAGTTGTTGGTGCCGAGGTAGGTCTTGCGCAGCGCCTTGTCGGCTGCGCCGAGGTCGGCGTCGATCGTCATGATCGGCATCTTGGGCGCCTTTGCCTTGAGCATGGTCGCCATGGCCGGCGCGTTGGACGGCGAGATGGCGATGCCGGCCACGCCCTTGTTGATCAGGTCCTCGACGATCTGCACTTCGCCGGCTTCATCGGCGCTGGAGGCCGGGCCGGTGTAGAGGCAGGTGTATTCGGACGTGGGGTTCTCCTTGTTCCACAGCGCGCAGCCATCGCCGAGCACCGTGAAGAAGGGGTTGTCCAGCCCCTTCACGACCACCGCCAACGTCTTCTTCTGGGCCATCGCCGGCGTGGCGGCGAGGAGGGCGGCCAATGCCGCGCCGACGAACACAAGAACCGACTTCTTCATTGCGTCTCCTTCGTTGTGGGATATGCACTGACAAGGCTCTCTTGCACCGCTGGCAAGCCGCGCGGGATCTCATGCGGGCTGTCTGTGACCCAAGAGAACGCGGACTTTAGTACTCGGACCGGGGTGTGTCGAGCGGGCAGACCCGACTTGGGTTCGACGATGTTCGGCTTTGATTGAAGGTGTCGTGCAGGCCGGACAAGGTCGACATGAAGCAATGCGTTGCCCGGCCGTGCGGCAGAAGCGACCGGGCCTGGTGACGCAGGGACAAAGGGGGAGGCGTGTTGCAGGCCGCGGATTGCTGTGCAGGCTGGCCTGCACGTCGCAGCAGGGCGCGGACGCGCGATTCCCCGCTGCCTGGCGCCAAGGCCAAAGGTCAAGGGCCCAGGCCGGCCCCGGACGCGGCGGCCGGGGTCAGGCGGCGAGGCCGTCGATCAGTTCGGCGGGCTGTACATCACGCGGTCCAGCACCGCGGGCGTGGCTGTCACAGCCTTCACCTTGCCAGCCTTGTTGAAGGCGATCTGGTACTCCGACCATGGATCGATCCAGTAGCGCCACACGTCGGCCTCGAGGCGCGGGTTCTCGCTGGCGATGGGCCAGCCGACCGCCATCGTCACCTGTTCGCGCGTCATGCCTTCGGTGATCTGGGCCGCTTGGATCGCGTCGCGGACACGTGGCTCGAAGGCTGCGATGCGCACGCGCGGGTCTTCGTTGACGACGTAGCGGTAGGCGAATGGCGTCATCGCGACATCGCGGCTGTAGTCATTCTTCAGGCGCTGGATCTTGCCGCCGACATTCAGGTAGACGAAGTGCCGCTCGTAGCCCGTGACCTGCGTCGGCGTGCCGACCGGGAGCAGGCTCGTGCCTTCCTCGCGATAGTTGCCGTCGCCCATCTGCACACCATAGGTGAACATGTTGCAGCACAGGAAGCCCGTGATGAGGGGGCCTTGCAGCGTCGAAGGGCGCTGCGCATATGCGACTGGAACAGGAGCCGCAATCGCGATTGCGGCCGCCAACGCGAAGCGTCGAAGCATGTCTGGATCTCCCTGATGTGTGTTCCAGCAAATTCTATGGGTCACGGACAATGCGATTCCGTGGCCCGAAGGCCGCGTCCCCCATAGCCAGTTCAACGAGTGAGAGAAAGTACACAGATGGCCATCCAGTGGTTTCCCGGTCATATGCACGTGACGCAAAAGGCCATCGCTGAACGCGTGAAGGACATCGACGTGGTGATCGAGTTGCTCGATGCCCGGCTGCCGGGTTCCAGCGCCAATCCGATGCTCGCCGAACTCACCGGCCACAAGCCCGGCCTCAAGGTTCTCAACAAGCAGGACCTGGCCGACCCGGATCGCACCGCGCTCTGGCTCGCGCACTACAACGCCCAGCCCGACACGCGCGCCATCGGCCTCGACGCCAGCCTGAGCACGCCGGCGCAACGCCTCATCGCCGCCTGCCACGAACTCGCGCCCAACCGTGGCGGCATGGCCAAGCCGATGCGCGTGCTGATCTGCGGCATCCCCAACGTCGGCAAGTCGACGCTAATCAACACCATGACCGGCGCCAAGAAGGCGAAGACCGGCGACGAGGCCGGCATCACCAAGCTGGAGCAGCGCATCGTGCTGGCCGACGACTTCTACCTGTGGGACACGCCCGGCATGCTGTGGCCGCGCATCATCGTGCCGAAGAGCGGCTTCAACCTGGCGGCCAGCGGCGCGGTGGGGCGCAACGCGTACGACGAGGAACTGGTCGCGCTGGAACTGCTGGCCACGCTGAAGAAGGACTATGCGGGGCTGGTGGAGGCGCGCTTCAAGCTCGCCGAATCGATCGCGGAACTGAGCGACGAAGAGGCGCTGGAAGCCATCGGCCGCAAGCGCGGCGCGTTGCTGGGCAAGGGCAAGGTCAACACCCAGAAAGCGGCCGAGGTCGTGATGCACGAGTTCCGCAATGGCAGCATGGGCCGCATCACGCTGGAGACGCCGGAGGAGTTCCTGCAATGGTTCGCGGCGGGGATGCAGGCCGATGCGGAGCGCGCCGCGAAGAAGGCTGCACGCTCGAAGAAGAAAAAGCCGCAGCGCGGGGGCGATGGGGCCCCGACCGCCACACCGTGGCCCATCGAGCCCTCCGAGCCCTCCGAGCCCTCCGAGCCCTCCGAGCCCGACCGACCTGACACGGCCTGACACGGCCCAACGGCCCAACGGCCCAACGGCCCAACGGCCCAACGGCCCAACGGCCAGCGCGACTGTGGATGCAGACCCGTGCACGTACAAGCTCAGCGCGCGCGTCGCCTTCTGATCAGGACCGTCAAGTCGATGGGGCTTTGCCTTGCCCCGCGCGGCGTACGGGGCGTCTGCGACCCGTCCTTCGAAGTTCAAGACGCCAGTTTCGGATTCCAGTCGGTGCCGCGTTTGCGGCGGGCGTGAGGTCGAGATGTTCCACAACGGTGTCAGGTCGGTTGCGCCGCGCGGGTCCTGGCCAGGGTCTTCGGTGCCGCCCATCAAGGCGATGCTCATCGGGCACAGCCACTCGCGCTGGGGGCCGTACATCCAGAAGTGGCTGACCGGCGTGCGCGCGCGGAACAGGTCGACCAAGCCGATAGTCTTGCAGTTCTCGTCCTTGAACTGGCGGGTAGGCGATCACGTTCGCCGCCGGGGTGAAAGCGCCATGCACCCGATTGCACTGCGCTCGACGCGCCATGCGGCGTTGCTCGGCCTTGCGGGCACGGGCCCGCCGCGTTCTCCCGCCTTGCCTGGCACGCCGATCACGGCGCACTCGGGCGCATCCAACTGGTATTTCCAGGTTGAACCATGTGCTGCACCTTTGATTCGAAGCCATCACGCGCGTCGTCCGTGAGGGCAAGGCTCTGGCGCGGGAAAACCTTGTCAGCCTGCGCCGACGCCACGGCGTTGGTCGAAGGACGCACAAACTGCATGCAAAGGAGGCGCGAATGAAAACACGAATGCACCATGCCGGGTTGGCCTTGGCACTGGGCGGCTTGCTTGCGCTTGGTGGCTGCGTTGCCGTGCCGGCGGACGGCGGGTACGTGGCCGCATATCCCGCATACCCCTATGTCGATTCGTACACCTATGGAGGACCGTACCTGGCACCCTGGCTGTACGTCGGCGGGGGCTATTACGGCGGGTGCTGCTACCGGAGACCCTATGGCTATGCCTACCGCGGCGCGCGGCCCTTCTATGGCTACGGGCACGGCTACGCGGCCAGGCCCGGCTACGGGCGAGGCTACGGTTGGCCCGGCGGCCCGGGAAGGGGTGGCCGGGGTGGCTGGCGACGCTAGTTGCAGAACCATCGGTTGGAAGGTCGCGACCACGGCCTTGCCGTAGATCGTCTTGCGGATGAAGCACTCCACCGCTGGCATCAGCAGCAGCGCACCGCCGACCACCAGGATTTCCATCGGGAGCACGTTGGCACCGAAGAACTCCAGCGGCGATTCCGGCAGCGGCGAAGGGAACTTCAGGTGGTCGCGGCCCCAGACGTACTCGGCCACGTTCTTGAAGATGATGCCGAGCGCGATGGTCGACATGATCCGGCCGAACTCGCTCTTGATCGACCACCATGCGCGCCGTGTCCGGGATGATCGCCGCCCCCGGTGGCGAGATCACGCTCAACGGCAAGCGCAGCGACGGCCTGGAGGCCTATGACATCGAGCGCCTCAAGAGCCAGGGCGTGACGATGCAGCTGCCCGAGCAGTGCGGCGCCGCCGAATTGGGCGTGGCCGACTACGGTTACGTGCTGGAAAACGGCGGCATTTCGGTGGAAGGCCCGGCCGAAAGAACTGCGCAGTGACCCGGCGGTGAAGGCGGCGTATCTGGGTGGCGGGCACTGAACTGCAACGCCCCTGAATGCGGGCGGCCGAACCTTCGCGTCCGGTTGCCCGAATTCTTCAGCGGTTGATCAAGAACTTCTGCGCCCGCTTCCCCGTGTCGACCTCGCCCGCATACAGGTTGCCCTGCGAGTCGACCGCCAGGTCATGCACCCAGTGGAACTCGCCCGCATAGCGTCCCGCGCGACCCAGCCGGCCCTGCACCGCGCCGGTGTCGCGTGACAGCACCAGCACCTGGTTGTTGCGGCCGTCGGCCATCAGCAGCCAGCGTTGCGCAGGGTCGCGCGACAGCACGATGTCCCAGACGGCGCCATTGCCGGCGGTCTGCGGTTCGACCGAAAACTCCCTCACATACTCGCCGTTCTTGCGGAACACCTGCACGCGGTTGTTGAGCCGGTCGCAGACGTAGACGAAGCCATCGCGCGCGACCCGTGCGCAGTGCACCGGGCTGGCGAAAGTCTGCAATTGCGCGGCGGTCGGCGGCGCGGTGCGGCGGCCATCGGGCTTGCCAACGGCGATGGGGGGCTTGCCGTAGGCGCCCCACATCCGCTTGAAGGTGCCGCTGTCGGCGTCGAACACGATCACGCGGTTGTTGTGATAGCCGTCGGCCACATAGACCTCGTTGGCTGCCATGTCCACGTCCACGCCGGCCGCGCGGCCGAGGCGCGTGGTGTCGGCGCTGCCGGTCTGCGGGCCGACCTTGCCGATCTGCATCACGAACTTGCCGTCGCGCGTGAACTTCAGCACCTGGCCGTCGTTTTCGCCATTGCCGGTGATCCAGACGAAGCCCTTGGCATCGACGTGGATGCCGTGCTCGTTCTCGGGCCAGTCATAACCCGTGCCCTTGCCGCCCCAGGAGCGCAGCAGGTTGCCGGCCGCGTCGAACTCCAGCACCGGCGGCGCGGCGGTGCAGCAGGTCGCTTGCGGCGGGTTGAGCGCGGCGCTGCGCTCGTCTTCCGTCAGGCTGCCCGGGCGCTGCAGCACCCAGACATGGTCGTCGGCATCGGTGGCGATTCCGCTGACCTGGCCCAGGATCCACTTGTTGGGCAGCGGCTTGGGCCACGCGGCGTCCACGCGCCAGCTGGGGAGTGCGGCGCTGGCCGTGCCGGAGGAGGGCGACGTGCAGCCGATGGTCGACGCGGCGATGGCGCCTGCGCAGGCCAGCAGGGCCAGCCAGCGAGGGAGGGGGGACTTCATGGGCGATGTGTCTCAGGTCTGTTGTTGTTCGGTTCCTGCGGATGCGCCACGGTCTACTCCATGACGATCTTCCCTTCTTCCACATACTCGTCGAACTGCATGCGCGGAATGGCCGTCAGGCCGACCACGCCGCGCTCGGCTTCCCAACTCAGGGTGGCGCTGTCGAAAGTCAGCTCGACTTCGATGCGGCCCTTGGGGATGGGAATCGGCGTGCCGTCGCCGGGCGTGTACGTCACGTTGCCAGTCACCGTGGCGAATTGGGACATGTCATTTCCTTCCTCGTTGATGAGTCGCCCATTAGAGCGGGTTTGCAGGGCTTGCGTGTGTCGGAATTCCGGCCGACAACGCGACCTGCCAAGGTGTAGCAAACTCCTGCGGGCAACGCACTCCCACAACCATGACCGCAGAAACCATCGCCTCACCTCCCGCCCTCATCGAAGTCATCCAGGGCGACCTGTCGGCCTATCGCCAGGGCAACATCGGTATCGACTACGTGCATCGCTTCGAGTCCGGCAAGCCCGGCCCGCACGTCCTGATCAACGCGCTCACGCACGGCAACGAGATCTGCGGAATGGTCGCTGCGAAGCACCTGCTCGACACAGGCGTGCGCCCGCGGGTCGGCACGCTAACGGTGAGCTTCGCGCACGTCGAGGCCTACGACGCCTTCGACGTCGACCATCCCTACGAGAACCGGCAGATCGTCCACAACCTGAACCGCATCTGGTCCGACGAACTGCTGGGAGGCACCGAAGACAGCCCCGAACTGCGTCGCGCCCGCGAGATGCGCCCGGTGGTGGCGGCGGCCGACCACATCCTCGACATCCACTCCACCAGCCAGGACGTGGTGCCGTTCTGGGTGTATCCCGACTTCGCGCGCAATGCCGACGTGGCACTGGGCATCGGCCTGCCGCCGGTGCACCTGGTCATGCCCAACGGCCTCGGCTCCGGCACGCCGCTGATCCAGCATGGCCGGCATGCAGGCGCCGACGCGCCGGGTGCGGCGGTGGTGGTGGAATGCGGCCAGCATTTCAAGCGCGCCACGGCAGACGTGGCGACCGAGGTGAGCTTGCGATTCCTCGCGCACTTCGGCCTCATTGCGCGCGAGACGCCGCCCGTGACCGAGCCGCAGCGCCGCTTCGAGCTGCTCCAGACGCTGATGGTCAAGACCAGGGACTTCGCCTTCACGCGTCCCTTGATCGGCTTCGAGACCTTCGCCAAGGGTGAGTTGATCGGCATCGACGGCACCGAGGAAATCCGCTCGCCGTGCGACGACTGCACGGTGTTCATGCCGACGCGCGAGCCGATCGTCGGGCGGGAAGCCGTCTACCTGACGCGGCCGATCGCAGGATAGGCCCTGCCAAGCCGGGCGGGTCCAGCCGGCTTGGACGACTGCTTTACGTTGCGGCAACGTAAAGGGTCCGTTACGGGTACGGTCGGGATACGTTGCCGCACTAATATCCGCCGACGTCATGGGGACCAATGTCATGCAGAACTTCTTCGGCGCGCGGATGCTGTCAGCCATCGCCACAGCGGTCTTGCTCGCGGCATGCAGCAACACCGCCGAGCAACTGGATTTCCCCGTGCCCGTCTCGTCGGCCAACGTCGGGGGTGCGCCGCAGCGCGCCGTGAACAACTGCGTCAACGCCTCGGCGCGAACCTTGAAGGTGCCCGTCTCGGACATCGTCGTGGTCAACGGCACCTCGACGGTCGATGGCGTCTACGCCATCAATCTGAAAGTGGGGGCGTCGGCTCGCAGCGCCGTCTGCAGCGTGGACGACAACGGCACGGTGATGGGCGTGGTGTACAAGCGGCCCGAGTAGCCCCCCGCGAGCCTCACTCGATGAAGAGTGCGGGGTCGACCATCACGCGGTTCAGCATCACCGACCAGTGCAGGTGCGGCCCCGTGACGCGGCCCGTTGCGCCGACCAGCGCCAGGCGTCCACCGGTGTCCACCATGTCACCCGGCATCACGTCGATGCGGCTCAGGTGGCAATACATGGTCAGCAGGCCGCCGCCGTGGTCCATCCACACGGTGTTGCCGTTGAAGAAATAGTTGCCTGTGTCGATGACCCGTCCCGGCAGCGGCGCCAGCACCGGCGTGCCCGTGCCGGCCGCGATGTCCATGCCGCTGTGCGGATTGCGCGACTGGCCGTTGAACACGCGGCGCAGGCCGAAGGAGCCGGAGCGGCGGCCCGGCACCGGCACGCGCATCCGCAATTGCTGCGGCAGCGGTTCGGTGAAGGCGGCGGTCACTGTGTCCAGGTGCGCGCGCTCGCGCTTGTAGCGGGCCTCGTCCTCCGCGGAGAGGTCGACCGTGCCGGGTGCGACCTTGAGACGCTGGACGCTGTATTGCTTGGGCGCGATCGTGTAGCTGATCTCGCGCGATGCGCCGCCTTCGGGCGGGAGCATGGAGATGTGGGCCTCACCGGGCTGGGCGGACAAGGGAATGCCGACCAGCGCGGTCCATTCCTTCGTGCTGCCGATGACGAGCAAGGGAACGTCGCCATCGTGCGCCGCGGGGCGCGTCTGGCCCGGGCCGAGCGACAGGCGGGCGACGCCGCCGGGGACCTGGGAGGCACGCGGCCACGAAGATGCGGTAGACGAGGATGGCTTTGAGGGGCGGGCGGCCATCGCCGGAGTCGCTGCAGACAGGGCCAAGAAGCCGACGGCGCCGAGCAGCGCTGAGCGGCGATTCAAGAGCCCCCAGGGCCGGGCCATGCCCAGCCCGCCCCCCGCGGGGGATTGAGTCGAGATGGCAAAGCCACATCGACTCAAGAGCGCCGAGCAGTCCATGGCGCCACGAGGGAAACCCTTGTCGACGACTTCGAGGGAATGTAGTGAAAGGGCTTCAAAAGGTCGCATCGGTCGAGTTTAGTGCGGCACCCTCGGGCAACGCGCGCCCGGCCCGACCGGCCGATGCTTCTACTTCCCCCAGCTGTCACGCATGCCCGCGGCGCGGTTGAACACGCGCTGGCCTTGTGTGGCAGCCTTCGTGTCCGCCACGAAGTAACCATGCCGCTCGAACTGGAACCCTGCGCCGCCGGCCGCTTCGGCCAGCGAGGGTTCGACGTACGCCGTGCAGGTCACCAGGCTGTCCTTGTTCAACTCGTCCAGCAGTTCCCCGCTGCCCGGATTCGCCGCCGCGAACAAGCGCTCGTACAGGCGCACTTCGGCCTGCAGTGCGTCGGCCGCGGCCACCCAGGTGATATTGCCCTTGACCTTGATCGCGTCGGCGCCGGGCGTGCCGCTCTTGGTGTCGGGCACCAGCTTCGCCTGCACCTCGACCAGCTTGCCGCTGGCATCGCGCGTGCCGCCGGTGCATTCGATGACGTGGCCGTACTTGAGGCGCACCTTGTTGCCCGGGAAAAGGCGGAAGAAGCCCTTGGGCTGCACGTCCTCGTAGTCGGTGGCCTCGATCCACACTTCTCGGCCGAGCTTGAACTCGCGGCGGCCCATCTCGTGATGGTGCGGGTGGATGGGCGCGGTGCAGTCGTCGAGGGCGTCGTCGCCGCCCATCAGTTCGCCCCAGTTGGTGATGACCAGCTTGACGGGGTCCAGCACGGCCATGGCGCGCGGGGCGATGGGGTCGAGCGTGTCGCGCAGCGCGGCTTCCAGGCTGGCGTAGTCGATCCAGCCGCCGGACTTGGTCACGCCGCTGCGTTCGCAGAAGAGCTTGAGCGCATCGGGCGTGTAGCCGCGGCGGCGCAGGCCGGCCAGGGTGGGCATGCGCGGGTCGTCCCAGCCGTCGACGTGGCCCTCTTCGACCAGTTGGCGCAGCTTGCGCTTGCTGGTGATGATGTGGGTGACGTTGAGCCGCGCGAACTCGTACTGGCGCGGGTGCGGGCTCTCAATCAGGTCGCCTTCGGCCAGGCGGTCCAGCAGCCAGTCGTAGAAGGGGCGCTGGTCCTCGAATTCCAGCGTGCAGATGCTGTGGGTGATGGCTTCCAGCGCGTCCTCGATGGGGTGCGCGTAGGTGTACATCGGGTAGATGCACCACTTGTCGCCGGTGTTGTGGTGCGTGGCGCGGCGGATGCGGTAGAGCGCCGGATCGCGCATGTTGATGTTGGGGCTGGCCATATCGATCTTCGCGCGCAGGATGGCGGCGCCGTCGTCGAGCTGGCCGTCGCGCATGGCGCGGAAGCGGGCGAGGTTCTCTTCCACGCTGCGGCTGCGGAAGGGGCTGTCGGTGCCGGGCGTGTTGAAGTCGCCGCGGTTGGCGCGAATTTCCTCGGCGCTCTGCTCGTCGACGTAGGCCAAGCCGGCGCCGATCAGGTATTCGGCGGCGCGGTACATGAAGTCGAAGTAGTCGCTGGCGAAGTACTCGTGCGACTGTGTCGTGCCGGCGGCGTCGGGGCGGTCGGCCAGGTCGGTTGCGTAGCCGAGCCAGCGGACCGCGTCACGGATGGAATCGACGTATTCCTGCTCTTCCTTCTCCGGATTGGTGTCGTCGAAGCGCAGGTGGCAGACGCCGCCGTATTCCTTGGCCAGTTCGAAATTCAGCCAGATGCTCTTGGCATGGCCGATGTGCAGGTATCCGTTGGGTTCCGGTGGGAAGCGCATGCGCACTTTCGCTGGGTCCTGCATGCCCTGGGCGTGGTGCTGCGCGTCTCCGGGGCTGCCGCCCCATTTGCGGGCGGTGTAAACCCCTTGTTGGAGGTCGCTTTCGATCACGTGGCGCAGAAAATTGCTTGGTTTGGCGGAATCTTTGTCAACGGGGGAAGTCATCTATTCATTCTAGGTGGCAGGTAGAGCGTTACTTTTGGCTACCTTCTTCACAGGAGAGCAGGTATCGGCTTTGCACCTGGCGCGTTGAATACCTGCATGGGCGTCTTTTTTCAGCCCCTGAAACCGGAGAACCCGAATCATGAGCCTCAATCGTTCAACTCTTTTCAAGTTCGCGGCCGCCGCCGCAGTGGCCGCTGGCGCGCTTTTTGCAGCTGCCTCGGCCAACGCCGGGGTGTCCTGGTCGGTGGGTGTCAACGTGCCGGGCGTCGCGATCGGTGTCGCGCAGCCGGGCTACTACGCGCCCGCGCCGGTCTACTCGGCGCCTGCGCCCGTGTACTACCAGCCTGCACCGCCTGTCTACTACCGGCCGGCGCCGGTGTATTACGCGCCGGCACCGGTCTACTACCGTCCGGCGCCCGTGTACTACGGCCCGCCGCGCGGCTACTACCGCAATGGATATGGATACGGTCATGGTCGTGGCCATGGCCCCTATTACCGGTGATGCGCGCGAAGGGCCTTCGTTGCATGACGAGGGCGTGAGTGACCGGACGATGGCCGGCTCTGCAACGAGCCGGCTTTTTTCATGGGCGCGTGGTTTGAGCTGCCTACATCGCGCGAAACAGGTGCGCGAAGAGCCGGCTGACGGCGAGGCGCTCGGCACGGCCGCGCAGTTGCAGGTGCAGTTTGCCGGCTTCGTCGCGATGCACGGACTCGATCGCATTCGTGTTGACCACGACGGCGCGGTGCACCTGCCAGAAGGCGTTGGCATCGAGTTGTGGCAACAGCTGCTTGAGCGGTGTGCGGATGAGGTACTCGTGCGACGCGGTGAGCACGCGCACGTACTTGTCGGCGGCTTCGAAGTACTGCACCTCGTCGATGGGCACCATGCGCACGGTGGAACCCCCGGCATCGCTGGCGGCGATGAGCTTGAGCGGGGCGGGCGCGGCAGCAGGCGAACCGGGCAGGGCGCCGGTGCCGGCGGCGGAGAGCACGCGGCGCCACTGCGCCAGCGTTTCCTCGATCGCGGCGCTGGCGCTGTCCGGCGCGGGGGCGCGTGCGGCGAGCGCGGCTTGCAGGCGGCCGACGGTTTTTCGCAGCCGCTCGGGCAGCACCGGCTTCAGCACATAGTCCACGGCCTGTTGCTCGAAGGCGCGCACGGCGTATTCGTCGTAGGCGGTGACGAAGACCAGCTGTGGCAGCGGCGCTTTTTCCAGGGGCCAGGTGTCCGCAAGCTCCGCTGCGGCGGAAAGGCCGTCCTGGCCGGGCATGCGGATGTCGAGGAACAGCACGTCGGGCAGACGCTCCAGCGCGGCGGCGACGGCGCTGCGGCCATCGCCGACCATGGCCACCACTTCGAGTTCAGGCCAGGCTTGCGCGAGTTCTGCGCGCAGGGCCTGGGCCAGGAGTTGTTCGTCTTCGGCGATGAGGGCGGTGGGGCGGGTCATGGCTTGCGGGCGGTTTGCCGTTGCTGCGTGGCGGCGCGCTTGGGCATCCGCTTGTCGGGATGGCGACGCTTGACATGCGCGCGGATGCCATGCTTGAGCGCGTCGAGCGACTTGCCCGGCGGCGAGGCCTCTTCCTTGGGAAATAGCGCATCGTGCACGGCTTGCGAATCGTGCTGGGTTGCGCGCGCCATGAGCTTGCCTTGTGTGTGCACCATGGAACGAGGCTAGCAAATTGCCGGGGCCATGCGCGCTGGTCAGCCCAGCGGCAAGATGGCCGCCGCGCATGTCCCGCCGCTGCCTGCCGGCGCAAGCGTGATGGCGCCGCGATCGCCGTAGGTACTGGCCAGTCGTTCGCGCACCTGCGTGAGTCCGAAGCCGCGCCCGGGTTCGTCGAGCGTGCTCGCGTGCTGCGACAGGCCGACGCCGGTGTCGTTGACCTCGAGGACGAGCCGCGCCTCGCTTCCCGTGCCTTGTTGCGACGCGCGCACCACGATGCTCCCGCCTCCCACCTTCGGCTCCAGCCCATGCTGGATCGCGTTCTCGACCAGCGGTTGCAGGAGCAGCGGTGGTACCGGCACATCGCGAAGGTGGTCGGGCAGGTCGAGCGTGTAGTGCAGCCGGTCGCCCATGCGCACCGACATCAGTTCGAGGTAGTCACGCAGCAGGTCGAACTCAGAGGACAGCGGATGCGCCAGCGCGCGCGAGCCGCTGAGCGTGGCGCGCAGGTAGCTGTTGAGGCGGTCGAGCATGGCCACGGCGCGTTGCGGGTCCGTGGTGATCAGCACGCGCAGGTTGGCCAGTGTGTTGAAGAGCATGTGCGGCTCAAGCTGGGTTTCGAGCAGCTTGAGCTTGGCCTCGCTGGCGTCGCGTTCGGCGGCGTTGATCTGGGCCGTGAGCGCGGACGCCTTGCCACGCGAATGAAAGTAGAAGGTGATCGCAGCGCCGGCAAAGATGGTGAGGATCAGGCTCGCCTGGTTGTCGCGCAAGGACGTCGAGAACCCCATGCCAAAAAAGCGACTGCCGAGCATTTCGCCGAAATACCAGCCGAAGCCGATGCCCAAGGCAACCAGCAACAGGCCACGCCAGCCCTTGGGCCAACCGTGCCCTCCCGAACTGCTCGCATGGCAATGTCGCTCGTCGATGAAGTAGCGGCCGAACTCGATCACGGCCCATGTCAGGGTGCCGATGCAAAGCGAATAGCCTACCTGCTGCAGATAGGTCTTGTTCGGCCAGATGGCCGTCGTCAGGACGGACACCACGCAACAGAACGCGATCACCTGCAGATAGTGTTGGGCGACGCTTCGCCAGTGGATCTTCATGGGGCGATCGTCGCCTTCAGCAGCAGGGCGTTCATGGTGCGAGATTCTGAGTGAAGAAACGGGTGATCGCTGTGTAGGTGGCGGGCAGCGTGGCACGGTCGAATCCGGGCGGGTCGTTGATCAGGCGGGCTGCGCGGGGCGGCAGGTCGGGTGGCATCGGCGAGAGCGTGGAGCCGTGGCCGGCGGTGGGCACGTCAGCGACCAGCGTGCAGGTCTTGCAGGCGGCGCGGACCGCATCGATGTGCCATTGCGGCTTCAGCCATTCGTCCTTGCCGGCACGCACCAGGCCGAGCGGCACGCGGGGTTGTGCGAGGCTGGCCATGTCGAATGTGGTTGCCGCGGGCACCGTCGCGACGATGGCGGCGATACGCGGATCGCTCCATTCGCGCGGCGCGGTCTCCTCGTCGAACTTGTGATGGATGACCTTGCGTGCGATGGAGAGGCGCAGTGCGTCGAGGCTGCCGCCGGTCAGTTCGGTGGCGAGGCCGACGCAGGCGGGGAAGTCATCGGCGAGGTGCGCCTCGCAATGCTGCGCCAGGCGTGCCGGTGACCAGCGGCCGCCGGCCAGCGTCAACGCGGTATGGCCGCCCGCGGACATGCCGTACATGCCGACATGCTGGAAGTCGAGTTGCGTTGCGAAGCGCGTGTCCCTGGCCATCGCGTCGATGGCTTGCGTGACCTCCTTCGGGCGGTGTTCCCAGCTCGGCGGGCCGACGCGGCTCATGTCGTGGAAGTTGTCGCCGGCATGCTCCGGCATGGCCACGGTGAAGCCAGCATCGACCAGCGTCATGGCCAGGTCGGCCTGCGGCCAGGGCGAGCCGCCGGAGCCGTGCGAGATCACGATGAGGTGGCCATTGCCGCGCAAGGGTGGGGCGTCGGACGCGAGCTGGAGCACGAAGGGGCCGCGCTGGTAGCGGGCCGGTGCCGCGTCGGTTGGGTAGAACACCGTGACCGGGCCGCTGTCGGGCGGTGCGGGCAGGACGGTGATGCCAGTCGCGGCGGAGGCGGCTGTGGCGCCCGCCATGATCGCCAGCACCGGCAGTTCCGCAAGATGCCGAAGAAGGCGTGAAGAAACCGTAGCGAGCGGTCCGAGGTCGCGTCGAGGACCGGAACCGCACTCTCGTGCGGTGAGGACCGCAGGCGCGAGATCGGCCCGCGCAGCAGGTTTATTCATGCCTTCGCTCACCAGGGTTCGGACTTCGACACCAGCTTGGCGCGCTCGCGCTGCACCATGCTTTCCATGAAGTTGCCGCCTGGTGCGAAGACCCAGACCGACAGCCCGTGCGCCAGCAGCCCGACGCCCCAGCCGAGCAGCGGGAACAGGGCCCAGTGCCGGCCGGTGCTCAGCGAGAGGGCGATCAGGCCGATGTTGACGGCGGCGTAGATGGCAGCGTGCATGAGGAAGCCGAGCTTGGCGCGGGCGCGGCGGCGGGCCAGCTTGTCGAGGCGCGCGTTTTCGTCGCGGGGCAGGGTGGTGGCTTGCATGTCGTTCTCCTTGGCGTGCGTTGCGTTCAGGCGGCCTGTTCGGTGGCCAGGGCGCGGTCGTGGCGGATCGCCAGTTTCCAGAGGCGGATGGCGCGTCCGGCGAAGGTGCCGGAGAAAGCGCCGTACAGCGTGCCGAGGCCGAGGGCGAGGTTGTGGTTGTGCGCGAGTTCAGGGTGCATCGCCATCATCACGCCGACCACGTACTTGGTGAAGAAGATGCCCATCATCAGCACCAGCGGCACGGCGCTGCCTTGCAGGTGGAAGCGGCGCGTGTCGGCGTCGTAGCGCGTGCCCTCCGGCAGGCCGAATTGCAGCACCAGCGCCGCGAGGACGACGGCCGCCGTGCCCCAGCCGACCAGCGCCATCGGTGAATCGCCGAAGGCGGACAGCACGCCGGAGATCGACAGGCCGGTCATTGCGATGGGCATGACGGTGGTGCGCGCAAGGCTCACGCTGCTGGCAAGCAACTGTTTCGCGCCGAACCAGAGCAGCACGGCGAACAGCACGAAGACCCAGCGGGGCGTGTGGGAGAGGATTTGCAGCAGCATGGTGATGGTCCGATCAGGAAGTGGTCTGGAAGGCGATGGGCGGACTGTGCCGGTCGACCGGCGACGTGGCGACCGGCATGCGACGAAATGCAGCCAAGCGGCGCGAAATGCAGCCGGCTGGCGTGGAATCCAGGGCGTCGCGGCGCGCTTTACAAGCGCTTTACGGCGCGGCAGGACAGCGGTCGTAATCGCCGTGGATGGGCGCGCTACCATCGCCCGCGACCCGTATCGAAGCGCCGTTTTGCGCGCAATGCACCGTTGACCCAGGACGATCCATGGATTCCCGCCCCCCAGAGCTTCAACCCTTGCCGCCGTCCGCTGCTGTGCCGCCGCCGCGCCGTCGGCGCTTGCTGGGCGCCGTGGTGGCGCTGGTGCTGGTGGCTGGGGTGGCCGGTGCGGCCTACTACCTGATCAATCGGCCGCCGGTCGAGGCGGCTGGCGGGCGTCCTGGGGGGGCGCGCGGACCGGGCGGGCCAGGCCCGCGCGGCGCTGGCAACGGCGCAGGGCCGACCGTCACGGTGGGCATGGCGGTGGCGACCCATGCGGACATCCCGGTGATCCTCGATGCGCTGGGCACCGTCACGCCCTTGACAACCGTGATGCTGCGTTCGCAGGTCAGCGGCGTCATGACCGACGTGCTGTTCAAGGAAGGCCAGGTCGTGAAGAAGGGCGAGGTGCTCGCGCGCATCGACCCGCGGCCGTTCGAGCAGGCGCTGATGCAGGCCAACGGCACCCGCGTGCGCGACGAGGCGCAACTGGAGGCGGCACGCGTCACGCTGACGCGCTATCGCACGCTGCTGGGCCAGGACTCGATCGCACGGCAGGACGTGGACACGCAGGCCGCGCTGGTCAAGCAGCTCGAAGGCACGGTCATCACCGACAAGGCCGCGGAAGCCGCCGCCAAGCTGAACCTCGACTGGTCGCGCATCACCTCGCCGGTGACCGGCCGCGTCGGCTTGCGCACGGTGGACCCGGGCAACTACGTGTCCGCGGGCGGCACCACGGGCATTGCGACGATCACGCAGATGAACCCGATCGACGTGCAGTTCGCGGTGCCGCAGGACCGGGTGCCCGAGATCGAGGCGCGCATGGCGCAGGGCGCGAAGCTGACGGTCACCGCGCTTGACCGCACGCGCGCCACCACGCTCGACACGGGCACCTTCTCGACGCTCGACAACATCGTCGACACCACGACCGGCACGGTGAAGGCCAAGGCGCGCTTCGACAACACGAGGAACACGCTGTTCCCGAGCCAGTTCGTCAACGTCAAGTTGCAACTGCGCACCATCACCGCGGCGGTGGTGGTGCCGGTGACGGCGCTGCGCACTGCGGGGACGGGCAACTACGTGTACGTGATCAACGAGGACCGCACGGTGAGCATGCGCAACGTGAAGCGCGGGGATGCGTCGGTGGATTCGGTGGTGATCACGGAGGGTTTGAAGGAAGGCGAGCAAGTGGTGACGGAGGGCGGTGACCGGCTGAAGGATGGCTCGCGCGTGCAGTTGCCGACCGATGCGCCGGGGGACCGGCAGCGTGGCAAGCGGCAGGGTGCGGCGGGCGGGCAGGCGCCGGCTGCGGGGGAAGGCGCCGCCTCGCCGGGACCGGCCAATGGCACTGGCGCAGCGCCGGCGAGCTCGGCTGGGTCCGACGGTGTGACGCCGCCGGCCGCCGTCGGAGCCGCGCCTGAACGCCGGCAGCGTCGCGCGGGTGGTGAGGGGGCGAGTGGCGAGGGTGCTCAGGCACCGGGCAGCGCCGGCGCACCGCCGTCGTCGTCCGCAGCGGGCGCTGCCACTGCGCCGGGGACCAGTGCTTCACCGCAGGCGCCGGGCAGTGCAACCGTGGCTGCCGCCGCCAAGCCGCCCACGCCCGAGCAACGCCAGCGCATGCTCGACTCGGTCAAGGACGACCCCGAGCAACTGGAGCGCCGCAAGAAGTTCCTAGAAGCCATCGACCGTGGCGACCCTGCCGCGCTGGAGCGCTGGCAGCGCATGAGCGAGCGCCCGCGGCGCCAGGCGGAATGAACGCAATCCGCATGGACAACAGCACGGCAACGAGCGCAGCGCCGGGCCACCCCAAGCCCGCTCTGGTGTCCGCGCGAAACAGCGACGGTGCGAAGTGCCGGGCGAGGAGGCCGCGATGAGCCCGTCGCGCCCGTTCATCGAGCGCCCGGTTGCGACGGCGCTGCTCATGGTGGCGATCGTGCTGGCCGGACTGGTGGGCTTCAAGTTCCTGCCGCTGTCGGCGCTGCCGCAGGTCGACTACCCGACGATCCAGGTGCAGACGCTTTACCCCGGCGGCAGCCCGGAGGTCATGAGCCGCACCGTGACCGCGCCGCTGGAGCGCAACTTCGGCCAGATGGCGGGCCTGAACCGCATGAGTTCGACCAGCGCGGCCGGCGTGTCGATCATCACGCTGCAGTTCTCGCTGACCGAGACGCTGGACGTGGCCGAGCAGGAGGTGCAGGCCGCCATCAACGCCAGCAACTCGCTGCTGCCGGCCGACCTGCCGGCGCCGCCGGTGTATGCCAAGGTCAACCCGGCCGACGCGCCGGTGCTCACGCTCGCGATCAGCTCGAAGACGATGCCGCTGACGGAGGTGCAGAACATCGTCAACACGCGCCTTGCGCAGAAGATCAGCCAGGTGTCGGGGGTGGGTTTAGTCACGCTGTCGGGTGGGCAGCGGCCTGCGGTGCGCATCCAGGCCGACACGCGCGCTCTGGCCTCGTATGGCATCGGGCTCGATGCGTTGCGCACCGCCATCTCGAACGCCAATGCCAACAGCGCCAAGGGTAGCTTCGACGGGCCGAAGCGCTCGTACACCATCAATGCCAATGACCAGTTGGTGACGGTCGAGGACTACAAGAACCTGATCGTCGCGTACAAGAACAACGCGCCGGTGCGCATGATCGACGTGGCGCAGGTGATCGACAGCGCGGAGAACACGAAGCTGGGCGCGTGGTCGGGCACGAAGAGATCGAGTGGCGCGCCAGTCCGCCCCGGGCAGGCGGGAACCCCTTCGGCGGGAAGCGCGGACACGACGCAGAGCGTCGAAGGCGAACTGACCCCCGCGATCATCCTGAACGTGCAACGCCAGCCGGGCGCCAACGTCATCGCCACCGTCGATGCCATCAAGCGTCAACTGCCCGACCTGCAGGCGCAATTGCCCACGGGCCTGGACGTGAAGGTGTTGAGCGATCGCACCACCGGCATCCGCGCGTCGGTGATGCACGTCGAGATCGAACTCGCGCTGGCCGTGCTGCTGGTGGTGCTGGTGATCTTCTTCTTCCTGCACAGCTGGCGCGCGACCGTCATCGCGAGCCTGGCGGTGCCGATCTCGCTGATCGGCACTTGTGGCGTGATGTACATGCTGGGCTACAGCCTCAACAACCTGAGCCTGATGTCCCTGACCATCGCGACCGGCTTCGTGGTGGACGATGCGATCGTGATGATCGAGAACATCTCGCGCTACCTGGAGGAGGGCGAGAAGCCCTTCGCCGCAGCGATCAAGGGCGCGGCGCAGATCGGCTTCACGATCATCTCGCTGACCGTGTCGCTGATCGCGGTGCTGATCCCGCTGCTGTTCATGGGCGACGTGGTGGGGCGGCTGTTCCGCGAGTTCGCGATGACGCTGGCGATCACGATCCTGATCTCGGCCGTGGTGTCCTTGACGCTGGTGCCGATGATGTCGGCGCGCATGCTGAAGAGCGAGCCGCACAACGCGACGCGGGGTCTGGCGGGCAAGGTGCAGGCCTTCTTCGACGGTGTGATCGCGCGTTATGACGTGTCGCTGGGCTGGGTGTTCCGCAGGCAAGGGCTGACGATGATCGTCGCGCTGCTGACTTTGGTGCTGACCGTGGCGCTGTACGTGTTCATCCCGAAGGGGCTGTTCCCGACGCAGGACACGGGCCAACTGCAGGCGCGCATCGAGGCGGCGCAGGACGTGTCGTACGAGCGCATGTCGGAGCTGCAGCAATCGGCCGCGAAGGCCATCCTTGCCGACCCGGACGTGGAGAGCCTGAGTTCGTTCACCGGCGTCGATGCAGCGAACAACACGATGCTGAACACGGGCCGCATGCTGGTCAACCTGAAGGCCAGCCATGGCAACCAGGAAGACGTCATGAACCGCTTGCGCGACCGCGTGCGCGAAGTGGCGGGCGTGACGCTCTACCTGCAACCCACGCAGGACCTGACCATCGATGCGGAGAGCGGGCCGACCGAGTACCGCCTGTCGATCGAAGGCGTGAGTTCGGCCACGGTGACCGAGTGGGTGAAGAAGTTGATGGCCCGGCTGGAGCATGAGCCGCGTGTGCGCAACGTGACGAGCGATGCCGGTGCGGAGGGCTTGTCGGCGTACGTGGACATCGACCGCAACACGGCGTCGCGCCTGGCAGTGACGGCGAGCGCGGTGGACGACGTGCTCTACAGCGCCTTCGGTCAACGCATCGTGTCGACGATCTTCACCGAGACCAACCAGTACCGCGTGATCCTCGAAGCCAAGGCCGATTCGATCGAGACGCCGCAGCAACTGGGCACGCTGAACCTCAAGACGGGCACCGGCGCGCCGACGCCGTTGTCGGCGGTGGCGACGATCCGCGAGCAACTGGCACCGCTACAGATCACGCACGTGGCGCAGTACCCGGCCGCGACGGTGGGCTTCGACACGGCGCACAACGTGTCGCTGGGCAAGGCGGTGGATTCGATCCGCCAGGCCGCGAAGGACATCGGCATGCCGGCGAGCGTGACGATGACGTTCCTGGGCGCTTCGGGCGCGTATGAGAAGTCGCTGTCGAACCAGTTGTGGCTGATCCTGGCCGCGGTGGTGTGCGTGTACATCGTGCTGGGTGTGCTGTACGAGAGCTACATCCATCCGCTGACGATTTTGTCGACGCTGCCGTCGGCGGGCGTGGGCGCGTTGCTGGCCTTGTGGATCACGGGCAATGACCTGGGCGTGATCGGGATCATCGGGATCATCCTGCTGATCGGCATCGTGAAAAAGAACGCGATCATGATGATCGACTTCGCGATCGATGCGGAGCGGACCGAGGGCAAGTCGCCGCAGGAGGCGATTCACCAGGCGGCGTTGTTGCGGTTCCGGCCGATCCTGATGACGACGCTGGCGGCGTTGTTTGCGGCTGTGCCGTTGATGCTGGGGTTTGGCGAGGGGGCGGAGTTGCGTCGTCCCCTCGGTCTTGCGATCTTTGGTGGGTTGATCGTGAGCCAGGTGTTGACGCTGTTCACGACGCCAGTGATTTATCTGGCGTTCGATCGGCTGGGTCGTCGGTTTGGTCGTCGGGCTTCTTCGGAGGTCGTTGCGTGATTGAGGTCGTTACGCTTCGGAGAGCGCCCGGTACGCGGTGCGGGCCGTCCGACCCTACTGCGGCGGCCCCTTCGGGGCTCCCTTGCGGTGCTCGCTTTGGGCGGGGTCCGCATGAACTCGCTTCGCTCAAACAGCATGCGGCCCTGATCCGCCCAAAGCTGCGCTCCTCAGCACCGCAGAAGGGATCGGCCGTCCCGTACCGCGTACCGGGCTTGGGGGGGATCGAGCGTCTCGTCCGTGGGGGAGGGGGCTGCCCTCACCCCGGCCCTCTCCCAGAGGGAGAGGGAGGAAGACCCAGTCGATGGGTGCGTGGAGGCTGCCCTCACCCCGACCCTCTCCCAGAGGAAGAGGGAGGGAGACCGGGTCGACGGGTGTGCGGGTGCTGCCCTAATCCCAGCCCTTTGCCGGGGGGAGAGGGGGCAATACCGGCGCGACCTGTCCACGGCGGCGGGTGGCATGCGGTGCGGGCTGGGCGATCCCTTCTGTGCCGCCGAGCAGCGCAGCGTTTGGCGGATCAGGGCCATGTGCTGTTTGAGCGAAGCGAGTTCACATGGACCCCGCCAAACGTGAGCAGCGCAGGGGAGTCGCGAAGCGACCGGCACAGTAGGGTCGCACGGGCCGCACCGCATGCCGCCCGCCGCCGCACCCCCGCGCGTAAAGACAGCAGCGCCTCCAACGGAGCAGGTCGATGAACCTCTCCAGACCTTTCGTAGAGCGCCCGATCGCCACGGTCCTCCTGACCATCGGCATCGCACTGGCCGGCATCGCGGCCTTCTTCGTGCTGCCGGTCTCGCCGCTGCCCAACGTCGACTACCCGGCGATCTCGGTGACGGCGCAACTGCCCGGTGCCAGCCCCGACACCATGGCCAGCAGCGTCATCACGCCGCTGGAACGAAGGCTCGGAACCATCGCGGGCGTCAACGAGATGACGTCGAACAGTTCGACAGGCTCTGGCCGCGTGAGCCTGCAGTTCGACCTCAGCCGCAACATCGACGGCGCGGCGCGCGAGGTGCAGGCGGCCATCAACGCGGCGCGCGTGGACCTGCCTGCCACGCTGCGTCGCAACCCGACCTATCGCAAGGCCAATCCGGCGTCGTCGCCCGTCATCATCCTGGCGCTCACGTCCAAGACCAAGACACCGGGGCAGATCTACGACGCGGTGTCCAACATCGTCAGCCAGCGCGTGTCGCAGGTGCCGGGCGTGGGCGATGTCGAGATCGGCGGTGGCTCGCTGCCGGCCGTGCGCATCGAGTTGCAACCCTACGCGCTCAACCAGTACGGCATCAGCACCGAGGACGTGCGCGCCGCCATCCAGGCCAGCAACGCCAACCGGCCCAAGGGCGCGATCGAAGGCGAAGGGCGGCGCCTGCAGATCTACACGCCCTCGCCGGGGCTGCGTGCGGCCGACTATCGCTCGATGATCATCGCGTGGCGCAACAACGCGGCGGTGCGGCTGTCGGATGTTGCGAACGTGATCGACGGCGTCGAGAACCGGCGTACCACCGGGCTCTTCAACGGGCAGCCGGCCATCATCATCCTCATCACGCGCGAGCCGGGCGCCAACATCATCGAGACGGTCGATGGCGTGCGGGCGCTCCTGCCGGAACTGCGCGCGCAACTGCCGCAGGACATCAGCGTCGAGGTGGCATCAGACAGCACCAACTCCATCCGCGCATCGCTGCGCGAAGTCGAGGCCACGCTGATGATCTCGATCGTGCTCGTGGTGCTGGTGGTCGGCCTGTTCCTGCGCAAGGCGCGGGCGACCATCGTGCCGGCGGTGGCGACCGTGGTGTCGCTGCTCGGCACCTTCGGCGTGATGTACCTGCTGGGCTTCAGCCTCAACAACCTGAGCCTGATGGCGCTGACCGTGGCCACCGGCTTCGTGGTGGACGATGCGATCGTCGTGTTGGAGAACATCACGCGGCACGTCGAGGCCGGCATGGGCCGCGTCGAGGCCGCGTTGGTGGGCGCACGCGAGGTCGGCTTCACCGTGCTGTCGATCAGCCTGTCACTCGTGGCGGTGTTCATCCCGCTGCTGTTCATGGACGGGCAGGTGGGGCGGTTGTTCCGCGAGTTCGCGGTCACGCTGTCGGCGGCCGTGCTGATCTCGCTCGTGATCTCGCTGACCACCACGCCGATGATGTGCGCCTGGCTGCTGCTACCCGAGCCGAAGGAGGAGCCTGACGCCCCCCCGCGCAAGCACCCCTGGCTGGTGCGCTGGGCCGAGAACGGCTACGACTTCATCCTGCGCACTTACGAGCACAGCCTCGACTGGGCGCTGCACAGCAAGACCATCGTGATGCTGGTGCTGGTCGCGGTGATCGGCCTGAACTTCTATCTCTTCAAGAACATACCCAAGGGCTACTTTCCGCAGCAGGACAACGGGCAGCTCAACGGCGGCCTGCGCGCGGACCAGAGCATCTCCTCGGCCGCGCTAGGCGAGAAGCTGAAGCAGGCGGTCGACATCGTGCGCGCCGATCCGGCCGTCGACACGGTGGTTGGCTTTGCGGGCGGCAGTCGCGCGGGCGGCGGCTTCATGTTCGTCAACCTCAAGCCGGTGAACCAGCGCGACGCGACCAGCCCGCAGGTCATCGCGCGGCTGCGCCCGCAGCTCGACAAGCTCACCGGCCTGCGCGTGTTCCTCGGCCAGGTGCAGGAGCTGCGCATGGGCGGGCGTTCCAGCAACTCGACCTATCAGTACACGCTCAAGAGCGACAACCTGAAAGACCTGCGCACGTGGGTCGGCAAGCTGGCCGATCGGCTCAAGCAGGAAGAGTCGCTGACCGACATCGACAGCGACCAGTCGGACAACGGCGTCGAGACTTTCGTGAACGTCGACCGCGACAGCGCCTCGCGCCTGGGCCTGAGTTCGAGCGCCATCGACAGCTCGCTCTACAACGCCTTCGGCCAGCGCTCGGTGGCCACCATCTACGACGAGCTCAACCAGTACGCCGTGATCATGGAATGGGCGCCGCGCTTCATGCAGGGGCCGGTGGAGTTGAAGGACCTCTATGTGCCTTCGAACCCGGCCGTGACCAGCGGCAACGTGCCTGTGCTCACCTCGGCCAACCCAGGGCTGCGCGGCGCATCGACCGGCTCGCCGCTGGCGAATACGACGACCACGATGGTGCCGCTGAGCACGGTCGCAACGGTCTCGGAGCGCGCCATTCCCACCTCGATCTCGCACGAGGGCGGCGAACTGTCGAGCACCATCTCCTTCGACCTGGCGCCCGGTGTTTCCATCGGAGAAGCGCGCACCATCGTCGAGCAGGCCGGCGCCGATATCGCCATGCCGATCAACGTGCGCGGCAGCTTCAGCGGCACGGCGGCGAGCGCGCAGCAATCGCAGGGGCAGCAGGCCTTCCTGATCCTCGCCGCGCTGGTGGTGATCTACATCGTGCTGGGCGTCCTTTATGAAAGCCTGGTCCATCCGATCACCGTGCTGACCACGCTGCCATCGGCCGGTGTTGGCGCGGTGCTGGCGCTGCTGCTGTTCCGCATGGACTTCTCGATCATTGCGCTGATCGGCGTGTTCCTGCTGATCGGCATCGTGAAGAAGAACGCCATCCTGATCATCGACTTCGCGCTCGACGCCGAACGCGCGCGCGGCCTCACCGCCACCGAGGCGGTGCGCGAGGCCTGCCTGCTGCGCTTCCGCCCGATCCTCATGACCACCATGGCCGCCGCGCTCGGCGCCCTGCCGCTCGCGATCGGCTTCGGCCAAGGCGCGGAACTGCGCCAACCGCTGGGTGTGTCGATCATCGGCGGCCTCATCGCGAGCCAGTTGCTCACGCTGCTGACCACGCCGGTCGTCTATGTGCTGATGGACAAGCTGCGCCGCCGCCCTGCCAACGAAAAATACCTGAGCCGTTCCGGCGGCCTCTCGACATGACTGCCCCGCATTCCCTCCTGATCAAACCCGTCGTGCTGGCGCTGGCCATGTTGCTGGCCGGATGCGCCGTCGGGCCGACCTACGAAAAGCCGGTGATGGCCTCACCCGACACCTGGAAGGAAGCGGCCGTCGCAGAAGGCTGGGTGCCCGCCGCGCCGGCCGATGCGATGGACCGCGGCGAATGGTGGAAGCTGTTCGGCGACGAGGACTTGAACGCGTTGGCCGAGCGCGTGCAGGTGTCGAACCAGAACATCGCCGCGGCCGTCGCCAGCTACGACCAGGCCCAGGCGCTGGTGCGCGAGCAGCGCGCGGGCCTGTTCCCGACGCTGGGCCTGTCCGGCAACGCGCGGCGCAGCGGCGATCGCACCGTGCCAATCGTCGCGGGCTCCGCCGGCGTGTCGCTCGACGCAGGCTGGACACCCGACATCTGGGGCAACCTGCGTGCCGCCGTCAACAGCGCGCAGGCCCAGGCCCAGGCCAGCGCGGCGGACTTGGCGGCGGCGCGGCTGTCGGCGATCGGCCTGCTGGCCACGAGCTACTTCTCGCTGCGCGAAGCCGATGCCGAATTGATCCTGCTGGACGACACCATCGAGGGCTACCAGCGCAGCTACACCATCGCCCGCAACCGTTACGAGGCCGGCATCGCGCCGCAGAGCGACGTGCTGCAGGCGCAGACGCAACTGGTCAATGCGCGGGCGGAACGCGTGGCGTTGAAGCGGACGCGCGACACGCTGGAGCACGCGATTGCGGTGCTGGTCGGCGCGGCGCCGGCCCAGTTCCAGCTGGCGGCCTTGACCGCCTGGAAGCCGGTCGTGCCCTCTGTGCCGCTGGGCATACCGTCGACCTTGCTGCAACGCCGACCGGACATCGCTTCCGCTGAGCGTGCCGTGGAAGCCGCCAATGCGCAGATCGGCATCGCACGCAGCGCCTACTTCCCGAGCCTGACGATCAGTGCCTCCGCCGGCACGACCTCCGTGCGCTGGCAGGACCTGTTCAGCGCGCCGCAACTGGTCTGGTCCTTCGGGCTCGCGGCGTCCCAGGTGCTGTTCGATGCGGGGGCCATCGGTGCGCGCGTGGATGCCGCGAAAGCCGCGCATGAAGGGTCCGTGGCGCGCTACCGCCAGACCGTGCTGACAGCTTTCCAGAACGTCGAGGACCAGCTCACGGCCACGGCCAGCCTGGCCCAGCAGGAGGCGCTGCGTCGCGAGGCTTCTGTCGCGGCCGACAAGACCGAGCAACAGTTTCTCAATCGCTATCGCGCGGGGCAGGTGAGCTACACCGACGTGGTCACGGCGCAAGCCTCGGCGCTGAGTGCGCGGCGCACGGTGCTGCAGTTGCAGGTCAGCCGGCAGGCGGCGGCAGTGGGCCTGATCCAGGGGCTGGGGGGCGGTTGGGATGCGGAGTGGCTGCGCGGCGATGGCGAGGCCGTCTCCACGCGTTGATCGCGCTGCGGCGCATGCGCCATGTTCGAGCGCCCGCTGAATGCATCGCGCCGACGGCTTTTTCGGTGTCAAACCGTTTGAATCACAAAATGGTTTGACAGTGCCGAATGATCATCTAACAATGAATTGACAATTTAGAAGAACAAAAGCCTGCCAGGCCAACGGCGGTCCGGCACTCAATTTATCTGCAGAGGAGAGGACACCCTGTGGAACAGCGCAACCAAGTTTTCACCAAGGCACAGGAGCTGCGCAGCTTCCTGTTCCTGTCCGTTGTCATGGCCCCTGTGCTCGCCGGCATCATCGTCGCGGGATGGGGCTTCATCGTCTGGATGTACCAGGTGTTCGTCGGGGGACCGCCGGGCGTCCACTGAGCGACTGTGCGTTTTCCGTTGAGCCACGCAAGCCACCTGTCAAGAGGAAGCCAAAGTGCCAGAGGAAGTCCATATCAGCAGTCTGGTCGTGCATGCCACGCCCAAGCGCCTGCAGCGGGTCGAGGACGCCATTGCAGCGATGCCCGGCGCGCGCGTGCATGGCAGCTCTCCCAACGGCAAGCTGGTGGTCACGCTGGACGCGGTCAGCGCGGATGAAATGATCTCGCGGGTCGGCGATATCCAGCGCACCGATGGCGTGTTGTCCGCGGCGCTGGTGTACCAGTACGCCGACACCGTCGAAGCCATGAACGAGGAGATTCCGGATGCCAGTTGATCGACGGGATTTCATTCGTCAGACGGCCGCCGCCACGGCCGGTGCGATCGCCGGGATCCCGCTACCGGGCAACACGCAGGTGCCCCCGCTGGACGCCGGCTTCGACACGGCCACCGGCCTCAAGTGGTCCAAGGCGCCATGCCGCTTCTGCGGCACCGGCTGCGGCGTGACAGTGGCGGTGAAGGACAACCGCGTCGTCGCCACGCACGGGGACCCCAAGGCCGAGGTCAACCGCGGCATCAACTGCGTCAAGGGCTACTACCTGTCGAAGATCATGTACGGCGACGACCGGCTGACCCGGCCGTTGCTGCGCATGAAGAACGGCAAGTACGCGAAGGACGGCGACTTCACACCGGTATCCTGGGACCAGGCCTTCGACGAGATGGCCGCGCAGTTCAAGCGCGTGCTCAAGGAGAAGGGGCCGACGGCTGTCGGCATGTTCGGCTCGGGCCAGTGGACGGTGTGGGAAGGCTACGCCGGCCTCAAGCTGATGAAGGCCGGCTTCCGCTCGAACAACCTGGACCCGAACGCGCGGCACTGCATGGCCTCGGCGGCGGTGGGCTTCATGCGCACCTTCGGCATGGACGAGCCGATGGGCTGCTACGACGACATCGAAGTCGCCGATGCCTTCGTGCTGTGGGGCTCGAACATGGCCGAGATGCATCCCGTCCTGTGGACGCGCGTGACCGACCGGCGCCTCACCGGCAAGAACGTGAAGGTGGCGGTGCTGTCGACCTTTGAACATCGCTCCTACGAGCTGGCCGACATCGAGCTGACCTTCACGCCGCAGACCGACCTGGCCATCCTCAACTACATCGCCAACCACATCATCAAGACCAACCGCGTGAACCGCGAGTTCGTCGACAAGCACACGAACTTCAAGCTCGGCAACCCCGACATCGGCTATGGCCTACGGCCCGAGCATCCCCTGCAGAAGGCCGCTAAGAATGCGGGTGATGCGGGTGGGTCCAAGCCCATCACCTTCGACGACTTCGCCAAGTTCGTGTCGACCTATGACCTGGACTACACGGCCAAGCTGACCGGTGTGCCGTCGACGCGCCTGGAGGCACTGGCAGAGTTGTATGCGGACCCGAAGATCAAGGTGATGTCCTTCTGGACCATGGGCTTCAACCAGCACACGCGCGGTGTCTGGGCCAACAACATGGTCTACAACATCCACCTGCTGACCGGCAAGATCTCGACGCCCGGCAACAGCCCGTTCTCGCTCACGGGCCAGCCCTCCGCCTGCGGCACGGCACGCGAGGTCGGCACCTTCGCGCACCGCCTGCCGGCCGACATGGTGGTGACCAATCCCAAGCACCGCGCCCATGCGGAAGAGATCTGGAAGCTGCCGGAAGGCACCATCCCAGACAAGGTCGGCTACCACGCCGTGCTGCAGAACCGCATGCTCAAGGACGGCAAGCTCAATGCCTATTGGGTGATGGTCAACAACAACATGCAGGCCGGCGCCAACCTGATGCAGGAAGGCTATCCGGGCTATCGCAATCCGGCCAACTTCGTCGTGGTGTCCGACGTGTACCCGACGGTGACGGCGCTTGCCGCCGACCTGGTCCTGCCTGCCGCGATGTGGGTGGAGAAGGAAGGCTGCTACGGCAATGCCGAGCGCCGCACGCACATGTGGCACCAGCTTGTGACGGCGCCTGGCGAGGCGCGCTCCGACCTGTGGCAACTGATGGAATTCTCCAAGCGCTTCACGGTCGAGGAAGTCTGGCCAGCGGAGCTGATCGCGAAGAAGCCCGAGCTGAAAGGCAAGACGCTCTACGAGGTGCTGTTCCGCAACGGCAACGTCGACAAGTTCCCGACCTCGCAGATCGAGGCCGGCTACGACAACGCGGAGGCCAAGGAGTGCGGCTTCTATGTGCAGAAGGGCCTGTTCGAGGAGTACGCGAGCTTCGGTCGTGGCCATGGCCATGACCTCGCTCCCTTCGACACGTACCACAAGGAGCGCGGCCTGCGCTGGCCGGTGGTCAACGGCAAGGAAACGCTCTGGCGCTACAAGGAGGGCACCGACCCGTATGTGAAGGCCGGCACCGGCTGGCAGTTCTACGGCAACCCGGATGGCAAGGCGATCATCTTCGCGCTGCCCTACGAGCCGCCGCCGGAGGTGCCCGACAAGGACTTCCCCTTCTGGCTGTCGACCGGCCGTGTGCTGGAGCACTGGCATTCGGGCTCGATGACGCGGCGCGTCCCGGAACTGCACAAGGCCGTGCCGAATGCGGTCTGCTACATGCACCCCGACGATGCGATGGAACTCGGTGTGCGGCGCGGCATCGAGGTGGAGATCAGCTCGCGCCGCGGCGCCATGCGAACGCGGGTGGAGACCCGCGGTCGCAACAAGCCGCCGCGCGGCCTGGTGTTCGTGCCCTGGTTCGATGCCAGCCAGTTGATCAACAAGGTCACGCTGGACGCCACCGACCCGATCTCCTTCCAGACGGACTTCAAGAAGTGCGCCGTGAAGATCACCAAGGTGTGAGCCCCGGAGCGCTGCCATGAACCTTCGCAAGCTCATCCCGCTGCTCGCCCTGTGTGGTGCCTGCGTCTGGGCGCAGCAGCCCGCGGCGACCGGCCTGGTGGACGCCGCCCGCGGCCGCGTCGCGATACCGGACCCGACGAATCCGCCTCCACTGACCAACTCGGTCAACGACGACCACCGCCGCCCGCGCAACTACGACATGCAGCCGCCCACCATTCCGCATCGCGTGGATGGCTACCAGATTGACAAGAACTTCAACAAGTGCATGGATTGCCATGCGCGCGACAAGTCGGCCTTCTCGCTGGCCATTCCGGTGAGCGCGACGCACTACATCGACCGCGACGGCAAGGCGCTGCAGCAGATCTCCACGCGGCGCTACTTCTGCCTGCAATGCCACTTCGCGCAGGAGCCGGTGCAGCCGATCGTGGACAACGGCTTCGAGAACGTCGACACGCTGGCGAAGAAGGCCGCCGCCGCTTCGCAAGCCGCCAGGAAATAAGAAGCGGAGACCCCACACCATGACGATCAGGGACCGCCTCCGCAACTACTGGGCCATCATCCGCCGGCCGAGCGTGCACTTCAGCCTGGGCTTCCTCACACTGGGCGGCTTCATCGGCGGCATCATCTTCTGGGGCGCCTTCAACACCGCGCTCGAATTCACCAGCACCGAGAAGTTCTGCACCGGCTGCCACGAGATGCGCGACAACGTGTTCGCCGAACTCAAGACCACCATCCACTACACCAACCGATCGGGCGTGCGCGCGATCTGCTCCGACTGCCATGTGCCGCACAACTGGACCGACAAGATGGCGCGCAAGATGCAGGCGTCCAAGGAGGTCTGGGCCAAGATCTTCGGCACCGTCGGCACGCAGGACAAGTTCCGGGCGCATCGGCTGGAACTGGCCCAGCATGAATGGGCACGTTTCAAGGCCAATGACTCGCTCGAATGCCGCAACTGCCACAACTACGAGTACATGGACTTCACGCGGCAGAGCGCGCGCGCACAGGCCATGCACTCGACCTACCTCGTCAACAAGGAGAAGACCTGCATCGACTGCCACAAGGGCATCGCCCACAGGCTGCCGCACATCCCGCCAGGGCAGTCGCCGAGTGACACGCCCGGGCAGGTCGTCCCCAAGGAAGGCGATGAAGCACTGGCGCCGGTCAGCCCCGCGCCCGGTGCCGCGCCGGGCGGCACCAAGACGGGTGGCTGAGGTCTTGGGCAACGGCCTGTCGGTGCGCGACCTCGAATGCACGCGCGCGGGGCGGCGCGTGTTCTCTGGCGTGAGCTTCGATGTGGCGCCGGGCGACGTGGTGCAGGTGCGCGGGGCGAACGGCAGCGGCAAGAGCAGCCTGCTGCGGTTGCTGTGCGGCCTGTTGCAGCCAAGCCGCGGCGAGGTGCAATGGTGCGGACAGCGCATCGGTGCGCGCGATGCGGGCTTTGAGGATGACGTGGCCTACATGGGGCATGCGGATGGGCTCAGCGGCGATCTTTCCGTGCTGGAAAACCTGCACTTTTGCCTGCATGTGGCGGGCCGTGTCGGCGCCGAGGTCGAGTTGGCCGAGGTACTGCATGATTTGCGCCTGGCGCACCGCGCGCATGAGCATGTGCGGCAACTTTCGCAAGGACAGCGAAGGCGCCTCAACCTTGCGCGCGTGGTGCTCAGCCGGCGGCGGCTGTGGCTGCTCGACGAGCCCTGCGCAGGGCTGGACGCGCAAGGGGAACAGCACTTTGATGCGTACCTGGCCGAACACCTGCGCCAGGGCGGACTGGCCGTCGTCACGACGCACCGCGACATCGGTCGCGACGGGCCCTGTGCGCAGGCGCTCGAAATGGACTCGTTCAATGATGCCGACAGCCTCGACAGCGATCATCGGCCGTGAACTGCGCATGGCTGCGCGCCGGCCGATGGATGCGCTCGGCGCGCTGCTGTTCTTCATCGTCGTCGGCAGCGTGTTTCCGCTGGCCGTGGGGCCGGACGTGGCGCTGCTGGCGGCGATCGGGCCCGGTGTGGTCTGGGTGGCGGCGCTGCTGGCCGTGATGATCTCGCTGCATCGCCTGTTCCTGCCGGACCTGGAGGATGGCACGCTCGAACAATTGATCCTGTCGCCGCGCTCGCTCACGGGCATCGTGTTCGCACGGATCGGGGCGCATTGGCTCGTCACCTGCCTGCCGCTGGTCGCGGTCGCACCCTTGCTGGGCTTGCAGTTCGGGCTGTCGGCGCAGGCCATCGGCATGCTGCTGCTGTCGCTGCTGCTGGGCACGCCGACGCTGGCGTGCCTCGGTGCGCTGGGAGCCGCCCTCACGCTGGGCTTGCGCGGCAACGTGCTGCTGGCGCTCATCGTGCTGCCACTGTGCGTGCCGGTGCTCATCTTCGGCAGCGGGGCCGTGACGGCTTCGCAGCAGGGCTTGCCGTCGAGCCCGCACCTGTCGCTGCTAGGGGCCTTGCTGCTCGCGGCGACGTTCCTGTGTCCCTGGGCGGTGGCCGCGGCATTGCGGCTGGCCGTCGAATGAGGCGGGACGCCATGGCCTCGCTCCGGAACATCGCTTCAACCCGGTTGGCATCTACTGCCGACGAGTCACACGCGGCTTCGTGGCGCCGCTTGGCATCGCCCATCGTGTTCCATCGGTGGGCCGGACAGGCACTGCCTTGGTTCGCAGTGCTGGCCGGCGTGCTGGCGGTGGCGGGGCTGTGGGTGGGATTCGGCATCGCGCCGACCGACCACCAGCAGGGTGAGGTCTATCGCATCATCTTCATCCACGTGCCTGCGGCGTGGATGTCGATGTTCATCTACCTCGTGGCGGCGATGCATGCGGCGCTGGGCTTGATCTTCAACACGCGCCTGTCGCCGCTCATGGCGCGGGCGCTGGCGCCCACGGGTGCGCTGTTCACCGTGATCGCCCTGTGGACCGGCGCGGCATGGGGCAAGCCGACCTGGGGGACGTGGTGGGTGTGGGACGCGCGGTTGACGTCGGAGCTGATCCTGCTGTTTCTCTACCTCGGCTACCTGGGCTTGGTGTCGGCCATCGACGACCCGCGCCGCGCCGACCGCGGCGGGGCGATCCTGCTGCTGGCGGGGGTGGTGAACGTGCCGGTCATCTACTTCTCGGTGCAGTGGTGGAACACGCTGCACCAGGGGGCATCGGTGAGCCTCACGGCTGCGCCTGCGATGGCGCACACGATGCTGGCGGGGATGCTGTTGATGGTGGGCGCATGCTGGGCCTATTCGATCGCGGTGGCGTTGGCGCGGGTGCGTTGCCTGATCGTCGAGCGCGAACGGTTGGCGGGGCGGCGATGAGTGCAACTGCGGTCCTTCCCAAGCTCGTTGGCGCACCCTTGGGGTGCGGCGCGGACACCCGGGTGCGGGGGCTTCAATGACCGGCACGGACCACACCTTCTACATCGTCGCGGCCTACGGCGTGACGCTGGTGCTGCTCGCCGCCGAGGTCTGGACGCTGGTGCGACGCAGCCGGGCTCAAGCTCGCCGGGAAGACGACGCGAGGCGCGCAAGATGAAACCCCGGCATCGCCGCATCGCCGTCATCGGCATCGGGCTGCTGGCATTCGGCCTGGCCACGCTGCTGGTGCTCAACGCGCTGCGTGCCAACCTCGTGTTCTTCTTCAGCCCCAGCCAAGTGGTGGCGAACGAGGCGCCGCGCAATGGCGCGTTTCGCATCGGCGGCCTGGTCGAGCAGGGCTCCGTGATGCGCGCCAGCGATGGACTGACGGTCCGCTTCGTCGTGACGGATCTCGCGCAGCGCGTGCCCGTGAGCTACAAGGGCCTGCTGCCCGACCTGTTCCGCGAGGGCAAGGGTGTGGTCGCAGCGGGGCGCCTGCATGCCGATGGCTCCTTCGAAGCGACGCAGGTGCTGGCCAAGCACGACGAGAACTACATGCCGCCCGAGGCCGCCGCTGCGCTGGAGAAGGCGCGCCAGTCCCACAGCTCGCCCACGCTGGAAGGGGCGCCGCAATGATTCCCGAGGTCGGCGTGTTCAGCCTGGTGCTGGCGCTGCTCATGTCGGTGGTGCAGGGAAGCGTCCCGCTGGCCGGTGCGCATTGGGGCGTGGCGAACTGGATGCGCCTTGCGCGCACGGCGGCGCTGGGGCAGTTCGTCTTCGCCAGCATCGCGTTCGCATGCCTTGCATCGTGCTTCCTGGACAACGACTTCTCCGTGCTCTACGTGGCCTCCAACTCGCATGCCGACCTGCCGGCGGCGTATCGATTCGCGGCCGTGTGGGGTGGGCATGAGGGCTCGATGTTGTTGTGGCTTTGCATGCTCACCGCGTGGGGCCTGGCGGTGTCACTGTTCAGCCACCAGCTGCCGGAAGCCTATGTCGCGCGCGTGCTCGCGGTGATGGCCTGGCTCAGCGTGGGCTTCCTGCTGTTCCTGCTGTTCCTGTCGAACCCGTTCACCCGCCTCCTGCCGCCGGCATTGGCCGGACGCGACCTCAACCCCTTGCTGCAAGACCCCGGCATGGTGGTGCATCCGCCGATCCTCTACATGGGCTATGTGGGCTTCTCGGTGGCATTTGCCTTCGCGATCGCGGCGCTGCTGTCGGGTGAGCTCAACGCGGCCTGGGCGCGCTGGTCGCGGCCCTGGACGGTCGCGGCCTGGATGTTCCTGACGCTGGGCATCATGCTCGGCAGCGCATGGGCCTACTACGTGCTCGGCTGGGGCGGCTGGTGGTTCTGGGACCCGGTGGAGAACGCATCCTTCATGCCGTGGCTGGTGGGCACGGCATTGATCCATTCGCTCGCGGTGACGGAGAAGCGAGGCGCCTTCCGAAGCTGGACCGTGCTGCTGGCCATCTGCACCTTTTCGCTGAGCCTGCTGGGCACCTTCCTGGTCCGCTCCGGCGTGCTGACCTCGGTGCATGCCTTCGCGGTCGATCCGGGGCGCGGCCTGTACATCCTGGCCTTCATGGTCGCCGTGGTGGGCGGCTCGTTGCTGCTGTTCGGCTGGCGCGCGCCGCGCATCGGTCTGGGCGGCCGCTTCGATGGGGTGTCGCGCGAATCGCTGCTGCTGGCCAACAACGTGGTGCTGACGGTGGCGGGCATGTCGGTGCTCATCGGCACGCTCTATCCGCTTGCGCTCGACGTGCTGACGGGGCAGAAGATCTCCGTGGGTCCGCCGTACTTCGAGTCGGTGTTCGTGCCGATCATGGTGCCGGCGATCTTCCTGATGGGCGTGGGCCCGGTGGCGCGATGGAAGCGGGCCGCGTTGCCTGAGCTTGCGATGCGCTTGCGTTGGGCGCTGGCAGCCAGTTGCGTGGCGGCGTTGCTGTTGCCGATGACCTTGCCGGCCGGGCAACGCGCTTGGTCCGCGATGTCGACCTTCGCGCTGCTGCTGGCTGCGTGGGCCGTGGGCAGCGCGATCACTCATGCGGTGCAACGCCTGGCCGGCGCGCAGGGCGGCTGGCTCGAGCGGGCGAGGCGCCAGCCGCGCGGCTGGTACGGCATGCTGGTGGCGCACGCGGGCATCGGCGTCTTCATCTTCGGGGCGACGATGGCCAACGGTTTCGAGGGCAAGCAGGAGCTGAAGCTTCGGATCGGCGAGCACGCGACCGTGGCCGGGTACGAATTCCGCTTCGAAGGCATCGCGCCGTCCACCGGCCCGAACTTCGACGCGCAGCGCGCGACGGTCGTGGTGACGCGCGACAACACGCCGGTGGCGTTGCTGCACCCCGAGAAGCGCATCTATCGCGCCCAGCAGATGCCCCTGACCCAGGCTGCGATCGACGTGGGCTTCACGCGAGACATCTTCGTCGCGCTGGGCGATCCGGCGGGCGAGCAAGCCTGGACGATGCGCCTGCACGTCAAGCCCTTCATGGCCTGGATCTGGGGTGGCTGCCTGCTGATGGCGCTGGGTGGATTGCTTTCTGCCAGCGATCGGCGTTACCGCCTCGGCGCGGCGTCGCGCGCCACGTCGCCAAGCGACCACGGCTACTCGCCATCGCCTTCGCCTTTGCCGGCAGCAGCGGCGGCGTTGCAGCCCAGGGAGCAGGTCTGATGCGATTCAAGCTACCCTTCGCCATCTTCCTCGTGCTGGCCATCCTGCTCGCTATGGGCCTGAGCCGCGACCCCAAGGTGCTGCCCTCGGCACTGATCGACAAGCCCGCGCCCGCCATCGACCTGCCCTTGCTTGATGACCCGCAACAAATGCTGAAGGTCGACAGCCTGCGCGGCAAGGTGTGGCTGCTCAACGTCTGGGCCTCCTGGTGCGCGCCTTGCCGCGACGAGCTTCCGGTGTTGACGGCGCTGGCGCGCGAAGACGGCGTGGCGCTCTACGGCCTCAACTACAAGGACAAGAGCGACGTCGCGCGCACCTGGCTGCGACGCCATGGCAATCCCTATCTGGGTTCGGCGGTCGACAGCGACGGCCGCGTCGGCATCGACTATGGCGTCTACGGCGTGCCGGAGACTTTCGTGATCGACCGCGCAGGACGGATCCGCTTCAAGCATGCGGGACCGATCACACCGGAGATCTGGCGCACCACGATGCTGCCGGTCGTGAGGAGCTTGCAATGAGGGCCCGCACCATGGCGCTGGCGATGTGTGCCGCGATGCATATCGCAGCCAGCGCAGGCACCCTCGAGGAAAGGGAAGCGAAGCTGTCGGCCAACCTGCGCTGCATGGTCTGCCAGAACCAGACATTGGCCGAGTCGAATGCGCCGCTGGCCGCCGACATGCGCCAGCAGATCCGCGAGCAACTCGCGCAAGGCAGGAGCGAACAGCAGATCCGCGACTACTTCGAGCAACGCTACGGCGCGTTTGTGCGCTACGACCCGCCTTTCATGCCCTCGACCTGGCTGCTGTGGCTCGGGCCTTTCGTGCTGCTCGCGGCAGGCTTTGCGGCAATGTGGCGCATCCTCTCGCATCGCAACCGCGCCGAGCGTACGCCGCTGACGCCGGCTGAACAGGCCCGCGCCGCCGCGCTGCTGGGAGGCGACGCGCCATGACCGGCTTGTGGCTGGCTGCGCTTCTCTTGCTGGTGCTGGCGCTGCTGTTCGTGGTGCCGCCCCTGCTGCGCTCACCGACGGCGCCGCCGGCCATCGAGCCCACGGACCTGGCCCGCCGGCTGTTCGCGGACCAACTGGCCCAACTCGACAAGGACCTGCAATCCAGCGTCCTTGATGCACAAGACCGCGCGCAAGCCGTCGACGACCTGAAGCGGCAGGCGCTGGAGGAGGCATCGCAACCGACGACCCCGCCACGACGCATCGCTGCACGCCCCTGGATGGGTTGGGGCGTTGCTGCCATCGTGAGCATTAGCCTGCCGACCGCCGCGTTGGTGCTCTACCTCCAGGTCGGCAACCCGATGGCCGTGGCCACGCAGCTCCTGGCCGCGGAACGGGCCGGCACCCACGAGGCCGGCGGCCAGGACATGGAAAGCATGGTGAGCCGCCTGGCCCAACGCCTGCGCACGCAACCGGACGATGTCGAAGGCTGGATCGTGCTGGCCCGCTCTTATGAAGTCCTGCAGCGCTACGACGATGCCGTGGTCGCGTACCAGAAGGCGATGACGCTCGCGCCGAACCAGCCCCAACTGCTGGCCGACTACGCGGACGCGCTCGGCTCGGCGCGTGATGGCGACCTCGCAGGCCCGGTGCAGGCCGCCATCGATGCGGCGCTGGCCCTCGATGCCAACCACCCGAAGGCGCTGGCGCTGGCCGGCATGGCCGCCTTCAAGCGCGGCGATCCTGCGACGGCCCGGCAGCGCTGGGAAAAACTGCTTGCGTTGTTGCCAGCCGATTCGGAGGCCGCCATGCAAGTCACAGCCGATTTGGCCCAACTGGATGCACTGAACGAGACCCAGGTGCCGGCCGCCAAGGCGCCACGGAACAAGCGGCTGGGCGGCACGGTCGCCATCGCGGCCGGGCTGCGCGACAAGGCCTCGCCGCAAGACACCGTCTTCGTGCTCGCCAAGACGGCGACGACCGGGCGCATGCCCGTCGCGGTGCTGCGCCTGCAGGTCAAGGACCTGCCCGCGAAGTTCGTGCTCGACGACAGCCTGGCCATGTCGCCCGATCTCCCGATCTCACGCTTCGAGGCGGTGACGGTGGAAGTGCGAGTGTCGCGTTCAGGCCAGGCGGCACCGCAGCCCGGCGATCTCATCGGCTCGGTTGCGCGGGTGGCGCTGGGGCAGGAGGATGTCGCTTTGCAGGCGGACCGCGTTGTTCCGTGAACTGGCCTCTTGAAATCAGGACATCCAGTTGCCACCGTCCACGTTCAGCGTCTGGGCGGTGATGTACGAGGCTTCGTCGCTCGCAAGGAACACTGCGGCACCTGCGATGTCGGAAGGCTCTCCCATGTAGCCGAGAGGGACCGCATCTCCGACGGCCTTCTTCTTTTCCCCGATAGGCAGGTTTTCATACTTGGCGAACAAGGCATCCACATGCGCCCACATCGGTGTGGCAATCACTCCCGGAGCAATGCCATTGACTCGAATCTTGTGCGGCGCCATGGCCAAGGCAGCACTCTGTGTATAGCTGATGATGGCTGCCTTTGTAGCGCAATAGTGAGACACGAGTGCCTCCCCCCTGCGGCCCGCCTGTGATGCCATGTTGACGATGGCGCCCTTGGTGCCGCTGTCCACCATGTGCGCCAGGACCTTCTGCATGACGAAGAACGCACCCTTGACGTTGACGGCGAACATCTTGTCGTACATCGCTTCGTGGCTTTCCAACAGAGGCGCCATGTCGAAGACCGCTGCGTTGTTGAACAGGATATGCACAGGGCCAAACTTGGCGACGGACGCTGCCAGCAATCGTTCGATGTCAGGCGCTTGGGTGACATCGGCCTGGACGTAGTGAACACCGGTCGGGTGTTGCTTGATCAGCGATTGCACTTCATCGCTCGGGCTTCCAGCGATGTCGACGATGCTGCATCGGGCACCAGACGCCAGATAGGCAGCAGCCACTGCCGCTCCAATGCCTCCGCCAGCGCCGGTCAGGATGGCGTGTCGATCTTGCAGGCGTGCGTTCTTTGTGAGGGACATGTTCATTTGCTCCGTGGATGGTTTTCGATGAGTTGATTGTTCAGATGGGAAGAAGGTGCTTGGATTCATATTTGCGGTAGTGCCTCGCATGCGGTGCAGCTAGCGTCCAACCCTGCTGCATGCGTCACTTCGGCTTTTGTGTGAACCGGAGTCACGCGGCAACAGCCAAGCCGGCGCTGTTGAACAGGTGCAGCACCCTCGGATCGAGTTCCACGCCCACGTCGTCGCCGATGCGCAGTGGCGTGCGTTCGTTCTGCCGCGCGATCAGCGGTACGCCGCCCACGTCCACATGGATCAGCGTGTCGGAGCCCAGCGCTTCGATCAGGTCGACCTTGCCGGGCACGCCTGCACCGACGCCGGGATGCACCTGCAGGCCCTCCGGCCGCACGCCGAGGAAGCCGTTGCTCGGCAGCCTGCCGCCGGTCGCCGCCGAGAAGCTTGGGATGGCCGCGGCAGGCACCATGTTCATCGACGGCATGCCGATGAACTGCGCGACGAACTTGTTGACCGGATGGTCGTACAGCTCCATCGGCGTGCCGACCTGCTCGATCAAGCCGTCCTTCAGCACCACCACGCGGTCGGCCAAGGTCATGGCCTCGACCTGGTCGTGCGTCACGTAGATGCTGGTGGCGCCGAGCGAGACGTGCAGCTTGTGGATCTCCACCCGCGTGTTGCCGCGCAGGGCCGCGTCGAGATTGGACAGCGGCTCGTCGAACAGGAACACCTTGGGTGCGCGCACGATGGCCCGTCCGATGGCCACGCGCTGGCGCTGGCCGCCGGAGAGTTCCTTGGGCGTGCGGTCCAGGTACTGCGTGAGGTTCAGCTGCTTGGCCGCGTAGTCGACCTTCTTCTTGATCTCGTCCTTGGGCACGTTGGCCAGCTTGAGCGCAAAGGACATGTTGTCGGCCACGCTCATGTGCGGGTACAGCGCGTAGCTCTGGAACACCATCGCCAGGTCGCGCTTGCCGGACGCGAGGTTAGTGATGTCCCGGCCATCGAGCATCAGTTGCCCGCTGGTGGTCGGCTCCAGCCCGGCGATCAGGCGAAGCAATGTGGACTTGCCGCAGCCCGAGGGCCCGACGAAGACGATGAACTCGCCCTTGTTGATCTCGAGGTTGACGCCCTTGATGATGTGCGCGTCGCCGAAGCTCTTCTTGATGTTGCGGAGTTCGAGGTAGGCCATGTGTGTCGCTCCTTGATTTGTTTACTTGACGGCGCCGAAGGTCAGGCCTTGGACGAGTTGCTTTTGCGAGAACCAGCCGAACACCACGATGGGCGCAATGGCCATCAACGACGCAGCCGACAACTTGGCCCAGAACAGGCCCTCGGGGCTGGAGTACTGCGAGATCAGCGTGGCCAGCGTGCCCGCCTTGGCCGACACCAGGTTCAAGGCCCAGAAGGCCTCGTTCCAGCTCAGCACCAGGCACAGCAGGCCGCAGGATGCGAGGCCCCCCACCGACAGCGGCATCACCACATGGCGGAACTCGGTCCAGATGCTGGCGCCGTCCATGCGCGCGGCTTCGAGGATCTCGTTGGGAATGTCCTTGTAGCTCGTGTAGAGCATCCAGACCATGATCGGCAGGTTCGACAGCGTGAACACGATGATCAGCGCCGGGATCGAGTCGAGCATGCCGGCGGTCTGCGCCAGCACGTAGATCGGCACCAACGCGCCGACGGCCGGCATCATCTTGGTCGACAGCATCCACATCAGGATGTCGCGCGTCCGCTTGGTGCGGAAGAAGGCCATCGAGTACGCAGCCGGCGCCGCGATCAAGAGACCCAGGATGGTCGAGCCCACGCTGGTGATGATCGAGTTGCGTGCATACAGCAGGTAGTCGCTGCGGCGCTGCACTTCGCTGAAGTTCTCCATCGTCGGCTCGAAGATGAAGAGCGGCGGCACGTGGATGGCCTGCAGTTCGGTCTTGAACGCGGTGAGGAACAGCCAGCCCAGCGGGAAGAACAGCAAGAGCGCGGCGCCCCATGCGCCGAGGGTGCGCAGGACGGTGAACAAGGAATTGGGTTGCATGATTTTTTCGCTCCCTCAGTCGAGGTTCTTGCCGATGATGCGCACGAGGAAGGCCGCCACGATGTTGGCCAGGATCACCGCGAACAACGCACCGGCCGAAGCCACGCCCACGTCGAAGTTCATCAGCGACTGCTTGAAGATCATGTAGGTGAGGTTGGTGCTCTCGTTGCCCGGACCGCCATTGGTGGTGATGGCGATCTCCGCGAACACGCTGAGCAAGAAGATCATCTCGATCATGATCACGACTGCCATCGGCCGGCCCAGGTGGGGCACCGTGAGGTAGAAGAAGCGCTGGAAGGAATTGGCACCGTCCATGCGCGCCGCTTCCATCTGCTCGCGGTCCAGCGACTGCAGCGAGGTGATGAAGATCAGGCATGCAAACGGCAACCATTGCCAGGCCACCATGATGATCACGGAGAACAACGGCAGGTCGGTCAGCCAGTCGACCGGCTCGGCACCGAAGAAGCGCCACAGGTCGGCCAGCACGCCGTAGATCGGGTTCATCATCATGTGCTTCCACAGCAGCGCATTCACCGTGGGCATGACGAAGAAGGGCGAGATCAGCAGCACCCGCACGATGCCACGGCCCGGGAAGGGCTCGTTGACCAGCAAGGCCAGCAGCACGCCGAAGATCACCGTGATCAGGATGACGCTGCCAATCAGCGTCATGGTGTTGGCCACGGCCGGCCAGAAGTCGGGGTCGGTGATGAAGTAGTGGAAGTTCTCGAGGCCGGCGAAAGGCCGGTCGCCGGGTTGCATGAGGTTGTACGTCACGAAGGAGAAGTACAGCGTCATCACGAGTGGCACGATCGACCACGCCAGCAGCGTGATCACGGCCGGCGCCATCAGCGCCCGGGGCAGGAGTCTTGTCATTGTTCGTTCCCTCTGGGTGGTCGTCTCTGACTCCTTCCCCCGCTGGGGGAAGGCAGGGATGGGGGCTCCCTGTGATCGATGGCGTTGGCGGTGGAGGTGCAGCGTGCCCCCACCCCGGCCCTCCCCCAGAGGGGGAGGGAGAAGCAGTCGGGCTACTTGTAGTAGCCGGCCTTTGTCATCTCGCGTTCAGCCGCGTTCTGCGAAGTCTTCAGGGCCTGGTCGACGGTAACCTTGCCAGCCAGCCCCCCGCTCATCTGCTGTCCCACCGCCACGCCGATCGCCTGGAACTCCGGAATGGCCGCGAATTGGACACCGACATAGGGTGACTTCGGCAAGGTGCTGTCTGTCGGGTTGGAAGCCAGGATGGCCTGGCGTTCCATTTCGCCGAACCGCGCTACCTTCTTGTACTCCGGCTGGTCATAGGTAGACGCCCTGTTCCCCGTGGGTACGGCGACCCAGCCCGACGCCTTTGCGACGGAGGCAATGTAGTCCTTGGACGTCGCCCAGTTGATGAACTTCTGGGCCGCGTCTTCCTTCTTCGTACTCGCAGGAATGGCCAGTGCCCAAGACCACAGCCATCCCGCACCCTTCGGAGTGACTGCAACGGGAGCCTTGGCGAAACCAAGCTTGTCTGCGACCTTGCTGAACTTGGGATCTGCAACGGAGGCGCCGGCGCTCGTCGCATCGACCCAGATGCCGCACTTGCCTTCCGCAAAGAGCGCAAGGTTCTCATTGAAGCTGTTGGCACTCGCGCCGGGTGGGCCAGACTTCTTCATCATGTCGACGTAAAACGTGATGGCGTCCTTCCATGGCTTGGAATCGATCTGCGGTTTCCATTTCATGTCGAACCATTGCCCTCCGAACGTATTGACCATCGTGGACAACAGGGCCATGTTGTCGCCCCAGCCCGGCTTGCCGCGCAGGCAGATGCCGTAGATGCCCTTCGAAGGATCGTTGATCTTGGCGGCCACCTCCCGCACCTGCTCCCACGTGGGTTGCTCAGGCAGCGTCAGGCCGCTCGCCTTCACCAGGTCTTCGCGATAGATGGTGAAGGAGCTTTCGCCGTAGAACGGGGCGGCGAAGAGCTTGCCGTTCGCAGAGAGCCCGGCCCGGATGGGCTTGAGCACGTCCTCGATGTCGTAGGTCGCGTTGGGCTTGAACTCCTTCAGCCAGCCCTTGCCGCCCCAGATCGGCGTCTCGTACATGCCGATGGTCATCACGTCGAACTGACCGCCTTCGGTGGCAATGTCAGTCGTGACCCGTTGCCGGAGCGTTCCTTCGTCCAGCGTGACCCACTTGACCTTGATGTCCGGATTGGCCTTCTCGAATTCAGGCGTCCGCTTCTGCATCTCGATCATCTGGCGGTTGTTGACCGTGGCGATCACAAGTTCCGTCTGGGCATTGGCCAGGGAACTCAGGAAAAGGCCTGTTGCGGCCGCTATCAAGGCAACTGATTTCATGACGATGTCTCCACAAGGCTCCTATGGGCGAACGCTGACCACGCGGAGCCCCATTCCGCGGCCTGCAACGATGCGAACAAGTAAAACGTCAAGTGCGGCAAGCGGCGGCGTAGGGCCGCAGCGCGTCGCGCACACGGTCGAGCACCAGCGCGCGTGGCTCGGCTGCCAGGCGGCCCTCGCGGATGGCGATGTATTGGTTCGGCAGGTACTGGCTGATCACGTTCTCGGGAAGCTCGATGTCCGCGAGGTTTTCCAGCAACCGTCGAGTGGCTGCTTCGATGGACTCGTCGTTCCAGTAATAGCGAATGCGATCGCTGTAGCTGTAGACGCGCAGCAGTTTTTGCTGCGAGGCATTGCCGTGGTAGTAGCGCGCCCAGTTGGCCGGCTTGTCGAGCATGACCCTTTCGACCACCTCCGGGAGGTAGGCTCGACGCTCGGGTGCGGCCAATGCGGCTTCGATCTCGGAGAGCGCGTAGAGCGCTTCGCGCAGCGCGAAGCTCAGGCCTGGGCCCACCTTGAGAATGGCGAAGCCATCCCGGACCAGCGCTGCCAGTGCATGCTCGCCTTGGTAGTCTGTCGAATGTGCCTCGAACACGATCTGCGTCTGATCGTCCAGCAGCCGGGTCAGATCAGTGGCGGCGGACGGGACGTAGTCGATGACCGAGGTGTGATCGAACTCGACACCAGGTTGCACGACCATCGCAATGACGCGCGGCCAGACATGGCGCAGGCCCGCATCTTCAAACGCCTTGCGATGAACTTCAAGCGTGTTGCGGGCGGCGGAGGCGGAGGTGACTTCCACATGATCCAGGGCCTCAGTGGCTCCTCCCGGCACGGGTACCTCGGTGCCAATCACATAGACGATCTGCGCCCCGTCGGCGGCCGCTTCAGCCGCTCGACACAGGCGGGCGGCGCGTTGCGCGACGACTGCATCGTCCAGTCGCTCGGGATCGCCGCCGCAAGCCATGCTTGCATCTAGGTGGAGCTTGAGGAAGCCTGCCGACGCATAACTCGCCATCAGGTCTTCCGCCAGGCGCATGGCCTCTTCAGATGGGCGATCACGCCAGGGGTTGGGGCCCAGGTGATCGCCGCCCAGGATGATGCGCTCGATGGGGAACGCGACCTTGGCCGCAATGCCAGCCACGAACTTGCGAAAGTCACTCGGACGCATGCCGGTATAGCCACCGAACTGATCGACCTGGTTCGACGTTGCTTCGATCAGCAGTGGCGTTCCGTCCTCGAGACTCTGCTGCATCGCCGCCTCGATCACGAGCGGATGCGCAGAGCACACCGAGTAGATGCCGCTTGCATTGCCCGAGCGCCTGGACGATGCGAGATTCGCGATCGGATTGGTCATGTCGTCTCCCTGGAGGCGTGCGACGCCAGAAGTTGCTGTATTTCCACCATGGCTGCCGTCCCTTCCATCGGGCCCTTCTTGCCCACTGCGAGAGCCCCGGCTGCGTTGGCGTAGCGCAGCGCGTCCTCTGGCGATTCGCCGAACGAACGAGTCGCGACATACGTGGCGCCGAAGCAGTCCCCGGCGCCGGTCGGATCCACTTCGTCCACCGAAAGTCCGTCCACATCGACTCGATGCTGCGCATCGAAGTAGGTACACCCGTGGGCACCGCGCTTGACTACGATTTCGCGGATGCCGAGATCGAGGAGTTCCTTGACCGCACCTTGCTCATCCGCGGCATTCGCGAGCAACGTCACCTCATTCCCGCTAGGAAGGAATACGTCGGTGTATTCAAGGATGAAGCGCAAGGCCTCGCGCATCTCGGGGATGCGCAGCATCTCTTTGCGGATGTTCGGATCGAATGAAATCGTTCCACCCTGGCCCTTCACGATCTCGATGGCCTTCTTCATCGCGTCGACGATGCGAAACGAAAACAGCGATGAGCCCATCACATGAAAGTGCCCGCAGTCCTTCATGGACGCTTCGGTCACGTGCGCGGGCGTCAGTTGAGCGGATGCGCTGTTGCTGATGTTGAAGATGAAGTCGCGCTCTCCGTCCTTTCGGTAGGTCACGAAGGCACTTCCTGTGACGGCCTGCTTCAGCACGTGGATCGAGCGGGTGTCCACGCCATCGCGCTTGAGACGCTCGATGTTCAGGACACCGAAGTCGTCATCCCCGACACAGCCGATGATGCCGGCGGGGTGTCCCAGCCTGGCCACCTGGTCGATGAATATCGCCGGCGCGCCACTGGCGTACGGCCCGACGAGCGTGCCCGGTTCCCTGAAGGTCTGGCCGCGTTGGCTGGCCATGATCTCGACGAGGATCTCGCCCATGGTCATGATCTTTTTCATGCGGCGCTCTGAATGTTGGACATAGGGATCAAGCTTTCTTGCGTTCGTTGGTCTGGGGTTGATGCCGATGCCTCCGGATCGAATTGAGCTTTCGAACCGAAGATCATTGCTTTCATATCGAAAGTATCACTTTCAACTTGAAAGTGGTCAATCGGCGATTCATCGGTGTTTACCCTTCCATGTTTTTGCCTGATCTCCCATTAGGGAGGTGTGTTCCCAGGGGAAGTGTTGCTTCGGTTAACATTGCCGAAGACAAAATCCGGACTTTCGATTCGAAACACAAAGGCGTTCGCTGAAAGCTTCACATATGCAGAACGAAGGCAACAGCGCTCTCAAACGGCGGCTTGAGATCGTCGACTTGGTGCGAAAGGATGGTGAAGCGCGGGTGGAAGACCTGAGCACGCAGTTGCGCGTGTCGGCGGTCACGATCCGCAGCGACCTGAACTACCTGGAGCAGCAGGGATACGTTGTCCGTGCCTTCGGGAAGGCGCGCTACAACCCTGCACTGCAGAACACTGCGATGCAGTTGCCGGAACTCGATGCGGTTGGAAGAGGAGCGGGGGAGGCCCAGGTGGCTGCCGCTGCATTGCGCTGGATCGACGACGGAGCGTCGGTGTTCCTGAGCACGGGCAGCATCGCTCACCGGCTCTTGCCCCAACTCGTATCAAAGCAGGGCCTCTCGTTGACCCTGCATGACCTGGCGATGGTCGCGACGGCTCGCCAGTTCCTGCAGAGCGAGATTCACGTCACGGGTGGCCTGCAGGGCAACGACGAACCCGGGCTTCTGGGTCCGGCCGCTGAACTTGGTGTGCTCTCCCACCCGCTGGATCTGTGCGTCCTCGCGGTCGACGGTATCGACACGCGCGGACGCGTGCTCGCTCGCCACGCAGGTGCAGCGCGCCTCTACAGCGCCGCGGTGCGCCATGCAGGCAAGGCCATCGCGCTCGCCTTCAGCCCGGCCTTCACGTCGACCGAGGGGCACCCGATCTGCAATCTGGGCGATCTCGACGGCTTTGCGGTCAATCACGACCTTGAGCCGGCGGTATTCGACCTGCTGTCGGAACACGAGCTTCAAGTGGAACGCAAGGCCAACGGCCTGATCGAATTCACCCGCGTCTGACGCGGCGCCCCATGACAACGGAAGACGGAGCTGCGATGGGAAAAATCATGACCTTGGGCGAGATCGTGGTCGAGATCATGGCGACGCAACGCGGGCAGACCTTTCTGGAGCCGGGACTGCTGGCGGGCCCGTTTGCTAGCGGTGCGCCAGCAATCTTCATTGACCAGGTCGCCATGCTCGGACAGCCCGCTGGCATCATTGGCTGCGTGGGCGATGACACGTTCGGGGTGCTCAACATCGAGCGCCTGAAGCGCGATGGTGTCGACGTCAGCGCGATCCATGTGATCAAGCAGGCGACGACCGGCAGCGCGTTCGTCACCTACCGCAAGGACGGCGAGCGCGACTTTGTCTTCAACATCGCCAACAGCGCGTCGTCACAGATTTCGCCGGCGCATGTCGATGCTCAGGTGCTCAAGGACTGCAAACACTTCCACGTCGTAGGTTCGTCGCTGTTCTCGTTCCGCATCATCGACGCGATGAAGAAAGCCATCGAGATCGTCAAAGGCCAGGGTGGGACGATCTCCTTCGATCCGAACATCCGCAAGGAGATGCTTCGAATCGCCGAGATGCGCGAGGCGCTGCGCTACATCCTGGAGTTCACCGACATCTTCCTTCCAAGCGGAAACGAGGTGACGTTGCTCGCGAATGCCGCAGATGAGCAGGGTGCGGTGCGTGAAATCCTGGACCTCGGCGTGCGTGAGGTTGTCATCAAGCGAGGGGCCAGGGGCAGCAGTTTCTACGACGCCTCCCACCACGTGGATGTGCCTGGCTTTGTCGTCGAGGAGGTGGATCCGACAGGCGCAGGCGACTGCTTTGCTGGAACGTTCGTTACTCGCCGGCTGCAAGGAGACGCTTCTGAAACGGCGCTCCGGCATGCCAATGCAAGTGGCGCGATGGCGGTCAGTCGCCAGGGTCCCATGGAAGGAGCTTCAGACATGGTGAGTCTGCTGGCGTTCGAGGAGAGCGCTGTCGCCTTCGAAAGCTCGAGATCGAGCATGTGAGCAGGATCACACCGACGGCGTGCACTGCTCCGCGAATGTCTCCGGCCGACGGCTACCGGCGGCTCCTCTATGAGCCAGGCGCACAGTGGTCAACGGCCGGCACAACGCGGCGTGACCTGTGCCGGGAATGCTGGGTGTGTCCGCATTGAAACAAGGGAGAGCCAAAGGCGGGGGGCCATTCGCGGAAGGCGGCGCTCCGGGGGGAGGCTACAGATACGCCCCTGACTGAAATAGCTGCGCCTCAGCCTCATCGATGCGCTTGACCACCGTCTTGCCGGCGCGGCTGGCGAGCAATTCCACGAGCGCCTCCGTCACCGCAAAGCCCGAGGTGACTGACGGGAAGAACGACGGACTGTGGATCGCGAACAGGATCGTCTCGTCCGCAAGCAACGACAGCGGAGAAGCCGCGCTGTCGGTGATGGCCACGATCCTGCAGCCCGCTGCCTTGGCCGCCTCAGCCACCTGAAGCGCTTCGCGCGAGTACGGCGCGAAGCTGATGACGATCAGCGCGTCGCCCTTGGCCATCGCACGTTGCTGCATCTCCAGCGAACCGCCCTGGCCGTCGATCAGGTGCACGCCAGCGCGGAACAGCCGGTACACATAGACGAACGAGAACGCGACCGGAAAGCACGCCCGGAAGCCCGCCGCATGCACGCTGCCCGCCTTCTCCAGCACGGCGGCCGCCTTGTGCAGCGAGTTCGCGTTGTGGCGCTCGGTGGCATCTAGGTTGCGCCGCTGCGCCTCGAACATCTCGCTTACCAGATCGGGGCTTTTCGCGCGCCCCACCAACTGCCGCGCCCGTTCGCCGTAGGCATCGGAAGGCCCCAGCCCCATGTCGCCCGCCACCGCTTCCTTGAGTTGCGGCCAGCCGGCATAGCCGAGGTGCTGGGCAAAGCGCACCAGCGTCGCCGGCGTGCTCTGCGAGCGCTGGCCGATGGTGCGCATGGAACTGGTCACCACGTCGTTCGGGTGGTCGAGCACGTACTTCGCCACCTGTTGCAGGGCAGGGCTCAGTTCGGCGAAGCGCTGGCGCAGGTCGTCCTTGACGGGCATCGGGTTCTTTCAGGAGCTGCGAGGGATGGAACGAATGTACCAACGTTGTTGCACATCAGGTATTGACGGAACGTATGTTCCAAACAATAATTCGTCCAGAACATTGATTACACGCCTTCAGAGGTGCCCTCCATGACCCATGTTTTCCATCGCCACCTGCGCAACACCCCGCCCGTCGCCGTCGCCGCCAGCGGCATGACCATCCGCGATGCCGCGGGCCGCGAGTACCTCGATGCGTCGGGCGGTGCTGCCGTGTCCTCCCTCGGCCATGCGCATCCCGACGTGCTGGCCGCCATGCACGCCCAGATCGACCGGCTGCCCTATGCCCACACCAGCTTCTTCACCACCGAAGTGGCCGAGCAACTGGCCGACGAACTGATCCGCACCGCGCCCGAAGGCATGAGCCACGTGTACCTGGTCAGCGGCGGGTCGGAGGCGGTGGAGTCGGCGCTCAAGATGGCGCGGCAGTACTTCGTCGAGATCGGGCAACCGCAGCGCACGCACTTCATCGCGCGCCGCCAGAGCTACCACGGCAATACGCTGGGCGCGCTGGCGGTGGGTGGCAACGAATGGCGCCGCGCGCCTTTCGCGCCCATCCTCACGCCTGCCACGCACGTCGCGCCGTGCTATCCGTACCGCGAGCAGCGCGCCGATGAATCGGCCGAGGCCTATGGCCTGCGCCTGGCAGAGGAACTCGAAGCGGCCATCCTCGCCCAGGGCGCCGACCGCGTGATCGCCTTCGTCGCCGAAACCGTCGGCGGCGCCACGGCCGGCGTGCTGACGCCAGTGCCCGGCTACTTCAAGGCCGTGCGTGCCGTCTGCGACAAGTACGGCGTGCTGTTGATCCTCGACGAGGTGATGTGCGGCATGGGCCGCACCGGCACGCTCTACGCCTGCGAGCAGGAGGGTGTCGTGCCCGATCTCGTGACCATTGCCAAGGGACTCGGCGGCGGCTACCAGCCCGTGGGTGCGGTGCTCGCGCAGAAGAAGATCGTCGAGGCGATGTCGAAGGGCAGCGGCTTCTTCCAGCATGGCCACACTTATCTGGGCCATCCGGTCGCGTGTGCGGCGGCGCTGGCGGTGCAGCAGGTGATCCATCGTGACGGACTGCTGGCCAAGGTGCGCGACGACGGTGTCGCGTGCGGCCAAATGTTGCGTGATGAACTGGGCGCACATCCGCATGTGGGTGACATCCGCGGCCGAGGCTTCTTCTGGGGCGTGGAACTCGTGGCCGACCGCGCCACCAAGGCACCCTTCGATCCGAAGCGCGCCGTCAACGCGCTCATCAAGAAGGACGCGATGGCGAGGGGCCTGCTGTGCTACCCCTTCGGCGGCACCGTCGATGGCCGGCAGGGCGACCACGTGCTGCTTGCGCCGCCTTTCATTGCGTCACGGCAAGACCTGCAGAGGATCGCAACCTTGCTGGCCGAATCCATCGACGTTGTCACGCGAGCCGCCGTGGCCCAGGCCGCCTGAGAAGCCATGAATCTTCCTACTGCGGACGCCGATCTCGGGCCTGCGGTGCTCACCGTACGGGTGTACGGTTCCGCTCCTCGACCCGACCTCGGCGCCCTCGCTACGGAATCTTCACGCCTTCTGCGCTCGCGTTCTTTTATTTGATCCGTCAACCTTCAAGGAGATTCCCCATGGCTTTGCCCTGCCTGTCGATATTTGCCCGTCGCGCATCCCTGCTGGCCATCCTGGCCGTCCTGCCCCTCGCAGCCGCCCAAGCGCAGGACGCCGGCACGCTGGCCAAGGTCAAGGCCAGCGGGAGCATCACCCTGGGCTACCGCGAGTCCTCCTTCGGCTTCTCCTACCTCGACGGCAACACCAAGCCGGTGGGCTACAGCATCGAGATCTGCAAGCGCATCGTCGATGCGGTCAAGGCCGAGTTGAAGATGCCCGCCGTCGAGATCCGCTACCAGGCCGTGACCTCGGCCAACCGCATCCCCCTCGTGACCAACGGCACCGTCGACATCGAATGCGGCTCCACCACCAACCTGGTGGAGCGGCAGAAGCAGGTCGCGTTCTCGCCGGACATCTTCCGCTACAACGTGCGCATGCTGGTCAAGGCGGATTCGGGCATCAAGAGCGTCGCCGACCTGCAGGGCAAGACGGTCGTCACGACCACTGGCACCACCTCTTTCAGACTGCTGCGCGACGCCGACAAGGGCAAGAACCTCGAGGTCAACACGCTCGCCGGCAAGGACCACACCGACTCCTTCCTGCTCGTCGAAAGCGGTCGCGCGCAAGCCTTCGTGCTCGACGACATCCTGCTCGCAGGCCAGATGGCCAACGCACGCAACCCCAAGGATTTCCTCATCACCGGCGAGAGCCTGCGCACCGAGAACCAGTCCCTGATGTTCCGCAAGGACGACCCAGCCTTCAAGGCATTGGTCGACCGCGTGGTCGGTGGCATGATGAAATCCGGCGAGATGGAAAAGCTCTACAACCAGTGGTTCATGTCACCGATTCCGCCCAAGGGCATCAACATCAACTACCCGCTCAATGCCGAGACGAAGGACGCCTTCGCGAACCCTTCGTCGAAGGGCATCTGAGCCCGCAGCCTCATGACCCGCATCGCACTGATCCACGCACTGACGCATTCGATCGACCCCATCAACCAGGCCTTCGCGCGCGACTGGCCCGAGGCGGTGCGCATGAACCTCCTCGACGACAGCCTCTCGGCCGACCTCGCGCGCAGCGGCGGCGAACTCGACAGCGCAATGCACGAGCGTTTTGCGCACCTGGGCCAGTACGCGGTCGACACCGGCGTGCAGGGCATCCTGTTCACCTGCTCGGCCTTCGGGCCGTGCATCGAGCGCGTGGCCCGCACGCACTTCGCGATCCCGGTGCTCAAGCCCAACGAGTCCATGATCGAGGAGGCCGTGCAGGGGCAGGGCAGGCTGGGGCTGATCGCGACCTTCGGGCCGACGCTGCAGTCGATGCCGCCGGAATTCCCGGAGAGCGTGGAACTGGAGTTGGCGTTGGTGGAAGGCGCGATGGATGCCCTGAATGCCGGCAATACGGAGCGCCATGACGCGCTGATCGCGGCAAAGGCCAAGGCGCTGGCCGACCGCGGCTGCACGCGCCTCGCGCTGGCCCAGTTCAGCATGGCCCGTGCACGTGCGGCCTGCGAGCAGGCCTCGGGCCTGCAGGTCATGACCACCGTCGACAGCGCGGTTCGCGGATTGCGCCACAAACTGAACGCAGGCTGACTTTTCCCGACATCTGGCCTCGCGATAATCGGCGCTCTTTCAAGGAGTGCGCGTGGATATTGTTTTGCTGGCCAAGGCCGCCGTCATGGGCATCGTCGAGGGCCTGACGGAGTTCCTGCCGATTTCATCGACCGGTCACCTGATCCTGGCGGGTTCGCTGCTCGGCTTCGATGACGAGAAAGCCAAGGTGTTCGACATCGCGATCCAGACCGGCGCGATCTTCGCGGTGATCCTGGTCTACTGGCAGAAGATCCATTCGACCGTTGTGGCCCTGCCCAGGCAGGCCAAGGCGCAGCGCCTGGCGCTCAACATCCTGATCGGCTTCCTGCCGGCCGTGGTGCTGGGCCTGCTGTTCGGCAAGTTCATCAAGTCGCACCTGTTCATCCCGTCGGTGGTCGCCAGCACCTTCATCATCGGCGGCTTCATCATCCTGTGGGCCGAGAAGCGCCCCCCGGGCTCGGTGCGCATCGAGAACGTCGACGACATGACGCCGTGGGACGCCCTCAAGGTCGGCCTGGTGCAGTGCTTCGCGATGATCCCCGGCACCAGCCGCAGCGGCGCGACCATCATCGGCGGCATGTTGCTGGGCCTGAGCCGGCAGGCGGCGACGGACTTCTCGTTCTTCCTGGCCATCCCGACGCTGATCGGTGCCGGCGCCTACAGCCTGTACAAGGAACGCGCGCTGCTGTCGATGGCCGACCTGCCGATGTTCGGCGTGGGGCTGGCCTTCTCGTTCATCAGCGCCTGGCTGTGCGTGCGCTGGCTGCTGCGCTACATCAGCACCCACAACTTCGTGCCCTTTGCCTGGTACCGCATCGCCTTCGGCATCGTGGTGCTGGCGACGGCCTGGAGCGGGCTGGTGGTCTGGGCGGAGTGAGCGAACGCTGAGCCGGAATGTGGTCAGGGGGAGGCTGGCCCCTCGCTGTGCGCCCCGCGAGGGAACGCCATCCGGCTGGTGCGCAACTGAATGACCGAGCCTGAGGAGACCAGCATTTCGCCGGTCTCGGCTGGATTTTCGAGGCCGGAAAGTCGCGGTAGGCCCCCAAACTCATGGCGGCAAGTTCGCTGCCTGGGGGCCATCCAAGCTAAGCCGGGGTAGGCGCGGTGGAGAACGGCCGATACACTCGGAAATCATTCTTCGCGGATTCTGATCCATGGATGAAGCGCTCGTTCCCCAGTTGGCGTCGATTCCGGCGTCGCGTCGGCGTTACCTCACGGTCCTGTTCGCGGATCTTTGCGGCTCCACTGCGCTCAGCGGCCGCATCGAGACCGAACTCTATGCCGAGATGCTGAGCCGCCTGCGCGCGATCGGCCGTGATGTCATCGGCCGCCATGGCGGCGTCCTGGTTCGTGCCCAAGGCGACAGTTTGCTGGCGATCTTCGGCCAGCCCGAAGCGCGCGAGGACGACGGCCGGCGCGCGGGGGAAACCGCTCTCGAATTGCATGCGGCGATCCGCGAACTGGCGCTCGACGCGCGTGCATTGCCCCGGGGCTCGCTCGGCCTGCACAGCGGCATCCATGCCGGCCTGGTGCTGTTGGGCGAGGGTGACCTCGAGCTGGGCCGCTTCGAACTGCTGGGTCCGGTGCCGAATGTGGCCGCGCGGCTGTCCGCCGTCGCCGCGTTCGACGAGATCCTCGTCAGCGAGGAAACACTCGGCCCGCAGACCCATTTTTTCACGACAGACGAACGCCGCCTGCTCAGTCTGCGGGGCCACGCGCACCCCGTGCCGGCCTACCGACTGCTGGGGCGTGCGCGAGTGCACAACCGTTATGCCGCACTGGCGCTGCGTGGACTGACACCCTTCGTTGGCCGGGGCGCTGAAATGGACACCCTGCGCCAACACCTGCACCTCAGTGCCAGCGGTGCGCCACAGTTCGTCGCGGTCTCGGCCGGTCCGGGCATGGGCAAGACCCGTCTGGTCGAGGAGTTCCTTCACCTGGCCGACATCGCCAACCACGAAGTGCACCGGGGCTATTGCGAAAGTTATCTCAGCGCCGAACCGCTGCAACCCTTCCTGCAGATGCTGCGCGCCCTGTTCGGATTCATCCACGGACTCGCGCCCGCCGAGGCGGTCCGGCTGGTCGAACAAACGCTGTCAGGGCTGGATCCGGCGCTGCTGGCGCATCGGGACGAGTTGCTGCGGGCCTTGTCGCTTTCCACCGCCGACGGCGACACACGGCGACCGAATCCTGAGCGCACCGTGGCTGCGCTGAGCGACCTGTTCAACAGCCTGGCAGCGCGTCGCCCGGTGGTGCTGTTCATCGACGACTGGCAGTGGGTCGACGATGCCAGCAGCCAGGTCCTGCGCGCGCTTCGCGGGCTGCCTCGGCCGATCTTTGTCTTGCTGGCGACACGCGACCATGCCGCCGACGGCTTGGCTGCCGACGGCGCCCGGATCATTGAACTGGCGCCGCTCAGCGCGGAGGAAGGCGGGCTGACGATCAGGCGCTTGTTACCTGGCACCGACCCCTTCGACGCCGCCGAGATCCACATGTACGGCGGTGGCAACCCCTTGTTCATCGAAGAGCTGTGCCATTCGGCGGCGGCCTCGGGCGCGCAGGGCCGGCCGCACCGCCCGCACGACAGTGCCGCCTGGCTCGACTCGCTGATCGAGTCGCGTGTCGCGCGGCTGCCTGAAAGCCAGGCGCGCATCGTTCGCGCGGCAGCCATCATCGGCAATGTCGTTCCGGCCTGGCTGTTGCATCGCGTCACCGGCCATGCCGAAGACGACCCGCTGGTGCTTGCGCTGGCTGAGCAGGACTTCATCTTTCCCGCGGGCCAGGCTGGCAGCCTGCGCTTCAAGCACGGCATCACGCGCGATGTGATCTACGACTCCGTGGGCTTGCGCGAACGCCAGGCCATGCATCGCCAAGTCGCCGAAGTGCTGGCGACCCGTGCGACCGCGCAAGAAGAAGCCTATGAGGCCCTGGCTTATCACTATGGCGCCGGCGGCTTGCCTGCCGAGGCGGCGCGCTTTGCCGAACTCGCGGGCGACAAGGCGACGGCGGCGTCGGCGCTGGACCGCGTGCGCACGCAGTACCGCGCCGCACTGGCGGCGCTGGACGAATTGGGGACCACGTCGGATGAGCTGAAACTGCGTTGGATTTCCATCATGCAGCGGCTGGCCGTGGCCTATGTGTTCGACCCGCATGGCCTGCAGGACGGGCTGGAATTGTTCGAGCGCGGCGTCGCCTTGGCACGTGACACTGGCGACCCGGGGACGCTGGCGCGCGCCGAGTATTGGCTGGGCTACATCGCCTATGCCAAGGGCGACGCGCGCAAGTCGATCGCCCTCGAGGAGCACGCGCTCGGGCTGGCCGAGCAGCTCGGCGACGAACGGCTGGCGGCGCAGATCCGCGCCACCCTCGGCCAGACGCTGGCGTCGGCCGGAGACTACGGGCGGGCGCTGCCCATGCTTGACCTGGCGGTCGACCTGAAGCGGCGCAACATCCAGGGGGGCGGCAAACTCGCCGTCGGCGCGGCCTTCACGCTGGCGACCAAGGGCCAGGTGCTCGGCGACATGGGGCAGTTCGACGCCGCCTACGAATGCCTGGGACAGGCGCTGTCGCTGGTCAACGGCACCGGCCACCAGATCGAGAGTTCGGTGCTCGGCTGGATGACCACGGTCCTCCTGTGGCAGGGCCGCTGGGCCGACGCGATCCGCAGCGCCGAACGCTCGTCGACCATTGCGGACAACTGCAAGAGCGCGCACCTGTTCTCCATGCACCGCGCGCAGATCGGCTACGCCGAGTGGATCCTGACGGGGCGGCCCGAGGCACTGCGCATCGTCCAGGATGCCACCCATTGGATCGAGACACGAAACGGCCGTTTGTTCAGTTCGCTGATCTACGGCTGGCTCAGTGACGCCCTGGTGACGTTGGGCCGGGTTGACGAAGCGCGCCGCCATGCAGCGCGGGCGCTGCTTCGCGGCCGCGCGCTCGACCGCATTGGCGAGGCGATGGCCTGCCGCGCCATGGCACGCGCCGCCGCGCAGTCCAACGACCGGCCGGCAGTGGCACGCTATCTGGCGCTGGCCCACCACTCGGCAGCCGCCCGCGACTCATGGCACGAGCAGGCCGTGACGACGCTGTGCGCGGCCGAAATCGAGGCTGCCCTGGGCTCCGGGCACGAGGCGGCGCGGCTGCTCGAAGCGGCGACGGCCGCGTTCGAGAGCATGAAGATGGACTGGCATCTGGCTCAGGCGCGGCAATTGGCCGCCCGACTCTGACCCGTCGGGTCAGGGCGGCGGCGCCGCGGTAATCGTCAGCGACAGCGGCGCCGGGCTCGGCCGCACTTCGTCCGACACCTGCAAGAGCGCAGTGAACATGCCCAGCAACACGCCCATCGCGGCGTTGTAGCCGGGGCAGGCATGGGTCGGCATGCCGCGTCCCCATGCTTCGTCGGCGCGTTTCCGCTGGCCGCCGAACACCGCATAAACATCGTCCTTGTTGCCTTCCTCCAGCCGCTGCTGCATGGCCGAGACGATGGAGACGACTACGCGATGCTTGGGCGTGACCTGGATCTTGTCCTTGCCCAAGCCCAGTTCGTGGGCCTTCGTCGGCGTGCGCCACACCAGTTCGGGTGAGGGACGCAATTGCATGGTCTGCACTATCGGTTCATTCAGCGCCGCGTCGGCCTCGTCGTAAGTTGCCGTGCCGCCTGCCCCCAGTGCCTGTCGCAATCGCCAGAACGTGCCGTCGCGCAGCCATTCGTTCAGGATTGCGCGGAAATTGCCGTCCACGGTTGGCAACATGCCCTCCAGGCTGCCGACCAGGGTGCGCGCCGCGAGGTCGTCGTCCTTGGGGAAGGCGTCGAAGATGGCAACGCCGAGCGCGGCGGGCCCTGCAGCCAAGCCGACAGCGGGAGCGGCCGCGTGCTCAGGCAGGGTGTTTGCAGCACGATGTGCCTTCACGAATTTCAGCGCTGCTGCAGTCGAGGCTTTGCCGTACTTATTGGCATAGTTTCTTACCTCCGGCTTCGGCCATGGCTGGAAGATGTATCGCGATGGCGCAAGAAAATTGCCAGGGTACAGCGGCTTTTCCCCTTTCTTCCAGTTCCAGCGGTACCCTCCGAGCTCGAACTGCCCGCCATCGGGGCCTGGCAGACCAAACCAGACCTCGCACAGCTTGCCCAGCACGCCATCGGAGACTTCCTTCATGTCGAGATTGAGTTCCCAGGGGATCGGCATCTGGTAGTCGCCAGTGAGCTTCTTGGCCCCACCAACGTAGGTGTCGATCACGCCCTGGGTCAACCCTCTCGTCAACTCGAACGCCGCCCGCGCCGTCAGGGCCTGGATGGCCGCATTGGTGTCCTTGGAGAGCTGGTTGTAGGGACAGCCCGTTTCGACCGGGTTGCGGTTAAGCCCAAGATAGATTTTGCCAAACGATCCCAGCATGCGATGCAGGTGCTTGCGCATCGAATAGTTCTGGTCGTCATCGGCGAACACCTGCTGTACCAGTTTGGCGTCGGCAACAAGCACCCCGAAAGGGGTCTCCAGGACGCCGCCATGATCGGCACGGATGGCGGCCCATATCGCCGCGCTGCGGAACAGGCGCCGTTCCTCGGGATCTTCCAGCCCTGCCTTCCAGGCGTCACGCAAGTCGTTGTGCGCCGCGCTTCCTGGTGCTGCGTTTGCCGCCTTTTCCTGCAATTCGCGGATCAGCTCGCGGCCGAGGTCCACGTCCCAGACCGGTTGGGGTCGGACTGCCTTGGCTGCTGCCTCCCGGGCCCGTTCGCGCAGCCACTTCAGTGCGCGGACCGCAGGTGCAAACAGGTAAATGCCCCATTCCAGCCGGACCAGCGGCGGCGGTGAGTTCGAAGCGTCCGTCCCGACATCCGGGCCATCGATCAAGACACGGTGCGGCGTTCCGTTATGGTTGAAGCGGAAAACGCGCGGCTCGCCCGGCAGTGGCGTACCCAGCAGCGGGTCGCTCTGCGACGACACGATGCCCGTGCTGTTGCCGCCGCTGACCCAGCGCTGCACGACCTCGAACTGCTCCGCGATGCTCGCGTTGTAGACCATGAAGCAAGTTCCGCGCTCTTTCGCGTTGTCGCCAACGTCGGCGTGCTGTGCCGTGTTGAAGGGCGGGCCGTAGGACATGCCGCGACGCATGATGCGCGGCATGCGTCGGCCCGGCGGGGCATAGGATTCGAGCGCCGTGCGCGGGTTGGTGCGGCGCACATGGGACTGGAACGGACAGGCTGCGCCGTCGGGGTCTGCCTCGTAATTGAAATCGTTCCGGCAACTGCCTGCCGGCGCCACCAGCGACCGCCCATCGAGCGTGCGCCCCATCATCTTCGCCTTGATGTCGTCGGCCGTCAGTACACCGGGCACGGCGGCCGCCGCCGTCACGGCATTGAATCGGGCGACATCCTGGCGCAGCTTGCGGATCACGAGGTAGCTGCCGTCGTCCATCAGTGGATCGGCTTGCTTCGGCTTTGCATCGGCCTGGTTGGCGTGGCCGAGCAGGATTTCGCCCAGCGGCACGTCGTCCGTGTAGTGGTCGACCGCCCGCACGGGCAAGTCGACTCGCGGGTCGCTCAGGCCGTCGATGAAGCCGAAATGCTCGCGCGGCTGTTGGCCCGGCTGGAAGGCGCGGCGCATGGTCTGCACTGACAGAATGCGCACGCCGCGAATCTCGCCGAGCGCTTTCACGTTGTCATGCAGCGGGTGTGTCGGGTTGGCGATGTCGTCGAAGTTGGTTTTGGATGCGGCATCGATCCGCATCTGCACCACGACATGAACCGCGGACATCTCGACGCGCGACGCAGGCGCCGGCGCAGGCGCAGGCGCAGGCGCAGGCGCAGGCGCACCCGCGGGCGCAGGCGCACCCGCAGGCGCGTTCGCAGCTGCACTCGCAGGCGCACTCCCACCCGCGCTCGCACCCGCACATGCAGGCGCATCCGCATCCGCACCCGCACCCGCAGCCGCAGCCGCAGCCGCAGCCGCAGCCGCAGCCGCAGCCGCAGGCCAGTTGCGCAGCGGCAGCCGCCAGCGTCGCGGATGGTTGGCATGCAGGTCGCCGAGCAGGCTGCTGCGCGTTTCCATGCCCTCCTGAAACTCCTGCGGAAAGCGCCCCAGCTGGGTCTCGGTCAGTCCGAGCTGGCGCAATCCCTCGTGGGTGAAGGCGATGGTGGTCAGCGCCTTCTTCTTGCCGTCGGCGACGGCGACGGCGACGGCTTTCTCGTGGGTCCAGAGGTCCGGCAACAGCTTGTCGATCAAGCTCATGCCTGCGGCAGCGTCATTCAAAGCGATCAGCACCAGGCAGCCGTGCGTGATGTCCGGCGGATACCCGGTGAGGATGCCGCCTTGGACATTGGCTGGGTCGCAGGTTTCAAGCTCGGGCGTAAACAACGGGCGCCTGTCCACCTTCTCCTCGAACCATGCCAGCTGTTTTGCGAAGCGGAGGCGCACGGCTGCGGTCTTCGGATCCCTTGTCGTCAGCAGAGTGGCCGTGTCCAGCCTGTGCAGTTCCTGCAAGGCGTCCTGAGCGGCGCGCTGCAGATAGTCGCCGTCCGGGGTGTCGGGCAGGAACATGTCGGTCAGCCGGTACAGCACCGACAGCGCCTGCATGCCCTGCTTCACGGTTTCTAGAGTGCCCAGCGGTGTGGGGCCGCCGGTGCCGGGCGGAAAGTCGGGCGGTGTCTTCACGGCCCTCCATGCCAGCACTTCCGGCTTGATGACCTGCTGCTTCGTCGCCGCCAGGTCGGTATCGGCCGCGCCCAACTGACGCTTCTGCTCGTCGAGCAGGTACTTCGCATCGTCAAAGGTCAGGCCCGGGATGCTGTACCACAGCTCGGTTTCGCATTGCACCGAATAGACCCAGTCCCGCCACTGCTCGTAGCTGTGGTCGTGCGAGCCGACATGGCCGACGGTGTTGCAGAAGATCAGGTCGAGCAGGGTGCCGACCTTCTGCCACAGAACCCGCAGATAGGATTCGAAGCTGCCATCGAAGGTGGCCGCCAGCATCACCTTGTCGTCGATGACGGCGATGCGCACCGAGTGAATGCCGCCGACCCGCTCGACCGAATCGGAAAACGGCCGCAACAGTGCATATTCCTGGGACGAAGAGCGCGAGGCATTGAGCGCCTTCATGACCATCTTGACGCGGCTCTTGTAGGTCACCGAATCGATCGACGGCACCAGGCCCGGTTTGATGGGTGCGGCGATCGTCAGATCGCTGGTGCCCACCAGGGTCTTGGTCTTGATGAGGAGTTCTTTGCGCATATCTCGCCGCTCCACTTGTTGGGAGTCGAATGTAGTTCGCCGTGGATGCGACTTCAATCCCCATAACTGAGGACGACGAGGGGGTGCGAGCGAGCTACGCAGGGACCCTGCGCGCAAGCTCCGAGGCGCTTCAGCCCAGCAAGTTGCGCAACGCCGCCTCGACCGCAGCCGCCGTGGCGATCGGCTTTTCCATCGGGAACAAGTGGGTCCCGTCCAGCATGCTGATGCGGCCATGCGTGACCTTCTCGGTCATCTGCATGCCCACCGCCTTCATCTCGCGCGACTGGCGCCCGCCGATGAAAGCGGCCGGGCATTTGAGCGGGTGCTTCCGCAGCAGGCTGCCAAGGTTGTGCGGAATGGTGTTGTAGATGGCCGTTTCCACGTCGCGGTCGAAGCTCAGCACGCGTGAGTCATCGGCCTCCAGCGTGCCGTGGTCGATGTAGTCGTGCAGCACCTGCGCATCCCATTTCGCGAAGGCCTTCTTGCTGCGGAAATGCTCGAACACTTCATCGCGATGGGCCCAGGTGGTCCTGCGTTTGCGACTCACCGCGCCCGGTGACATCTGCTGCATGAAGGGCGAGAGCTTGGCAAAGCCCAGTGTGTCCGCACGCCAGCCGCCAAGGAGTGGTGAATCGAGCAGCACCACACCCTTCGCCAGTTCCGGATGCTGGGCCGCGCACATCAGGCTCAGGAAGCCGCCGAGCGAATGGCCGACCAGGAACACCGGGCCACTCTTCTTCTTGCCGATCCGCGCTTTGGTGAAGTCGGCAAGCTGCTGCACCAGGTTCGGCCAGTTGTCGGTGACGGGGTACTTCGGGTCGTGGCCGAATTTCTCGATCGCGTCGACCTCGAAGCCGCGGTTGCGCAGGCTGTCGAGCATCACGCGGTAGGTGCTGGCCGGGAAGCTGTTGCCGTGGGAGAAGACGATGGAGGGCAGCACGGGATTGAACGAGATTTAGATGAGCTTTTCTTCGGGCGTGGAGATTTTGCGCAGCGCACTGTGGCGCGCGGCCGGCATCTTTAGCGGATGCTCGGAGACGGCGTCGTCCCAGACCGGGTCCTCGATGCTGTCGAACACCTCGCGCAGTTTCTGGCCCCAGCTGTTGTGCATCATGCGGTAGTAGGGGTTCTCGGCGTCGATGCAGATCACGCGGTCGGTCTGCAGCTTGTTGGCTTCGTAGACCACGAGGTCCAGCGGCAGGCCGACCGAGAGGTTGGACTTCATGGTCGAGTCCATCGATACCAGCGCGCACTTGGCGGCCTCGTCGAGCGGGGTCTCGGGCGTGAGCACGCGGTCGAGCACCGGCTTGCCGTACTTTGATTCACCGACCTGGAAGTAGGGCGTCTCGTTGGTGGCCTCGATGAAGTTGCCGGCCGAGTAGACGAGGAACAGGCGCATGCCTTCGCCCTTGACCTGGCCGCCGAAGACGAAGGACACGTTGAAGTCCAGGCCCGCATGCTTCAACGCCTCGGCATCGCGGTCGTAGACGTGGCGCACAGCCGAGCCGAGCACGCGGGCCGCATCGAACATGCTCTTCGCGTTCCAGATCGTGATGGGCGGGCCGCCATTGGGCTCCTGCAATTCCTCGATCTGCAGGATCTCGCGCACCGACTGCGAGATGCTCAGGTTGCCCGCCGACAGCAGCACCATGAAGCGGTCGCCTGGCTGCTCGTACACGATCATCTTGCGGAAGGTGCTGATGTGATCGACGCCGGCGTTGGTGCGCGAGTCGGAGAGGAACACCAGGCCGGCGTTCAGTTTGATGCCTACGCAATATGTCATGAGCAGTCTCTGTGCACGAATCGGGCCCGTTCGTCAGCCCGTGGTTCGTGCGTTCAGTCTTTGGAGTGTGTAGAGCGCCTCGAGCGCCTCCCTGGGGCTCATCGCGTCGGGGTCGAGCGCAGCCAGCGCGGATTCTACGGCGCTGCTTGCCGGTGGCGCGACCTCCGGTGGTGGCGCGAACAGGTCGACCTGCGCGCGGGTCTGGGTCTGCTGCGCTTCCAGGGCTTCCAGCGCCTGTCGTGCATGGTTGACCACGGCCGCCGGCATGCCGGCCAGGCGCGCGACCTGGATGCCGTAGCTCTTGCTGGCCGGGCCGGGCTGCATCTCGTGCAGGAACACGATGTCGCGGCCCGACTCGGTCGCGCTCACGTGCATGTTGACGGCGGCATGGTGCGTGGCCGGGAACTCGGTCAGCTCGAAGTAGTGCGTGGCGAACAGCGTGAAGGCCTTGGTGCGGTCATGCAGTTGCGCCGCGATGCCGGCCGCCAGCGCAAGGCCGTCGAAGGTGCTGGTGCCGCGGCCGATCTCGTCCATCAGCACCAGCGATTGAGCGCTGGCACCGTGCAAGATCTGCGCGGCCTCGGTCATTTCCAGCATGAAGGTCGACTGCGCATTGGCCAGGTCGTCCGCCGCGCCGATGCGCGTGTGGATCGCGTCGATCGGGCCGAGCCGGCAGGCCGTGGCCGGCACGTGGCTGCCGATGGAGGCCAGCAGCACGATGATCGCCACCTGCCGCATGTAGGTCGACTTGCCGCCCATGTTCGGGCCGGTGATGACCTGCATGCGCTGTTGCGGGCCCATCCTGGTGTCGTTGGCGATGAAGTTGCCGGCGGATTTTTCAGCGAGCCGCGCCTCGACCACGGGATGCCGGCCGCCGGTGATCTCGATGCACGGGTGTGCCACGAAGGCGGGGGCGCGCCAGTTCAGCGTGTGCGAGCGTTCGGCCAGGGCGCAGAGGGCGTCGAGGGTGGCCAGTGCGCTGGCCAATCGGGTCAGCGCAGGGACATGGGCTTGCAGTGCGTCAAGCAACTGTTCGTACAGGTACTTCTCGCGGGCCAGCGCGCGGTCCTGCGCCGACAGCGCCTTGTCCTCGAAGGTCTTGAGCTCCGGCGTGATGAAGCGCTCGGCATTCTTCAGCGTCTGGCGGCGGCGGTAGTTGTCCGGCACCTTGGACAGCATGCTCTGCGTGACCTCGATGTAGAAGCCGTGCACGCGGTTGAACTGCACCCGCAGGTTGCTGATGCCGGTGCGTTCGCGCTCCTCGACTTCGAGCTTGAGCAGGAAGTCGTCGCAGTTGTCGCTGATGGCGCGCAGCTCGTCGAGGTCGGCATCGTGGCCGGTGGCGATCACGCCGCCGTCGCGCACGAGCGCGGACGGGTCGGGCTTGATCGCGCTGACCAGTGATTCCGCGCAGCCGGGTGGTGCTGCGAAGTCGTTGCAGATGCCTGCGAGCAATGAAGCAAAGCCCGGCAGCGCGGGCGCCAGCTGTTCGGTCTTGGCGAGCGCCAGGCGCAGCGCCACGAGCTCGCGCGGGCGCACCTGGCGCAAGGCGATACGCGCGGCGATGCGCTCGACGTCGCTGGTGTTCTTGAGCTGCTCGCGCAGCGTACGCCAGGGCAGGGCGGTGCTGCCCGCAGCGGGCGCCTGCAACGCGGCAATGGCTTCCAGTCGGGCCTGCGCCTCGCTGCGGTCGCGCCGCGGCGCCAGCAACCAGCGCTTGAGCAGACGGCTGCCCATGCCGGTCATGCAGGTGTCGAGCAGCGAGAACATCGTCGGCGAGTCTTCGCCGCGCAGCGTCTGCACGAGTTCAAGGTTGCGGCGCGTGGTGGGCGGCAGTTCGATCAGTTCGCCGTCGCGCTCGACCACGAGGCGCTGAAGGTGGGTCAGCGCACGGCCTTGCGTGTGCTCCGCATAGCCGAGCAGGGCGGACGCCGCCGCGTGGGCATTGACCAGCCCTTCGGCGTTCCATGCCGCGAGGCTCACGCTCGCCAGTTGCTCGCTGAGCTTGCGTTCGCCCAGGCCGCCGTCGAACTGCCACGCGGGCCGGATCGACAGCGTGAAGGGCGCGGTGCCGGAACGCGCCGCCTTCAGCCGGTTCTCGAAGGCCGGCGTGACTTCGGCGCTGTAGAGCACTTCGCTCGGCGCGATGCGCCCGATCCAGGCTTCCAGCGCATCGGCCGGGCATTCGGCCAGGTGCAGGTCCGCACCCGTCACGCTGAGCCAGGCAAGTCCGACGAAGTTGCGCGTGCCGGCATGCACGGAGAGCAGCAGCGATTCGCTGCGGTCATTGAGCAGTTCGGAGTCGGTCAGCGTGCCCGGTGTCACGACCCGCATGACCTTGCGCTCGACCGGCCCCTTGCTCGCACCGACCTCACCAACCTGCTCGCAGATCGCGACCGATTCGCCGAGCTTGATGAGCCGTGCCAGGTAGGTGTCGACCGCGTGGAAGGGCACGCCGCACATCACCACCGGCTGGCCGGCCGACTGGCCGCGTTGTGTCAGCGTGATGTCGAGCAGGCGCGCGGCCTTCTCGGCATCGGCCCAGAACAGCTCGTAGAAATCGCCCATCCGGTAGAACAGGAGGGTGTCCGGGTGGTCCGCTTTGAGGCGCAGGTACTGGCCCATCATGGGCGTATGGGATGCCAGCTCGGCTGGCGAAATCGAAGTCAAGACGGGAATCCGTTTCCTGGAAGGCCGACGCCGGGCAGCGTGGGCGAAAGAAGTCTGGCGGGGATTTTCCGCGACATTCAGGCGCGGATGCGCTCGGCTTGCTGCGCGATGAAGGTCGCACAGCGCTTGCCAAGCGTGGGGTTGGCGCCAGCAGCCTGGAGAGAAGCCTGCGACTGTTCGGCCACCGTGGCGCTGATCGATTGGATCAACGCCTCCGCCGACGCCTGCGTCAGCCCGAAATGCGGTGCCGCCTCGCGTGCCAATGCAAGGCTCGATGCGTGCCGGCCGGGCAGGATCGCCAGTTCCTGGTAGCCGGTGTGACCGGCCAACTGCGCGACAAGGTCGAAAGCAGGCGCCAGCCGCCACGAACCATCGCCCCGGCGCAGCATGCCGTGGTTCTTCACGTGGTCGTCGCTGTTGCCCACGCACAGGTTGAAAACCATGCGGCGAAACAGTTCGCGAACGTCCTGCTCGGGGCTTGCGGACAGGCGACGCAGTGACTGGGCCAGTTCGACGTAGCTGCCGCCGCTGGATTCGTAGGGCACGTCCAGCAACGCGGACGACGAAAGATAGTGCAAGCGTCGCTCGTCGGCCACGGGGCCGACGCGATCGAAGCGCTGGACCAGCAAGGCATTGCCGCCCGTGGCCAGGGACTGCAACAGGAAGCTCGGCACTGTGATGCCGCAATACCTGGCAAGCCCGAGTGTCGCGGCCTCGACGATTTCCATGTCGTGCTCGTCCCCGCGCGACGCGAACTTGGCAATGTGCCGGCGACCCTCGTGCACGAAAGTGGCCTTGGGTCGCGTGCCGCCCAGGCTGCCGCCTCGCAGCAGTTGCTGCATGCGCGGTGTGACTTCCATTCCTGCCTCGATGCGCCGTGAGGCGTCCGCCAGTTCGGCGAGCGACAGCAGCGCGGTTGTCGGTGTGTCCGGCCGGATGGGCAAGGACTCTGCGAACACCATCGAACCGACGCGGTCCTCGTTCGTGAGCAGCAGGGCGTCGATGTCCGATAGCGGCCTGCCTTGCTGCACCTCCAGCACCTTGCGCCCCCAACTGTCGGGCAGTGCATCGCGCAAGGTCAGGGGCATGGCGCCGCCGTCCCGGATGCGCCGTTCGGGCAACACGAATGGGGCATCGCGCAGCGGGAGATGGTCCGGGTTCAATGCCAGCGCGTCGGTTTGCAGCAGGTAGCGGCGGCCATAGGCGAACTCGCCCGACTCCATCACGCCGTGCCGGGCCAATTTCAGCAGGCCCACGGGCTGCACCTCCGCTGGCCCACCTTGTGCAACGCCGACGTAGAGGCTGCGTTCCATGGAGCCGGCTTCAGAAATCACGTTCGGCCTCTCCGATCACGCCTGGGGCAAGCTTGCCGGCCGGCCGGCGCACCCGGCGGTTGGAAGCCAATCCGGCAGGTGCTGGCGCCACGCCGTCCAGTGATTCCAGTTCCCCGAACAACCAAAGCGCCTGCGCAAAGAGGCCGATGCTGGTGCCCGGCTTGCCGGCCTCCAGGGCTCGCCAGGTGGTGGGTGAGCAAAACAGGCGCTTTGCCGTTTCGGCCACTGTCCAGGCGCGCTGGACGCGGTGTGCGCGCAAGCGTTGGCCGGTGCGTACCAGGGCCGCCTGTGCCTCTTCAGGCAGGGCTATGAGGGCAGGGCTATGCTTGGACATCAATAAAACGTTCTTAATACGGTTTAAAAGACATTTTATTGATCATCTCGCATCATGGCAAATTGGTGCGTGCCTTGCTTGGCCACCGGTGAATGCAATTTAATAAGCATGCTTATAATCGACAAGCTTATGAAGAGAGATTTCACCCAGCGCTTCGGCTTCCTGGTCAATGACGTCGCCAAGCTCCACGGCGAAGCCTTCGACCGCCTTGCGCGCGAACGCATTGGCCTGTCGCGGGCGCAATGCCGGTTGCTCGGCGTGCTGGCGATGAACGACGAGGACGGTACCCTGTCGCAGACCGAGTTGGCGCAGCGCTTGGGCCTCAGCACCATGGCCGTGGCCACGCTGTGCGACCGCATGGCCGCCGCCGGCTGGATCCGGCGCGAGCCCAGCGCGACCGACCGTCGCATCAACCTGATCCACCTCGAGCCCAGCGCCGGCAAGGCGCTGGACGGCGCGCTGACCATCAGCGACAGCCTGCAGGCCAAGACGCTCAGCGTGCTGGAGCCGGCCGAACGCGCCCAGTTGCTGGCCTTGCTCGGCAAGGTGCGCAGCGGACTCGTGGCCGCGGCGAGCGAGACGGAGGGGAAGCCATGAGCCGCCGGGCCGCTCCCAAGGCGGATACCGCAGTGCGCAGCGCGGAGGTCAGCCGATGACCACCCCCGCCAGCTTCCCGCACCGCGGCATGATCACCCTCTCGATCATGCTGGCGACCATCATGCAGGCGCTCGACACCACGATCGCCAACGTCGCGCTGCCGCACATGCAGGGCAGCCTGCAAGCCTCGCAGGACCAGATCACCTGGGTGCTGACTTCCTACATCGTTGCTTCGGCCATTGCGTTGCCGCTCACCGGCTGGCTGTGCGGCCACTGGGGCCGGCGTCGCGTGTTCATCATCTCGGTGGTCGGCTTCACCATCGCCTCCGCGCTGTGCGGGCTGGCCGGTTCGCTGGTCGAGATCGTCGGCGCGCGACTGCTGCAGGGCATCTTCGGCGCGGCGCTGGTGCCGCTGTCGCAGGCCGTGCTGCTGGACATCAACCCGCGCGAGAAGGTCGGCCAGGCGATGGCGATCTGGGGCGCCGGGATCATGGTCGGACCGATCCTCGGGCCGCTGCTGGGCGGCTGGCTCACGGAGAACTTCGACTGGCGCTGGGTCTTCTTCATCAACTTGCCGGTCGGCCTGTTCGCGCTGTGGGGCATCGCGCGCTACCTGCCGGAGAGCCGGCCCAAGGGCGAGAAGCTCGACGTCTTCGGATTCGTCACGCTGTCATTGGCCATCGGCATGCTGCAGATGTTCCTCGACCGCGGCGAGCAGCTCGACTGGTTCGACTCGTGGGAGATCAAGCTCGAAGCCGCCGCTGCGTTGGTTGCTTTCGGCTTCTTCGTGGTCCATACGTGGACGGTGCGCGGCGTGTCCTTCCTCGACCGCGAGCTGCTGAAGGACCGCAACTTCGTCACCGGCCTCCTGTTCGCCTTCATCGTCGGCATGATCCTGTTCGCGACGATGGCCTTGCTGCCCAACTTCCTGCAGGGGTTGATGGGCTATCCGGTGATCTACACGGGCCAGGTCACGGCACCGCGCGGCATCGGCACCATGATCGCGATGATCCTGGTCGGGCGGCTGGTGCAGCGGTACGACGTGCGCGCCATCATGGCCGTCGGCTTCAGCCTCACGGCGTTCTCGCTCTACCAGATGACGCGGCTGACGCTGCAGATGGACAGCACGCTGATCGTGATGTCCGGCTTCATCCAGGGCCTGGGCATCGGCTTCACCTTCGTGCCGTTGTCGACCGCCACCTTCGCGACGCTGGCGCCGCGCCTGCGCAACCAGGGCACGCCGGTGTTCAGCCTGCTGCGCAACATCGGCAGCAGCGTCGGCATCTCTGTCGTGCAGGCGTTGTTGACTGAAGGCTCCAGCAAGGCGCATGCGCAGTTGGCGGCCACGGTGTCACCGGGCAACCTCGGTTTGCCCAGCCTCCCGCCGATGATGAACCCCGACACGATCGGTGGCTTGGCGCTGCTCAATGCAGAGGTCACTCGGCAGGGCGCCCTGATCGGCTACCTGAACGACTTCGGGATCATGATGGTGATCACGCTGGCGGCGATCCCGCTGCTGCTGATGATCCGCAGCCCCAAGCGCACGCCGGTCGCAGGCGCGGCGGTGGAAGTGCCGCACTGAAAAGGGTCAGTGCGCCAGCCCGCGGCGGCGGCGTGCCACGCGAACGGCTTCCACCCACGTATCGAGATTGAAGCGCTGTCCCGTCTCCGCACTGCGCGCGGCCAGCACCTGGTGCAGGAAGATCTTGCGCACGTCTCCGGGGGTGTCGGTGTGGCCGACGATCAGCTTCTTCTGCAGGTCGAGTTGCTCGACCTGGAGCACGTTCTGCACCTTCCTGCCATCGACGTCCAGGTAGCGGATCTGCATTCGCGGCGTTTCGTCGACCATGGCGTGCTCGCCGGACCCCTGGATGAACCACTCGGGCAGCGTGTCGGGGTCGTCGGTGTTGCCGGAGCTTCGCAGGCCGCCGCGCGTGGTCGGGATCTCGAGCGGCACGTGGCCGGACCGGATGCGAGCGGCTTCGATGCGCCGTGCCTGCTCGCTCTTGATGGCTTTCTGGTTCCATCCCCAATAGAGGAAGGCGAGCAGGACGACGGCTGTGACCATACAGCCGATCAGTTGCCACTTCTCAAGCAAATCCATTGCAGTTCACTCCGGGAGTAGTTCTTAGGTTCTCAATCTCCGTGAATTCTGCGATTCCGTCGAATTGAGTGTCAACCGGACGAATGGCCAGCGCCGTCTGGCGCATTGCGAAAAACGGGTGCGAGCGCGCGCCGCGAGACTTCTTGACCAAGCTGGTCAAGCGCAGCGCACGCGGCGTGCCGCAAACCGTGCGGTAGCACGGCAAGGCGATCCAGCACGGGCGGCCTTGCGGCGAAGCCGTATCAACGCTGCGGCATGTCTTTTGCGGAATAGCCCAGGCTGACCGTGGCGTCCGCCGGAATCGGCGGCATGGTGGCGTTCCAGGCCAGCCAGTCGGCGCGCATCGCGGCCAGTCGCCCGGGCTCGCGCTTGGCGCGGTTGGCCCGTTCGCGCGCATCGGCGGGGATGTTGAACAGGTATTCGTTGCCGTCGACCTGCAGGTATTTCCAGTCGCCGTCGCGCAGCGCACGCTGGTCGCGGTGGTTCATGCGCCAGTGCATGGGCCGCGCAAAGGCCTGGGCAGGGTCGCGCAGCACCGGCAGCAGCGACACGCCATCGAGCGGATACGCCGGGTCCGCCGCGGCGCCGGCCACGTCAAGCATCGTGGCCGACCAGTCCATCGTCATGCAGTGCTGGGCGCTTTCGCTGCCAGCGTGAATGGCGGCGGGCCAGTGCGCGATCCAGGGCACGCGGATGCCGCCTTCGGTCAGGTCCATCTTGCCGCCGACCAGCGGCCAGTTGTCCGAGAAGCGCTCGCCGCCGTTGTCGCTGGTGAACACCACGAGCGTGTCGTCGGCGATGCCGGCCTTCTGGAGCGCGGCCATGATCCAGCCGATGCCCTCGTCCATGTGATGAATCATGCGGCGATAGGTGTCGACGTTGCCGCCGTCCAGGTGGAACAGGTTGTCGGCCACCTGCGGGGCGATGCCTGCGTCCTCGCGCGTCTCCCAGGGCCAGTGCGGCGCGGTGTAGGTGAGGCAGAGAAAGAACGGATCAGGCTGCGCGCTCATCCGTTCGATGTAGTCCACGGCCCGATGCGAGAACAGGTCGGTGAGGTAGCCCTCGGCGACCGTCTCTTCATCGCCTTCATACAGGTCATGCGTGCCGCGCGAGTCGCAATGGGTGAAATAGTCGACACCGCCCGACAACGGTCCGAAGAATTCTTCGTAACCAGATTGCAGCGGCCCGAAGGCGGGCGGATAGCCCAGGTGCCACTTGCCGACCAGCGCGGTGCGGTAGCCGGCCTTGCGCAGGAGTGACGGCAGCGTGGGATGTTCGGGCGGCAGGCCCAGCGTGGCGCTGCCGCGGGACTTGCTGTTGATCGGTTCCTCGGCCGCGCCGCGCAGGCGGTACTGGTAGCGCGCGGTCATCAGTGCGAAGCGGGTCGGCGAGCAGACGGGCGAGTTCGAATAGCCGTCCGTGAAGCGCATCCCGCGCGCGGCCAGGCCGTCGAGCACGGGCGACACCGGGCCGAAGCTGGCGTCGCGTCCGCCATAGCAGCCGAGGTCCGCAAAGCCGAGGTCGTCGGCCACGATGAAGATGATGTTGGGTCGCTTGGGTTTGTTCATCGTGCACGTGTAGAGAGAAGGTAGATGGCGAACAGCGACACCATGACGGAGTCCACCGCCACGGCCACGCCAGCCTGGAACTGGAGAAACTGTTGGCCGATGGAGAGAACGAGGCCGATGAACGCCACCTTGCTCGTGCCTGCCACCAGCAAGGCGATGCGTCGCGCGGGTTCGTGAAATGCACCGTGGATGAGCAGGAGACCCATGAGCCCGACGAGAACGCCCCAGTTCCGGACAACGATCTGCGCGACCGGCCCGTCGAGCGACTGGCCGAAGGTCGATTGCAGGAAGGCCGCTGGCGCAATGGCCGCCTGGAACATGGTGCAGGTGAGCAAGCCCGAGGCAAGCATCACCCATTTGATGGATCGATGAAGCATGTTCACTGGCGGAGCCCGGAGATGGATCGATGAAGCATGTTCACTGGCAGCGCCTGGTGGGAAGGCGTTGAGCTTGACGGAGGGTGGCGTTCAATCGTTGGCCTGGAAGTCGACGGCTTTCATGATCGTGGCCCAGCGCGTCGTGTCTTCGCGCATGGTCTTCAGCAGGGCGTCGGCGGTGTCGCCGGTGGGATACATGCCGTTCTGCAGAAGTTGCTGGCGTACCTCGCGCGTGTTCACGGCGCGCATGAATTCGGCACGCAGTTGCTCGACGATCGGCTTCGGTGTCTTCGCCGGTGCGTAGTAGGCGAACCAAGCGGTCGCGATCACATCCTTGTAGCCCGCCTCGACGAAGGTCGGCAGGCTCGGCATCAGCGGCGAACGCTTGTCGCCGCTCGTCGCGAGCACCTTCACGCGGCCGCTCGGCAGCATCTGCAGCGCGCCGCCGACGGTGTCGAAGTAGACCGGGATGCTGCCGCCCATCACGTCCTGCCGCGCCGGCGTCGAGCCGCGGTACGGCACATGCACCATCTTCAGGCCGGCCGAGCGGTTCAGCATCTCGCCAAGGAAGTGCGAGGGCGTGCCGGCGCCGTACGAGGCAAAGCTGACCGCGCCGCCCTGCGCCTTGGCCCAGGTGACGAACTCGGCCAGCGTGTTGGCCGGCACGTCCTTGTTGACCACCAGCGCCAACTCGAAGCGGGCTGCATTGATGATCGGCTGGAAGTCCTTCACCGGGTCGTACGAGAGGTTCTTGTAGGCGCTCGGGTACATGGTCATCATGCCGGCCGTTCCCAGCAGCAGCGTGTGGCCATCGGGCGCCGCCGACTTCACCGCCTCGACCGCGATGCGGCCCGCCGCACCCGAGCGGTTGTCGACGATGAGCGGGCCCAGCGAGTCCCGCACCTGCTGCGCGATGGCACGCGTCAGCACGTCCTGCGTGCCGCCGGCCGGCACGCCGATCAGCACCTTGATCGGCGTGCCCGGCGTCATGGCGTTCTGCGCCATGGCGAAGGGCGTGAGGGCCATCGCGCCGATGGCGGCCAGCGTGGTGTTCAGGCGGCGGCGCTGCAGGTCCGGTCCGATGCGCATCGATGTGTCTCCTTGTGGGCTTGGGCTCACTTTAGAGCGCCGACAATTGATTCATCTAATCAACCATTCCCCGGACTTACCCGATGGCCGAAGCGCCGCGCCCGCTCGACGACCTGCTGCTCTATCGCATCAGCCGCCTGTTGTCGGTGGCGGGCGGCATGGTGATCCGCTTGTGCGAAGGACGCTTCGGCATCACGCGGCGCGAATGGCGGCTGATCGCGACGCTTGCCAGTCGCGGCGCGCTCGGGTCCTCGCAACTGGCCGAGCATGTGCAGCTCGACCGGGGCCGTACCTCCAAGGCGGTGGGGACGCTGGTCGCGAAGGGGCTGGTCTCGCGCAGCCAGCCGGTCGGCGATAAGCGGCATGTCGTGCTGCGGCTCACGCCGAAGGGCGAGACCTTGCATGCCGAACTCTTTCCGCTGGCGACGGAGATCAATGCGCAGTTGATGAGCGTGCTGGACGATGCGGCACGCACTTCGCTGGACGATGCGCTGCGGCGCTTGCAAGCCCAGGCCGATGCGCTGGTGGCAGCGGCTGACTTGCCGAAAGCGGACCGCCGCCGTCGGGGCGGCGTGCCTTCAGCGGAGCGCGACTGAGGTCAATGCTCCGCGCCTCACGCACGCTGTCGGCGTGATCCCGCCGCGGACGCACTTCCGCAGCCTCACTCGTCGTGCGAATCATGCGTCGCGGCGGCACCCCGGCGCCAGTAACCCGACGCGCGGATCCACTTCGGATTGGCCCCGCACTCGTTGACGAGGTGGGCGCGCACGGCCTTGGCGTCGGCGGACTCGCACCCGACCCAGCAATGGAAGTCGCCGGTCGGCAGGCGCGTGTTGCGCAACGCGGTCAGCAAGGGCGGCTCCGACGAGTTCGCCCCGGCATCTTCCCGATGCACCCAGACCAGGTCGACATCGGCGCGGCTTTCCAGCGCAATGTGATCGTCCGGGCCATCTACCTCGGCCAGCACCAGCGTACGCGCGCCGGCGGGCAGTTCGGCGAGTCGGCGCGAGATCGCGGGCAAGGCGGTGTCGTCGCCGACCAGCAGGTGCCAGTCGAAATCCATCGGCACGACGAAGGAGCCGCGCGGTCCGCCGATGCCGATGACCTGGCCCGGTTGCGCCTGTTCGGCCCAGCGCGTGGCGGGCCCCGCTTCGTGCAAGGCGAAGTCGATTTCCAGCAGGCGCGCCTCGGCATCGAAGCGGCGCGGCGTGTAGTCGCGCATGACGGCCTTGGGGCCGGGCGGCCAAGACGGGCTGCCATCGGCGCCGATGGTCGGCACGGTCAGCACGCCGGTCACGGCGTCGGGCAGCGTGAGCTTGACGTGGTCGTCGAAGCCCAGGCTGATGAAGCCTTCGAGCGCATCGCCGGTGAGCGTGATGCGCACCAGGTGCGGCGTGACGCGCTGCACGGTGTGCACTTCGAGCTTGCGAAAACGCAGCGGATGCCGCACGCGATGCGGCAGGCGGGCGGGGAGGGTGGTGAGGGTGGTGCTCATCGTCAGATTTGTTCCAGTTGCTGGGCCGCGCTGTCGAGCACGGCCGCGAAGGCGCTGGCTTGCGCCGGTGTGAGGGGCTCGCGCGAGAGGCGCATGCGCATCGCGAGCTTGAGGTTTTCGATGGCCCGCGTCACCTGCGGCGGCCGTCCGCCGCGCGGGCCGGCGCCGTCGACGCCGCCCTGCATGCGGGCCAGCATCGCATCGGCCGTCACGCGGTTCTCGGCCAGGAAGTCCTGGCCCGCCGGGGTGATGCTGTAGCGCTTGCGTCCGCCGGCATCGGCCTCGTCCACGGTGAGGTAGCCGAGTTCTTCCAGCAGGGTGAGCGTGGGGTAGACGGTGCCCGGGCTCGGGCTGTAGCTGCCGCCGAGACGGTCTTCGATCGACTTGATCAGTTCGTAGCCGTGGCTGGGCTTGTCGGCGATCAGCTGCAGCAGCACGAAGCGCAGGCCGCCGTGGCCGAACACGCGACCGCCGCCACGCATGCCCTCGCGCATGCCGTCTCGATGGTGATCGCCTCGGCCCCGCCCGCCGGCACCGGGGCCGTCGCCGTGTTCGCCACGACGGATGCAGCGCTCGAAGTTCTTGAAATGGCGCATTTGCAAATCCTGATTGCTTGTTTAGATGCAGTTACGATATATCTAAATCGAATCTAAATCAAGTCGAAAGCAGAGACGACCCTGATGTGTTCAGGGTTCCAGCAGCGCGAGAGTGCGTGGGTCCGGGACGCCGCCGAAGTACTTGCGCAGGCACGCGTCGAACACCGTCTTCTCCGGCGCGGCCTTGGCAAAGAGCGTCATCGATGACCGGAACTTGAGGTCGTCCGGCGGGCCGAGGATGAGGTCGAGCGGCGTGTCGGCCACATCGAGCACCAGTGCGCTGCAGGCCTCCAGACGTGGCCCGAGCAGCGGATGCCGCAGGTAGTCGCGCGCCTCGGCCAGCGACGCGATCGCATAGCGCCGGGCCATCGCGCTGTGCCCCAGTCCGTCGAGTTGGGGAAAGATGAACCACATCCAGTGGCTGCGCTTGCGACCTGCGCTCAGCTCGGCCAGCACGGTGTCGTAGACCGGCGCCTGTGCATCGACGAAGCGTTGCAGGGCGGCCTGGTCGGTCATTCAGCAAGATCCGGGGTGTGCGCTGCGGTGCGAGCTTGCTTGCGGCGGCCCGGCGCGGCGCTCATTGAGAACTCTCCACGCTGTGCGTTGCGGTGCCAGCGGCTTCGAGCGGCCGGGCGGTGCGCATGGCCGTCAGCGCGTGCGGTAGTGCGAGACGCCCGCGTCGATGGTGCCGAAGACCTCGACGCCGCTCCCGCCGGTCGAAGTGCCGGCGCCCTGGCTGCCGTTGGCCGGTGAAGATGGCGCGGTGCCGCAGCCGGCCACGAGGCAGAGCACGGCCGCGGAGATGGCGGCAAGCAGGATCTTTTTCAATTCAGCTCCTTGAGGCGATGGCCGGCGTGCCTTCCGGTGCCGGCGGGCCTTCAGCATACGACCCCGCGCCGGCCTCCTCCGTCCGAAGCTTGGGCAGGTGTTGTGGGTATTCACGCTGCATGAAGGTCATCATCCCTTCGCGAATGCGGCAGCGCAGGTCGAAGGCCAATCCCGCCGTCGCCGCCGTGGCCAGCATGCGCACCTGCATGCTGCGTTCGGTGACGTCGGTCACCTGCAGCACGAAGGTGCGGCCGTCCCATTCCGGCGCCGCGCGCACGATGCGCTCCAACTCCGCGCGCAGAGGCGCCAGCGGCGTGCCGTAGTCGACGTAGATGAAGGCCGAGCCGAGCAACTGCGCGGTGTGCCGCGTCCAGCACTGGAACGGCTTCTCGATGAAATAGCTGAGCGGCAATATCAGGCGCCGGTCGTCCCACAGCTTCATCACGACGAAGGTGCCGGTGATTTCCTCGACCGTGCCCCATTCGCCCTCGACCACCAGCACGTCGTCGAGGCGGATCGGCTGCGCCAGCGCGATCTGCAGCCCGGCGATGAGGTTGCTGAACACCGGCTTGGCCGCCAGGCCGACGATCAGGCCGATGATGCCGGCCGACGCCAGCAGGCTGGCGCCGACCTGCCGCGCTCCCGGAAAAGTCATCAGGACCAGCGACACACCCGCGACCAACACCATCCCCACGGCAGTGCGCGACAGCACGCGCGCCTGCGTGTGGATGCGGCGCGCGTTCAGGTTGTCCGCGACGTTCGCGGGGTACTTGGTCAGCAGGCCTTCGGTGAAGCCCGAGATGGCCCGCACCAGCAGCCAGGTCAGCGCGGCGATCACCAGCAGCCCATTCAGGTGCCGCACGGTATTGATGTAGCGCAGGTCGTCCGGCGCGGCCTGCCACACCATCTGCAATGCGACCAGCGGCAGCGCCCAGCGCGCCGCCGAGCGCGCCTTGTCGACCATCGCATTCAAGCCGGGCGTCGGTCGCGTCACGCGCATCAGCACCAGCCCGCCGATGCGATAGGCGATCAGCGCTGCAGGCACCGCGACCAGGGCGGCCAGCCAGGTGCCGAACCAGGGATGTTCCAGCAGCAGTTGTGCGTTCATCGGGAAACCTGGGTGCTCCGCGCTGCGGGCCGGCAGGGTCTGGGGCGGCCTTGCGTAGACCCCCGGCGGGCCCCCACGCTTGGCGCATGTGCGTCCTTCTTGCCGCCGACGGCGGCGCGAGCTTGCCTGGGGCGCGGCGCGGCACTCATGCCGCTTCGTGCGGGACGGTGCCCGCAACTGGCGTGGCGGCAGGCGGCGCGGCGGCCGTCGCCGACGACGGCTGCAGGATGCGCGCCGCGTCATCCCGGATCTGCGTCGCAATGCCCGTGGCCAGGTCGAGCCGGCGCAGCAGCCATGGGCTGATGTCGTTCTCGAACGGGTCGGGCAGCGGAATCGCGCCGCCCAATGCGGTGGCGGGCGCGCTCGTGGGCATCGGCGTGGACGCGATCGGTGCGCTGCCGATCAGCGACTCGATGCGCTCCGCGGTACGCAGCAGCGGCCCTTCGATATCGGCCGGCGTGAGCCGGTCGCGCCGCAGCACCAGCATCGACTTGATCGCGCTGAGCTGTGCGAGCAACTGGTAGCTGTGGGCCTGCAGGTGTTCGAGCGGTTCCATGGGCGGGCGCACGGCGCGCGGCTCGGCCAGCGAGCGCTGGGTGGCCTGCACCAGCGCGGATAGGCTGTCGAAGGCTTCGCGCCGCGCCAGCCGCCATTCAAGCTCGATGCTGTTGTCGATGTCATGCAACTGCCCCAGCCCCAGCGCGAGCCGGGCATGCAATGCCTGCGCGACCAAGGTGCGCCTCACCAGGTCGGGAAGCTGGCCGCGCTCCCACGACGGCAGCACGTAGCAGAAGGCCCACGACACCGCGACGCCGATCAGCGTGTCCGCGATGCGCTCGACCAGCGCGAAGGTCGTGCTCGCGCCCATGTTCAGCAGGTGCGCCTGCACCAGGCCGAGCACAGTGCCTGCCACGGACGTGACCAGGTACTTGCGCACTGCGAAACCATGCGCAATCGCCTGCGCGAAGGTCACGCAGGCGAGCAGCAACATGGCCGACGGATGCGTCGCCAGCAGGCCGACGGCCAGCACGCAACCCAGCAGGGTGCCGGCCACGCGGGCATTGCGCCGTTCCAGCGTCTGGGAGAGGCTCCCGCGCAGCACCACCACGATGGTGAGCAGGATCCAGTAGTCGTGCGAGCCCCAGGGCATGAAGACGGCAATGGTGTAGCCGACCGCGATCGCGAGCGTGGCCCGGATGGCGTGGCGCAGCGGCGGCGCGTCCCAATGCCACAGCGCCAGGAAAGGCCGCCAGGACCAGGCGGTCGGGCTCACGAACACCCGCCAGTTGGCGCGCACCACGGCCAGGTCGGGCTCGATCTCGTGGCGCATGAGCTTGTTCAGCTTCAGCACCTCGTCGTTGATGTGGCCGATGCGGTTGGCCAGGCCGCGTGCCAGCACGGCGGGCGACGGGCCGGCATGCGGCGGGGCGTGCGGGTGGTCCGCCGGCAGGTGGATCATCGACAGGCGCGGCCGAAGGTCGGCCAGCGGGCCCGGCGTGCGGAACATCAGCATCGCGTCGGCGATCGCGACGACCTCATCGGACAACTGCTCCAGCACGCTGCGCATCTCGGCCAGCGCCGGCGCATGCTCGGGCAACTGGGTGAGCGCGTCCAGGTCGAGTTCGCTGGCCAGCAACTGGTCGCGCATCTCCAGCACCACCACCAGCATGCCGGCCAGCCGCTGGCGCCGGGGCGTGCGTGGCGATTCGAGCGCAATGTCGCGTGCGCCCTGGATCTGGTCGGCGAATGCGGCGGTCTGCTGCAACAGCAGGCCGAGCAGCGGCGCGGGCGTGTCGCGCACGTCGCTGGTCTCGTCAGGCGCCTTGAACTGGCTGGCCTCGGTGCGCATCAGCGCCGCCATCGAATACAGCACGTCCGCGATCAGCAGCGTGCGATAGCGCCCGTTCATGGCGAGGTTGGCCAGCGTGGCATAGACCACGTAGAGCCCGGCGCCGAGCGCGAAGTGGGCGGTGCGATCGAGCGCTTCCTGCAATCCCGTCGGCGCGGGCGTCGCCATCGAGAAGATCATCGCGAACATCACGGCGATGGCGATCGGGATGCCGCGCTTGCCCCAGGCCATGGCGCTGAAGGCGATGAAGGTGGCGGGAATCAGCACCATGCCCAGCCGGATCGGCATGGTGTGCAGCATCTGCACCGCAAAGAACAGCGGGATAGACAGCAGCGGTGCCGGCAGCATCTGCAGGAACTTGCCGCGCCGCGGGCCGGGCGCGTCGGGCGGCGTGGCCACGATCACGCCGACGGTGGCCGCGGCGCTGGCGATGGCGCCCAGCCACAGGTGCACCGCGCCGGAGATCAGGAACAGCCCGAGCGCAACGGACAGGCCGTTCGCAACATAGTGGCTCAACGCAACACGCAACGCGGCGCGGGTGCGCAGCGCCGCAGTGGCGTGTGGCGCCACCCCTTGCATCACTCGCCGGCGGGATCGGCCGGCGCGGCGACGGGCGGACGGGCGCGGGTCAGCTTGCGCGGCGCCGGCGCTGCCGCGCTTGCGGGTGCTGCGGACCCGTCGCTGCCATCAGGCTGCTGCAAGTCGACCGTGCTACGGGCGTAGAGGTCCTTCGACGAGTCGACGGCACGGATGCGGTCGCTGGCCGCCATCTTGTCGTCGACACCGGCGAACTTCGAATATTTGGTCAGCAGCGGCACCAGTTGGCCGTAGATCTTCGGATTGCCGGCCAGGCATTCGCGCTGGTCGAGGAAGTCGGGCTCGCCGGTGAAGTTGCCGATCAGGCCACCGGCCTCGGTCACCAGCAGCGAGCCGGCGGCGATGTCCCACGGGTTCAGGCCGGTTTCGAAGAAGGCGTCGCTGAAGCCCGCGGCCACGTAGGCCAGGTCCAGCGCGGCCGAACCCGGGCGGCGCAGGCCGGCGGCGCGCGGCATCAGGTCGGCCATGATGGCCAGGTACTGCTTGAAGTTGTCGCCGGTGCGGAACGGGAAGCCGGTGGAGATCAGGCACTCGTTCATGCGGGTGCGCTTGCTCACGCGGATGCGTCGGTCGTTCATGAAGGCGCCGCGGCCCTTGGTGGCGGTGAACAGGTCGTTGCGGCTCGGGTCGTAGATGACGGCCTGTTCGATCTTGCCGCGGACCGACAGCGCGATCGACACGCAGTACACCGGGAAGCCGTGGATGAAGTTGGTGGTGCCGTCGAGCGGGTCGATGATCCAGACGAATTCCGAATCCTTGGCGCCGTGCTCGGTGCCCGATTCCTCGGCCAGGATGCCGTGGCCGGGGTAGGCCGTCATGATGGTTTCGATGATCACGCGTTCGCTCGCGTGGTCCACCTCTGTCACGAAGTCGTTCACCTGCTTCTGCGAGACGCGCACGGCCTCGACGTCGAGCGCGGCGCGATTGATGATGGCGCCCGCGGCGCGTGCGGCCTTGATGGCCACATTGATCATGGGATGCAGATTGGGTGAAGACATGGACTGTGAGAAAGAACGCGGGGCCAGGGAGACCGGTGGATGCGACCCGGCGATGCGGGCGGCGACAATCCCCGAGTTTACCCGGCACGTCCCCTTCAGCCCCCATTTCCAGCTCATGCGCACCCGCTTCATTCTGATCCAGACCAGCCATGCCGGCAACGTCGGCGCCGCCGCGAGGGCGATGAAAACCATGGGCTTCGGCGACCTGGTGCTGGTGGCCCCGCGCTGGGCCAATGTGTTGCGGCGGGAGGAGACGATCCAGCGGGCCAGCGGCGCGCTGGATGTGCTGGCCAACGCCCGCATCGTCGAGACGCTGGCCGAGGCGCTTGACGGCATCACGCACCTGTGCGCCACGGCGATGATCCCGCGTGACTTCGGGCCGCCAACGCGCACGCCGCGCGAGCACCTGGAGCCGCTGGCGAGGGGCGATGGACAACACGTGGCTTTCCTGTTCGGGTCGGAGCGCTTCGGCATGCGCAATGAGGACGTGTACCGCTGCAACGTGGCGCTGAGCATTCCGGCCGATCCTGCCTTTGGCTCCTTGAACCTGGGGGCGGCGATCCAGTTGATCGCGTATGAATGGCGACTGGCGCTGGGTGGCTTCGAGGTGCGCGATGCGACGCCGGAGCACGTTCCGGCTGACGCGCAGGCCGTGGCGGGCATGCTGGCGCATTGGGAGCGTTCACTGGTGCAGATCGGTTTCCTGGACCCCTCGGCACCGAAGAAGCTGATGCCCCGGCTGCAACAGCTTTTCAATCGCGCGCAACCGACGCAGGAGGAGATCCACATCCTGCGCGGCATTGCCAAGGCGATGGTGGACCCGCATCGCCCTCCCGTGGAGGGGGAATCCACAGCGCCCGTAGGTGATGCCGGCGCACCTTAGACTTTGCTTCCCCTATCGATATCACCCAAAGATGTTTGCCCGAATCCGCTCCGACATCCAATGCATCCTCGAGCGCGACCCGGCCGCCCATTCGGCATGGGAAGTGTTGACGCTCTATCCCGGCCTGCATGCCGTGGTGCTGCATCGTCCGGCGCACTGGTGTTGGAACCATGGGCTGCGGTGGCTGGGCGGCTTCATCTCGCATTTCTCGCGGTGGATGACGGGGATCGAGATCCATCCGGCGGCGAAGGTCGGCGAGCGGGTGTTCTTCGACCATGCCATGGGTGTGGTGGTGGGCGAGACGGCCGAGATCGGCGATGGGTGCACGATCTACCAGGGCGTGACGCTGGGCGGGACTTCGCTCTACAAGGGGACGAAGCGGCATCCGACGCTGGGGCGCAATGTGGTCGTCAGCGCTGGGGCCAAGGTGCTGGGCGGGTTCACCGTGGGCGATGGGGCGCGCATCGGCGCCAATGCGGTGGTGATCAAGCCGGTGCCGGCGGGCGCGACGGCGGTGGGTATTCCGGCGCGGATCATTCCGGCCAAGGCTGATCGTGCTTCGGGCGAGAACGGGGAGACGTTCCTGGCCTATGGGGTGACGCAGAGCGACGATCCGTTGTCGCTGGCCATGCGTGGGCTGATCGACAACGCCTCGTCGCAGGAGCATCAGATCGCGTTGCTGTGGCAGGCGATCGAGACGCTGTCTGCGGAGCGGGGGAAGAAGTCGGATTGCGTGCCGGGGGATGCGGCGCGGGATGAGTGCTTTGAGGCGGAGAAGCTGACGGAGTTGGTGGGCAAGTAGCTTGCGCTTGAGGCGTGCGATGCGCCGTTGAATCCCGTGCTCACTGCGGGGAGCGCCCGGCATGCGGCACGGGCCGTGCGACCCTACTGCGGCGGCCCCTTCGGGGCTCCCTTCCAGTGCTCGCGTTTGGCGGGGTCCACATGAACTCGCTTCGCTCAAACAGCATGTGGCCCTCGTCCGCCAAACGCTGCGCGCTTCAGCACCGCAGAAGGGTCACCCGACCCGCACCGCATACCGGGCTTGGGGGTGTGCGGACATCCCCGTCGCTTGCTGACCCGGCCCGTTCGACTGCCCAGGCAAGAGCGCGGGCGTTGGGCGCAGGCGACCTTGGCCCCTTACTTCGGCCGAATTGCCGTCTTCGGCCGCCAAGCCTTGCAGATGCTGTCGTCCGTATCGAAATACGGTCCGCCGATCAGGTCGATGCAGTACGGCACGGCCGCGAAGATGCCCGGCACGATCTGCTTGCCCTCGGCGTCCTTCAAGCCCTCCAGCGTTTCCGCGATCGACTTCGGCTGACCCGGCAAGTTGAGGATCAGGCACTTGTCGCGGATCACGGCCACCTGGCGCGACAGGATCGCGGTCGGCACGAAATGCAGGCTGATCTGGCGCATCTGCTCGCCGAAGCCGGGCATTTCCTTGTGGGCCACGGCAAGCGTGGCCTCAGGCGTCACGTCGCGCAACGCGGGGCCGGTGCCGCCAGTGGTCAGCACCAGCGAGCAGCCGGCGTCGACCAGTTCGATCAAGGCGGCGCTGATGGCGGCCTGCTCGTCGGGAATCAGGCGGGACTCGAAGGTGATCGGATTCAGCAGCGCCCGCGACATCCAGTCCTTCAACGCCGGCAGGCCCTTGTCTTCGTAGACGCCGCTCGACGCGCGGTCGCTGATCGAGACGATGCCGATTCGCACTTCATCAAAGCTCACACCACAACTCCAATCAGGTTTCTTGATATTCCAGGGCTGGCCTTGCCTGGCCGCCGGTAATGCCTCGTGCAGCGGCGACCGGCCGGCGCTGCAAGGGACGCAGCGCCTTGGGGCAGTGGCCCCTAAGCGTCGTCCTCGCGCTCCAGGTCTTCCGACTGGGCCACGTGGTCGGCATTGCCGTGCGCAGCCAATTGCTCGCGCACGATCTGGAACACGTCGCGGTAGGCCTTGCCCTGGCGCGGGGCTTCGCCGGGCGGGCCGGCCTTGATGTCCTTGCGGGCCTGGCGCACCAGGGCGCGCAGTTGTTGCGCGTCGGTGGCAGGATGGGTTTCGATCCAGCCGCCGAGGGCGTCGTCGTCGGCGATCAGGCGGTCGCGCCAGCGTTCTGCTTCATGCAACATGGCTGTCTCCTCTGCGGGGGCACGGTGTTGCTCGGCCAGTGCGGCGCGCACGGCATCGAGCACTTCAGGGTCGAGGCCGCGCATCAGCTTGCCGATGAACTGCATCTGGCGGCGCTTGCCTTCGAAGTTGGTGATGCGCTTGGCTTCGCGGATCGCGTCGGCCAGCTTCTCGCCGAGCGGCAACGGGTCGAACAGGCCGGCGCGCAGGTTCAACAGGTCTTCGCCGATCTTTTGCAGTTCGGCGCTTTCGCGCTTGAGTTCGGTCTTGCTGGCTTCGTCGGTGCCTTTGAGCTCGCGCTTGAGTTCAAGGTCGAGTTCGCTGCCTTCGGCAACGAAGTGGCCACGGACGAAATAGCCTTTTTTGGGTTTGCGTGACATGTGCAGGCGTGGGGATTGGGCGCGTTCCGGAAATCCGGAACGGGCCTTTGGGAGGAGCCGCGTCATCCGACACAGGGGGCGCAAGTATCATAGCCACTACATGAAGACCAACCCGAAGACCTCGCCCGCGCAAGCGGAATCCGGCTTTGCCTACAGCCGCCCCTTCTTTGAAAACCTGGTCGACACGGCCCTGGCGCATGCCAAGAAGCTCGGCGCCACCGATGCGGGCGCCGAGGCCTCTGAGGGCTGCGGACTCAGCGTATCGGTGCGCAAGGGCGAACTCGAAAACGTCGAGCGCAACCGCGACAAGTCGCTGGGCATCACGGTCTACGTCGGTCATCGCCGCGGCAATGCGAGCACCTCGGACTTCTCCGAGGCCGCCATTGCGCAGACCGTGCAGGCGGCCTACGACATCGCGCGCTTCACCGCGGAAGACCCGGTCAGTGGCCTGCCGGACCTGGACGACATCGTCAAGGAGCAGCCCGACCTGGACCTGTTCCATCCCTGGTCGGTGACCAGCGAGGAAGCCGCCCGCATCGCGCTGGAATGCGAAGCTGCGGCGCTGTCGACCGACAAGCGCATCACCAACAGCGAAGGCGCCGGTGTCTCGGCGCAGCAGAGCCATTTCTTCAGCGCGCACACGCACGGGTTCCGGGGTGGCTATGCCAGCTCGCGCCACTCCATTTCGGTCGCGCCGATTGCCGGCAAGGGTGACGACATGCAGCGCGATGCCTGGTACAGCTCGATGCGCTCGGCGGATGAGCTGGCGGCGCCGGCTGCCGTGGGCCGATACGCGGCGGAGCGGGCGCTGAGCCGGCTCAAGTCACGGAAGATCAAGACGGTCGAATGCCCGGTGCTGTTCGAGTCGCCGCTGGCTGCGGGCCTGCTCGGCGGGCTGGTGCAGGCCACGAGCGGCGGCGCTCTTTACCGCAAGAGCAGCTTCCTGCTCGACTCGCTCGGCAAGCAGGTATTGCCTGACCACATGGATGTCGCGGAAGACCCGCATGTGCTGCGCGGCAAGGGCAGTTCGCCCTTCGACGATGAAGGCGTGACGACCAAGGCGCGCAAGGTGGTGGACGCGGGCCGGCTCGAAGGCTATTTCCTCAGCACCTATTCCGCGCGCAAGCTCGGCATGAAGACCACCGGCAACGCCGGCGGCTCGCACAACCTGACGCTGCGCTCGCGCCTCACGCAAGCGGGCGACGACCTTGATGCGATGCTGGCCAAGCTCGGCACCGGCCTGTTCGTGATCGAGTTGATGGGGCAGGGCGTCAACTACGTGACCGGCGACTACTCGCGCGGCGCGAGCGGCTTCTGGGTCGAGAAGGGGCGCATTGCCTTCCCGGTGCAGGAGATCACCATTGCCGGCAATCTCAAGGACATGCTGATGGGCATCGAGGCGGTGGGCGCGGATGTCTACAACTACGGCGCCAAGTCGACCGGCTCGGTGCTGGTCAACCGGATGAAGGTCGCGGGCTCATAGGCCTGCGCCTTGCGGCAGCAGGTGCTGCAGCAGTCGCCGCGCATTCGGTGAGAGCCCGTCCATCTGGCGCACGCAGGCCAGCAGATTGCGCGCGGCCCAATCGTCCGTGAGTTCGATGCGGCGGACATTCATGGTCGCAGCACATCGCTCGGCGGCGGTGAGCGGCACGATGCCGACGCCGATGCCCTGTTCCACCATGCCGCAGACCGATTCGAAGCTGCGCACGCGCACGCGGTAATTCAGCCGCTTGCCCATGCGCCGCGCGTGCTGGGCGATGTGCTCCTGCAGCGGATTGCCGTTGGCGAGGCCGATGAACTCGCTGTCCACCACGTCCATCAAAGCCACGCGACGGCGCCGGGCAAGCGCATGGCCGCGCGGCACGACCAGCACGAGGTCATCGCGACGGAACACGAACTGCGCGAGGCCTGCGACGTCGACCGCGTCCGAGACGATGCCGATGTCGCACAGGCTGCCGTGCAGCGCATCCACGATGTCCTGGCTGGCCCGCTCTTCCAGGTCCACCGAGACGCGCGGGTGCAGCGCGAGGAAGCGGGCAAGCGGCTCGGGCAGGTGCTCCGTCATGGCCGAGGTATTGCATTGCACGCGCACATGGCCCTGGAGGCCCGCGCCGTAGTCGCCCAGTTCTCCGTGCAACCGCTCCATCTGCTGGAGCACCACCCGCGCGTGGTGCAGCAGCGTGCGGCCGGCCTCGGTGGGTGTGACGCCTTGTGCATGGCGCAGCAGCAGCGGGCTGCCCAGATCTGCCTCCATGCCGCGCACGCGTTGGCTGGCGGAGGCGAGCGTCATGTGCGTGCGTTCGGCGCCGGCGGTGATGCTGCCGGCTTCGACGACGTTGAGAAACAGCCGCAGGTCGGTCAGGTCGAATCGCATGGTCGAGGACGGTATCACTGCTGCCGGACCGCTGCCTCAGGCTGTGCCTGAGGCCTGCTCTGCAACTTCCGCATTTTCGACTTTCGAGGTCTTCGGCAGACTCGGGCTTCACTCACCGACTGAATGGAGCAATGCACATGTCGATCTGGATGGCCTGGACCGCGACCACCGTCGTCTTCCTTCTGGCGGGCATGGTCAAGGGCGTGATCGGCCTCGGCTTGCCGACGGTGTCGATGGCATTGCTGGCGCTGTGGATGACGCCGGCGCAGGCGGCGGCGTTGCTGATCGTTCCCTCGCTGGTCACGAATGCCTGGCAGGCCGGGCCGCGGTCGACGCTGGCGGCCATGTTGCGAAGGCTCGGTGGCATGCAGGTCGGTATCGTCGTGGGGACCCTGGGCGGCGCATTCGTGTTCGGAGCGCCCGCTGGTGCGTGGGCGACCGCGGTGCTCGGGCTGGCGCTGGTCGGCTATGCGGCATGGGGCCTGGCCGGCTGGCGCGTGCAGGTGCCGGCCCGTCATGAGGCCTGGGGCGGGCCGGTGGCGGGCGCGCTCACGGGCTTGTTGACGGCGCTGACAGGCGTGTTCGTGCTGCCCGCCGTCCCCTACCTGCAGGGCCTGGGGATGGAGCGGGACGAACTGGTCCAGGCCATGGGGATCTCGTTCACCACGTCGACATTGGCGCTGGCGCTCGGACTGGCGACGAGCGGCGGTTATGCCGGCGCTGCCCTGGCGGGCTCGCTGCCGATGTTGCTGCCGGCCCTGCTCGGGATGGTGGCCGGGACGGCGCTGCGCCAACGGCTGCCGGTGGCGACCTTCCGGCGATGCTTCTTCGCGGGGCTGGCGCTGCTCGGCGTGTACATGGCGGGGCGACAGTTGATCGCTTGAGGGCAGGGGCGCGACACATTGGGCCAAGCCGATTGACCGGATCCGCCAACGCGCAATCGCGCTCGATTCGATAGATTGGCCTCCACCTTCATCCCCGGACATCCGCGCGCCATGCCCCCCGACATCAATCCGCTCTCCACCTCTCGCGCCCCGCTGACCGGTGTGCGCGTGCTCGACCTCACCCGGCTGCTGCCCGGCCCGGTGTGCACGATGCACCTGGCCGACCTCGGTGCCGACGTCATCAAGATCGAGGACACCGGTGCCGGTGACTATGCGGCGCCGGCCCTGCGTGCGCTGGTCCACCGCAACAAGCGCGCGATCAGGCTGGACCTGAAGCAGCCCGAAGGCGTGGCGGTGCTGCACGCGCTGGTGCGCGATGCCGATGTGCTCGTCGAGAGCTTTCGCCCCGGCGTGACCGACCGGCTCGGCGTGGGATGGGAGGCGCTGTCGCGCATCAATCCGAAGCTGGTCTATTGCAGCATCACCGGGTACGGCCAGACCGGTCCGAACCGCGACGACGCCGGGCACGATCTCAACTATTGCGCGATGGCTGGCGTCAGCGACCAGATCGGCCGCGACGGCGACGCACCGGCCTTGTCGAACGTGCCCATCGCCGACCTGATCGGCGGTTCGCTGACTTCGGCCATGGGCCTGCTGGCCGCGCTGTTCGATGCGTCCCGCACCGGGCGCGGCCGCCATGTCGACATCGCCATGGCCGACAGCATGCTGGCACATACAGTGGTGCCGATGGTCACGCTGGCACGCAATGGCCAGACCGCGCCCGCGGGCACCGACCGGCTGTCGGGCGGGCTGCCCTGCTACGCGTTCTACGCGACGCTCGACGGCCGCCAGCTGGCCGTCGGCGCGCTGGAGCGCAAGTTCTGGGATCGCTTCTGCGACGCGATCGAACGCGACGACCTGAAGCCGCTGCACATGCCAGCCGATCCGGCAAGCGCGGCGCGCGTGCGAGCCGAAGTGGCGGGCCTGATCGGCGCGCAGCCGCTCGCACATTGGGAGGCCGCGTTCGAGGACACCGACTGCTGCGTGACCCCGGTGCGGCGGCTCGAGGAAGCGCTGCAGGATCCGCACTTCAAGGCGCGCGGCATGGTCATCGAGGCCGCGGGTGAGGGCGGCGCGGCGCAGTTCGCGTGCCCGGTGAAGATGAGCGACTACACCTTCGAGGTGCGGCGCCCGGCCCCTGCACCCGGTGAGCACAACGACGAGATCCTGGCCGAGGCGGGCTATGCGATTGACGCCGTGGCGGCGCTTCGCCGGCAGGGCGTGCTGGGTTAAAAACGCGAGGTGACCGCGACCTCCCACCGCACCTCCTTCACCCGCCACACCATCCCGATCCAGCAGGTCGACCAGATCCTGCTCGGCGCGCGTGAACGGGGTCTGGATGTGCAGCGCCTGTTAACGCGCGCGGGCATTTCGGCGGCGCTGCTGGAAGCGCCGCTGTCCAGGGTGACCCAGGGTCAATATGCGGCACTGATCTTCGTGCTGCGCCATGCCATGCGCGACGAGCTGCTGGGTCTCGCGTCCCGACCCCTGCCGCCGGGCAGCTTTGCGCAGGGCTGCCGCGTGGTCATCGGCTGCCGCACGCTGGGCGATGCGATGCGGCTTGGCTTGCGCCACTACCGGCTGCTGCTGGACGACTTCGTGCCCCGCCTGCAGGTGCTGGATGGCGTGGCCGGCCTCTGCCTGTTGACCGGCCGTGCGCCCGCGCCGACTGCGGCGTATGCAGCACGCGTCTTCTCGTTCTTCGCCTATGGCCTGGTCGCGTGGCTGGTGGCGCGGCGCATTCCGCTGCTGTCGGTGGATTTCCCGCATTCGAGGCTCGATCCGATTGCCGAGGCGAGCACGCTGTACCAGGCGCCCGCCTGCTACGAGCGGCCCTGCACGGGCTGGCGCTTCGAGGCCCGCTGGCTCGACCTGCCGGTGGTGCAGAACGAGCAGAGCCTGCGCGAATTCATGCGGCAGGCGCCGGCCAGCCTGCTCGTGCGGTACCGCGACCAGACCAGCGTGACCGAGCGCATTCGCCGCATCCTGCGACGCCAACTGGCGGAGGAGCTGCCGTCGTTGGAAGACATCGGGCGGCAGTTGGCGATGACGCCGCAGACCCTGCGTCGACGGCTGCGTGACGAAGGGCAGGGCTTCCGGGGCATCAAGGACGACCTGCGGCGCGACGCGGCCATCGAGTGCCTGGCCCGGCCCGAACTGACACTGCCCGAGATCGCGGCGCAACTCGGGTTCTCGGAGGCCAGTACGTTTCATCGGGCGTTCAAGGCCTGGACAGGTGTGGCGCCGGGGGAGTACCGGCAGACGCGGTTGCGCGAGCGCTGAGGCCGCCTGGCGTGACCTGCATCACGTCCTGTATCGCACTGTCATTCAGATCGATTCCCGCTCCTGTGGCAGGCCATCGGTGCGGGCCTCTGCCATGGAGTCGACGGGGATCTTTACCAAGGCATCGAATATTGCGGCCGCGTTGACGGGGCGTTCGCGCAGCACGACGTCATTCCCCTGGTGAAAGATTTCCACTCGGTCGGCAGTGAATTGAAAGCCCCTTGGCAGGCGCACCGCCTGGCTGTTGCCGGAACGGAAGACTCTGGCGTAGGTCATTGGCATCCCCCTTGTGTATACGACGAGTATCTGCGCGCCTGGAGGCAAGCAGGCGCAGCTTCGGCATCGTTGTGCCACCTCCGCCTGGCGCTGGCACTTTCCGCCAAGCACTTTGACCGTACACGCCATTGGTCGCGCGCCCCGCGCGGCGCATCCTTGCGTCATCCCTCAACGAGACAACTGCAAGGAAGCGCGAATGAAACGCAAAGTTTTCGTGGCCGGCGTCGGCATGATTCCGTTCAGCAAGCCGGGTCGCAGCGACCCCTACATGGTCATGGGCGAACGTGCCGCAAGGCTCGCGCTCGACGATGCGCGCGTGCCCTATAGCGAGGTGCAGCAGGCCTATGTGAGCTACGTCTACGGCGACTCCACCGCGGGCCAGGCGGCGATCTACCGCGTCGGGCTCAGCGGCATCCCGGTGTTCAACCTCAACAACAACTGTTCGAGCGGTTCCAGCGCGCTCTACCTTGCGCGGCAGGCAGTGGAAAGCGGCATGGTGGAGTGCGCCATCGCGCTGGGCTTCGAGCAGATGGTGCCGGGTGCGCTCAAGGGTGCCTATGACGACCGCCCTTCGCCGATGGCGCGCTTCGCCGACACGATGGGCGAACTGCAAGGCTATGAACCCGCCGTGCCGCGCGCCGCGCAGTTCTTCGGCGGGGCAGGGCGCGACTACATGAAGCAGCACGGCATTCGCGCCGACACCTTCGGGCGGATATCGGTCAAGGCACGCCAGCATGCGGCGCGCAACCCGATGGCGGTGTTCCGCGACACCGTCACGCTCGATGAGGTGATGGCCTCGCCGGCGGTGTTCGATCCGCTCACGCGCCTGCAATGCTGCCCGCCGACCTGCGGCGCGGCGGCCACGATCCTGTGCTCGGAAGACTTCGCGAAGCGCCACAAGCTCGACATGCGCGTGTCGATCGCGGCCCAGGCGATGACGACCGACACGGCCAGCACCTTCGATGCCGGCGACATGCGCCAAGTGGTCGGCTACGACATGACACGCGCCGCCGCGCTGCAGGTCTACGAGGCGGCCGGCATCGGCCCGGAGGACATCGATGTGGTGGAACTGCACGACTGCTTCACAGCCAATGAACTCATCACCTACGAAGGCCTGGGCCTGACGCCGGAAGGCACGGCGGAGAAGTTCATCCTGGACGGCGACAACACCTATGGCGGACGCGTGGTGACGAATCCGTCCGGCGGCTTGCTGTCGAAGGGCCACCCGCTCGGCGCCACCGGTCTCGCGCAATGCGCGGAGTTGACCTGGCAACTGCGCGGGCAGGCCGATCAGCGCCAGGTCGAAGGTGCGCGTCTGGCGCTGCAGCACAACCTGGGACTCGGCGGCGCCTGCGTGGTCACGCTCTACCAGGTGCACTGACATGCTGGCGCTGACGCTATTCATCGGGCGGGCTGCACAGTGGACCGGCACAGGCCGGCGCGTCGCATGATTGACCGCAGCTTCATCGGGCACGAGATGCCCCCGTTCAGCGTGCCGGTAGAGGCAGGGCGGCTGCGCTTCTTCGCCAAGGCCACAGGGCAGGCCGATCCGGTCTATTCGGACGAAAGCGCCGCGCGCGCGGCCGGTCATCCCGGCCTGCCGGTGCCGCCGACCTTCCTGTTCTGCCTGGAGATGGAGGGCCCGAACCCCGCGGCCATCCGCGATTTGCTGGGCCTGGACTACCGCCGCCTGCTGCATGGCGAGCAGTCCTTCAAGTACCACGCGCCGGCCCATGCGGGCGACGTGCTGCGCTTCACGCAGCGCATCGAGGACATCTATGACAAGAAGGGTGGCGCGCTCGAGTTCGTGGTGCGTCGCACGCTGGTCGACAACCAGCGGGGCGAGCGCGTCGCCGAGATGCGCGCCGTGACGGTGATGCGCAATGGCTGAAGCAATCATGCAGATAACTGGACTGAACGACGACACCTTGCAGGTCGGCGACGCGCTGCCCGCGTTCGAGACCGAGCCGATCTCGCGCCTCTCGCTCGCGCTGTACTGCGGTGCGTCCGGCGACCACAACCCGATCCACGTCGACACCGACTTCGCACGCGCCGCCGGCCAGAAGGACGTGTTCGCACATGGCATGTTGTCCATGGCCTACCTGGCCCGCCTGCTGACCAACTGGGTGCCACAGGCGGCGGTGCGCGAGTTCGGCGTGCGCTTCGTCGCCATCACGCAGGTCGGCGACCGCATCCGCTGTCGCGCCACGGTGGTCGACAAGCACACCGTCGACGGCGAAAGGCGCGCGCGCCTCGTGCTCGAGACGGTCGACCAGAACGGCCAGGTCAAGCTCGCCGGCGACGCCGTGGTGGCGCTGTCGTGAGCCGACATCGCCGCATTTGATTTCCAACGGAGATAACGAATGAAGAAATTGCAAGGCAAGGTCGCACTGGTGTCGGGCTCTGGCCGCGGCATCGGCCGTGAGATCGCACTCAAGCTGGCCAGCGAGGGCGCGCGGATCGTCGTCAACGACCTGGATGAAGCACCGGCCAACGAAGCGGTGGCCGCAATCCGCGCCGCCGGCGGAGAAGCTGTGCCCTGCGTCGGCAGCGTCACGCAGGCCGACTTCGGCAAGCGCTTCGTCGACACCGCCGTCGAGCACTTCCAGGGCCTCGACATCATCGTGAACAACGCCGGCTACACCTGGGACAACGTGATCCAGAAGATGACCGATGCGCAGTGGGAAGACATCCTCGCGGTGCACCTCACGGCGCCGTTCCGCATCCTGCGCGCGGCATCGGATTTCATCCGCGACGCGGCGAAGAAGGAAGCCGAGGCCGGCACGCCGGTGTTCCGCAAGGTGGTCAACATCTCGTCCACCTCGGGCGTGTATGGCAACGCGGGGCAGGTCAACTATGCGGCGGCGAAGTCGGGTATCAACGGCATCACCAAGGCGATGGCCAAGGAATGGGGCCGCTACAAGGTCAACGTGAACAGCGTGGCCTTCGGCCTGATCAAGACCCGGCTTACCGAGGCCGATGCGCAGGCCGACGCCAGCATCGACATCGAGGGCCGCAAGATCAAGGTCGGCGTGAACCCGCAGATCCTCAAGAACGCCGAGTCGCTGATTCCGCTGGGCCGCGGCGGCACGCCGGAGGAGGCGGCCGGCGCGGTCTACATGTTCTGCATTCCCGAATCCAACTACGTCAGCGGCCAGGTGCTGGTTTGCGGCGGCGGCCGTCCCTGAAATGGAAACCCACCCCCGAAGCGCCTTCGGCGCCTCCCCCTCAAGGGGGCGCACCCACCAGCCCGGCAAAGCCGGTTCTGCGGGTGCCCACGAACAAGCAATGCGCGCCATGGCTTCGTGCATCGCGGGTCACGCGATAGCGTGGTGAAAAACTGATATGAGGCACGACATGATGACCTTCGAATCCTCCTCGCGCGCGTGGATGAACGCCGAACTGGACATGCTGCGCGACACCGCGCGCCGCTTCTTCGAAACCGAATGCGCGCCGCGCCAGGCCGACTGGGCCAAGCAGCAGCACATCGACCGCGAGATGTGGTCGCGTGCCGGTGAACTCGGCCTGCTGTGCGCCGGCATCCCAGAGCAATACGGCGGCGGTGGTGGCAGCTTCCTGCACGAGGCCGTGATCTGCGAGGAGCAGATGCGCGCGCTGGTCAACAGCTTCAGCATCAACGTGCACAGCGGCATCGTGGCCCACTACCTGCTGGCCTATGGCACCGAGGCGCAGAAGCAATCGTGGCTGCCGAAGATGACGCGTGGCGAGATTGTTGCGGCCATCGCCATGACCGAGCCCGGCGCCGGCACCGACCTGCAGCGCATCAAGACCACCGCCATCCGCGACGGCGACCACTACGTCATCAACGGCGCCAAGACCTTCATCACCAACGGCTACCACGCCGACCTGATCTGCGTCGCCGTCAAGACCGACCCGCAGGCCAAGGCCAAGGGCGTGTCGCTGGTGATGATCGAGACGCGCGACCTGCCGGGCTTCCGGCGCGGCAAGCTGCTCGACAAGATCGGGCAGCACGGGCAGGACACGGTGGAGCTGTTCTTCGACGACATGCGCGTGCCGGTCGGCAACCTGCTCGGCGAGGAAGAGGGGCGCGGCTTCGCGCAACTGATGCAGCAATTGCCGCGCGAGCGCCTGCTGCTGGCGGTCGGCTCGGCCGCGACGATGCAGCGCGCGGTCGATGACACGCTGGCCTACGTGCGCGAGCGCAATGTCTTCGGCGCGCCGTTGATGAGCCTGCAGAACACGCGCTTCAAGCTGGCCGAATGCCAGACCCAGGCCACCATCGCGCGCACCTTCGTCGACGACTGCATCGCAAAACTTGCGCGCGGCGAACTCGACGTGCCCACTGCCGCGATGGCCAAGTGGTGGATCAGCCAGACCACCTGCCAGGTGATCGACGAGTGCTTGCAACTGCACGGCGGCTACGGCTACATGAACGAGTACCCGATCGCTCGCATGTACACCGACGCGCGCGTGGGCCGCATCTATGGCGGCGCCAACGAAGTGATGAAGGAGATCATCGCGCGCGCGATGGACCAGAAGGTGTGAATCTTTCTACTGCGGCCACCGATCTCGGGCCTGCGGTGCTCACCGTACTGGAGTACGGCTCCGCTCCTCAGCCCGACCTCGGCGCCCTCGCTACGAAATCTTCACACCTTCTTAGCGCTCGCCCTTCGGCATGGCAGAACGGCCGCTTCGTCAAATACAGATAGGCGGAGGCGCGACGGCTTCATACGATGGTCTTGAGCGGCCCGGGCCGCCTTGCACCACACGACAAGGCAACGAGATCACGCAACGAGACAACGCAACGAGACATGCACCATGACCGTCCGTCCTCCCGCACCCTGGCTTGACGCATGGCCGCAAGGCCTGCCGAGGGAACTCCCCGCGCCGCGGGTCACGCTGTACCAACATCTGGCCGCGGCCACGCAGCGCCACCCAGACAAGCCAGCCATCGTGTTCTTCGACACGGCCATCAGCTTCGCGGCGCTGCAGGCACAGGTCGATGCACTGGCCGGTCACTTGCAGCACCGCGCAGGCGTGCGGCACGGCGACCGCGTGCTGCTCATGAGCCAGAACTGCCCGCAGTTCACCATCGCCTTCCATGCCATCGTGCGCTGCGGCGCCGTGGTGGTGCCGGTCAACGCGATGAGCACCGCCACGGAGCTCGACCACTACATCGCCGATAGCGGCGCAGCCGTGGCGATGGCCGCGCAGGAGCTGTTGCCTGCCATGCGCGCCGCACTGGACGATGGCCGCCTGCGGCATGCGGTGGTGCACTGCTATGCCGAGGCCCTCGGCGCGGTGACCGACCTGCCGGTGCCGGAGTGGGTCGCGGCACCGCGCATCGCGCTCGATCATCCACGCATCGCCGCCTGGGCCGATGCGCTGGGCGCAGGCCTCGTGCCCCAACCCGACCAGGGGACGCCCGACGACCTCTGCGTGCTGCCCTACACCTCGGGCACCACCGGCCGACCCAAGGGCTGCATGCACACGCATCGCACCCTGCTCGCGTCGACCATCGGTGCCGCCTTGTGGCGCGGCCTGCATGCCGAATCGGTCGTCATGGGCGTGGCGCCGCTGTTCCACCTGCTCGGCATGCAGAACGCGATGCTGATGCCGATGGCGCTGGGCGCGACGGTGGTCATGATGCCGCGCTGGGACGCGGCCACGGCGGCGCGCCTGATCGAGCGCTACCGCGTCAGCGCCTGGGCCGCGCCGCCGGCCATGCTCAACGACTTCTTCGCGCACCCCGAGGCGCAGCAGCGCGACCTGGCCAGCCTCGCCATCCTCAACGGTGGCGGCGCCGCGATGCCCGAGGCCGTGTCGGAGATGCTGCAGGAGCGCTTCGGCCTGAGCTACATCGAGGGCTACGGCCTCAGCGAGACCGCATCGTTCCTGCACTGCAATCCGGTCGGGCGCGGCAAGCGCCAGTGCCTCGGCATTCCGGCCTTCGGCGTGGACTCGCGCATCGTCGATCCGGAGACCCTGGCCGAGTTGCCGATGGGCGAAGTCGGCGAACTCGTGACCAGCGCGCCGCAGGTGATGCTCGGCTACTGGCACGACGACGCCGCGAACGCGCAGGCCTTCTTCGAGCGCGATGGGCTGCGCTTCTTCCGCACCGGCGACCTCGCGAGCATCGACCTCGACGGCTACTTCTTCATGCGCGACCGCCTCAAGCGGATGATCAACGTGAGCGGCTTCAAGGTCTGGCCTGCCGAGGTCGAAAGCCTGCTCTACGAACACCCCGCGTTGCACGAGGCCTGCGTGATCGCCGTGCCCGACCTGCGCCAGGGCGAGTCGGTCAAGGCCGTGGTGGTGCGCAAGCCCGACACCGAACTCGACGCCGCCCAACTCACCGCCTGGTGCCGCGAACGCATGGCCGCCTACAAGGTGCCGCGCCAGATCGAGTTCCGCAGCGCGCTGCCCAAGTCCAGCACCGGAAAGATCCTGTGGCGCGCCATCCAGGACGCGAACACTTCCACCTCAACCGAGAGCACCACGCAACCATGACACTGCTTGAAGCCGAAGCCGCCACGCGCGCCGACCCGCCGGTCTCCGGACCCACCCGGCACGTTCCCTTCCTCGAGATGATCGGCATGCGCCGCGAACGCGTCGGCAATGGCGAAGCCGTCGTCGTGCTCGACCTGCATCCCGACCTGCTGAACAACCACGGCGCCGGACATGGCGGCGTGGTGATGACCTTGCTCGACAGCGCCATGGCCAACGCCGCGCTCAGCAAGGTCGACTTCATGCGCGAGGTGGTCACCATCGACATGCACATCGGCTTCATGCGCCCGTCGGCTGGTCGTTTGCGCGTGACAGGTCGTGCCACCGGCGGTGGCCGCTCGGTCTGCTTCTGCGAGGCCGAGATGACCGACGACAGCGGCAAGGTCGTGGCCAAGGCCATGGGCACCTTCCGCTATCGCAGCCCGCGTGACGGCGCGGCGCCCGCCACTGCGCCAGGCGCCGCGCTGCGCGAGACGGAGCCCACGCCATGACCAGCCTCACGCAGGGCCTGCAACGCGCGTTGCAGCGCCATCCCGACAAGATTGCGCTGTGCCACGTCGCACCCGGCGACGAGCGCGAGTGGACCTTCGCGCAATTCGCCGACCAGGTCGGTCGCCGCGCCGCCGCGCTGCGGGCCCACGACATCGCGCACGGCGACCGCGTGGCGATCCTGTCGCCCAACAGCGATGGCCTGGTCATCACGCTCATGGCCTGCTGGTGGATCGGCGCGGTGGCCTGCCCGATGAACGTGCGCTGGAGCGTGCCGGAGTTGCGGCATGCGGTGGCCGATTGCGGCGCGGCACTGGTCGTGGTGGACGCGGGTTTCGATGAGGCAGCGACCGCGCTCGCCGGCCTGGCCACGGTGATCTCCACCGCGCAACTCGCCGCGCAAGGGCTGGCGATGCAGCCTGTCGAGGACACGCGCTGCGGCGGCGATGCACTCGCGGCCATCCTCTACACCGGCGGTACGACGGGGCGCTCCAAGGGCGTGATGCTGTCGCATGCCAACTTCTGGTCGGCGTCGATGACGCGCGGTGCGGAACTCAACAACTCGCCGGACAGCGTGTCGCTGCTGGTGGCGCCGTTGTTCCATGTGGCCGGGCTGGGCCGGCTGGTCGGCCAGAGCATCGTCGGCGGCTGCTGCATCACGCTGCCGCAGTTCCGGGCCGACGTGGTGCTCGACGCGATCGAGCGGCATGGGATCTCGGACATCATCGTCGTGCCGACCATGCTGCAGGCGCTGCTCGAAGCGCCCGGTTTCACACCGGCACGCGTGCAGAGCCTGACGCGCATTGCCTTCGGCGCCGCGCCGATGCCGCCGGACCTGCTGGACCGCGCGCTGTCGATCTGGCCGCAGGCGGAGTTCTTCCAGGCCTATGGCCTCACCGAGACGGCGGGCGCGGTCTGCATCAACCTGCCGATGAACCATCGCGCCGCCGCGCTCGCGCAGGCGCCGGGACGGTTGCGCTCGGTCGGACGTGCGGGGCTCGGCGCGGAGATCCGTATCGTCGACGAAAGCGGCAAGGAAGTGCCGCGCGGCGAGGTCGGCGAGATCGTCGTGCGCGGCCCGATGGTCACCAGCGGCTACTGGAACCTGCCGGAGGCCAGCGCCGCGGCCTTCCGCGACGGTTGGTTCCGCACCGGCGACGGCGGGCGCATGGATGGCGAGGCCTTCCTGTTCGTCGTCGACCGCCTGAAGGACATGATCATCACCGGCGGCGAGAACGTCTACTCGGCCGAGGTCGAGGCGGCCCTGCGCAGCCATGCCGACGTGACGGACGCCGCGGTGATCGGCGTGGCTGACGCGCGCTGGGGCGAGTCGGTGCATGCGGTGGTGGTGCTGCGCCCTGGGTCGGACGCAAGCACCGACGAACTCGTGGCCTGGTGCCGCACGCGGCTGGCCGGCTACAAGTGCCCGCGCAGCATCCGCTTTGCACCGGCCTTGCCGCTGTCGGCGGCCGGCAAGGTGCTGAAGACCGCGTTGCGCGCCGAGCATGCGCAGTTGGAGGCAACCGTCTGATGGACGCACAACCCGACCCGCGGCAGGCCTTCTCGGCCGTGCCCTTCATGCACCTGCTCGGCGTCAAGCGCGAGTTCTCGCAAGGCGGCCGCGCCCGCCTCACCGTCGACACCCGCCCCGAACTCGAGAACTACATCCACGCGATGCACGGCGGCGTGGTCGCCACGCTGGTCGACGTGGTGATGGCCAGTGCCGCCGTCTCGCGCATCGACTTCGCGAAGACCGCCGTCACGCTCACGATGAACACCAGCTACCTGCAACCCGGCCGCGGCCGCCTCACCGCCGATGGCGAAGTGATCAGCGTCGACGACGACGGCGACGTGGTGCAGTGTCAGGCCCGCGTGACCGATGCGCAGGGCGCGGTGGTCGCGCACAGCATCGGCTCGTTCCGTTACCTCGCGCACCGTTGAACCGCATGAACCTCACATCACAAGACCTCCTCGATTTCACTGGCCGCCATGTCTTCGTGGCCGGCGGCAGCAGCGGCATCAACCTGGCCATCGCCGATGCCTTCGCGCGGCGCGGTGCGCGTGTCTCCATCGCAAGCCGATCGGCCGAGCGCGTGGCCGGCGCGGTGGCGCAGTTGCGCAGCCACGGCAACGAGGCCGAGGGCTACAGCGCCGACGTGCGCGAATACGAGGCCATCGAGGCCGCGCTCGCGCAGGCCAGCCGGCGCTTCGGCGCGATCGACGTGCTGGTCTCGGGCGCGGCCGGCAACTTCGTCGCACCTGCGCTGGGCATGTCGAGCAAGGGTTTCCGAACGGTCGTCGACATCGACCTCGTCGGCGGCTTCAACGTGTTGCGCGCGGCCCATGCCCACCTGCGCAGGCCCGGTGCCTCGGTCATCAACATCTCGGCGCCGCAGGCCGCCAACCCGACGCCGTACCAGGCCCATGTCTGCGCCGCGAAGGCCGGGCTCGACATGCTCACGCGCGTGCTGGCGATGGAGTGGGGCGCCGATGGCGTGCGCGTCAACTCGATCGTGCCCGGCCCGATCGGCGACACCGAGGGCGTGCGCCGCCTCGCGCCCGGCGACGGTGCGCTGGCCGCCATGACCGCAACGATTCCGCTGGGGCGCATGGGCACCACGGCGGAAGTGGCCGACATGGCGATGGTGCTCAGTTCGCCGCCCGCAGCGTTCGTCACCGGCGCCGTCATCCCCGTCGAGGGCGGCAGTTCGCTGGCCGGTGGCCGCGACCTCGGCGCTGCCGTTCAATCCCGCTGAAAGAATCACGATGGGCAACACACTCACCTTCACCGTCGACCAGCAGATCGCCACGCTGACGCTCGACGACGCTGCCACGCGCAACGCGCTCGGCCTGCAGATGCGCGACGAGCTCGGCGCGGCCATCCGCAGCATCAAGCAGGACAAGTCGATCCGCGCCGTCGTGCTGACCGGCGCGGGCGGGCACTTCTGCTCCGGCGGCGACCTGCGCAACATCGCGAGCGCCGGCCTCGACAACCAGGGCTGGCACGAGCGCCTGCATTCGCTGCACCACTGGCTGCAGGACCTGATCACGCTGGACCGGCCGGTGATTGCCGCGGTCGACGGTGCGGCGTTCGGCGCGGGCTTCGGCCTGGCGCTGGCGGCCGACTACGTGATCGGCACGCCGCGCACGCGCATGTGCGTGTCCTTCCTGCGCGTGGGCCTGGTGCCGGATTGCGGCGTGTTCTACACCTTGCCGCGCATCGTCGGCCCGCAGCGTGCCAAGGAGTTGATGCTGTCGGCGCGCGAGGTCGGTGCCGAGGAGGCGCTGCGCCTCGGCCTGCTCGCCGAAGTGCAGCCACCCGAGCAATTGCAGGCACGCGCACAGGCCATTGCCGCCAGCTTCGTCAACGCCGCGCCGATGGCCGTGGCGCTCATCAAGCGCGCCGTGGCCGCGGGCGGCGACCTGTCGACTCAGCTCGAACTCGAAGCCAGCGCCCAGTCGCTGGCCATGGGCACGCAGACCCACCGCGACGCGGTGCAGGACTTCCTCGCGCGTCGCCCGGCCGCCTTCCAGTGGCCGGCATGAACCGCCTTCACACAAGTTTTCACAGAACCCAAGGAGCAAAGACATGAGTGAACCCCAGATGCTGGCCGGCAAGGTGATGGTCGTGACCGGTGCCGGTGGCGGCATTGGCCGCGACATCGCGCTGGCCATGGCCCGTGCCGGTGCACGCGTCGTCGTCAACGACATCGGCGCATCGGTCGCCGGCGAGGGCTCGGACGCCGGCCCGGCGCAGCGCGTGGTCGACGAGATCCGCGCCGCCGGCGGCGAGGCCGTGGCCAACACCGACAGCGTGTCGGAAGCACGCGCGGCAGCCCACATCGTCACGAGCGCGCTCGACACCTTCGGCCGCATCGACGGCGTGGTCAACAACGCCGGCATCCTGCGCGACCGCTTCTTCCACAAGATGGGCGACGACGAATGGGACGCGGTCATCAAGGTGCATCTCTACGGCGCCTACTACGTCAGCCGCGCGGCGGCGACGCACTTCAAGGCGCAGGAGTCCGGCGTGTTCGTGCACATGACCAGCACCTCGGGACTGATCGGCAACTTCGGGCAGGCCAACTACGCGGCGGCCAAGCTCGGCGTGGCGGCGCTGTCGAAGTCCATCGCACTCGACATGCTGAAGTTCAACGTGCGCTCCAACTGCATCGCGCCCTTTGCATGGAGCCGCATGATCGGCTCGATCCCGACCGAGACCGAGGCCGAGCAGCAACGCGTCGCGCGCATGAAGCAGATGACGCCGGCCAAGATCGCGCCGCTGGCGGTGTGCCTGGCCAGCGACCAGGCGGCCGACACCAACGGCCAGATCTTCGCGGTGCGCAACAACGAGATCTTCCTGATCAGCCAGCCGCGCCCGGTGCGCTCGGTGCATCGCTCCGAAGGCTGGACGCCGGAGATGGTGGCCAGCCATGCGTTGCCGGCGTTGAAGGCGCAATACTTTCCGCTCGACCGTTCGAGCGACGTGTTCACCTGGGACCCGGTGTGAGGTGGGCCGCGCGATGACATTGCCCGCCTGCTTCCAGAACCTGCGCCTGCCGGTGATCGCCTCGCCGCTGTTCATCATCAGCGTGCCGCAACTCGTGATCGCGCAGTGCAAGGCCGGCATCGTCGGCTCGATGCCGGCGTTGAACGCGCGGCCGGCGACGCTGCTCGACGATTGGCTGGCCGAGATCACCGAGACGCTGGCCGCGCACGATCGCGCGCATCCGGAATCGCCCGCTGCGCCTTTCGCGATCAACCAGATCGTGCACAAGAGCAATGACCGGCTCGACCACGACATGCAGGCCTGCGAGCGCTACAAGGTGCCGCTGGTCATCACCTCGCTGGGCGCGCGCACGGACATCAACGACGCGGTGCATGCCTGGGGCGGCATCGTCATGCACGACGTCATCAACAACCGCTTCGCGCACAAGGCGGTGGAGAAGGGCGCCGACGGCCTGGTCGCGGTGGCGGCGGGTGCCGGTGGCCATGCGGGCGTGACGAGTCCGTTCGCGCTGGTGCAGGAGATCCGCCGCTGGTTCGACGGCCCGCTGGCGCTGTCTGGCGCTATCGCCAGCGGTCGCGCGATCCTCGCGGCACAGGCGCTGGGCGCCGACCTGGCCTACATCGGCTCGGCCTTCATCGCGACCGAGGAGGCCCGCGCCGACGAGGCCTACAAGCGCATGATCGTCGAGAGCAACAGCGACGACATCGTGTATTCCAACCTGTTCACGGGCGTGCACGGCAACTACCTGAAGCCGTCGATAGTGAAGGCCGGCATGGACCCGGACAACCTGCCGCAGAGCGACCCGTCGAAGATGAACTTCGGCAGCACGCGCAAGCCGTGGAAGGACATCTGGGGGTGTGGGCAGGGGATTGGTGCGGTGGGCGCGGTGGAGCCGGTGGCGCGGCGGGTGGCGCGCATGGCGGATGAGTATGCGGTGGGAATGCGGGCGCTGGTCGAGCCGTAGGCAGTGGCCGCGTAGGGGCCCAACATCCTCAATCCTGAGGACGGCAGGGGACGTATCGAGGAATAGGCTCCGGGGCACCATCGACTGGAGGGGAATGCCATGGGTACCCGGTACGTCATCAAGGTGGACCTCGCGGACGTCTGGGCCGCGCCGGACCGCAAGGAACTGCTGCGAACGCTGGCGTGGGGAGACGAGATCGTCGTCAACAACATCACCCCGACCGCGTTGGAGATCGAGGTCGTCGTCTACGTCCAACAGCAGGGAGGCAGTGTCATCACGCAAAAGACCACGGGCTTCATCGTTCCGCGAAAGAGCCAGAAGCTTCGGCCGTCGGACCTGGTGGCCGAGCCTGCGTCGAACGATGTGCTGCGCGTCAACTTCGTCGACGTGCAGCAGGGCGATGGCGCGGTGATCGAGTCGCCGGACGGCAAGGTGATCCTGGTCGATGGCGGCGACAACCAGTTGTTCGCGCGCTACCTGGCCGGACGGTTCAACGGCACGACGGCGGCCAAGCCCAAGGACATCGATTGCATCCTCGTGACCCATGGCGATGCCGATCACTTCGCGGGGCTCGTCGAGATATTCGATTCCGAAACCCTGGGCGACGTGAAAAAGCAGTTGTTCATCCGTCCGCACCGCGTGTTCCACAACGGCATCGTCAAGCGGCCGAGCACCCGGAACGACAAGAGGGTTCCGGACCGCGAACTCCTTGGCGCGACGAAGCAGGTGGCGGGAAGCACCTATATCACCGGCCTGGAAGAGAACCTGCTCGAGGTCGACGATGCCCAGATGAACCAGCCCTTCCGGCGCTGGAAGGCCGCGTTGGCGCACTACGACCAGCGGCAGAAGATCGCGTTCCGCCGGTTGCAACTCGGGGACAACGAGGCGTTCGACTTCTTCAACGACGGTGCGATGCGCATCGAGGTGTTGGGACCGATCCCGGCGGAGGTCGACGGCAAGCCCGCGCTCAAGTTCCTCGGCGAGCCGCCCGAAGGCCCGCGCATCGGCCACGAGTCGCTCGAGGACACAGCCCTGCGTTCCAGCGGGCTTTCCGCGTCCCACACGATCAACGGCCATTCCGTCGTGTTCAAGCTCGGCTACGGCGGCTTCAGCTACCTGTTCTGCGGCGACCTCAACGACGAGTCGAGTCGATTCCTTGCGCGCGAGAACAACAAGGGGACGATCAACCTGCGCTCCGAGGTGTTCAAGGTGCCGCATCACGGGTCGGCCGATTTTTCAGGCGCGTTCCTCCAGGCGGTTTCGCCGATCGCCAGCGTGGTATCGAGCGGCGACGAGAACGTGCGCAAGGAATACATCCATCCGCGCGCGACGCTCGTCGGCGCGCTCGGCAAGTACTCCCGCGTCCCGGAGCCACTGGTCTTCGTCACGGAGCTGGTCGCGTTCTTCACCTACGAAGGCAGCGTCGTCCCGACGAGTCCGGCCCGGGCGAAGGAGCGCGGGACGTTCCAGGGGTTCAGCCGTGCGGCTTTCGGCATGGTGAAGACGAGGACCAACGGGTCGCGCCTGCTGATCTACACCGACAGCGCCAACGCCAAGCTCAAGGAAGCCTATGCGTATGAACTGGATGCGTCGGGGCAGCCTCTGCCGGCGCCGGTGAAGAGGGTCTGAAGTTTCGACTCACCAACCACCGTGCCGCAGCCATTCATCGAGCTGGACGATGCGGTCGCAGCCCCAGAACATCTCGCCATCGACGATGAAGGTGGGCGTTCCCCAGACGCCTTTCGCGACGGCATCGGCCGTGGCCTGGCGGAACAGGTCGCGTGCGTGCTCGCCGTGTTCGTCCTCCACCAGCGAGGCGGCATCGACCCCGCTCTGTGCAGCGAGGGCCTGGGCGTCGGTCCAACTGTTGGGTGGCCGCCCGAGCGCATGGTGGCTGTGGAACACCGCGTGCGCAAAGCGAGCGCCTGCGAAGGCATCGGCTTCCTGGATCAGGCACAACATGCGGCTCGCCGTCACGCTGGAAAAGCTGGCGGTCGGCGCCGGCGCATAGGGCAACTCCAGCCAGCGCGCCATGCGATGCACGTCCTTCCGCACGTACGCGCCTTTCAGCGGAACGTCGGCCATCGCCTGTGTCATGCCGAGCATGTCCTTCATGACGGCGCGCATGTGGAATGGATGCCATCGCACCGTGCGCCCGTGGCGTGCGGCCAGCGACTCGATCTGGCGCGACGCGAAGTAGCCGTAGGGCGAGATGAAGTCGAAGTGGAAGTCGATGAACTTCCCGGCCTGCGTTGCAACGACGGGCACGGCACCGTCGCTCATGCGCCCTGCCGTGGCTGCACCGCGCCACAGGCCACCAGCGAAGTAATCTGCTCCTCGGTGCGACCGAGTTCGCGCAGGATCGCGAGCGTGTGCTCGCCGAGATGCGGAGCGTCGGCCGCAGCGCCGGCCGGCACCGCCGAAAACTTCGCCGCAGCGCGCGCCGAGCGCAACCTGCCGACACCCGCCTGCGCGCTTTCCTGCAAGGACGCATTGGCCCGCACCTGCGGGTCGTCGGCCAGTTGCCGCTTGTGGTTGACCTTGCCCACCGGAACGCCCGCCGCGCCCAGGCGTGCGATCAACATGTCGACATCTTGCTCGGCAATCAATGGCTCGATCAGCCCGCGCAGTTCGGCTTGATGCAGGCGGCGCACCGGAATCGAGACGAATCGCGGATCGCGCACCAGTTCCGGCACGCCCAGCGCATGGCACATTGCGGCGAACTCATCGTCCTGCGGCGTGATCATGGCGAACCAGCCGTCGCGCGCCCGCCAGAGCTTCTGGTTGGCGCCGAACTCGGGCAGGGGCTTCACATCGCCGTCGAGAAAGCTGTGGTTGTAGAGCGCCTCCGGCCACAGGAAGGACAGGGCCGCGTCGAGCATCGACAGCTCGATCTTCTGCCCGCGCCCGGTCTGGCTGCGCGCATGCAGCGCCGCGCCGAGGGCCTGCGCTGCGGTCAGCGCGGTGATCTTGTCGCACAGCAGCGTCTGCAGCAGTTGCGGCTCGCCGCTCTCCGGGTTCGGGTGCGCATCCGCAAAGCCCGACACAGCCTGGATCACCGGGTCGTACACGCGGTAGCCGGCATACGGGCCGGTCTGGCCGAAGCCCGAGATCGACAGGTACACGATGCGTGGATTGAAGGCTGACACCGCCTCGTACGAGAAGCCCAGCCGCGACAGCGCACCTGGCCGGAAGTTCTCGACCAGCACATCGGCGCCGGCGATCAGGTCGCGCAGCACCTTCGCACCCTCCGCATGCTTGAGGTCGAGCACGATCGAGCGCTTGCCGCGGTTGATGCTGGCGAACAGCGCCGAGATGTCGCCCTTGGCCGGGCCGATCACGCGCGTGAGGTCGCCCTTCGGCGTCTCCACCTTGATCACGTCCGCGCCCTGGTCCGCCAGCAGTCCCGCGGCCATCGGCCCGGACACCACGGCGGAGAGGTCGACGATCTTCAGTCCGGCATAGGGTGCCTGCATGCGTGCCTCCGGGTTCGTCATCAGTTCTGCTCGACCTTGATGTTCGAGGTCTTGATGGTGCGGTCGAACAGCGCGGCGTCCGAACGGATCGCCGCCGCCAGAACCTCGGGCGTGCTGCCGGCGGGGTCTTGGCCCATCTCGACGATGCGCGCCTTGAGGTCGGGCGACTGGACGGCCTTGGCGATGCCGTCGGACAGCTTGTGCAGCACGTCGGCCGGAACGCCGGCCGGCGCCAGCGCCTGGAAGAAGCCGACCGGCTCGAAGCCCTTGTAGCCCTGCTCCAGGAAGGTCGGCACCGATGGCGCGGCGCCGAGGCGCTGCGTGCCGCTGATGGCCAGCACCTTGACCTTGCCGGCCTGCAGCAGAGGCAGCACGGTGCCGGTGTCGAGATAGGCGCTCGACACCTGTCCGCCGAGCAGGTCGTTGACCGCCGGGGCCGCACCCTTGTACGGCACATGGACCATGTCCAGCCTGGCGTCGAGCTTGAGCGTCTCGCCGAAGATGTGCGCGGTGGTGCCCTGGCCGAAGGATGCGTAGCTGTGCTTGCCGGGGTGGGCCCGGACCTGCTCGACGAACTCCCTCAAGTTGCTGGCCGGGAAGCTGCTCAACACCACCAGCGCCACCGGCGAGCGCGAGATCATCGACACCGGCGCGAAGTCCTTCTCGACGTTGAAGGGCAGGTCGGCATAGAGCGACTTGGCATAGATGATGTTCGAGATCGTCACCGCGAACACATGCCCATCCGCGGGCATGCGGGCCATCGCGACCATGCCGTTCCAGCCGGAGGCGCCGGGGCGGTTCTCCACCACGACCGGCTGGCCCCAGGACTCGCTCAGCTTCTGGCCGATGCTGCGCGCCAGCACGTCGGTGGTGCCGCCCGCGGTGAAGGGCAGGATGATGCGGATCGGCTTGTTCGGGAACGTGGCGGCCGTCGCTGTGGCGGGCGCCGTCTGGGCCCATGCAATAGTTGGCAGCAGCAGCGAGGCTGCGAGGGCGGCCAGCCCGGCACGGCGTGTGGTCTGCGGGTTCGGGTGCGTCATGCGGCGCTCACTCCGGCTTGAAGCCGATTTCGTCGAGCATCTGCTTTTCATGCGCGTATTGCTTGGCGGCGTACTGCGTGTAGGTCGCGCCATCGACGGGCCAGGGCGCGAGGTCGAAGTCGCTGAGGATGCGGTTGTAGGCCGGGTCGTCGGCGGCCTTGCGGAAGGCCGCGTACAGGCGCGCACGCACGGCCGGGTCCATGTTCTTCGGCGCGACCAGGCCGAAGGGCGACTGCACCACGAAGTCGTAGCCCAGCTCGCGCAGCGTCGGCACATCAGGCCAGCGTGCCAGGCGCTTGTCGGTGAAGGAGGCCAGCAGGCGGATCTTGCCGCTGCTCGCCATGGCGCCGAAGCCGGGGTCGCCGTACACATCGAGGTGCCGGCCAACGACCGCGGTGAGCTGCTCGTTGCCACCCTTGAACGGGATGAAGTTGAACTTGACGCCAGCCGCGCGTGCCATCCGCTCGGCATAGATGCGGTTGGCGCTGATGGCACCGACGTTGCCCCAGCTGATCGCGCCGGGCCGTGCCTTGGCATCGGCCAGCAGGTCGGCAAAGTTCTTCCATGGCGCATCGGCCGCGACCGCGACACCGGTGGTCAGGTTGGCGATGCCCATGACGTAGGTGAAGTCCTTGCGGGGATCCCAGTCGACCTTGTTCATGTGCGGCCAACGGATCACCGAGTTGTGCATGACGCCGAGCGTGTAGCCGTCGGCATCGCCCATGGTCGTGAGGCTGCTCACGCCGGTCACGCCGCCGGCGCCCGCGCGGTGCATGAGCACGACGGGCTGGCCCAGGTCCTTCGCAGCGGCCTCGGCCAGCGCGCGCAGCACCGTGTCGAACATGCCGCCGGCCGGGAACGGGATCACCAGCGTGATCGGCTTGTTGGGGAAATCCGCTGCCTGCACGGGCAGCGTAGGCAGCGCGGTCGCGAACGCCGCGGCGGCCGTGCAGAGAAGCTGGCGCCTGGAGAGGCGGGTGGGGCAAGAGGGCATGTCTGTCTCCGGTTCTGTTCGTGTGACTCGATGGGTCGCGCCGGACCCGGCGCTGCGAGATGTCGCCTTGCGGCCCGCGATTCGAGGCCGCGCCGAAAGCTATCGCCGCCGCTCATTCAAGGCGGATGCCGGCGTCCTTGATGACCTTTCCGTACACCGCCAGGTCGTCGCGCACCATGCGTGCGAACTGTTCCGTCGGCATGCCGCCCGGCGTCATGCCCAGGCCTTCGATCTTCTGCATCACGTCGGGCATGTGCAGGATGCGGTTGCTCTCGGCGGCGAACTTCTGCGCGATCGGCGCCGGCACGCCGGCCGGCATGAACAGGCCGAACCAGCCCACGGGCTCGAAGTTCTTGAAGCCCAGTTCGGCGAAGGAGGGCACGTTCGGGATGACCTTGTTGCGCTGCGTTCCGGTGACGGCCAGCGGCTTGACCACATCGAGGTGCGGACGCACCGTCGCCATGTCGATGATGGCCGCCGACAATTGCCCGCCGCGCAGGTCCTGCAGCAGCGGCGCGGCGCCCTTGTACGGCGCATGCACCAGGTCGAGCCCGGCCTGCATGTTGAGCAGCGAGCCCTGGATGTGCGAGGACGTGCCGACGCCGTAGGAGCCGTAGTTGTACTTGCCGGGGCTCGCCTTCACCAAGGCGATGAACTCCTGCAGCGTGTTGGCCGGCGACGCGGCCGGCACGACCAGCACGGAGTTGGTGCTCGACACCAGCGCAAGCGGCTGCAGGTCCTTCAACACGTCATAGGGCAGCTTGGGCATCAGCGCCGGCACCTGCACGATGGCGGTGATGCCCATCAGCACGGTGTAGCCGTCGGGCGGGGCCTTGGCCACCATGTCGTTGCCGATCACGCCGGACGCGCCCGGCTTGTTCTCGACCACCACGGTCTGGCCCCATGCGTCCTGCAGCTTCGACGCCATCATGCGTGCCAGCGTGTCGGTGGCGCCGCCGGCGGGGTAGGGGACGACGATGCGGATGAGTTGGCTCGGGTAGGGCGCATTGCCTTGGGCCCAGGCCGGGTTCATGCCCTGGAGGCCGAGGGCGGCCAGGGCCGTGATGAAGCCGCGACGCGCGATGAGGGGAGCTTGCATGGTGTCTCTGTCTCCTGCTGTTTTTGGCCACGCCGATCCGGCGCGTGGGAGGCAGTGTCAGGCGACGGCGGTGCGGCTCCAATGGCAGAGACGTTGCCGTGCATTGGCAGAAAGTGACAGCGTGCGTTGGGGTTGGTGTTAACCCGGTCGGAGACCCTCGCAGGGGGAAGTCGTGGGAGCGGGATCGGCGTTGCTGGAATGCGGCTATGCAGCGGTTGCTGTGTTTGCGGGTTGCTCGACGAACTCACGCTGTGAGGGCTATTCCTGTCGCCCAAGGCCAAGACGGCCTCGCTATGAAGGACCGGTTCGAAGGTATTGGAGTCGTAGCTGCTTGCATCCCTACACGGCCGTCGCACGAGGCGCATGCTGGTCTCGCTCATCGAGCGGTGATCTGCGCGAGTTGCCTATTCATCCTCCTTCTGGCGCACCATAGAACTCGACGAAGAAGCGCGCCTCACCGAGCGGCTCGACGTTGTGCAGCACTTCCGGCACCACGATGCCAGGCGCTGCTTGTGTCACCACCGTGTCGACCTTCCATTCGTCCACGCGGTAGCGCAGTTGACCTTCCAGGACATGGATCTTCCCCCAGGTACCGGCGCGTGTCGTGTGGTCCTTGCGCAGCCCGGCGGGCACCGTGTCTTGCGTGAACACCGGGGTGCGGCGGTAGGATTGGAAATGCGCCGGGAGTTCGAAGCGTTCGCAGCGCACGCAGTCGAGCAACGAGCCCAGATGCGCCTGGCGCCCTTTCTCGTCCACGGCCCAAGGCCGCGACACCATCGGTGGATCGTGCCGTACGTGCTGTGAATGACCACAGGAAAGCAGAGCGACCCAATGGCCTTCTTCGTCCTGCGTGTAGCCGGTGATCGGGCGTTTCATGCCATCTTCCTCGATAGGGGGCTCTCACCCCCGGGGCTTTGTGCGCGCGGTAGGCCGATAAAATGGATGTATCGTATTGCTTTCTGGGACCCATGCGCCTCACGCTTTTCACCGACTACTCCTTGCGCGTGCTGCTCGTCCTGGCCACGCGCACCGAGTCGCTGGTCACGATCGCCGATCTGTCGAAAGCCTTCGACATTTCCCATGCCCACCTGATGAAGGTCACCCACATGCTGGGCAAATCCGGCTGGGTCGAAACGGTGCGCGGGCGAAATGGAGGCATGCGGCTGTCCATGCACCCCTCGAAGCTCAAGCTTGGCAGCATCGTCCGCCACCTTGAAACCGACTTCGCCCTGGTCGAGTGCTTCGGCGAAGACAACCGGTGCGTGCTGACAGGCGGCTGCGAACTCGCCGCGGTGCTGGCCCGCGCCATGCAGGCCTTCCTGGACGAACTCGACCGCTACAGCTTGGCAGACATCGCCAACGGAAGCCCCGCGCTGATGGTGCTGCCGCTGTGGCAAGAGGTCACATGGCAGCCCCGCATGACGCGCCCGAGCATCGAGGTCGTGCCGGCCGTGGCGCAAGCGCTTTTGAGCGAACCCGTGCCACCGAAGCGGCGAAAGGCAGGGCGGTCGGAGTAAGCCCAGCCCAATACGGGCGCTGGGTTCGCGCAGCGCGCCGGCGCCGCGTTCAACGTCAATCCAGCGCGCTCGCGGGCCCAAAGAATTCATAGCGCATCCGGTGCTCTGGAACGCCCAACTCGCTGAGGGAGCGCTTGATCTGCCGCATGAAGGGCTTGGGCCCCAGGAAGTACGCATCCACGTCCCGCACGTCCTGCGTGGCAGCGGGCATCCATTGCGAAAGCGTTTGCGCATCAAGTCGCCCGACGGCATGCGGCTGCGCGTCCGAACGCGGCTGCGGTGCTTCCTCGTAGCAGTAGAAGCGCTCCAATTGGGGATGCTTTTTGGCGAGCGCGTCGATCGACGCGCGAAACGCGTGGACCTTGTGTGAACGTGCGCAATGGACGAAGCGGATCGGCCGCGCCGTTCGCAGCGCCGATTCCAGCATGGCCAAGGTGGGCGTGATACCGACGCCGCCACTGATCAGGACCAGCGGCCGCTCGCTGTGCGCCAGCGTGAAGGCTCCCGAAGGCGGGAAAACGTCGAGCGTGCTGCCTTCGTGCACTTCGTCATGCAGGTGGTTGGAGACCACGCCACCGGGGTCGCGCTTGACGCTGATGCGGTAGCTGCGGCCGTTCGGCGCAGCCGAAAGGGAGTAGTTGCGACGCACTTCCTGGCCGTTCACTTGCAGGCAAAGGCTGATGTATTGCCCCGGTTCGAAATCGAGGACCGGTTGCTCGTCGGCAGGCTCCAGGTAGAAAGAAGTGATCTCGTCGCTCTCGACTTCCTTGCGCGCGACGCGGAACGGGCGTGCCCCCCGCCAGCCACCGGGTGCGCTCGCGTTGCGGTCATAGGCGGCAGCCTCCGCACCGATCAGCAGGTTTGCCAACTGGTCGTAGGCAGCAGCCCAGGCGTCGATGACTGCGTCGGTCGCCACCTCAGCACCCAGCACCTCGCGGATCGCGCGCAACAGGCAGGCGCCAACGATCGGATAGTGCTCGGGCAAGACCTGCAAGGCGACGTGCTTGTTGACGATCTGTGCCGCCAGATCGCCAAGCGCTTCGAGCCTATCGATGTGCCGCGCGTACATCAAGACGCCGTTGGCCAGTGCGCGCGGTTGCTCGCCATTGGCCTGGCTCGCCTGGTTGAACAGCGGCCGAACCTCGGGATGTTCGCCGAGCAGGATGCGATAGAAATGCGTGGTCAGCGCCTCGCCGCCGGTTTCGAGCAGCGGAACGGTGGCGGTGATGATGGCTTTTTGGGCAACGGTCAGCATGGCTTTAAAGATGTAGAAAGCATGTATTTTAAAGCCGGGACGCCGTTAAATCAATACGTCACATATTGGTTATACGGCTTGTGCCGCCATCGCTAGACGTTGGCGCACAGATCCACCAACAACTCGCGCATCCACCGGTGCGCGGGGTCGCTGTCCTGCCGGCTATGCCATAGCAGGTGGATAGGCACTTCGAGGCCGTCCAGGGGCGCCTTGAAGCATTGCAGCGCGTGCGTCGCGGCAAAGCCCTGGGCCATGCGCGAGGGCATGGTGCTCACGAGGGCGGTGCGTGTCACCACGAGCGGCATGTCGAAGAAGGTCGGCACCGACAAGTACTCATCGCGCTTCAGGCCGCGGTCTTGAAGGTATTTCTCGATTGGCCTCGGGCCTTGCCAGCCTGGCCAGTCGAGAACGATGTGCGGCAAGCGCAAGTATTGATCGAGAGTCAGGCGCCGGCGGCGCTCTTTGCCGTTGCTGCGCACGAGGCACCACAACTCCTCTTCGATGACGAGCTGGCTCCTGAAGCCTTTGTCTGGAATGGGCGAGGCCCACAAATAGAAGTCCACCTTGCCGAAATGCAACAGTTCGCGCGCCTCGGCGTGGTTCTGCGCGATCACGTGGATGCGCGCCGTGGAATTCAGAGCTTCCAGCTTCTCCATGAGCGGCGGCAACAAGACCATCTCGCCGTAGTCGGTCAGCATCAGGTTGAACTCGCGCGTGCTCTTCGCCGGATCGAATGCCGGTCGGGCGGCAAGCGTATCGCCAACGTCGCGCAGGATGCGGTCGATGCTCAGCGCGAGTTCGTCGGCGCGCGGCGTGGGGCTGATTGAACGACCGTCGCGCAGGAAGAGCGGATCCTTGAACTGATGGCGCATGCGCGCGAGCGCCCGGCTCATGGCGGGTTGACTCATGGCCGCATTTTCTGCGGCGCGTGTGAGGCTGCGGGCCTTGTAGATGGCGTCGAAGAGGGTGAGAAGGTTGAGATCGAGAGCGCGAAGGGACATGGTCTTCCTTGAATCATCCACCTGATGCATGTATTGAATACCAACAATGCAGTGGTGTTAATGGTCGCCAGTTTTTATTCTCCTACCTGTTCAAAAGACTACGAGGAGACAAGACATCATGGACAGCACTACAGCAACCAGCGCAACGCGTGGCACCTTCAGCCTTTCGGTCGACGGAGTGGACTTGCCCGTCGTCGTCGAGGCGGGCGAGACGCTGCTGAAGGCCGGTCTGCGCCAGGGCTTGCGCATCCCGCATCTATGCCTCGTCGGTGATTGCGGTTCGTGTCGCTGCCGGCTGGTGGCCGGGCAGGTCCGGCTCAAGAAGGACATCAGCAATCACATCCACCTGGGCGACATCGCTTCTGGCCATCTGCTGGCCTGCCAGGCACTGGCGGGCAGCGACGTGCAGCTTGAGGTGCCAGGACTGTCCCCCATGGCTTCGGACGCCTTGGCTTTTCGCAATCTCAGGGGGCGCATCGTGTCGGCAGCTCCCATGAACCATGACATTCGCGAACTGGTTGTCGAGCTTGAGGCCCCGATGCACTACCGCGCAGGCCAGTATGCACAGGTCACCGTTCCCGGTCACGATGGACTGGCGGACGAACCGCGCTGCTATTCGTTCTCCGAGGCGCCCGTTGCGGATGGCTCAACCCGCACCACCTTTCATGTACGCCGTGTCCCCGGCGGGCTGTTTACCGAATGGCTCTTTGCATCCGATCGCACCGGACACGCGCTCGAAGTGAGCGGCCCGCTTGGCGACTTCGCGCATGACGGCAGTGCCACGCGGCCGATGGTGTGCGTGGCTGGCGGCAGCGGCTTGGCACCGATCAAGGCGTTGATCGAAGAGCTTGCAACGCGGGCACATATGCCCGATCTCACGCTCTTCTTCGGCGCCCGTACGCAGGCCGATCTGTACTGCCTCGAAGAGATCGAGAGGCTGCAGGCCCGTTGGCGCGGCCGCTTCATCTTCGTGCCCGTGCTGTCGCTGGAACCCGCGGGTTCAGGATGGAACGGGCTTACCGGCTACTGCGGCGAGCACCTCGACAAATTCTGCGACCTGCCTTCCAGCAGCTTCTATTTCTGCGGACCGCCGCCCATGGTAGATGCCCTCGTGCAGCGCCTGCAAGGCGAGGCGGACCCGCGCCACATTCACTTCGACCGCTTCCTAGACAGAAGCACCCTCAACCTCCAGGAGACCATTGCATGATCAACAACTTCAACACCTTCCGCGGCCGCGCAGCAGCGCTCGCCGTCTTCGCCCTGGCCGCTGCGGTGGCAGGGCAGGCATCCGCCAAAGAGGTGGACGCCAGCCTCGACGTCGGCGTCGGCATCAAGACCGTCGGCCGCGTCGGCATACCCGGCGGCAAAGAGCGCATGACCTTCAACGCCGAAGGCGCGGGCAAGCTGACTGTGGCGGGTCGCGAAATGCCCGTGTTCGTGGCATGCGATGGCACCGACATCGTGGTCGGCCAAGGCAAGGTGGTCGACGGCTTTGCGGATTGCGAGGCGCGCACCATCAAGGCAGGTGTCCTGTATTTCCATTTCCAGAAGGTATTCGAGGCGGATGGAAGCTGGAACCAGATTGGCAACTTCGTCATCACCGGCGCCACCGGCGAACTCGCCGACCTCAAGGGGACGCTGGCCGCCCGTGTCGACATGAGCCCGCCCCAGAGCGGCGGCAAGCTGGTCTTCGGCGCTTCCAGCAAGGGCAAGTTGACTGACAAGTAAGCCGGCCACCGGACTCAACGGGACGACACCACCATGACCATTGACATGAAACTCGGGCTTCTGATGCTCGTCCTGCTGCTGGTGGCGGAGATCGCCGCCGGCGAGTACAGGAAGCCGCGCACCTTCACCATGGGTGAGTTGGGCGTGAGCCTCATCAGCTTCTTCAACCTCGCGCTGGTGCGCGCGACGCAACTCGCGGGGTTGACCTGGCTGCTCAACGCCTTCTTGCCGGCCTGGAAAGGCGCGCTTGGCAGCGTCAGCCCATGGCTGGTGTTTCCGGTTGCGATGCTCATCGACGACTACGGCAACTATTGGGTGCACCGCATGGGGCACACGGTGCGCTGGATGTGGCGACTGCACAAGGCCCACCACACGGCCACCAACCTGAACGTGCTGGCGACGATGCGCAACAACTGGATCTTCTACGCGCTGATCCCGAACACGACGATGGCGGCACTGCTCTACTTCCTCGGTGCGACAGAGGCGGCGATGGGCGTCCTGGGCCTCAAGATCGTGATCCTCAACCTCCAGCACACCGGCGTGCGCTGGGACCTCTGGCTGCGCAAGTTCACGCCGACCCGCTGGTTGCTCAATGGACTGGAGAAGATCCTCGTGCTGCAGGATTACCACCACGTGCACCACGGCATCGGCCGCTATGGCAATGCATCGTCCAACTACGCGAACATGTTCGTGTTCTGGGACCACCTGCATGGCACCAGCATGGGTTCGCCGCGCAAGCACCAGGACGCCTACGGGCTGCCGGTGGGTGTGGAGGCCGAGCCTTGGTACGAGCAGGTCTGGTGGCCGCTGTTCCGGGGTTCGCGCCGGGTGCCTACCGTGGCCGCGAGTGCCTTCGAGTTGCCGAAGTTCAGCGCGGAGGATGTGGCCCGTGCCAAGGCGGTGATCTACCTGCCTGACGGCCGGCCGGTCGTCGTCTCGGGCGGCGCGGCGCGCTGAGCAACAGCAATCCCTCGGCAAGGCGCAGGCGCAAAGCAGCGCCTGCGCCGACTCGCACTTCACAACAACAAGGAAGACAACATGAACGACACCACATTGGCGTCACGGCGTGCCGTGGGCGCGACGGAGCGCGTCGCGCGGCTTTTTGCGGCGCAACAGGCCGCATTCAACGCCAACCCCTATCCCCCTTTGATCGAGCGGCGCACGCGACTCAAGGCGCTCAAGAACCAGCTACGCCGCTACCAGGACCTGCTCGCTGACGCGGCCAGCAAGGACTTCGGCTTTCGCTCGCCGGCCGAGACTCGCATGCTCGACGTGCTGTCGGCCATCCTCGAAATCAACCATGCGCTCGGGCATGTGCGCAAATGGATGAAGCCGAGCCGCCGCTCCACGGAACTGCTGTTCATGTCCAACAGCCTGCGCGTGGAATACCAGCCCAAGGGCGTGGTGGGCGTCATCGTGCCGTGGAACTTTCCGATCTACCTGGCGATGGGTCCGATCACCGCGGCGCTTGCTGCCGGCAACCGCGTGATGGTCAAGATGCCGGAAGTGACGCCGGTCACCAACGCAGTGATCGCACGTCTGCTCGGCGAAGTGTTCACCGAAGAACAGGTGGCCGTGGTCGGCGAGGAACTGGTCGACCCCAACGTCTTCACCTCGCTGCCCTTCAACCACATCGTATTCACCGGATCGCCGGCGGTCGGCAAGATCGTGATGCGCACGGCCGCGGACAACCTCACACCCGTCACGCTGGAGCTGGGGGGCAAGTCGCCTGCCGTGGTGACGCGCAACTACTCCCTGCGCGAAGCCGCGACGCGCATCGTGCATGGCAAGGGTGCCAATGCCGGCCAGATTTGCGTGTCGCCCGACTATGCGCTGGTGCCACGCGAGTCACTCCCCGCCTTTGTGGACGAGGTGAAGAGGAGCTTCCATGCCCTCTATGGCGATCACACTGATGGCAACCATGACTACACCGCGGTGGTCAACGAGCGCCAGCACCGGCGCTTGCTCGCGCTTCTCGATGACGCGCGGGCCAAGGGTGCCACGGTAATCTCCTGCGCCACCATGGGTTCAGGCCGGCAGATGCCCCTGCACGTGGTGACCGGCTGCACGGAAGACATGCTGGTGATGAAGGAAGAAATCTTTGGGCCAGTGCTGGCCGTGCTGCCCTACGACACCATGGACGAGGTGGTGGCGCAGATTCAGAGCCGTCCACGCCCCTTGGCGATGTACTGCTTCGGCCACGACGCCTCTGAGCGGCAAGACTTGCTTCGCCGCACGCACGCGGGTGGCGTAACCGTCAATGACTGGGGCTGGCATCTCATCAACCACGACGCGCCGTTTGGCGGCACCGGCAACTCGGGTATGGGCAACTACCACGGCGAAGAAGGCTTTCGCGAACTGTCGCATGCCAAGACGGTGTTCAAGCGCCATCGATTCTTTCCCATCGGCCTGTTCTATCCGCCGTATGGAACCTTCGTGCAGCGCCTGGTGATGAAGGTGTTCGTCGGCGATGCCGACGACTCGCTCAAGGCCAGGTAAACGAGCCCATCAAGACCACCGAATCCCATGAATTCCAGCAAACCTTGGCTCGCCAGCTATGGCAGCCGCATTCCCGCCGAAATCGACCCCAACCGCTACGCATCCGTCGTGCACCTATTCGAAGATGCAATGCGGCGTTATGCCGACAAGCCCGCCTTCCATAGCTTCGGCCAAACGCTGAGCTACGCTGGCTGCGACAACCATTCGCGCGCATTTGCGGCCTATCTGCAAAAGCGCCTCGACGTGCGGCGCGGCGACCGCATCGGCGTAATGATGCCGAACCTGCTGGCCTTCCCGATCGCGATGATGGGCATCCTGCGGGCCGGTGCAGCGCAGGTCAACATCAATCCTCTCTACACACCGCGCGAACTGGAACACCAACTCAACGACGCAGGTGTCGAAGTGCTGGTGATCTTCAGCGGCAGCACGCCGACCCTCGGCGACATCATCGGCAGTACGGGCGTCAAGACCGTCATCACGGTTGATGTGGGCGATGGCGGCGCTGGCAACTTGCCCAGCCCGCCCGTCGACACGCGGCTTGCAGGCGCCATGCCTTTTTCCAAGGCGCTCGCGCTGGGGGCGATGCTCGAGTTCGAGCGAATCGAACTCACCGGAGACGACTTGCTGTTCCTGCAATACACCGGTGGGACTACCGGCGTCTCAAAAGGCGCAGCGCTGTCGCATCGCAATGTCGTCGCCAACACCGAGCAGTTCAAACCATTCATGCCTGACGCGATGCGTCCCGGCGAAGAGGTGGTGGTCACAGCGCTGCCGCTGTATCACATCTTCGCGTTGATGGTAAACCTCATCACCTACTTCTCGCTGGGCGCGCAGAACTGGCTCGTGGCCAATCCGCGCGACACGGACGGCTTCGTCGACATCCTTGCCAAGGCTCGTTGCAGCGTGATCACCGGCGTGAACACGCTGTTCGGCGGCATGCTGGCCCACCCGCGCATTGGCGAAGTGGACTTCACTAACTTGCGCCTGGCGGCTGGCGGCTGGTGGCGGCTCGGCGATCCTGGCGAGTACCTCGGCGAAGTGGAAGCTGCTGACGGGGCTCGACATCCAGGAAGGCTATGGACTTTCCGAAACTTCGCCGGTCGTGAGCTTCAACCCGCAGATGATCGACGGCTTTTCTGGCACGGTGGGCGTGCCCTTGCCCTCGACCGAGGTCAAGCTGCTGGCCGACAACGACCACGAGGTGGCCATCGGCGAAGCGGGCGAAGTGTGCGTGCGCGGCCCACAGGTCATGCGTGGCTACTGGCAGCAGCCCGAGGCCAACGCGAGTGCCTTCACCGACGATGGGTTCTTTCGCACCGGCGACGTCGGCGTGCTCGACGAGCGCGGCTTCCTGCGTATCGTGGACCGCAAGAAAGACATGGTGCTGGTGTCCGGCTTCAACGTCTACCCCAACGAGATCGAAGCGGTCGTTGCCGCATGCCCCGGCGTTCTGGAGTCGGCCTGCGTCGGCGTCAGCGATGAGAGGACCGGCGAGGCCGTGACGCTCTTCGTGGTGCCGGCGCCGGGTGCAACCCTCACCGAGGAGCAACTGGGCGAGCACTGCCGGCGCGCATTGGTGGCCTACAAGGTGCCTCGGCATGTTCGCTTCGTCGACGCGCTGCCAAAGTCCACAGTGGGCAAGATCTTGCGCCGGGAACTGCGCGACGTGGCCTGAACCTCAAATGGCAGCAGCCCGCAGTCGGCACTTGTGCGACAAGCGCAGATCGAATCTGCGCTCGCACATCACTGCGTCGGTGCTGTAGGCGCTCAGGTCGCCGTCTACTTGGCGTCGTGCGAGTCCGTCAGTCCTTGTGCCGAATGCGAATCTCGACGATTTCGCCAGTGAAGGCGTTGTCCCAGGCGTCGTAGTCCTCGGTCACCGGCGAGTACGCATCGACACCGACATCGGCTGTCTCGCCCGCAAGCGACCACACCGCGCCGTGCGTCTTCTCGATGCGGCCTTCGCCCACCTTCTTGCCGTTGATCGACAGCGATCCGGTGCCGCCCTTGTTGGGACCGCCTCCGTCATAGTCGAAGTCGTAGACCACCTGCACCTTGCCTTCCGGCAGGGCTTCCGAACCCTCGATCTCATAGAGCTCGCGGGCCAGCCAGTTGTAGGCCAGCTTGGGCTTGTTGTCCTTGACGTACAGGCTCCAGCCGCCGAAGAGCCCGCCCTGCGACACCAGCACGCCCTTGGCGCCGCCCTTGGGTATCACGATGTCGGCCGTGACCGTCAGCGAGCGGCTCAGCGTGTCGATGAAGACGTTCTCGGCCATGCCGGTCATGCCGGCGTAGAGGATCATTTCCTTGCGGTCTCCCATGATGTCCGGCCGCCCCGCCACCGATGCGTTCAGCCGCTCGAACGAACGGTCGTCCATCGGGTAGACGCCGAACTTGATGGCTTCCTGGTGGAACAGCTCCTGCAGTTCCTTCAGCTTGGCCGGCTCCTTCTTTGCGAGGTCGTTGGCCTGGCCGAAGTCGTCGGGCAGGTAGTACAGCTCCCAGGTGTCCTTGTCGTAGCTGTCCACGCGCGGACGGCTTTCCCATGGGGCGCGGTGCATCACGCAGGCCATCCAGCCGTCCTTGTAGATGCTTCGGTTACCGGTGCACTCGTTGTACTGCACGGTGTGGCGATCCTTCGCCTTGGCATCGTCGAAGCTGTAGGCCATCGGCGTCCCGGCAATGGGTATTTGCTCGACGCCGTTGACCCACTTGGGTTCAGGGATGCCGGCTGCCTCGAGGATCGTCGGCGCGATGTCGATGAAGTGTGCGTACTGGGTGCGGTACTCGCCCTTGGACTTGAAGCCTTTCGGCCATCGGATCACCATCCCCTGGTTCTGGCCGCCACCCTGGCACGCGTTGATGCACCAGGTCGCGGGTGTCGAGCCGGCCATGGCCCAGCCGACCGCGTAGTTCGGATAGGACTTGGGCCCGCCGTACTCGTGCATGCGGGTCTTGAGGTACTCGATGTCCTCGGGCGCGCCGTTGAGGTTCGACCATTCGTTGAAAGTCCCGTTCAGCGCACCGATCGCGGTCCCGCCATTGTCGCCCGCGATGTAGACGATGATGGTGTTGTCCTTCTCGCCGAGGTCATCGATGGCCTGGACCAGGCGTCCGATCTCGCGGTCGGTGTGCTCGCAGTAGCCCGCGTAGACCTCCATCTGACGCGACAGCACTTCCTTGGCGTCATCGGGCAAGTCATCCCATTTGGCGATGTCCGGTGGATTGGGTGCCATCTTCGTACCGGGCGGTATCACGCCCATCTTGAGCTGGCGTTCCAGGATCTCCTCGCGCAGCTTGTCCCAGCCCTGGTTGAACTTCCCCTTGTAGACGTCGAGCCATTCCTTCGGTGGCGTGTGCGGTGGGTGCGAGCCGCCGGCGGCGTAATACATCATGAAGGGACGGTCGGGCGCGAGCGAGCGCGTCGCGCGAATCCATGCAATCGCCTTATTGGTGATGTCGACGCTGAAGTGGTAGTCGGGATCTCTGGGCACGCCCAGTTCGGTCGTGCCATCGACGAGGTAGGGAGAGAACAGATTCTTCTCGCCACCGATGAAGCCATAGAACTTCTCGAAGCCCTGGCGCGCCGGCCAGTGGTCGAACGGTCCGGCCACGCTGGTTTCCCATGGCGGGGTCTCGTGGCTCTTGCCGAACATTGCCGTGCAGTAGCCCCACTGGCGCAGGATCTCCGCAAGGGGTGCCACGGTCTTTGGTCGCACGCCGGTGTCACCGGGATAAGAGGTCGCGCCGTCCACCACGGCGGACTGGCTGTTCTGATGCTGGTTGCGCCCGGTCAGCAATGCGGTGCGGCTCGGCGAGCACAGGCTGTTGCAGTGGAAGTTGGTATAGGTCAGGCCCTCGGCAGCGAGTTTGTCGAGCGTAGGAAACTTGATCGCGCCACCGAAGGTTGAGGGGTCGCTGTACGAAGTCTGGTCCAGCAGCACGATCAGCACGTTCGGTGCGCCTTTGGGCGGGCGCACGATGAAGGGCTTGGGCTGCGGCACCTTGCGCCAGTCCGGCTCCGTGATCGGGTCGTGCTTCGGAGGCAGGAACGGCAGCACTTCGCCATGCTTGTACTTCGAGTAGTCAAAGCTCACGGTAGGTCTCCTTTGTTGAAAGGTGTTCGCCCACGCAGGCGTCCATCGGCTACCTTAGCCAGCCGATGCCGCGGTGCCAATGTCCGTGGGGGAATCCCACGCTTCCCCAAGGGGAAGGGCCGGCTTCCCCATTTGCTGGTTGGCACCTGCACGGCGAGCGTCTAAATTGATCGCAGGCGCCATAACCCTGACGCATTCAAATACAGGGGCTTGCGTGGAATCTGATGAGCGTCCTCTGGTGATCGTCGTCGAGGATGACGATGACGTTCGCTCGGCCGTGCTGGTTGCGCTGGATGTATTCGGGTTCGAAGCGCGTGGCTTCGCCGAGCCACAAAGCGTGATGCGCTTGACACCGCCGCTGGATGCGCATTGCCTGGTGCTCGACATCGGCTTGCCAGGCGTGACGGCTTTTGAACTCTACCGTTCGCTCTGCAAGGATCGCCGGAGTGTGCCGGCCGTGTTCATCACGGGGCGCGACGACGCGAGCGGGCGTGCGGCGGCCGCCGCATTCCATGGCGAGTACCTGCTCAAGCCTTTTACCGCCACCGCGCTGCGCGATGCAGTGGATCGGGCTACGGCCGGAAGGGCGGCCTCGTCATGACGCCTGACCATGAGCGGGACGACGATGCGCGTCTCTTCGACGGCGGCCCGCCGCTCAGGTTGCTTCGTCTCTGGGGGCGCTTTGACCACAGTCACCGTGGTGTCTGGCGCCGCGCGCTGGTCGTCGTTTGCATCGGCTGGCTGCCCTTGCTGGGCTTTGCCGCGCTCGCCTTGGCGAACGGGCAGGATGGCGTGTGGCGGGCCTTCCTGCGCGACGCGTCGGTGCATGCGAGGTCGCTGGTCGCGGCGCCGCTGCTCGTGCTGGCGGAGGCGATCTGCATTCCACGGCTTGGCGCGCTGGCCGCCGTCTTTTGCGAGCGAGGCATCGTGCCTGCGAGCGCGGTCCCGGCGTACTCCGTGCTCCTCAGCGGTATTCGCCGTCTGCGCGACAGCTGGGTGGTCGAGGCATTCGCCGTGGTGGTGGCGTTCGTCGCAGCGTTGTTGATCATCCGGTATGTGCCCGCGAGCTTCCTGCCGGATTGGCACCGCGGCGATGCCAGCGCACCTTTGGCGCGCTCGTTGGCAAGCTGGTGGCATGCACTGGTCAGCCTGCCGCTGCTGCTCGTGCTGGTGTTCGGCTGGGCGTGGCGGCTGTTCCTGTGGGCGCGCTACCTGTGGCTCGTCTCGCGATTGCCGCTGCGGTTGGTGGCGCCTCATCCGGAGGGCGCCGCTGGGCTGATGTTCGTCGGATATTCGTTGCGTGCGTTCTCGATTCCGGCTTCAGCAGCCGGCGCAGTCGTCGCGGCCACGGCGCTTGCACATATCTGGGCCGGTGGGCAGGGTGGGCCGGAGATGCTCGGCCGGCTTGCACTCGCGACCGTCGTCGTCGTCCTTGCGTGCTGCGTGGCGCCGCTGCTGGCGTTCAGCGGGCAACTGCTGCGCAACTGGCAACGTGGGATCGTGACCTACGGTGCGCTGGTGCAACGTGTCGGCGTCGCGCTGGAGGACAAGTGGATGCAGTGCGCGCGGGATCAGCCCGCGATCGACCCGCTGTCGACTGGCGATTTCTCGGCCGCGACCGATTTTTTTCAGACCGCCGACAAGGCCTTCTCGCAACGACTGACCGCGATCGACCTTCGCAGCCTGTTCGCATTGACGGGAGCTACTGCATTGCCTTTTGGTCTGGTGGCGCTTGCGCTGGTGCCATTCGACCAGGTTCTTCAGGAGCTGGTCGGCTTGTTCCTGTGAGCGGCGCGGGCTGGGTGCGCGGGAGGCCCAGCAATGCCTCCACGAGTTGGGGCACTGATTGGACGTTCATCTTTTCCATCACCTGTGCCCGGTAGCTTTTCACCGTGCGCTCGGATACGCCGAAGTCGGCGGCGATCTGCTTGTTGAGACGTCCTTGCACGATCTGTTTCGCCACGCTCTGCTCGCGCTGGGTGAGCGTGTGAAAGCGGTGTCGCAGGGACTCGGACTCTTCCTCGACCGCCTGGCGCCGGTCGACCATCGCAAAGGCGGCGGAGAGGGCCGCTTCGACTTCTTCCCGCCGGAACGGCTTGGTCAAGAAGTCCACCGCTCCAGCCTTCAGCGCCCGCGCACACATCGGTACATCCGCCTTGCCGGACAGAAAGATGATCGGAATGCGAAGGTCGCGCTCGTTCAGCATCCGCTGCAAGTCCAGGCCACTCTGGCCCGGCATATCGACATCGAGCAGCAGGCATCCCGGCAAGGACTGCCACGCAGAAAACAGGAACTCGCCGGCGCTGCGATGCCCGGTTGCGTCGTGACCCAGCGCTTGCAACAGGCTTACCAGCGCTTCGCGCATGTCGTCGTCATCATCGACGACGTGGACACAGTGGTTCTTCTTCACAGTCCATGCTCCTGAAGGCCTCCTGCCGAACCGATCTCGGTCCGGGCAATGGGCAAGGTGAAGCGGAAGCTGGCACCGCCCTGCGCGTTGTCCACCGCCGTGATGGTCCCGCCGTGTGCCTCCACGATGGAGCGCGCGATCGGCAGGCCGAGCCCCATGCCGTCGGGCTTGGTGGTGAAGAACGATTCGAACAGCCTCTGTTCCTCGACCTTCAGGCCATGCCCGCTGTCGTCGATGCCAACCAGCGCGAAATCATCGTTCAATCGCTGCGTCGAGACAAGCAGGTGGCGGCGCCCGCTGGAGGCACGCATCGCGTCGAGCGCGTTCAGGATCAGATTGAGGAAGACTTGCTGCAACTCGCCCTTGTCGGCCAACACCAGCGGTAACGCGCTGTCGAGCTGCTGTTCGGAGCTTACGCCGGCACGCGTGATGGTGCCCTCGACCAGCGGCCACATTTCGGTGATCAATGCGTTGAGGTCGAGCGCCACGGTATTGACCTGATGGCGCCGCACCAGCGAGCGCACGCGGTGGGTGACCTCACCCGCCCGGATCCCAGCCCTGCGGATGTTGCCGACAAGCCTGATCGCGCCGTCGACATTGGGCGGCTGTTGCCTGAGCAGCAAGTCTGCCGTGTCGGCGCTCGTGACGATGGCGCCGAGCGGCTGATTCACCTCGTGCGAGATGCTCGCGGTGAGTTCGCCGAGGGCCGACAGCCTCGCGACCTGGCTCAGGGCCTCGCGCTGGGTGACCGTCAGGCGCTCGGCACGGCGGGCGCGAGCCCGCTGGACAAGCAGCGCCGAGATGATCGCGGCTTGCAACGCGGTCAGCGCGATGGCCACGGCGATCTGCCAGCGGTAGCGTGCCCAGAAGCTTGGCTCACGGAACTCGACCAGGGTGCTTGGCGGCAGTGCCTGCTCGTTGAGCGCATACCTGCTTATCGCGCGCCAATCGACCATCGTGACGGCGGCAGGGGCCGGCCGGACCACCCCGCGGGTTTCGGAGGCCGGGTGAGCCAGCATCTGCACCGCGAGTTCCGCAGCCTCTTCACCTTGTCTCTGCCAATTGGAGATGGACCCGCCTACGATGCCCTGCCCGAAGTAGGTGTCGAAGAAGCTGTAGATCGGCGCACGCGATGCGGCCGCCAACTGCGGGATCAGATCGCGCGGAATGAAGACGTTGCCGCGCCCGTCCCTGAAGATGCTGGTGTAGAGCACGATGGTGTCGGGCGGCAGGCGTGCCACGTCGCCGAGAGTCTCCTCGATCGCTCCCGTGCCGAGCCACACCACGTCGAAGCCGCGCGCGTCCGTGGCAAGGGCCTTGCCTACGCGGTTGGCCCAGGTCCTGTCATAGGTTGAACTGCCGGCCACCACCGCGATCCTGCGCGCATCGGGTTGCAGCAGGCGTGCCAAAGCCAGTGTGCCGCGGACATCGAAGCGCATCGCAACGCCCGAGATGTTCGGGCCTGGCGTCAACTCACTGATCTCGTCTTCCGGGATGCCGCAGAACACGATGGGCGCTGACGGCCACAGCGACTGGCGTGTGCGGAGCAGGAAGTCGATGGCGGGCCGGCGCAGGGCGATGACGACATCGGGCGGCTCGGTGCCGTAGCGTGCCTTGAGTTGAGGCGCGAGCAGTGCGTCGGAGTCGTACGGCGCGCCGGCTTGCAGCGCTTGGAGGGGCTCGCTGGTCATCTCGAAGCCGTTGGGCAACCGCTCGTTGAAGACGCGCCGAAGGCCCTTCACCTGCTCGACCGCCGACGGCAGGTAGGGGTCCCCGCCCTGGATGACAAGCACGCGCAGGGGAACAGACGGCTCGGCTCTGGTGCCGGAAACGAGAACGACCGCTCCAAACAGAAATGCGAAAAGAGCGCGCGCGCAAAAGCGAAACCGGTGATTGCGGGTCCGCTCGTGGGCCGTCATGATGGATTGGGTTCGAGCCTGAACCTTAAGGGCCTCGAATCGCGCCGGCTATGGGTCGTCAGTGCACGGGCTTTCGCACTTTGGTGCAACGGCCTCGACGGCGAGCGTGACTGCTCGCCTCTTCGGGCGCGGTTCGCTATTCCGCGACATTCAGAAGCAGTTGCTCACGCGCGACTTCGTCTGGGTCGTACCTTGCCGCCTGCGATCCGAACTGTCGACATCTGCGACGGTCGGGTTCCAAGTTAGACCGGCCGTTCGTCGAGAAAAGTGCCAAGGTCTGGTATCGGCGACCTCTGTCATTGGGCAGCAAGATTCGAAGGACAGCAGACAGTCTGCAGCGCACTTTTGTGTTTAAGCCTCACGAGTTGAACCATAAGCCCTCACCAGGCACAGGACAGTGAGCCAAAGTCTGCCCGTAAGCTGGTGGTCAACGTAGACCAAGTTCACTGACTGTGGCGATCGCCGTATGTCAGTCGGGCGACATGCCGGAGAACAGAATGTCGATTCTTTGGACGCTTGGAGAGTTTGACGCGCTTGATCCAGTTCGAGCGCAGCATCTGCGGCAGGCGCCACCCTGGCAAGAACTGATGGGATCCGTCCGTGCCGCTCTCCGAGCAGCACTCGAGAGCAACAACGCGAGGTTTGGGCTTGATGAATCTGGGCGGGATTCGCATGACCTTCGAGGCGTGGTTCAGTTTCAGTGCGACAAGTCACTTCTTGATTGGTTGTTCAACGGCACAACTGGCTACAGAGCCCAATTCCGAATCGGGCACGCAAACGGCCTCGCGATGCACCTCATCTCTGAGTTGGCCTCGGAGTTAGCTCGCTTCGCCAACGCTGACATCTTGCTGCACAGGTACACAACTGAGTTCGCCTACAAGGAGTCCACTCCGGACAAGGTTCGTCGAGTCGCGGCGACGTTGGATCCTCATCTCTCGAAGGTGTGGCTTTGCGAGAAGTTGATCGGCCGCACTGGACAGATCGAGGAACTTTTCGTCTCACGCACTGGTCCGAAGTTGCGAATGTCCGGGACGGACTTTTGGTCGTCGCTCTATCCCGAAGACGCAGATGGATGGCTCGACATTAAAGGGGCTTTTGTGCCGTCAACGGGGCGGCCGTACCAGCTGAAGCGGTTACGTCCCGGCGGATGGTGTAAGTCTTCAGCCCAGACAGGGCTGAGGTACACGGTACTCAGCGAGCCACTGCGGACAGCCGAGTGGGTGCAGTGTCGCTCAGGGACTGCAAGCCTTCAAGCTGCATGTAGCGCCGGTTGAGCGACCACTCGTCGTTCTGCTCGAGCATCATGGCGCCCACGAGACGCGTGATCGAGGCGTCGTTGGGGAAGATGCCCACGACGTTCGTGCGTCGCTTGATCTCCGCGTTCAACCGCTCCAGAGGGTTGGTGCTGTAGATCTGCGTCCAGTGGGCCCGCGGGAAGGTCATGAAGGCCAACACGTCGTTCTCCGCGTCGTCCATCAGACGCCCGAGCTTGGGGAACTTGTCGCGTAGTTGGTCTGCCACCGATCGCCATTGCGCGCGAGCTGCATCGGCTGATTCCTGCACGAACACCGTGCCGATCGCGGCCGAGACCATGCGCCGCTGGGTCTTGCCGGCGTGCGCGAGGGCGTTGCGCATGAAGTGCACCCGGCAACGCTGCCAGGTGGCCTTCAGGACCTTCGAGACGGCTGCCTTGATGCCCTCGTGGCTGTCGCTGATGACGAGCTTCACGCCGCGCAACCCACGGCGGTTCAGGCTGCGCAGGAACTCCGTCCAGAAGGGCTCGGCTTCTGATGCGCCGACCTTCAAGCCCAGCACTTCGCGCTGACCGTCGGTGTTCACACCCACAGCCACTATCACCGCCACGCTCACGATACGCCCGGCCTCGCGCGTCTTCACGTAGGTGGCATCGACCCAGAGGTAGGGCCAGTCGCCCTCGATCTGGCGTCCAAGGAACGCATTGACGCGCTCATCAAGCTCGCCACACAGGCGGCTGACCTGGCTCTTGGAGACGCCGCTCATGCCCAGCGACTTGACCAGGTTGTCCACCGAGCGGGTGGAGATGCCTTGCACGTAGGCCTCCTGAATGACGGCGGTGAGGGCCTTCTCGGCGGTGCGCCGGGGCTCCAGGAACTCGGGGAAGTAGCTGCCCTGGCGCAGCTTGGGGATCTTCAACTCGACGCTGCCGGCCCGGGTGTCCCAGGTGCGCTCGCGGTAGCCGTTGCGGCTGTTGAGGCGCTCGGGATTCTTCTCATCGTAGGCGGCGCCGCAGCGGCCTTCGACATCGAACTCCATCAGGCGCTGGGCCATGAACTGCACCATCTGGCGCAGCACGTCGATGTCGGCTCCCTTCTCGGCAAGCTCGGCTAATGCCATAGTGGCGTTGGTCATTGTGATTTCCTTCAAGGACAGGTTTGGTGGGTCGCACCTCAAACTTATCCGGACTTCACGATGACCACCCCCGAAGAGCGCGGCCGCTGCACGGCAAGCCGCTTCGGGCTACGCCCTACGCGCCTTGCCGTGCAGCGAGTGAAAGAAGACTTACACCACTTGCTGGGACATCAACGCTGAAGCCACCAGAGGACAGAGCCGCCACCTTGGAGGAGCGAGGAAGTGCATAGTCCGGCCGCGATGGCGCCGGGCGGCGCCGGGCCAAAATGAAAGGCCGGCATGCAGCGGTTGCTGTGTTTGCGGGTTGCTCGACGAACTCATGCTGCGAGGCCGGTTCCTGTCGTCCATACGCCGAGAACGCGTCGATATGAAGGACCGGGTTCGAAGGTATTCCAGTCGTAGCCCGGCAGCATCCCTAAAGCCACCCCGCTATCGCCGAGTCGAACGGCTGCTTTCTTGGCCGCCCAACTGGAAGTCAGGGCCCTGAGCCAACCTACCGCAGCCACTGGCGAACGTCCGCAACCTGGATGCGAGCAAACCTGGAGGACGCGGGTGTTTTCGCCATTCAGGCAATCCCGTCCACGGCATTCACAATGCGTCACCAGCCAACCATAGGCGGCGGACACGCACATGAAATTAGACCCGGTATCGCTGAAACTTTTCGTCGCCGTCGTGGAGGAGCAAGGGATCGGCAAGGCTGCCGAACGCGAGCACATCGCAGGCGCTGCCATCAGCAAGCGAATCACCGAGCTCGAAGGGATACTTCGAACGCAACTCCTGACGCGCAGCTACAAAGGGGTCGAGCCCACCGCCGCAGGCATCGCGCTCTTGCGTCTGGCGCGCCAGGCCCTTCACTCGCTCGACGAGATTCACACACAGATGCTCGACTATGCGGGCGGCACGCGCGGACAGGTCCGTCTGTTTGCCAACATCTCGGCCATCACGCAGTTTTTGCCGGCGGATCTTGCGACGTTTGCAGAGGAATACCCCCAGATTCAATTGAATCTTGAAGAGCGCAACAGCGCCGTCACGACGAAGGCCGTGGCCGAGAACGCAGCCGACGTCGGAATCTACACACGGCAGCCACACGGGGACAATGTCGAGACCTTGCCCTACGAAGAAGACGAGTTGGCGGTGGTCCTGCGGCGCGACCATCCGCTTGCTGCTCGAAAGAGCCTTCAACTGACAGATTTGCTCGACTGGGATTTCGTCGGCCTTCGCACGGGAAGCGCCATCAACAGTCAACTCACCGAAGCGGCCGTGCGCACTGGCCGGACCGTTCGATTGCGCGTTCAGGTCACCGGCTACGACGCCTTGTGCCTCATGGTTTCAGCAGGACTGGGCATCGCCATCGCACCGCACAACATTGCGCGGCTCTTTGTGAAGCGCTTGAACATTTGCGAAGTGAAGCTGGACGAGCCATGGGCCCGCCGCGAACTGTGCATCTGCGTTCCCAACGGGCCGCGGCCTGTTGCTTCCAGTCTGCTGGTCCAGCACCTGCAGAAGTGCGCGTCCGAGCGCAAACCCTAGTCTTCGCGCTACGCGAAGACCCCTTGGCAATCCATTGCTTTTCGAGGGAATTCCAGCCGCTCACCATTCGTCCCACTGGCTCCATGTTGCGAGCCACCTCCAGGAGACTGATGATGAGCAAGAGTGTTTACAAGGTTGTGCTTCTTCCCGGCGATGGCATCGGACCGGAAGTCACCGACGCCGCGGTTGCAGTGCTGAACGCTGCCACGGAAGCGCATGGCATTGCGCTTGACTACAAGACATACGAAGCGGGTGCCGAGCTTTACCGCAAGACGGGGATTTCCATGGCCGACGCCGACATGGAAGCGCTGCCCCAGGCCGACGCCATTTTGCTCGGCGCCATGGGCCTGCCTTCCGTGCGCAAGCCCGATGGAACCGAGATCGCGCCCCAGATTGACATCCGGGAACGCTTCGGCCTCTTCGCAAGCCTGCGGCCCTGCAAGCTCTTTCCCGGCGTCCCGTCGCGGGTCAAGGCCGAAAAGATCGACATGCTGGTCATCCGCGAGATTACCGAAGGCCTGTTCGCCGGTCGCCACGACCACCTCGAGCCCAGCGACGAAGCGGTGGGCGACCGCCTGGTCATCACCCGTGCCACAAGCGAGAAGCTGTTCAAGGTGGCATTCGAGCAAGCGAGAGCACGTCGCAAGACCCACGGCACGCCGGGCCACGTAACCCTGCTGGACAAGTCAAACGTCCTTCGCAGCAACGCTTTCATGCGCAAGATCTTCGACGAGGTTGCGGCGAAGTACCCTGACGTGGGCAGCGACCGTCTGTACATCGACGCCGGTTCGATGATGTTCGTGACCCATCCGGAGCGCTACGACGTCGTGGTGACCGAAAACGTGTTCGGCGACATCACATCAGAAATTGCCGCGGGGATTGTGGGCGGCCTGGGCGTCGCGCCCTCCGGAGACATCAGCGAGACGATGGGCGTCTTCCAACCAAGTCATGGCACCGCTCCGGACCTCGCCGGCAAGGGCGTCGCCAACCCGGTGGCGACCATCCTGTCGGCCGCGATGCTTCTGGACTGGCTGGCCGAGCGCAACGAGGATGATCGCTGCGTCAAGGCAGCGGCAGCGGTGCGCGAGGCAACCGCCAAGGTGCTCGCAAGCGGTCCCAGGACCGCCGACCTTGGCGGCAACGCAGGAACCTCGGCAGTGACGAGTGCCATCATCGCGGCCCTGCCCGCGACGATCGAATCCACAGTGACTGTGTGAGGTCGATCATGGCAAAAGTAGCAATAGTTGGTTGCGGTGCCATGGGCTCGGTATACGCAGGCCTGATGGTCAGCGCGGGCCATGAAGTCCATGCGATCACCCTGTGGCCGGATCATGCGGCCGCCATGCAGGCGCACGGCCTGCGGGTGGAAGGTGCAAGCGGAGACCGTACGGTCCCGATCCATGCGAGCACGACGACAGACGGAATCGGTCCTTGTGATCTCGTGATCATCGCCACCAAGTCCTTTGATGTGGAGGCGGCCGCCAAGGCATCCCTGCCCTTGCTTGGTCCGAAGACTCCCGTCCAGACGATCCAGAACGGCCTTGGTTCGCCCGAAAAGGCTGCTGCCGTGCTCGGAGCGGATCGGATTGCAATCGGCGTGGTCGGGGGCTTCGGCGCCTCGATCAGGGCTCCAGGTCATGCGCACCACAACGGCATGGAGATGATCCGCTTTGGCGCACTCGCGGGCCTGTCCCGTGATGCATTGGAAACGTCCGCCGAGGTCTGGCGATCAGCCGGTTTCACGGTCGCGCTTTTCGAGGACGTGAAGCAGATGGTGTGGGAAAAGTTGATCATGAACGTCGCTTTCTCTGGCACAACCTGTGCGACTGGCATGACGATCGGCGAGGTCATGAACAACCCGGACGCCTGGAAGATCGCGCGCGGCTGCTCCCTCGAAGCGATCGCGGTGGCCAAGGCGGCGGGTATCAAGCTCGACGTGGGTGATCCGATCGAGCATGTCCGCAAGCTCGGCAGCAAGATTCCCGATGCCAAGCCTTCAATGCTGCTCGATCACCTGGCGCATCGTCGCTCCGAGGTCGATGCGATCAACGGGTCAATCCCGGCCGAGGCAGCCAGGTACGGCATTCCGACCCCCATGAACGAAGCCCTCGTCGCAATCATTCGCGCGCGGGAAGCAACCTTCACCAGCTAGGCCGCAGGGCAACGCCATCGATCGGCCGCGCAGCGCGTGGCCCATGCGGCCGTCCGGCCGCTGCCCGGAATCACCAAAGGAGACATCATCATGTTCAAGCTTCATCGCCTGCTCGCCGGCGCCATCGCTTGCGTCGTTCCTCTCTGCGCTCTTGCGCAGGACTATCCCGCCAAACCGATCAAGCTGATCGTTGGCTATGCGCCCGGCGGCTTCACCGACGTGGCCGCACGGATGATCGCCACCGATCTTCAGAAGCGCATTGGCCAAACCGTTGTCGTAGAGAACAAAGCCGGCGCAACCGGGACCATCGGCGCCGATGCCGTCGCGAAGTCAGCGCCTGACGGGTACACGCTGTTGCTGGCACACCAGAACTCCAACGCCGTAGCGCCCGCACTCTTTCCGAAGCTTCCGTACGACGTGGTCAAGGACTTCACGCCGATCGCCCTGGTGGCCAACACTCCGCTTCTGATGATCGTGAATCCCTCCGTGTCGGCCAAGGACCCGGCCAGTTTCATTGCGTTGGCAAAGAAGGAGAAGGGAGCGCTGCGTTTCGCGTCTTCCGGAAGCGGCAGCTCGCAGCACATCGGCGCTGCGATGTTCATGCTGGCGACCCAGACGGAGATGAACCACATTCCTTACAAGGGCAGCGCCCAAGCCCTGAACGACCTCCTGTCCGGTCAGGTCGAACTCAACTTCGACTCACCACCGCCGACGCTTCAATTCATCAAGGCCGGGAAACTGCGAGCGCTGGCAATCACCAGCGCCAAGCGCTCGCCCCTGCTTCCCGACGTTCCGACCATGGCCGAGGCTGGCCTGCCTGGTTTCGAGTTCACGCAGTGGTTTGGCGTCGTTGGCCCGGCTGGCATGCCGGCGCCGGTGGTGAAAAGGCTCAATGAGGCGATCAACGCGGGGTTGGCGTCTCCAGAGATGAAGGAAAAGCTCGCCGCGTTGGGGGCCACGCCGATGGGTGGCACTCCGGAAGAATTCGCAAGGACCATCAAGGCAGACACACTGAGGTTTGCGAAACTCGTGAACGAGGCAAAAATCAAGCTGGATTGAACGCATGGGGCATATGCGGCGGGTACAGCGACCGCTCGCGAATGCCCCTGTCCGACTCGGTTGCGGTCACCCACGCGTGTGACGGCTTCCATTGAAAGGAGCCGTAGACGCCAGTCACGCCTACGTCCACATCTGTTTAGGGTTGTGCGACACCTGCCCTCAGGTCGTCGTCACCTTCGCGCTGCGCCAGTCTCCGGGCAGGTATCTCACAACCCTAGACAGTTGCAGCCGTTCGGACACAACCTACGAATGGCCGCTGACGACGCAGCAATGCAACCGGTTGCGTATGCAGATCGCCCCAAGACTCGAGACCAGTCTGAACCTCCATTCCGCGGCCGCAAGCCCACACACACTCCGCGCATGTCATTGGAAGCAGCAGCAACGGATGTTGCTGAGGCGGTCGGCAGCAGCGCCGACGACACGGCCAACGAACTGCTGCTCCCTTGATTCCGCGGCGAACGTCGATGCGCCGAACGAGGGCCTCGCTACTCAAACAATGACGCGACGTAACGTACCGCAGCAGGAGAAAATCGGCGTCGACGTGACGCCTCCATGAAACATCTCGGTCGACTCATACGCAGCGCCAGCCTGAGCGGCTATGAGGAGCTGGTGCGATCGCTCGGCCGGGATCCTCAAGCGTTCATGCGGACCGTGGGCCTGCAGGCCAAGCTGCTGGAGCATCCCGAGACGCTGATTCCCGGCGACGCCGTGCGCGAACTGCTCGAGATCACCGCGCGCGCCACGCGCACTGAAGATTTTGCCCTGTGCCTGGCTGCCCAGCGCAAGCTCTCCGCGCTGGGGCCGATCAGCGTCGTGCTGAAGGAAGAGCCCACACCCCTGGCCGCGCTCGACACGCTGGGCCGCTACCTGAAGCTGGTCAATGCCTCGCTGATCTTCCGGCTGGAGGAAGCGGGCGACACGGTCGTCATTCGTGAAGACCTGTTGCCGAGCGCGGGGCTGCCGATGCGCCAATCGATCGAGCTCGCCGTCGGCATCATGTTCCGCATCCTGCGCGAGTTGATCGCGCCGAACTGGCGACCGCTGCAGGTCTGCTTCACGCACCGCCCGCCGGCAGACCTTTCGGCGCACCGGGCCTTCTTCACGCGCAACGTCACGTTCAACCAGGACTTCAACGGCCTGGTCTGCGACGCGGCCGACCTGCGCAAGCCGCGCGGTTCAGCGGATGAGAGCGCAACGCGGTTCGCGCGCGAGTACCTCGATGCGGCCTTGAAGCGCCGTGGCGAGAGCACGCGTGACGCTTGCCGGGAACTGATCCTGGCCCTGTTGTCCGGCGGTGGCTGCACCGTGGAGGAGGTGGCACGGCACCTGCGCGTCGACCGTCGCACGCTGGCCCGCCGGCTGGACGCGGAAGGGCTCACCTTCAGCGGTTTGCTCAACGACGTGCGCTCCGAGCTGGCCAGGCGCCACCTGCGCGACAGCGACCTCCCGCTTGGCGAGGTGGCCGAACTGCTGGGCTTTTCGGGACCCAGCAGCTTCAGCCACTGGTTTCGCAAGCACTTCGGCTGCAGCCCCTCGCAGTGGAGCCGCCAGGCCGGCGGCGTCGCCGCTCAGGATGCCGCCGCCGCCTTCTGAAAGAGGGCTTCAAGACGCATGGCGTGTGCCATGCGCTCCACGAGGCGCCAGAACGTATGAATGAATCCGGCGTGGCCGTGCGGGCATGGCGGGTTCGTTCGCACCTTTTCAGGCCGCCTTCCGCAGGAACCCCTGGTTCGCCCCATGGCGATTGGGCGCGAAGCCGTTGGCCTGCAGCGATTCTTCCGCCGTGTCGTAGAAGACGCCGATCTTCGAGATCTCGCGCGCCTGCTGCGCCGTCGCGATCGGACGGCCGAACTCGCGTGCGATGCGCACAAGTTGCTCGATCTGTGCGACGGTCCCGATCTTGGCCGAGCGCGTCTGGTTCCACAGCACGTCCTCGGTCCCGCAACGCACGTGCAGGCCCATGGCAATACCGAACATGTTCACTGGCAGCACGTTGCGCACCGAGCTTTCCACCGTGAGCACGGCACCATCGGGCACGGCGCGCACGAAGTTGGCCAGGTTGTAGATGTTGGGCGCATCCATGCCGCCGCTGATGGCCACCCAGTTCATCACCAGCGGGCCCTTGTAGACGCCGCGGCGCATCAGCCGCTCGACCGACTCGAAGCTGTTGATGTTGTAGCACTGGAAGGCACTCTGGATGCCGGCCTTGCTGAGGCGGCGGATGTGCTCCTCGACCCAGCCCGGTTGGGCCGGCACCGTCATTTCCTTGTAGGCCTCGAAGATGGCCGGGATCTCGCGCGAGGTGCCCTTGAAATCGGCCAGCTCGGCGTGTTCGGTCACGTTCATCTGCGAGGTGTTGACGGTCACTGTCACCTGGTCGGGTGTCGGCTCCAGTTCGGCGAGCATGTGCCGCGTGTCGTCGCTCAGCCACTTGGCGGCCGCGCCTTCGGTTTCTGGCGCGAACGAAATCGAGCCCCCGACCTGGATGATCATTTCAGGCACGGCCTTGCGCACACCGGCGATGAGTTCATTGAACTTCGACAGCCGCTTGCTGCCTTTGCCGTCGAGTTCGCGGACATGCAAGTGCAGCACGGTCGCGCCCGCGTTGTAGCAGTCCACCGCCTTCTGGACCTGCTGCTCCATCGTGACCGGGATCTCTTCCGGGAAGTCTGAAGGAAGCCAGCCCGGCGCATAGGGGGCGGCGGTGATGATCAGCGGCTGCTGGTTTTCCGGGAACAGGTGGCCGTCGAGGAAGTTCATGTGCGTCTCCAGGTTGCAATGCGGATGTCGAAGTCTCAATACGGCACGTCGCCGACGATGCCGGCACGCTCCATCTTTCGCGGCGCGGGCCAGTAGTCGTTCAGCGCGTAGTGCTGCGTGCTGCGGTTGTCCCAGACGACCACGTCGCCGGGCTGCCAGGACCAGCGCAGCTGGTACTCGGGAATGCTGGCCCGGCTGACCAGGTAGTTCAGCAGCAGGGCGGCGCCCGGTGTCTTGTCGATGCCGTGCCGCACGTTCTCGGGCGTGCTGTAGTTCGCGAAGTGCGTGCTGAAGCTGCCGACGAAGAGCACCTTCTCGCCCGTCTCCGGGTGGGTGCGCACCACAGGGTGCTCCACCGGCGGATGGTCCTGGCCCAGCTTGAGGCGGGCCTCGGGCGCCATGACGGCACCGAAGGAATGTTCGATGCTGGCCTTGGCCCGCAGCTTGCCGATCTTCTGCTTGATCTCGTCGGGCAGTTCATCGTGCGCCTGGACCATGTTGACCCAGATGGTGTCGCCGCCGATCTCGGGGCACTCGATGCAGCGCAGTACCGCGCCCATCGCGGGGGCGGAGCGCCACAACCCGTCGCTGTGCCAGGTGTTCTCGTAGCTGTGCCTGTTGTCGCTTCGGTAGATGCGGACCAGGCCCGGATGCTCGGGGTCGCTGCCGACCACCGGGTGGTCTTCGAGCTCGCCGAAGCAGCGTGCGAAGGCGACGTGTTCGGCACGCGTGATGTCCTGCCCCCGGAAGAAAAGCACCTTGTGCTTGAGCAGCGCGGCGCGGATCTGCGTGAAACGTTCGGCGTCGCGCGAGGCCTCGCCGATGTGGATGTCCGAGACTTCCGCCCCCAGCGAGGGCGTGATGGGTCTGATCTTCATGAAATGGGTCTCCGGTGGAATGTCAGGGCGCCAGTCAGTTCGCCTGGATGTGGAACTTCCTGACGATGGCGGCGTTGCGCTCGAACATCGCCCGGGTCTCGCCGAGCAGCGCGGGCGTGTCGATGCTGAGTTCGGGTTCCAGGCCGACATCCGCCAGCTTCTGCTGCACCGCAGGGGCCTGCGCAGCCTTCTGGATCGTGGCGTGAAGCTTCGCGAGCACGTCGGACGGCAGCTTGCTGGAGCCGATGAAGCCGACCCAGCCGCGGAACTGCAACTCCGGGTAGCCCAGCTCGGTGGTGGTCGGCACGTCGGGCAGGTAGCTCGAGCGCGTCTTGCCGCTGAAGGCATAGGGGCGCAGCTTGCCGGCCTTGATCAGCGGCATCGAGGTCAGCATGCCGTCGAACATCATGTCGACCTGGCCACCGAGCAGGTCCTGCAGCGCGGGCGGCGAGCCGGCATAGCCGACATGCTGCATGTCCAGCCCGGCGCGGTCGCTGAGGATCAGGCCGGCGTACTGCGACACGGTGCCAGGGCTGTAGCTGGCGAAGCTGGACTTGCCCTTGCGCGCCTTCAGCTCGGCGACCAGGCCCTGGAAGTCCCTGGCCGGGAAGCCGGCCGCCGTCACGAGCACCACGCCCGAGCGCGCGACCGCCGCGATGGGCACCACGTCCTTGAGCGGATCGAAGGGCATCTTCACCACATGTGGCGTTTCAGCCAGCACGTTGCTGGCCGCCATCACGAGGGTGTTGCCGTCGGGCGGCGCCTGCAGCATGGCTTGCAGGCCGATCGAGCCGCCGGCGCCGGGGCGGTTCTCGACGACCACCGGCCGACCGATGTCCAGCGCCATTTGCTGCCCGACGACGCGGGCGACGATGTCCATCGTTCCGCCTGCTGGCGCAGGGACGACAACCCTCACGGGCTTCTCGCCCAAGGCCCAGGCGCTGAGGGCCAGCGAGCATCCGGCGAGTGCGACGGCGGCGCGTGCAAGGTGCGGGATTTTCATTTTCTTGTCTCCGGTATTGGTGATGCGGGCTTTGGAAAGCGACAACGCAAGTGTCCTGCGGATCGCGCCGTTGACTCTTGCTTATCCGGGACATCTATTTGTCGATCCGGGACAGCGGCGCCTTCACCATTCCTGTTGCCGCAGCGCGCTGCAAGGTGCCTCCCGCCCACCGCCGCTGGCGTGGTTCGCGATCGCCTTTGCCCGCTGATGGCACCGCCGTTCCCGGTTGTTGGCCGAAAGCACGCAGTGTTGTCGATTCCGGTCGTCCAGACTCACGGGCGAACGTGGCATCAATGGCCGGTCAACGGGCCTTGCAGCCGTGGCCCGCCGCCTGCCCGAGGGCAACAGCGCAGCCGCACTGTCGGCTGGCGGTTGTTCTCAGCTCCCCTTGTCAATGCGAACCATCGATGTGCAGCATTCCGCCAGATCGACTCGGGTGACGGACCGGACCCTACAGCGACGAGCAGAGATGCCCACCGTCCACCGGCACGCAGGCGCCGGTCATCCATGATCCGGCGTCGGTGGCCAGCAGGAGGAGAAGTCCGTCGAGTTCTTCGGCCTTGCCCAGCCTGCGCATCGGAATGCGTGCGATCAGTGCCTTGCCCTGTTCGGTCTCCCACATGCCGTCCGTCATCTCGGTGCCGATGTAGCCCGGCTCGATCGCGTTGACGCGAATGCCGAAGGGCGCCCATTCGAGTGCCAGGCTCCTGGTCATGTGCACGACCGCTGCCTTGGAGGTCGAATAGGGCGCGATGCCGGGCATCACGCGCTCGCCCTGGATCGACGCGATGTTGATGATGGACCCGCCACGGCATGCCTTCTTCCAGCGCCTTGCGGCTTGCACGGAAACCAGCCAGACGCCGCGGACGTTGGTCGCCATCAACGTGTCGAAATCCTCGATGGGCAGCGCCAGGGCCGAGCCCGAACCGGCGACGCCGGCGTTGTTGACGACCACGTCGAGCATGTCGCCCGACGCGTCGATCGCGGCAAAGGCCGCTTCGATCGACTGCTCGGAGGCCACGTCCATCTCGACGACGGTGACTTGCGCCGCGCCGAGCTTCGCGAGGTCATCAGCGAGCGCATCGAGCCTGGCCTTGCGCCGTGCCGCGATCACCACCTTGGCCCCGTTGCGGGCGGCCACGCGCGCGAAGTTTTCTCCGAGCCCCGACGAGGCTCCCGTCACGAGCACCCGCTTGCCTGCGAGCATTGCACCCAGATCCATGTCGACATCCTTTTCAATTCAATGAGATGTCTTGAATCGTAGGAATGCCGGCCGCTGCGCACGCCCTCCCAATGGGATGGGTCGGCCCCGCTCGTCGACGTTCAACTGGCCGGTTGCGCCTTCGGAAACTGCCATTGGCCCGACAGGATCTCGCCACGCGGCCGGTACAGGCGGACCATGTAGTTCCAGCCCTGCATGACCGGGATGCAGTTGGGCGCCTGGTCCTCGCAGCCGCCGAACTGCACGGCCACCGAGCCGTCGGCGTTCTTCTTGCCGGTGACGCTGTTGATCGTGTAGGCGTTCTGTGCGTTGGCCTCGTAGTAGCCCTGGGCGTTGTAGACGCTGATGGACCAGAAGCCATCGACCGGCACGTCCTTGACGACGAGGCGGTGGACCGTCGTGCCGTCGTTCTTCTCCGGCACGACGTTGAGGTACATCGCATCCTTCTGCGGATTGCCGCCCCAGGCCGACGCCGCGCCGGTGAGCCTTCGAACGGGATCGACCTTGCCCCTCGGGCCAAAGGCGCCGTTGGTGTCCGGTAGCGTGTTGGCGAGCACGCGCAGGGCTTCGCGAACCTTCTTCTGGCTGTCTGCGTCCCAGTTCGGCGTTTCGAAGCTGCCCGTGCTTTTCTGTCTCACCTGGATCGCGTCCTGCAAGGCGTGCACGCGCTGCACGTCCGCGGCATCGTTCGGGTCGACCAGGATGCGCACGCCCACCAGCGCATAGCGCGTGCCGACTTCCTTGCGCGTCAGTGTGTAGCTCCCCGGGCGGTAGCTCACCAGCGGCGTGTAGTGGTCTTCGTCGAGCACCTGCATCGACATGAAGCGCTTGCCGGCATCTGGCAGGGTGATCGTGACCGGACCGGCGTCGAGGTCGAAGATGCCCGAGGCATAGAGCGTGTCGCGGTTGATGCGGACCACGGTCTGCTTGTCGATCCCGACCAGTTCACGGGTGAACTGGAGCTTGCCGAAGCCGCCCCTGCGCACGATGCTGGTGAAGTACATGTCGGTCTCGGCGCGGACGAAGTTGTCGGCTGTCACCGGCACGGCGGGCTGTGCGTTCTTCTGGGCAAGAGCGGCGCAGCCCAGGCAGGCTGCCAGCGCAGCCATGGATAGCTTCTTCAATGAGGTCATGGTTTGAGTTCAGGGGTGGGTCAGGGAAGCTTCACGAGCGCTGGAGGGAAGTAGTTGCCTTCCTGCGCCTGTTCGTTCGCGCCATACAGCCGAAAGCTCAGGTTGAACTTGCCGCCCTCCGGCGTGGGGAGCCAGTTGGCATCCGCAGGCTGCGCCGGCTTGCGGGCCGCATAGACGATGGTCAGCGAGCCGTCGTCGTTGTACTTGAGCCCCGAGCGTTCGTTGAGCTGATAGCGTTGCAGCGGGTTGGGGATCACGAGGTAGCGCTGCGAATCGACAGCGGTCACCGACCAGAAGTAGCGCACCTGGTCGCGCGGCAAGGCATTGCGGGGGAAGGTCTGCGTGTAGACCGCGTTGCCGTCCAGTCCGCGGGCGGCGTAGCCGACGTACTCGCCGCCGTTGTTGGCCCAGATGCCCGCCATGTTGGCCACGGTGCGCGTCCGGTAGTCGCTGCCGTAGTTGCCCAGCACGGGCTGGGCCCAGCCGTCCTGGATGCGGCCGACGCTTGCGCGCATCTTGCCGAATCCCGGCACCGCGCGTTCGCGGATGACCTGTTCGACCCGCGCACGGCCTTGCTCGCCGGAACGCACCAGCGCCTCGGCCTGCCTGACGTGCGCCTGCAAGGGCGCCATGCCGGGATTGATGTCTGTCTCGCTGGCAAGGATCGCCGGCGCGTTGTCGAAGGCCTCCGCGCCTGGCAGTTTCGAGAAGGTGAAGGGCGGCGCCTGGACGAGCGGATCGATCTTCGGCTGACCCAGCGGACTGAGCGTGATGAGGTGCTGGAGTCGCACCGCCTCCTTCGCGTCACTGCCCAGTTCCACGCGCGCCAGGACACGCGCGGTCCGACCGGGCAGGTCGATGCGTAGCGCGTCGGCTGGCGTTGCCACCGCGGCGCCTCGAAGGCACAGCGCGTAGCGGCCCGACGACCGCTGGGGGTAAGTGCGCTCATTGATGTTGAGCACGGTCTCGCCCCAGCCATTGAGCATGTGCCAGGTGAAGTAGCGCCCCGGCATCGGGGGGATGTCGACCTGCACGCAGGTCCGTTCGTCGACGGCCACCCATGCCTCGCTGTAGGCGACGTCCAGGTTGGGATTGGCCCATGCCACGGCGCCTGGTTCGCGATGCACGAGGCGATTCCAGGCGAGTCCGTCCTGCTCGAAGTCCTGGCGCTGCTGCCGCAGGACCAGCAGGCGACCCAGCAGGTAGACGTAGGCATCGGCAATGTCGTCGTCGGACAGTGCGGCGACTTCGGCCGCAGGAACCTTGTCGCTGGCGGCCGGGGCGGGCGTCGCGCTGTGGACCTGCGCACAGGTGGCGATGAGCAGGAGGGATAGCAAGGGCTTGATGGCGCTGCGTGCGTTCTTCACGTTGGGTTTCTCCTTGATCGGCTGGAAGCAGCGACGCGCGCTCGCGGCCTCGGATGATTCCCCCCAAGAAGACCACACGCACCCCTGTGCCGACCCCACCCCTTCGTGAGGGGGGAAGGGTTCTGCCCATCCTCAAAGGGTGGGGAATTGCGCAGGGGCGATCCATAACCTGAGCGGCATGTTTATCCAGCATTCCGTCCCATGAGCGAAGAAGTCCTCGTCTATGAGAAGGTCGGCAAGACGGCCGTTATCACGCTGAACCGGCCCAAGTACAAGAACGCGCTCGACGATTCGCTGCGCGCCGCCATGCCCGCGGCCATCCGTGCGGCGCGCCAGGACGCATCGGTCGCTTCGGTGGTGCTGACGGGCGCAGGCGACAGCTTCTGTTCCGGCGCGCAACTGGCGAGCAGCGGGGAGGGGATCGAAAAGCCCTTCGCCGTTCGCGACCTGCTGCTCGACGCGCATCGCTGGTTCGCGGAATTGGCCGATCTGGAGAAGCCCGTCATATCGGCCGTCGACGGCTTTGCTGTGGGCGCGGGCTTCTCGCTGGCCCTCGCGGCCGACTTCGTAATCGCCTCGGAGCGCGCGACGTTCGCGGCCAGCTTCGCGCGGGTGGGCTTCGTGCCGGACCTGTCGCTGCTGCACGTGCTGCCGCGCCTCGTGGGCATGGCACGCGCCAAGGAGATCGCTTTCAGCGCACGCGACATTGCCGCTGACGAGGCGCTGCAAATGGGCCTGGTCCAGGCCGTGGTCCCGCCTGATCGCCTGCGCGTGACGGCCCTCGCATTCGCCCGCCGCTTCGACGACGCGCCCACGCATGTGCTGGGCCTCGCCAAGAACATCTTGAACCGTTCCTTCGAGACGGATCGGCATGGACTGGCGCAATGGGAAGCCGCGCTGCAGGGGATCCTGGCCGGCAGCAGCTACCACGCCAATGCGCTCGAACGCTTTCTTTCGCGCGAGGTGCCCCTCTACGGCGGCGCACCGCGTTTCGATGCGGCGTCCGGGCAGTGAGATTTCAAGCAGTCAACAGGAGCAATAGATGACAAGCAAAGTAGTCGTGGCCGGCATCGGCATGATTCCGTTCAAGAAGCCCGGCCAGGGCGACACCTACCCGGTGATGGGTGCCGAGGCCGTGCGGCTCGCACTGGCGGATGCCGGCGTGGGCTACGAGGCCGTGCAGCAGGCCTATGCCAGCTACGTCTTCGGTGACTCCACCGCCGGGCAGCGCGTGCTGTACGACGTGGGCATGACGGGCATCCCGGTCATCAACGTCCACAACAACTGCGCCAGCGGTTCGTCGGCGCTCTATCTGGCGCGCCAGGCCATCGCCGGTGGCCAGGCCGACGTCGTGCTCGCCTTCGGTTTCGAGCAGATGAATCCGGGCGCGCTCGGCGACATGTACACCGACCGCCCTGCGCCGCTGGAGCTGTTCCAGCGTGCCTGCGCCAGCGTCGTTCCTGAAGGCGTGGCGCCCGCGCTGCGGCTGTTCGGTGCGGCCGGCCAGGAGCACATGCAGCGCTTCGGCACACCGCTGGAGAGTTTTGCAAAGATTCGCGCCAAGGCGAGCCGCCATGCCGCCAACAACCCCTTCGCGGTGTTTCGCAAGGTGGTCAGCACCGAAGATGTGATGGCCGACCAGGTGATGTGGCCCGGCGTGATGACGCGCCTGATGGCCTGCCCGCCGACCTGCGGCGCGGCTGCGGTGGTCTTGTGCAGCGAGGACTATGCGAGGAAGCACGGCCTCGACGCGCGCGTCTGGATCGCCGGCCAGGCGCTCGCCACCGACGGGCCCGAGACCTTCAACTCCGGCGACATGCGCCACCTTGCCGGGTTCGGCATGTCGCGTGCGGCAGCCCGGCGCGTTTACGAGCAGGCCGGCATCGGCGCCGAGGACGTCGACGTGGTCGAACTGCACGACTGCTTCGCGCAGAACGAACTGCTGACCTATGAGGCACTGGGCCTGTGCCCCGAAGGCGGCGCGCAGAAGTTCATCGACGATGGCGACAACACCTATGGCGGCCGCTACGTGGTCAATCCCTCGGGCGGGCTGCTCTCCAAAGGCCATCCGATCGGCGCGACCGGGCTTGCCCAATGCTACGAGCTGGTGTCGCAATTGCGCGGCACGGCGGATCAGCGTCAGGTGGGGGGTGCGCGGGTGGCGCTGCAGCACAACGTCGGCATTGGCGGTGCGGCGGTGGTCACGATGTATTGCGTCTGAGGGACTGAACCGATGAATGAGCCGCCGGACTGGCGGCTCACAGCAGAAGGTGCGCCATGCGGCGCACCTTTCTTTTTATGCGTCGCTCCAGCGCCCGATGTGCTCGCGCATGCGGCGCAGGTACTCGCGGCGGCCGAAGTGCAGCAAGTGGTTGCCCGCGAACCAGTGCATCGTGCTGCCAGGCCAATGCCGGTGCAGCAACTCGACATGGTGCGGCTCGGTCACGCGGTCGCCGGCACCGCCGATGATCAGCACCCGTTCTCCCGCCATCGGCGACGCGTAGCTGAGCGGGTTGTGCACGGCGACGAGGCCGCGCATGTCGGCCACGCTGACACCGTTGCTTCGCATCAGGCTCGACAGCAACAGGCCGGTGGGCTGCCAGTCCAGGAAAGCGTCGATCGGGCTCACGGCAGGCACGACGGGGATGCAGTAGTCCAGGCGATCGTCGACGCTCGCCAGCAGCGCCGCCGTGTAGCCACCGAGCGAGATCCCGGTGACGCCGACGCGCTCGACGCCGCGCGCGCGGAGATGGCCGATGAACACGCGCAGGTCATGGATGGCGAGCAGCGTGGTCTCGTTGAAATGCAGCAAGCCGTTGCCGAACACGCCATAGCCGTTGAAAGGCAGGCTGCACTCGGCCCGCGGCCCGTGATGCGGGAAGGTGAACAGGAGGATGTCATGCCCGTCGCGGTAGAGCGTCTGTAGCGACAGCGCCTGGGCGTTGAGCCACGGCATGTCGGCACCGAAGCCGTGCACCACGATCAGCGTCGGCCGCGGCCTGTCGCCGTGGCACCAGTGCTCGGCATGCGCCATGGCGACGCGTTTCATGCGCGCGAAGGCGGGGGCGGCGGCGGGGTTCAGCGGCACGAAGGGGCTGGCGAAGCGCAGCTTGCTGCGCTGGATCGGCGTGTCGCCGGATCCGGTCGAAGGCATGGGGTGTGCGTCGACGTGGATGTCGTTGTTCGGCGGCAGGAAGACGCGCGAGGCATCGCCGCTGCGCGCCAGCGGCTCGTAGAAGCGCAGCGCCTCGAATTCGCGGGCCGGCTTGCCGGCCTCGCCCAGCGATGCGGCCATCGCCACGGCCACCGCGCTGGCCAGCGGCACCCGTGCCATCCGTTCGAGGGCAGACAGGCCTTGCACCTGCAGCCAATGGCGTGCGTCAGGTCCGGCGCGAACCGCGCGGTGGTTGAAGTTTGCCGGCAGTTGCTCCCACCAGGCGGCATGGGATGTGGGGTTCCTTGTTCGTTGGGGCTTCATCGGTGTGCGCACGTGTCTTCGGATTGGTCAGGCATCTTTCGACCATAGATGCCAGGGCGCAGGGCGCGCCCATCCTTTCGGGATGGGCTGTTCGCGGGACGCGTGCAAGGTTGTGGCGTGCCCATCCCAAAGGGGCGGGCGCGCAGGAGCCCTGCGTTCCTACGATGGGAATCACAACATTCTTCCAACCACCAAGCCATGACCCACCGACTCACAGGGCAGGACGCCATGTTCCTGCACGCAGATCTTCCGCACGCCGCTTCGCACGGCACGATGATCTACATCTACGACCAATCCACCCTCGGCGGCAAGACGCTCGGCTTCCGCGACATCGTCCGGCACATGGAGAACCGGCTCGATGCATCGCCGGTGCTGCGACGCAGGATCGTGCAGGTGCCCTTCGGGTTGGGCTACCCCTCTTGGGTCGAGGACGAGCTGTTCGACATCGACTTCCACGTGCGCCATTTCGCATTGCCCAAGCCCGGCGACTGGCGGCAGTTCTGCATCATGGTGTCGCGCATCCACGCCCGTGCCATCGACCTCTCGCGGGCGCCGTGGGAGATGTACGTCATCGAGGGGCTGGACAACATCGAGGGCATTCCGAAGGGCAGCTTCGCGGTCCTCAGCAAGATCCACCATGCGGCCATGGACGGCACCGCGGCCACTGAACTGACCTGGGCCTTGCATGACGTGCAGGGCAGGGCGGGCCGCGCCGAGCCGGTCGTCGATGTGAAACGCTCGACGCCCCCGCAGACCTTGAGCCTGCGGGCGCTCGACATGCTCACCTCGGCCTTCAGTGAAAACCTGATGGCGACAGCGCGCATGGCGCTGCCGCTGGCGCAGGCCCTGCCGGGGTTGACCACTGCCGGCCTGCGAATGTTGAAGCGCACGCGCAGCGGCGCCGACCTGGGCGCGCCGCGCACGCGCTTCAATGGCGACGTGCTGGCCCAACGGGTCTGGGACTCGGTGACGCTCGACCTGGCGGAGATCAAGAAGATCAAGAGCGTGGTGCCGGGCGCGACCGTCAACGATGCGCTGATCGCGCTCATCGGTGGTGCGATGCGCCGCTATCTCCACTCGAAGGACGAGCTGCCCGCGAAATCGATGGTCACGCTGGCGCCGGTGAACACGCGCACGGAGGGGACCAAGGAAAGCGCGGCCGGCAACACGATCTCGATGCTGCGCTTTGCGATGGGCAGCGACATCGAGGACCCGATCTCACGCCTTGCGGCCGTGCACGCTGCCACCACGGAGTCGAAGGAAATCCAGAACGCGATCGGCGCGAAGCACCTCACCGACCTGCAGAAGTTCGCACCGCCTGCGACCTTGGGGCTGGCGGGCAAGCTGGCGGCACTGACCGGCCAGGGCGGCAAGGGACCGATGCCCTTGCACAACTGTTTGGTGACCAACATTCCCGGGCCTTCGACGCCGCTGTACATGCTGGGCGCGAAGCTGGTGCACTGGGGTGGCGTGGGGCCGGTGACGGACGGGATGTCGCTGATCTGGAACCCGTCGAGCTACTGCGGGAAGGTGTTCATCTCGCTGACGAGTTCGCCGAACGTGGTGCCGGATCCGGAGTTCCTGGCGGCGTGTGTGAGGGCGTCGTTCGAGGAGATGAAGGGGGCTGCGGCGGCGGTTGCGTCGAAGCAGCAGCAGGGGGCCGCAGGGCTTGCTACGGTGAGGAAGGCGCCTGCGAAGAAGGCTCCTGCAAAGCAGATCACGATGAAGCGCGTGGCCGTTGACTCGACGGCGGCGAGGAAAGCAGTCGTCGGCAAGAAAAAGGCGCTGGCGACGCGGCCTGTTGAGTGAGTTGCCGACCATGCATCCCAAAGGGCTGATGGGTAGTGCTGCGATGAAGGCGGCAGCGGTCGACCTGATCCTTGCGCTGGTTGCCGCTTCGACGGCTGCCGCCATCGGTCTGGCTGGCGGGTCGCCGCGTGTGGTTTCGACGGCGGTGCAGGTCACCACCGAATCGACCGGCGACGTCACGACGGTGGGGCGCAAGCCTGACCGCCAAGCGGCCGCCGCGTCGCAGTCGCGGTCGCAGGTGGCGGAATTCCGCTGACTGCCATTCCTCGAGTTCGACGTCTCCCACGCAATCGCCCAAGGGCTCGCGTGGGGTGCGGCTTGCCGTCGGCTGCTCGATCCTGCTTCACCGTCATTCGACAGCCACAGACTCACTCGCTCTGAGCCGGCCAGGCTCTGTGGTGCGGAGGATTTCGTTCAGAACGGAAGTGGCGTAAGTGCCGGCGGGCAAGGAGAACGTCAGCACCAGTTGATTGGCTTGTGGCCACTCCCATGACATTTCCGCCGGGCTCGCCACCAGGGCGCGGCGCTCCTGATCCAGGCCGGCGTGTTCCATGCCGTCGCACAGGATGGCGTGACGTCCAGCCACGCCGTTTTCCAGAGCCTGCGCTTGATCGGTGGTGATCACGCGGCCCCGTCCCCAGAGCGGTCCGGTGGGCCGGCCCGCCTCGTCCATCACGTCACCGGGCAGGGTCTTGCCCCAGAGTCCCTGTTGAATTCGCAGCGCCAGCACTTCATTGAAGACGAAGGAGCGCACCGCCGACAGGTAGATGCCCTTCATCTTCGGGTTGCGCACGCGGATTTTTCGCGCCAGCATGGCCAGTCCCTGCATCACGTTGCCGCCGTCATGGCCGAAACGCTGAGCGCCGAAGTAGTTGGGCACGCCATGTGACGCCACGGCCCTGAGATTGGCCTCGATGGCGTCGCGGTCGCCGGTCACGTCACGCAGCACGATCCGGAATCGGTTGCCCTGCAGATCACCGGGGCGCAGCTTTTTCACGTGGCGGCTCTGGCTCAGTACCTTGAATTCCGGGTGCTGAAGCAAGGTCAGGTCCGGCGTCTCGCCCTTTGGCAGATAGATGCTGAACCACTGGCGGGTGATGGCATGGCGGTCCTTGAGGCCGGCATAGCCCACGTCCCTTTCCTGCACGCCGGCGGCCTCGGCCAGCTGCTGGGCGACGAAGGCGGTGTTGGCACCGTTCTTTTCGATGTCCAGCCAGATGTGTTCGCCCTCACCGGAGGGCAGCTGCAGCGGAAGTTCGGTCACGGTGAAATCCTCGTTGAGGAGTTTCAGGACGGCGCTGGCGCCGCTGGCCGGATAAGCGTTGGGCCACTGCGGCAAGGTCGTGTATTGAGCGTCGGTCATGGGCAGTCTGACGGGACCAGCTAGGGACAGGCTGTCTAGCCGATCAGGGATGGTGCAGACAGTGATTCTCTCCCTACCTGCATGCCGTGCCGAGCGTCTACGGATGCGACTTCAATGGAAAGTGTTTGCGCGCTACGACAGGGGCTTTCGGGCGGCGACGTCACGGACCCGGCCAGTAGCGGCCGTTCGGCCACTGCTCGGAATTGGGCGCTGGCGCCGCAAAATTCGCGACGCGGCCATTCAGCCAGGATGAGGACTGCAGGCGCTATGCCGCCCACCAGCCGCGGAACCCTGTTGCCGATGCGCCGTGTTCCGGCGCATCATTCGTGCGCTCCGAAGCGGACATCCCGGCATGCTGCGGACGAGAGCACGGGCGTGTACCGCTCCTCCCTGATTTCTGCAACGACATCGGGCAACTAGACGTCGCATCCATCGGCCAATCCAACCATGAGCGAAACAATCAAGAACGAAGGCGGCCTGACTGTTCGCTTCATTGAGGCCTTGAACGGTTTCAAGACCAAGTACGGCTACTGGCCCGAGAGGCTCGAAGCGGATGCTGGAACTATCTGCGCCTTGGCGACTTCCTGCCTCACGCCTCTGGGATTCTTCCTGCTGCAGTCAAAGTTGGACGTCGCGGAGGGCATGTCTGACCGAATCCTGGCGATGGGTCATGAAGGGGATGCCTTCGACTACGGCGAGGAAGGTTGGCAGGGTGAGCACCGCCACGATGCTCGGGTCTGGCTCGGACTGGACGCGGCCATCGCCGGTCCTGCGCGGAGTTCGCAAGGCGAGAGGCAGCATGACCAATTGACTACTGGCACCTTCATCCCGGTTTTCCGGGCCCGCGACCAGGTACTTGCCAGTGAAGAGGCGGTAAAGGCCAGGCGCGATAGGTCCCTTGAGCCACACGTCGCGCCCTTGCAGGCGCTGGCTGAGCGAATAGGGGCGAGCCTTGATGCTCCTGACGGCGTGCCGCGCTTTGACCCGCTCGATGGCGGCATCAATGCACGCGTGCTGCTCTTGCAGGAAGCGCCGGGTCCGCGCGCTGTCGGAAGTGGGTTTGTGAGCTTCGACAATCCGGACCAAACCGCAGCCAACGCCCGGCATGCTTGCGAGTCGGCTGGACTCTTGCGGCAGGACGCGGTGCGGTGGAATGCAGTTCCCTGGTACCTGGGGAACGAGGAGGGCACCAAAATCCGCCCTGCGACCCCTGAGGATGTGAAGCGCGCCGAGCCTTGGCTTGGCGAACTGCTGAGGTTGCTGCCGCGGCTGCAGGTGGTTGTGCTCATGGGCAAGAATGCGCAGCGGCTCGCGCCGGCTATCAATCGACTTGCGCCGAGCCTACGTGTCGAAAAAACCTCGCACTGCTCGCCGCTGGCGCTTAACTATTCGCCGGAGCGCCGCCCTGCGCTGATTGAGGAGTTGCGAAAAGTCGCTGCCAGCTTGCGGCCTTGAGGAATACAGCAAGGCGCGAGCCAGGAGAGGCCGTTCGGTTTCGACGCGGAATTCCCCGCATGGCAGTCGCTGACCGGCCAGGATCGGGTGTTCAAGCGGCGGACGCGAATTGCAGTATTTCGTCGACTACATCGGCATGACGCCGAAGGGGGCGCTGCTCGCGGCGACGAAGCGGGGCGGCGAGATCATGATGCGGCCCGACGAACTGGGCCAATTGAGGGCCGGCTACCTGGCCGACATCATCCTGGTCGACGGCGACCCGTTGCAGAACCTGGCGCTGATGACCGACCCGGCCAAGATTCAACTCGTGATGAAGGAGTGCGTCATCCACTGCGCGACGCCCGTGCCGGCGGAGGCGGCATTGCACCTGGATGGGGCCAGCTCCCCGCTGCGCGAAGAGGGGGGTCAAGGAGGCGATCGCGGAAATGAATTGAAGGAAGAACCGGGGCGCGGCGCATAGACCTGCCGGGGACGGCCGATACCCCAAGGCAAATCTATCGATCTTTAAAAATTATCAATTGGACTGAATGGGCAGTGCGACGAACACTACGGCTGGTCGATCATCGTCGCGCGCATCGGCGGCGACCAGTGACGCACAAGTGAACATGGGTGTGGCCGCGGCAGAGAACCTGCTGGTCATGCTCGCGCGCTCCTGACGCATTCATCAGGCAAGAAAACAAGGAGATGACCCCATGACTTTCCATCCGCAACCCATCTTGGCGACGTGCATGCTGGCCGGCTTCGCCGGTCTGTGGGGCTGCGCCAGCACGCCCCCAAAGGCGCCAGGACCTTCCGAGGCCACCATCGCCGCACACGTGCAAGCGGCCACACAGGCAGCGGGCACCGACCTGGGTGAGGTGCTCACCCTTTGCAAGCCGGCCCCGGCCACGCGAGCGGGCCAACAGGACATGGACAAAAGCCTGCTCGCGCTGATCAACAAGCCAGCACCGCCGCCCGGCCAGGCTTTCGACAACCTGTACTTCGTCGGCGGCGACTGGGCCAGCGCCTGGGCCATCAACACGTCCGAGGGGATCATCCTCATCGATGCGCTGAACAGCCCGGCGGAAGCGGCGGCGCTGATTGAAGGCGGGCTGCGCAAACAGGGGCTTGACCCGGCACGCATCCGCTACGTAGTCGTCTCGCACGGCCATGGCGACCACTACGGCGGCGCGCCCTACCTGGCCAAGAAGTACGGCGCCCGCGTGGTGATGAGCGACGTGGACTGGACGATGACCGAAACCCAGCTGGAATTCGCCACGCCCATCTGGGGTGCCCCGCCCAAGCGGGACATCTCGGTCAAGGACGGTGACCGCATCACCCTGGGCGGCACCACCGTCACGCTGTATATGACGCCCGGCCACAGCTGGGGCACGCTGTCGCCGGTGTTCGACGTGAACTGGCAGGGCAAGAAGCATCGCGTGCTGCTGTGGGGCGGCACGGGCTTCAACTTCGGCAAGGACATTCCGCGCCTGGAGGCCTACAGCAGCTCCGCGCAGCGCATGGCCGGCATCGCCCGCAGTCAGGGCATCGACGTGATGCTGTCCAACCACTCGCGCGTAGATGGTTCACAGGCCAAGCTGGCGATGCTGCGCCAGGGCGCACCCGCGCCGGGCAATCCCTTCGTGGTGGGTCTGCCCACGGTCGAGCGCACGCTGACGGTGATGAACGAATGCGCGCTGGCGCAGCGTGATCGGTTTGCGCTGATGCCGTGAGGCCGCAACGACTTGCGGCACTGGGCGGATGCCAACAGCCGGCACGCCCACAGATTCATTCCTCGAGGGCCCGGTGTTCGACGAGCCCGGCCAACTTCTACGTGTCAGACATTTCGTAGAGCCGCATCTTTCGCATTGACGTCCAGGGCGACCGGACACTGATCGCCGAGTACGACGGCGAGCCAGACGGGCATGAGGTTCCCCGACGCGAACACGATGCTCATCACCGACTACAAGAACGGCCTGATGCAGCCGGACGCGGTCAGTGGGCGCGGTTCGCGACGCGCGGCAAACGAGATGCCCAATCGATGTACACGACAACAAGACCTTCGAAGATCCAGAAGCGCATCGCGATGCAGGCGCCCCCTCCGGGCGAGTCGAACGAAGCGCCTGTGTCCGGCCCAGGACTGGATCAGCGTGCCATCGACGCTGAAATGCTCACCTGACAAGCAATCTTGGAGCTTTCCTGCGAGAGAGCCGATGCGCCGGTCCGCGCGATCGGCGGTACGCCTGCTGAGCACCTCAGCTCGTACGTCACCTGGCTGGGCAGCCAGCAATACTCGGTGGGTTACGCCTGCATCGTGGCGAGACACGCCTTGGCCTTCGGCCGATGGTGCAAGGGGCGTGGCATTGACGTTGAGGCACTGACCGACGACGACATGGCGCGATACCAACGCAGTCGTGCCCGGCGCCGCGCACGACGTCCCGACACGCGCCGGCAGGAGCGACACGCTCTGGAATGGCTGCGCTGCTGCACTTGGCGGCGCAACGCTGACAGACCACCATGGGCCCGCTGCCGTCGTACGCGTTCCTTCCAACTCCGGCTATTCGAACTTCTGAACAGTTCGGGCAAGAGCGATCCCCCGGAGGAAATGACCCAGAAGTCGTGGTCGTTCAGGTGGTCGGCCCGACCACCTGTCAGCGCGCCCTGTCCCTCACGACACCCTTCGTGCCTGGTCCTTCCAGTACTTGTCCCGCACATGCCGCCGCAGCACCTTCCCCACCACGCTGACGGGCAACTGCTGCACGAACACCACCTCCTTGGGCGCCTTGTACCGGCCGAGTTGGCCCTTCACATGGTCGATCAGTTCTTCGGCATCGACCTCGACGCCTTCCCTGAGCACCACCTCGGCATGCACGGCCTCGCCCCATTCACTGTGCGGCACGCCCACCACGGCCGCGATCGCCACGGCGGCGTGCGAGTTCAGCGCCGCCTCCACTTCGACCGCGTAGACGTTGAAGCCGCCGGTGATGATCATGTCCTTCTTGCGGTCGACCAGGTACAGGAAGCCCTGCGCGTCGACGTAACCGAGGTCGCCCGACTTCCAGAAGCCATCCTGGAATTCCGCGGCCGTGCCCTCGGCGTTGTTCAGATAGCCGGTGATCGTGCCGCGCGAGCGCAGCCAGATTTCGCCGGTCTCGCCTTGCTTCATCTCCTTGCCTTCGTCGTCGACGATCTTCAGTTCCACGACGGTTGAAATGCGGCCCGCGGAAGAGAGGTGCTTCTCATCGCCATCGGAGGAAAGATGGTCGGCCTTGGTCAGCATCGCCGCCGTCGTCAGGCACTCCGTCGCGCCGTAGACCTGCACGAAGATGTTGCCGAAGCGCGCCTGCGCCTGGCGCAGCTTCGACGGGCTCATCGGGGCGCCGCCGTAGACGATGGTGCGAAGGCTGGAGAGGTCATGCTGCGTTGCCTCGGGCAGGTCGAGCAGGCGATAGACCAGCGTGGGCAGCATCAGGGTGGTCGTGGCGCGTTCTGCCTCGACGTTGCGGCACCAGGTCTTCAGGTCCGGCACGTTCTGCGTGACGGTGCAGCCGCCGCGGAACAGCGTGGCCAGCACGCCGAGGCCGGACCCGTGGCTCAGCGGCGCCATGTGCAGGTAGCGCTGGTCCGGATCGTAGATCTGCTCGCCCTCGGTGTAGAGCGAGTCGCGCAGCGCCAGCCAGTTGTCCATGGTGTATTGCGCGCACTTGCTCTTGCCGGTCGTGCCGCCGGTGAAGCGGTAGATCACGATGTCCTTCATCGCGTCGCGCTCGACGTCGGGGTTGGCGTCGGAGATGCCTTCGAGCAGGTCTTCGAACACCAGCAGGCCATCGCGCGGCGTGGCCGGGCGGTCCATGCAGACAACAGTTGCGCCGCGTTCGCGCAGCATCTCGAAGTGGCTGTCGATCAGCGCGTTCTCGATGAACACGACCTTGGGTTGGATGAACTCGACCTGCCAGCGATGCTCGTCGATCGAGTCGCGGTAGTTGGTGTAGGCCACGGCGGCCTCGCCCTTGAAGGCGGTCCACGCGTGCAGGAGCGACAGGTTGTCGTTCTCCAGGATGCACAGGTAGACGTCCCCGCGCCCGAGCTGCAGGCGCTCGCGCATCATGTTCACGATGCGGTTGGTCGCGCTGTGCAGGTCGCGGTAGGTATAGCGGCGCTTGCGCTCGATGTTGACCACGGCTTCCTGGTCGGAAAAGCGCAGGGCAAGGTTGCCCATCACGCGTGCGAAATTCATCTTCATCGTCCTGTCTCCAGTGTCAGCTCTTGAGGATGCTCGGAATTATTCAGGCGCGAACTGCCTGCCGCCCCACTCCAACGGGATGGGGAGGGGCTTTTCCCTGCGACGCACCGCCGCCCACTCCAAAGTGAGGGGCTTGCAGGCGATGCGCTTCGCCATAGTCGGTTTCCCACAGGAAGGGCGCGCCAGCGACACAGCGGCGCCCACCCGCCAACTTCAAGGAAACAGACGATGCAAGACAACTCGGGCGCATTCCTGAGCGAACAGGAAACGATGATCCGCGACTCGGCGCGCAAGGTGGCGCAGGAAGTGGTCGCCGCCACGGCCGCCGAGCGCGACCGCACCGGCGCGTGGCCGCGCGATGAACTCAAGGCCGTGGCCGAACTCGGCTTCCTCGGGATGCACATCCCCGAGGAATACGGCGGCAGCAAGCTCGGCTTCGTCGAGTACTGCCTCGCGATCGAGGAGTTCGCCGCCGCGGATGCCGGCTTCGCGACCATCATCCATGTGCACAACGGCATGGGCGATTGGCTCAACCGCTACGGCACCGAGGCGCAGAAGGACAAGTACCTTCCCGGTATCGCCAGTGGAGAAACCATTGCCTGCGGCCTGCTGACCGAGCCGCAGGCCGGTTCCGACACGTCGAACTTCCGTACCTCGGCGCGCCGCGAGAGCGACGACTTCGTGCTCAATGGCGCCAAGCAGTTCATCTCCAACGGCAGCGAGGCGGGTTTTGCCCTTGCGCTGGCCATCACCGACAGGAACGCCGGCAAGCGCGGCGCGAGCCTGTTCATCGTGGACCCCAAGGGGCCCGGCTTCAAGGTCGCGCGTGTCGAGGAAAAGCTCGGTCAACGTTCAGCGCATGTTGCCCAGATCGTGCTCGAGGATCACCGCGTGTCCGCCAGCAACCTGCTCGGCGAGGAGGGCAGCGCCTATGCGCGGATGCTGTCCGGCATGTCTGAAGGCCGGATCGGCATCGCGGCCGTGGCGGTGGGCGTGGCGCGTGCCGCGCTCGAAGCGGCCGTGAAGTACGCCAAGGAGCGCGAAGCCTACGGCGCACCCATCATCAAGCTGCAGGGCGTGAGCTTCGACCTGGCCGACATGGCCACGCAGGTGGAAGTGGCGCACCAGTTCGTGATGCATGCCGCGCGCCTGCACCAGGCGGGCCTGCCCTGCACCAAGGAAGCCTCGATGGCCAAGCTCTTTGCCAGCGAGATGGCCGAGAAGGTCTGCTCCGATGCATTGCAGATCCACGGCGGCTATGGCTACCTCACCGACTTCCCGGTGGAGCGCTACTACCGCGACGCCCGCGTCACCAAGATCTACGAAGGCACCAGCCACATCCAGCAGCTGATCATCGGCCGCAGCCTCTGAAGAGGCACGCGCTTCCCCATCCCGAAAGAGCGGGGAATCGCTGTCTTGCCGCACGTAACTTCGACGCATCCAATCCCCTCTTCAACAGACACCGCCATGGAAAACATCTACATCGTTGGCGCCGGCATGACACCCTTCGGCCGCCACATGGACAAGACCGTCAAGCAACTCACCGCCTGGGCGGTGGAAGACGCGCTCAAGGACGCCAACTGCGACCGCAAGGCCATCCGCGCCGCCTTCTTCGGCAACACCACGCAGGGCCACTTCGACGGCCAGCACATGATCCGCGGCCAGGTCGCGCTGCTGCCGCTGGGCATCGAAGGCATCCCGATCTACAACCTCGAAGGCGCCTGTGCCTCGTCGAGCCATGCGTTCAACCTCGCTGTCATGCACTTGCGTGCCGGCGCGGCCGACGTGGCGCTCGCAGTCGGCGCGGAGAAGATGTATTCCGATGACAAGTCCAAGATGTTCTCGTGCTTCGAATCCGCATGGGACATCGAGACCTTCGAGGCCAACAAGGGCTATCTCTCCTCGATGGGCACCACCATCGTGCCGCCCGAAGGCTCGCAGTCCCCCAAGCCGTACAGCCCCTTCATGGACGTGTACGCCGCCCTCGGCCGTGGCCTGATGGAGCGCTTTGGCATCACGCAGCGCCAGTTGGCCGCGGTGTCCTCGAAGAACCACAACCACTCTGTGCACAACGAGCGCTCGCAATACCGCAAGCCGATGAGCATTGACGAGATCCTGGCCGCGCCCGCGATCACCTATCCGCTCACGATGCCGATGTGCTCGCCCATTTCCGACGGTGCCGCGGCGGCCATCCTCTGCACGGAGTCTGCGCTGAAGAAGTACGGCTTCGACCGCAGCCGCGCCGTCAAGGTGCTGGCCACCGTGGTGCGCTCGGCCTCGGCACGCGACGCGCTCGACTACGACATGGGTTGCACGAAGCAGGCTGCGAAGGACGCGTTCGAGCAGGCCGGCATCGCCCCGAGCGACATCGACGTGGCCGAGGTGCATGACGCCACCGCCATCGGCGAGTTGCTCACGTTTGAAAGCCTGGGCCTGAGCTCTCCCGGCATGAGCGGCTACCTGGCCGAGCGCGGCGAGACGAGCATCGGCGGTTCCATTCCGGTCAACCCCTCGGGCGGCCTCGAGTCGAAGGGCCATCCCATCGGCGCCACCGGCATCGGCCAGATCTTCGAACTGGTCTCGCAACTGCGCGGCGAATGCGGCCCGCGTCAGGTCGAAGGTGCGCGCTTTGCCATCCAGGGCAACGGTGGCGGCCTCTGGCGCGTGGAAGAGGCGACCGAGCACATCGGCATCTTCGCCCGCGCCTGATCCAACGAACAGGGGAAGACGTGGCGAAGAAGATCGTGGTGGCCGGGGTCGGCATGATCCCGTTCTGCAAACCCGGGGCGGGCGCCAGCTACGTGGTGATGGGCGCGCAGGCTGCGCGCCTTGCGCTGGCCGATGCACGCGCCGGCTACGAGTCGGTGCAGCAGGCCTTCGTGAGCTACGTCCATGGCGACTCGGCGGCGGGCCAACGCGTGCTGTATGGGCTTGGCTTCACCGGCATTCCGATCTTCAACGTCCACAACAGCGGCGCGAGCGGCTCGTCGGCGCTGTACCTGGCGCGCCAGGCCATCAACAGTGGGGAGGCGGACATCGTGCTGGCCCTGGGCTTCGAGCAGATGAACCCTGGCGCAGCGCAGGTGCAGTTTGCCGATCGGCCGAGTCCGCTCGACCCCTTCCTCGCGCAGTGCGATCCCTTGGTCGGCGCTATCGACATCCCGCCCGCAGCGCGCATCGTCGGGGCCGCCGGCCTCGAACACATGAAGCGCTTCGGCACACCGCTGGAAACCTTCGCCAGCATCCGCGCCAAGGCCAGCCGCCATGCGGCGAACAACCCGCTGGCGATGTGGCGCAACGTCCTCTCCGCGGAACAGGTGCTGGCCGACACGCCCATGTGGCCCGGCGTGATGACACGCTCGATGGCTTGCGCGCCGACCTGTGGCGCAGCCGCGACCGTGCTGTGCAGCGAGGACTACGCGAGGAAGCACGGCCTGGACGCGCGCGTGTGGATCGCCGGACAGGCCATGGCCAGCGATGGCCCTGAGAGCCTGCGTTCCGGCGATCTGCGCGATGGTGCGGGCTACAGCACGTCGCGTGCCGCGGCCCGCACGGTCTACGAGCAGGCCGGTATCGGTGCGGAGGATGTGCAAGTCATCGAACTGCACGACAGCTTCGCCCACAACGAGCTGCTGAGCTATGAATCGCTGGGCCTTTGCGCCGAAGGCGACGGGCAGAAGCTTGTCGATGCAGGCGACAACACCTACGGCGGGCGCTACGTGGTCAACCCCTCGGGCGGGTTGCTCGCCAGGGGCCACCCGATCGGCGCCACCGGCCTCGCGCAGTGCTTCGAGCTGGTGCAGCAACTTCGCGGCCAGGCTGACAAGCGCCAGGTGGAGGGCGCACGCATCGCCCTGCAACACAACATCGGCATCGGCGGCGCGGCGGTCGTCACGATGTACAGGAACTAGAAAAGAAAACATGGACTTTCGTCCCGATCCCGGACTCGACGCATTCCGCCAGGAGGTCCGCCATTTCCTCAAGGAGCGCCTGCCGGCCGACCTTCGCGTGACGCCCACGTTCTCGCGCTCGAAGCCGCAGGCCGTCTCGCGCTGGCAGAAGATCCTTCATGCCCACGGCTGGGGCGCGCCTTATTGGTCCCAAGCTCATGGAGGCACGGGCTGGACGATGCAGCAGATCCTCGTGTTCGACGAGGAGAGCGTCGCCGCCGGCGCGCCGACGCTCGACGGCATGATGCACAAGCTGCTCGGTCCGGTGCTCAACGCCTTCGCGACACCCGAACAGAAGGCGGCGCACCTGCCGGCCTTCTTCAACGGCGAGCGGCTCTGGTGCCAGGGCTTCTCGGAGCCCGGTTCGGGTTCGGACCTGGCCTCGCTGCGCACGCGCGCCGAGCTGAAGCATGACGAGCAGGGCGACCACTACATCGTCAACGGCCAGAAGATCTGGACCAGCCACGGCCATGAGTCCGACTGGATCTTCCTGCTGGTGCGCACCGACGCCAGCGCCAGGAAGCAGGCCGGCATCACCTTCCTGCTGGCCGACATGAAGACGCCCGGCATCACGGTGCGGCCGATCCGCAGCATCGACGATGCGCATCACCTGAACGAGACCTTCCTCGACAACGTGCGGGTGCCGGTGGCCAACCGCGTCGGCGAGGAGGGGCAGGGCTGGGCGATCACCAAGTTCCTGCTCAACAACGAGCACGCGACCACGGCCGACCTGCCGATGCTCAAGCACTACCTGCGGCAGCTCCATGAACTGGCGGAAACGCCGTGCATGGGCGGTGTCTGCCTGCGCGAACGCCCCGAGTTCGCACTGAAGCTGGCGCGCCTGGAGGCGGAAGTCACGGCGGTCGGCATGTTCGTGCAACGCGTCGCGGCACTGGAGATGGCGCACAGCCCGCTGGCCCATCCGATGGGCTCGATGCTCAAGGTGCGTGCCACCGAACTGCAGCAACGCATCACGGAAGCACACGTGGAGGCGCTCGGCGACCACGGCGCGGTGGCCTATCCGCATCCGGCCGAGTCGGCGGGTGACGCGCCTGGCAGCGCGACGTGCGAGCCCCTCCCGTTGCAGGGCCTCGCGCGGGGACTGGCCAACGAGATGTTCTTCCGCCGCGCCTCGACCATCTACGGCGGCACGAGCGAAGTGCAACGCAGCATCATCGCGAAGCTGCTCTTCGGACTGTGAGGACGAGCCCATGGATTTCACATTGAATTCGGAGCAGCAGATGCTGCAGGACAGCGTGCGGCGCTATGTCGACAGGGCGTATGCCTTCGAGACTCGGGCGGCAGCGGTGAAGGCGCGCGAGGGTGCCAGCGCGGATCACTGGCGGGCCTTCGCCGACAACGGCTGGCTGGCGGCTGCGCTGCCCGAGGCCCACGGCGGCCTGGGCGGGGGCCTCGTCGAAACCGCGCTCATCGCCCACGAGTTGGGCCGTGGCCTGGTGCTGGAACCGTATCTCGGTTGTGCCGTGGTCGCGGCGCAGACGCTGGCGGCTGCCGGCACCGCTGGGCAGAAGGAGCGCCTGTTGCCCGCGCTGGCCGACGGCTCGCTGCGCATCGCGCTCGCCTACAGCGAGCCGGCCTCGCGCGGCATGCCGCTGCCGGTCGCGACCTCCGCGAAACCGCACAACAACGGCTACGTGTTGAGCGGACGCAAGTCGCTGGTACTGAGCGGGCTGCTGGCGCAGCACTACATCGTGTCCGCGCACATCGAAGGCGCCCCCGCCGACGAGATCAGCCTCTTCCTCGTCGACGCCGACGCAGCCGGCCTGCAACGCCATGCGCTGCCGCTGCACGATGGCAGCTGGGCCGAGGAACTGGTGCTGGAGGGCGTGCAGCAGGCAGGCGATGCCGTGATCGGTGAGCCGGGCAGGGGGCTTCCGGCGCTGCAGGCAGGTCTTGCGCACGGCATCGTCACGCTCTGCGCCGAGCTGGTGGGCGCGATGGAAAAAGTGATCGAGCTCACTGCCGACTACCTCCGGACGCGCCAGCAGTTCGGCCTGCCGATCGGCAGCTTCCAGGCGCTGCAGCATCGCATCGCCGACATGGCGACCGAGATGGAGACCGCGCGTTCCATGCTGTATGCGGCGCTGGCCTCGATGGAAAGCGACGATGCCGCGGCGCGGCAGCGCACGCGGTCGGCCGCGAAGGCGCTGATCGCGCGCGCAGCCAAGTTCGTGTGCGGGCAGGGCATCCAGCTCCACGGCGGCATCGGCGTCACGGAGGAGTACGTCATCGGCCACTACTTCAAGCGCGCCGTGGTGGCCGAATTGCAACTGGGCAGCATCGACCGGCACGAGGCCGCGTGCACGGCCTGAAGCACCGGCTCGCGCCTCCGCGAGCCGATCGTTCCCGCCGGCCTCCGCACGCCCTCGCGTGGCGCAGGCGTGGCCGATAATCCGCAGTCCCCAGGGGGCGTCGACCAAGCCGGACATCGCACGACCATGGACTTCGACAAGCTGCTCGTCTCCACGAAGTTCGCACCGCCGCACATCGGCTCGCGCTTCATTCCGCGCAAGCACCTGCTCGACCAGCTGCGCGACGGGCGGCGTTGCTCCTTCGTGCTGGTGACCGGCGGCGCGGGCTTCGGCAAGACCATCCTGCTGGCCCAGTGGCGACTGGAGCTGATGAAGGCCGGCGACGAGGTTTCGTGGCTGTCCCTGAGCCATGACGACAAGCAGCTCGCCAGCTTCGTCGCCTACCTGACCGCCGCCTTGCGGCGCCTGGGCATCGCGGTCGAGGACGAGATGCTGCTCGAAGGCCTCGAAGGCCTGGACGGCGACATCGCCAAGGCCACGGACAACGTGGTGGCCGCCACCCTCAATGCGGCGGCTGTCATCGCGAAGGACCTGTACCTCGTCATCGACGATTACCACCACGTCGATGACCAGCGTGCGCACCGGCTGGTGCAGAAGCTGATCGATCACTGCCCCGCCAACCTGCACATCGCCATCGCCTCGCGGGCAGCGCCGCCGCTGCTCCTCAGCCGCCTGCGCGTGCTGGGCCGCGTCACCGAGATCGGCTTCGGCGAGCTGCCCTTCAACGCGGATGAAACGCGCAGCTTTCTTGCGCAGAACCTCGGCACGGTCAGGCTCAATGCCGAAGAGGTGCGCCTGATCCACGACAAGACCAGCGGCTGGCCGGCAAGCCTGGAGCTGATGGCGATCATGCTGCGATCGCGCCCCGAGACCCGTGCGCGCCTGCGCGAACTCGGCTGGAGCTCGGCCGACCTGCAGGCCTATCTTGCGGAAGAGGTGGTGGCCCATCTGCCGCCGGAGATGATCGACTTCATGGAGCAGGTGTCGGTGTGCCGGCGCTTCAACGTCGAGCTGGCCGAAGCCGTCACGGGTGGCAATGCGGCGGCGCTGATCCGGCGCGCCGAGGACGAGAACCTGCTGATGTACCGCGTCGAGTCGGACGACCGATTGCCCTGGTATCGCTTCCATCCGCTGTTCGGCGAGTTCCTTGCGGCGCGCCTGGAGCGACGCGGCGCAGCGCATGTCGACGCGCTGCACCGGCGCGCCAGCCGCTGGTTCGCGGAGCATGGCCTGCTGGGGGAGGCGGTGCGCCATGCGGTGTGGGGTGGTGAACTGGAATTCGCCGCCGATGCGATCGACCAGGCGGCCAAGGAGACCTGGAGCCTGAGTTTCATCAGCCTCATGCTGAACCTGCTGGATCGCCTGCCGCAGGAGACACTGTTCGCGCATCCGCGCCTCTTCTTCCTGGGATGCCTGACCTTGTCGATGACGGCACGCCATGCGAAGGCGGAACGCTGGCTCGCGCAAATTCGCGAGAGCGGCGCGGCAAGGAACCCTGCGATCTCTTCGAAGCTGCCGCTGGCGGATGCGGCGGTGGCGATGCAGCGCGACGACACGCAGCGCTGCATCGACCTGCTGGAACCCTTGCACGGCATCGTGTCCGAGAGCCCCTACCTGCTTCACTTCTACCTGTGCCTGCTCGGGTACGCCTATGCCTCGGTCGGCCGCCATGCGGATGCCTACAAGCTGCTGGACGACAACCCCATCGACCCCGCCGAGCGCAAGAACGACATCGCCCTGGTCGCCGAAGGTTCGCGCGCGCTGCTGTTGCTGACCGAGGGCAATGTGCGGGAGGCTGCGCGCATCGGTGGCGAGCTGGTCGGCGTGGCGGAATCGCTGCACGGGCGGCGCTCGGTCAGCGCGTCGGTCACCGCCGCCACGCTGGGCGAGTCCTGCTACGAACTCGACCGCCTCGACGAAGCGCGCGAGCTGCTGGCCAACCGCGCGCGGCTGGTGATGCAGGCCTCCATGCCGCCGGTGATGCTGAGCGCCGCGCTGGTCACGGCCCGGCTCGATCTGATGCACACCTCGTCAGAGGCCGTGCTGACTTTTCTCGACGCGCAGGCCGTGCACTACCAGGGGCTGGGATTGCACCGGCTCGTCGCCTGCATGCAATCGGAACAGATCCGGATCCTGCTGAACATCGGACAGAGGGCTCGCGCGGGACAGGTGGCGGCGCGACTGAACGAGCTGGGAACGAGTCATCGCAACGCAGATGGCGTGCGTGCCGAGATCCCCGCTGTGGCGGCGCTGGCGCGGGCCCGCATGGCGCTCGCGGGCAACGATCCCAACGAGGCGCTGCTGGCCTTGCAGGTCGCGCGCGCGCATGCGCAGAAGTACAGGCATGCGCGCATGCAGGTGCAGGAGAACCTGCTGGCGGCCTTCGCGCTCGATGAACTCAAGCGCTTCGACGACACGAGCGCGCGTCTGGTGGAAGCGGTGCAGATCGCATCGCGCTTCGGCCTGCTGCGCATGCTGCTCGACGAAGGGCCGCGCGCCGGTGTGCTGCTGGCCGGTGTGAGGGGCGATGCGCGGATCGACGAGGCGGCGGCCGCGCACCTCGAAGACCTGCTCGCGCGCTTCGGCAAGGCGGAGGGAGCGCGCCCGGCCCCGCCGCTTCGCAGCAGTGCCAAGGTGCCCGAGGGTGTCAACCTCACGCCGCGCGAACTCGAGATCCTGGGACTGGTGGCGCAGGCGATGACGAACAAGCGCATCGCACTCACGCTCAACATCTCGCTGGACACGGTGAAGTGGAACGTGCGCAACATCCTGACGAAGCTCGATCTGTCGAGCCGCTATGACGCGATGTCGTGGGCGCGCAAGCAGGGCCTGATCGAGTAGCCGGGCCTGCTCGGCACCTCGGGGTTTACGAGCCCCTCACACCCACCCACCCCAAAGTAAGGGGGTTCTGCAAGACCCCACCACCTAATCTCACCTCCACGCAATCGACTGCGATTCTGGAGATAAAGAGATGAGTTTTTCGCAAGCAAAGAAGGGCCTGGTCGGCTGGATCACGCTGGAACGTCCCAAGGCGATGAACGCCTTGAGCCGCGACATGATCGAAGGCATGACCGCCACGCTGCGCGCGTGGACGGACGACCCCGAAGTCCGCACCGTGGTGATCACTGGCACCGGCCCGGCGTTCTGCGCTGGTGCCGACTTGAAGACGGCTGGCGCAGCAGCAGCCCCCGGCGAGAAGGATTTTCTCGACCACATCGTCATCTTCTTCGACACCCTGCGCGCCTTCCCCAAGCCGACCATCGCGGCCGTCAACGGCCTGACGCTGGCCGGTGGCCTGGAAGCCGTGCTGGCCTGCGACATCGTGCTGGCTGCGAAGAGCGCGCGCCTCGGCGACGGGCACTCGAACTTCGGCGTATTCCCCGGTGGCGGCGGCGCGGCGATCCTGCCGCGCAAGGTGCCGGCCAACGTGGCCAAGTACCTGCTGTTCACGGGCGACGCGATCTCCGCCGACGAGATGAAAGCCTGCGGCCTCGTCAACGAAGTCGTCGCCGACGAAGAACTCGCCGACCGCGCGCAGGCGCTGGGCGAGAAGTTCGCGAAGAAGAGCCCGCTGGTGCTGGCCCGCATGAAGAAGGTGGCCAACGAGGCCGCCGACAAGTCCACCGCCGACGCACTGCGTCACGAGCTGCACGAGCTGCGCGACCACCAGCGCTCGTGGGACATCCAGGAAGGCCTGAATGCCTTCGTCGAGAAGCGCCAGCCGCAGTTCAAGGGCTATTGAGGCGGACACCATGAAAAGCTACGAAACCCTCGCCGACCTGAAGCCCCTCGTGGGCGAAGTCATCGGCACCAGCGACTGGGTCTTCATCGACCAACGGCGCATCAACATGTTCGCGGAGTGCACCGGCGACATGCAATGGATCCACGTCGATGCGGAGCGCGCGAAGCACGGCCCCTTCGGCACGCCGATCGCGCATGGCTTCCTGACGCTGAGCCTGATGTCCGCCTTCATGGGGACGGGCTTCGAGATCCGCAAGAGCCTGATGGGCGTGAACTACGGGCTCAACAAGGTTCGCTTCATCAAGCCGGTGCCGGTGAACAGCCGCGTGCGTGGCCACTTCAAGCTGGTGGGTTGGGACGCGATCGACAACGGTGGCGCGCAACTCACGATCGAAGTGTCGATGGAACTGGAAGGTTCGGACAAGCCCGTCTGCGTGGCCGAGTCCATCACCCGCCGCTACTGATTTTTTCAACAACGTCCGCATGCCCGGCGATCGCTCCGATCGGCCGGCAGGGGATTCCTTTTGTTCAATTTTGAGGAGAGAGAAATGACGATTCGATTTGACGGCCGCGTGGCCATCGTGACCGGCGCCGGCAACGGCCTGGGCCGTGTGCATGCACTGGAACTGGCCCGCCGTGGCGCCAGGCTCGTGATCAACGACTTCGGCGGCAGCCGCGACGGCAAGGGCGGCTCGTCCGAAGCCGCGCAGAAGGTCGTGGAGGAAATCCGCGCTGCGGGTGGCGAGGCCATCAGCAATGGCGCGAACGTCTGCGACTTCGAGCAGGTGCAGGAGATGGTGGCGCAGACCAAGGCCGAATGGGGCCGCGTCGACGTGCTCATCAACAACGCCGGCATCCTGCGCGACAAGACCTTCTCGAAGATGGAGATGGCGGACTTCCGTGCCGTCGTGGACGTGCATCTGATGGGCTCGGCGCATTGCAGCAAGGCCGTGTGGGAGACGATGCGGGAGCAGAACTACGGCCGCATCCTCATGACGACCTCGGCCTCGGGCCTGTTCGGCAACTTCGGCCAGGCCAACTACGGCGCCGCCAAGATGGCGCTGGTCGGCCTCATGCACATGCTGCACGTCGAAGGCGCGAAGAACAACATCCGCGTCAACACCATCGCACCGATCGGCGCCACGCGAATGACCGAGGACGTGATGCCGCCCGAGATGCTCGCCGCGGTGCAGCCCGAGAAGGTGACGCCGGCTGCCCTGTTCCTCGTGAGCGAGAACGCGCCGTCCCGCATCACGCTGTCCGCCGGTGGGGGTGCCTTCACCTCGACGCGCCTCGTCGATACCGAGCCCGTCTACCTCGCGGGCGCCGATTGCTCCGTCGAGGGCGTCGCGGAGTGCTTCGCCAGCATCACCGACTGGGACACGCAGCGCCCGTACGAGCATTCGAACGGCCAGGTCCAGGTGCTGATGGAAGCCGTCATGAACGGCCTGAAGGCCAGGGCCTGAGGCCCAGCTGCAACGAGTGCCGCAGCCCTGCCTCTTCACACCGCGTTTTTCCGCGCAACAAGACCATCACCAGAAGATTTCCGAGGAGATAGACACATGAATCGTTCCAGACCGGCAGGGTTTCCCCATGCGCGTCGCCACGCCTTGAGCATCGCCACGCTGGCGCTCTGCGCAGCCGCTTGCGGCAGCGCCGGTGCCTTCGAGTTCGACACCGGCAACGACGACGTCCAGGTTCGCCTGGACAACACGGTCCGCTACAACTACGGCAAGCGTGTGCAGGGGCAGGACAGCACCATCATCGCCAACCCGAACTACGACGACGGCAACCGCAATTTCGCCAAGGGCGACACGATCAACAACCGCGTCGACGTGCTCACCGAGTTCGACGTGGTCTACCAGAAGAAGTTCGGTGCGCGCGTGAGCGCCGCCTCGTGGTACGACGCCGCCTACTCGGGTGGCTTCGCCAACACCAGCCTGGCCACGGAGAACCACATCGCCTATGGCCAACCGGCCTTCGGCCTGAGTGATTACGCCAAGCGCTACTACGAAGGCCCGTCCGGCGAAATCATGGACGCGTTCGTCTTCGGCTCCGCGGACATCGCGGGCATGCCCCTGAGCATGCGGCTGGGTCGCCACACGGTGAACTGGGGTGAGTCGCTGCTGGGTGCCGGTGCGATCCACGGCATCTCCTACGGCCAGGCGCCGCTCGACCAGGGCAAGGCGCTCGCGGTCCCGGGCATCGAGGCCAAGGAGCTCTACATCCCGCGCAACCAGGTCTCCGCGCAGTTGCAGGCCACGCCGGAACTGGCCTTCGCCGGGCAGTACTTCCTGGAGTGGCGTCCCACCCGCGTCCCCGAGTCGGGCACCTACCTGGGCTTTGGCGACTTCTACCAGTTCGGCGGCCAATCGCTCATCAACCCGGCGCTGCCCGGCGGTCGCGCCTACCGCGGCAATGACATCACGCCGAAGGAAAGCGGCGACTGGGGCGTGATGGCGCGCTGGAGCCCGCAGTGGCTCGACGGCACGCTGGGCTTCTACGCCCGCAACCTCTCCGACACCATCCCGCAGGTGGTATTGCTCGCCGGTGCGAAGAGCCAGTACTTCTTCAATTACGCGTCGGACATCGACATGTACGGCATGAGCCTTTCGAAGCAGATCGCTGGCATCAGCTTCGGGCTCGACGTGAACTACCGCCGCAACATGCCGCTGGTCAGCGACATCGTCTCCGTCCGGTCCGCAAGCCAGTTGCCGGCGCGGGGCGAGACGCTGGGTGCGCGCGGCGATACGGCGCACGTCGTGCTCAATGCGATCGGCAGCGTCGGCGCAACGCCCTTCTTCAGCAGCGCCACGTGGTCCACCGAGTTGACCTTCAGCCAATGGCTGTCAGTGACGCAGGGCGCGCAGTACTTCAAGGGACGCGATGGCTACACGGCCATCGACCGTGTCTCGAGGAATGCCGTCGGACTCGCGCTGAACTTCACGCCGACCTGGTACCAGGTCTTCCCGGGCATGGACCTGTCGATGCCGCTGAGCTACTCCAGGGGCCTCTCGGGCAACTCGGCCGTGGCGACGGGCGGCAGCAAGAACGCGGGCAGCTTCGGCGTAGGCCTCGGGCTCGACGTGTACAGCAAGTACCGCTTCGACCTGAAGTACGTCGGCTACTTCGGCGACAACGCGCTCAACCCCGCCGGCACGGCGGTGGTAACCGCCAATGGCAGCCAGGCCCTGCTCAAGGACCGCGGCGCCGTCTATCTCACCTTCAAGACAACCTTCTAACGGAGACAAGCATCATGAAAAAACTTACCTCAGCATTGTTCTGCGCGGGGCTGCTGTCCGCGCCATTCAGCGCGGCGATCGCCGGCGTGTCCGCCGACGAAGCGAAGAAGCTCGGCACCGAACTCACCCAGGTCGGCGCCGAGAAGGCCGGCAACAAGGACGGCACCATCCCCGCATACACGGGCGGCCTCACCACGCCACCCGCTGGCTTCGACAAGGACAAGGGCGTGCGCCCCGACCCGTTCGCCAGCGAGAAGCCGGTGCTGCAGATCGACGCGAAAAACGTCGACAAGTTCGCCGACAAGCTGACCGAAGGCACCAAGGCGCTGATCAAGGCCAATGCCGACTACCGTGTCGACGTTTATCCGACGCATCGCACCGCGGCGTACCCGTCCTTCGTGGTGGAGAACACGCTGAAGAACGCAACGCGCGGCAAGCTCTCGGACAACGGGCTGGCTTTGACCGGCGCGCGCGGCGGCATTCCCTTCCCGATTCCCAAGACCGGCAACGAGGTGATGTTCAATCACATCGCCCGCTGGCAGGGACTGTCCACTGTCATGCCCAAGTACTCGGCCTACAACATCGACGCGGCAGGCAAGCTGGTGCTGAGCACGCAGGGCGTGTGGACGGTGGAGTTGCCCTTCTACGACGACAGCAACGCCGCGTATCCGACGCTCATCACGCGCGCCAAGGCCAACTACACCGGTCCGGCCCGCCGGGCCGGCGAGTCGGTGATGACCAACGACTTCGTCGACGACGCCAAGGGCCGCCGTGCCTACCAGTACCTGCCCGGCCAGCGCCGCGTGCGCCTGGCGCCGGACCTGTCCTTCGACACGCCCAACTCCAGCACCGGCGGCATGTCGACCATCGACGACATCTACCTCTTCAACGGCAGCCAGGAGCGCTACAACTTCAAGCTGGTCGGCAAGAAGGAGATGGTCGTTCCCTACAACGACTACCGCTTCGTCTACCACGACAAGCCGGAAGACCTGTTCAAGCCCAAGTTCATCAACCCGGACTTCGTGCGCTGGGAACTGCACCGCATGTGGGTGGTGGAAGCCACGCTGAAGGAGGGCGCGCGCCACATCTATTCGCGCCGCACCTTCTACGTGGATGAGGACAGCTGGATGGTCCTGGCTTCCGACCAGTATGACGGGCGTGGCCAGCTCTGGCGCCCCGGCTTCGCGTACTTCACGCAGCACTACGAGTCGGCTGTGCCGAGCAATGCCGTGTCGGGCCACTATGACCTGATCGCCGGCACGTACTACATCAACCAGTGGCCGGGTGCGAGCGGCATCAAGGTGCTGAACACCCTGCAGTCCGATTCGAACTGGACTTCCGACGCGCTGGCGTCGCAAGGGGTCCGCTGAGCTCGCCGGGGCACGGGCTTGCCCATGCCCCTACCAATTTATCCAAGGGGACGCAGCCAGACCGCCTGTGCGGCGCCCCCGTCTTCCCTGGAGCAACCCATGTCGTTGCACATCCCCCAACTCATTCGATGGTCGCTGGTCGGAATGGTCGCTGTTGTCGCGGGCGCGGCACTGGGCCAACCGGCCTTCCAGTCGCCCTTGACCCTGCCTTCGGTGCAAAGCGCCCTGGCCAGTCGCGCCCCAGCCAATGCCCTGGCCATGGCCGGAACCCGCCTCGTGTCCGCCGGCCAGCGCGGACACATCCTGTACTCCGACGACCAAGGCAAGACCTGGGCGCAGGCCGCGGTGCCCGTCAGTTCGGACCTCACCGCCATCCATTTCGTCGATGCCCGCCACGGCTGGGCGACCGGCCATGAAGGCGTGATCCTCCACAGCGCCGACAGCGGCGCGACCTGGCAAGTGCAACTGGACGGCGAGCGCGCCGCCCAACTGCTGGTGCACCAGTACGGTCAACCTTCGTCGCCCGGAGACGCCTCGGCCGAGCGTCTGGCGCGCGACGCGGCCACCTTCGCCAAGCAAGGCGCGGACAAGCCTTTCCTGGACGTCTACTTCGAGAACGAGCGCGAGGGCTTCGCCATCGGCGCCTTCAACCTGATCCTGCGGACCGCGGACGGCGGCAAGAGCTGGACGCCATGGCTGGATCGCGTCGACAACCCCGACTCCTTGCACCTCTATGCGATGCGGTCCGCCGCCGGCACGCTCTTCATGGTGGGCGAGCAGGGCCTGGTGCTCAAGCTGGACCGCGCGCAACGCAGGTTCGTGCGCGTCGAGCTTCCGTACAAGGGCACGCTGTTCGGGGTCATGGGAACGCCGCAGATGGTGATGGTGTATGGCCTGCGCGGCAACGCCTGGCGCAGCACCGACGGCGGCGCGACTTGGGCGCGTACCGACTCCGGCGTGAATGCCGGCCTCGTCAGCGGTGCGGCGGGCAAGGACGGCTCGATGCTGCTGGCCAGCCAGGCCGGGCAACTGTTGCGAAGCAAGGACCAAGGCGCCACCTTCGATCGCGTGCCGCTGGGCCGTGTGGCGCCCGTGTTCGCGCTCGCCACTTCCACCGCCCAAGGTGTGGCCCTGGCTGGACCGGACGGCGTGCGCATGGAATGGCTGAAAGACAAGGAGACAAATCGTGCTCAGTGACGACAACACCCAGGCCATGCCGGTGATCCGGGACCTGAAGGACTTCGACGCGCACAGCGGGAATCGCTTCGAGCGGCTCATCTTCAACAACCGCCTGATCGTGGTCGTGCTGTGCGCGCTGGCCACGGTGCTGCTCGGCTGGCAGTCGACACGGTTGACGCTCAATGCCGCGTTCGAGAAGACCATTCCTCTTCACCAGCCGTACATCCGCAACTTCCTGGACAACCGGGCCGAACTCAAGGGGCTTGGCAACGCGGTGCGCGTGGTGGTGGAGAACAAGCGCGGCGACATCTTCGAGCCGGCCTATCTGCAGGCGCTCAAGCAGATCAACGATGAACTGTTCCTGACGCCGGGCGTGGACCGCGCCAACGTCAAGTCGCTGTGGATGCCGGTGGTGCGCTGGAACGAGGTGACGGAGGAGGGCTTCACCGGCGCGCCCGTGATGCCCGACCGCTACGACGGCTCGCCGGCCAGTACAGAGCAGCTGCGCCAGAACATCGCCCGCGCGCAACTGCTGGGCAGCCTGGTGGGAACCGACTGGCGCTCCAGCATGATCTTCGTGCCGCTGCTGGACAAGGATGTTCGCACCGGCGCGCCGCTGGACTACAGCGCGCTTTCCAAGCAGCTGGAAGAGATGCGCAGCCGCTTCGCCCATGCGGGCGGCGCCGATGTGGAGATCAGAATCGTCGGCTTCGCCAAGGTGGTCGGCGACCTGCTCGACGGCCTCACGCAGGTCATGGGCTACTTCGCCGTGGCAGCCGTCATTGCCGCCGCCATCCTCTTCGGCTGGACGCGCTGCGTGCGCAGCACGGGGCTGGTGCTGGCCTGCTCGCTGGTTGCGGTGCTGTGGCAACTCGGGCTCGTGACACTGCTGGGCTACGAGCTCGATCCGTATTCGATCCTGGTGCCCTTCCTCGTGTTCGCCATCGGCGTGAGCCATGGCGCGCAGAAGATGAACGGCATCATGCAGGACGTGGCGCGCGGAACGCACCGGCTGGTCGCGGCGCGCTACACCTTCCGCCGCCTGTTCCTCGCGGGCCTCACGGCGCTGGTGGCCGATGCGGTGGGCTTCGCGGTGCTGATGCTGATCGACATCCCGGTGATCCAGGAACTGGCGATCACGGCCAGCCTCGGCGTGGCGCTGCTGGTGGTCACCAACCTGGTGCTGCTCCCCGTGATGCTGTCTTACACCGGTGTGGGTGCGAAGGCGGCCGAGCGCAGCCTGCGTGCCGAGCAGCGCGGCTCGGGCGGCATGTGGCGCTGGCTGGAACGCTTTGCAGAGCGCCGTTGGGCTTCCGTCGCGCTGGCTGTTGCAGCCGTGATGGCCGTCGCCGGGTTTGCCGTGAGCACGCAGTTGCGCGTGGGTGACCTCGATCCGGGCGCGTCGGAGCTGCGCCCCCATTCGCGCTACAACCTGGACAACGCCTACATCAACGGCAAGTACTCCTTGTCCAGCGACCAGTTCGCGGTGATCGTCAAGACGCCGCCCGAAGGCTGCCTGACCTACCAGACACTGATGGAAGCCGACCGCCTCGGCTGGGCGTTGCAGCAGGTGCCGGGCGTGCAGAGCACGGTGTCGCTGGCCGACGCGGTGCGCAAGATCACGGCCGGCTCCTACGAGGGCAACCCCAAGTGGCTCAGCATCTCGCCCAACCAGGACGTGCTGAACTATGCCGCGCGCACGGCCATCACCAGCAACCCCGAGCTGTTCAACACCGAATGCTCTGTGATGCCGGTGATCGCCTACCTGGCCGACCACAAGGCCGACACGCTGGAGCGCGTGGTGCAGGCCGCTTCGACATTTGCAGAGGTGCACAGCACGCCTGAGCACAAGTTCCTGCTGGCCGCCGGCAGCGCCGGCATCGAGGCCGCGACCAACATCGTGGTCAAGCAGGCCAACGTGAGCATGCTGTTCTACGTGTACGCAGCGGTGATCGTGCTGTGCTTCATCACCTTCCGCTCGTGGCGCGCCGTGGTGGTGGCGGTGCTGCCGCTGGCCCTCACCTCCATCCTGTGCGAGGCCTTGATGGTCGCGCTGGGCATGGGCGTGAAAGTGGCGACGCTGCCGGTGATTGCGCTGGGCGTGGGCATTGGGGTGGACTACGCGCTGTACCTGCTGAGCATCCAGCTGGCGCGCCAGCGCGCGGGCTGCACGCTGGCCGAGGCCTACCGCGAGGCACTGCGCTTCACCGGCAAGGTGGTGGCGTTGGTCGGCGTCACGCTGGCGGCGGGCGTGGTCACCTGGGCCTGGTCGCCGATCAAGTTCCAGGCCGACATGGGCATCCTGCTGACATTCATGTTCGTGTGGAACATGCTGGGTGCGCTGGTACTGATTCCCGCGCTGTCGCACTTCCTGTTGCGCGGCGTCGGAGCAAAAGCGCATGTCGATCCCGACCGTCGTCGTGTAACCGGGCCTGCGGAAGCCGTTCCGACGGAAGCCTGCGTGGCCACGACGGCGCAGACCTGATCCTCCTTGTGATTGCATGCAATGACCGACAACTCGACCGCCTTCCTGAGCGAACAGGTAATCATGATCCGCGACAGCGCCCGCAAGGTGGCGCAGGAAGTCGTGGCACGGACCGAAGCCGAGCGCGACGGCACCGGCGCGTGGACTCACGCTGAACTGAAGACCGCCGGCGAACTCGGCTTCATGGGCATGCTCACGCCCGACGCCCATGGCGGCTCGGGCGCGAGCTTCGTGGAGTACTGCCTGGCCATCGCAGAGTTCGCGGCGACCGATGCCGGCTTCGCGACGCTGATGCACGTGCACAACCCGGTTGGCTTCATGATCTCGAAGTCGGGCACCGCGCAGAAGACGTGCGCGTGACCAGGATCCATGAGGGCACGGGCCGCGTCCAGAAGCTCATCATCGGGCGCAGCCTGGGCTGAGGTGGCACTCGATCATTTGACTGAAGGTCCAGGCGTCCACGGGAAATGATCCGGATGGACGACGGAGCGCGCGCGCCGCCACGGCAGCGCAGGCGCTCCCGCGAGCCGAAGCGCTTGCGCCGCCTCAGGCCCGCGTGATCACGACCTCGAGGTACTCGCTGGGGATCACCAGCGTCTGGCTGCCCTTGCGCGAGAACTGCTTCATCAGCGCCACCAGGTCTTCCGCCAATGCATCCTGCCCCGGTGCATCCAGCGCAGCGAAAGCCTTGAGCATCGGCCCGTAGTAGTTGCGGAACACTTCCAGCATGTGCTCCGGCGAGCGGTAGCGGAAGTTGAACTCGCGCGATTGCGTTTCCACCTGCGCTGCCGCCGCGCCGAACCAGTCGACGACATGGCTGCGGCTTCCCCACAACGCCGGCGAGCTCACGCCGGCCGGCGGCGTCACATGCTTGCCGATGGTCTTGAACACCTGCCCGATGAAGCCGGTCGGCGTCCAGTTGGCCATGCCGATGCGGCCGCCGCTGCGGCATACGCGCAGCAGTTCCGAGGCCACGCGCGGCGGGTTGGGCGCGAACATGCAGCCGAAGGTCGACAGCACGGCATCGAAGCTCGCGTCGTCGAAAGGCAGCGCCTCGGCGTCGGCCTCGCGGAAGTCGATGTTGTGCAGCCGCTCGGCTGTGGCGCGCTCCCGTCCGCGCTCCAGCAGGGCAGGGACGTAGTCGGTCGAGGTCACCTCGCACCAGCGGCGCGCGGCGGCCAGCGTGGCGTTGCCGTTGCCGGCGGCCACGTCGAGGACACGCGCGCCGGCCTGCAGGTCGACCGCCTCGCACAGGGTCTCGCCGACGATTTGCAAGGTGGTGCCGACCACGGCATAGTCGCCCGAAGCCCAGGTGGCCTTCTGGCGGGTCTTGATCGCGGCGAAGTCGGGTGCGGCGGCGGGCTCCGGGGTGGCGACGGCGGCGGACGATGTGCTCATGGCGTGGCTCCAGGGTTCAGGGTTGAAGGGTGCGGCCCGGTCGGGCCAGCGTGACGGCCGTTGCGCTGGCGGGGTCCGGCCGTCGCCTTCGACTTTGAAACGCGGGCGTGGAAGCCGGCGTGGTAAACGGCGTGGAAATTCAGTTGGAGAGCGACCAACGCAGATGCAAACGGACCGCATTCCCGTGCTGACGCTGCAACTGTTCGGCCCATTGGCGGTGCATCGCGCCGGCGCGCCGCTCGCCCTTCCCGCCTCGCGCAAGGTGCGCGCGCTGCTGGCCTATCTGGCGCTGGCCAGGCGCGACACGTCGCGCAGCCATCTGTGCGAACTGCTGTGGGATGTGCCCGGCGATCCGCGCGGGGAGCTGAGGTGGTGCCTGAGCAAGCTGCGCGCCGTGCTGGACGAGCCCGGCCGGACGCGCGTGGTGACGAACGGCGACGGCGTATCACTCGACCTGGCGGACTGCAGCGTCGATGCGCTGCAGGTGACCGAAGCATTGCAGCAGGGTGTCGCGGCGCTCCCGGCCGACCGGCTGCAGGCGCTGTCGGCCCTGTTCGGCACGCGCGATCTGCTGGAGGGCCTCGACCTGCCGCATTCGCCGGTTTTCACCGGCTGGCTGGTCGCCCAGCGCCGGCACTTCCGCGCGGCCCATGCGGCGGTGCTGGAGCACTGGGTCCGGGCGCTGCCGCTCGCCAGCGACACCGCGACGGCGGCACTGGAACGATGGCTCGCCATCGCGCCGTTCGACCGCCATGCCCACGAGCACCTGCTGGAGGCGCTCGCCCGGCGCGGGCGCCTGCGCGAGGGCGAGGAGCACCTGGCCGAAACGGCGCGCCAGTACGAAGCCGAGGGGCTGGACTGGATACCGATCGGGCGAGCCTGGCAGGCCGCGAAGGCGCGCCATGCCGTCGGGTCCCCGGCGTCTTCCGTCGCCGCTGCGACCCACCCCGACGCGGCGCCGCAGGAAGCCCCGGCAGTGGCCCGCCGCGCATCGCTCGCGATCACGCCGTTCGTGGACCAGGCGCCGGGCGCCACGCTGCGCGGCGGCCTGGGCGATGGCATGACGCACGACATCATCACGCGGCTCTCCAAGCTGCGCAGCATGTTCGTGATCGCAGAGGGCACGATGTTCGCGCTGGCCGATCGGCGCGTGGCCTCCGAAGACGCCGGCCGCCGGCTGGACGCGGACTACGTCGCCAGCGGCTGGCTGCGGCGCGGGCCCGGCGCGCGCCTGGGCGTGAGCGTGCAGCTCACGGCCACGCGCAGCGCACAAGTCGTCTGGGCGCAGGAGTTCGAAGGCAGGCTCGACGACACCTTCGCGGTGCTCGACGAGATCGGCAACCGCATCGTCACCGCCATTGCCAGCCAGATCGAGATGGCGGAGCGCAACCGGGCCATCCTCAAGAACCCCAGTTCGCTCGATGCCTGGGAGGCGCACCATCGCGGCCTCTGGCACATGGTGCGATTCAACCGCGAGGACAACGAACAGGCGCGTCACTTCTTCCAGTCCGCGGTGCGCCTGGACCCGACCTTCGCGCGACCGCACGCCGGCCTGTCCTTCACGCATTTCCAGGATGCCTTCCTGGACTGGCGCGAGCGTGGCCCGGCCATCGAAGAGGCCTACCGCGCCGCCGCCGAAGGCGTCATGGCCGACGAGCTCGATCCCGCTTCGCACTGGGCGCTCGGGCGCGCGATGTGGCTGAAAGACCGGCAAGGCGAGGCGCTCGGCGAACTGCAGACCGCGATAGAGCTGAGTCCGAATTTCGCGCTGGGCCACTACACGCTGGCCTTCGTGCATTCGCAGTCCGGCGATCCGCACGCCGCCATCGGCGAGTCGGACCACGCGCGTGCGCTGAGTCCGCTGGACCCCTTGCTCTTCGCCATGCTGGCCTCGCGCGCGCTGGCGCTGGTGCGCCTGGGCCGCCACGAGGAGGCAGCCGACTGGGCCGTCAAGGCCGCGGCGCGTCCGAACGCGCACGTGCACATCCGTGCGATCGCGATGTTCTGCCTGGCACTGGCGGGCCGCATGCCAGAGGCGAGGGCGCTCGCGGCGGCGATCCACCGCACGCATGCTGCCTACGGCATCGAGGACTTCCTGCGGGCGTTCAAGTTCGACGCCCAGGCAGAGCTGTTGCTGCGCAAGGCGGCACGCCTTGTCGCATCGCACTGAAAAAAATGGAGACCGCCCCATCGGGTCAGACCTCGGCTTCGACATCGCCCGCAGCCACTTGCTCACGTGCCAACAGCCGCTCTTGTCTACCCATCCGTCGACAGGCGGAGTTCGCTGACAGCAGTGGCGGTCCCGGTACACGAACGGCTGCACCCAGTCTTGACCTGCCTCACGACAGCGCCAGCGATGACGTCCAGGCAGCCACCTCGACAAGGTCGAACGGGTTTGTCACTGTCCGCCCACCAGTCGTCGGCGTCATCGTGCATCCGGCGACGATTGGGCCAACACCCAGCCAGGCTAAATCAACCGATCCTCGAACTGGAAGTTCGTCAAATGCCGCACCAGCTCCGCCGCCAGCTTCGGCAGCGGCACATGCATGCGGTTGACGATCTTGCTTTCGCGCTTCGCCCACTCATCGGCAAGCCCGACGATCTGCAGCTTCATCGCGCGCACATGCCGCAGCGCCGACGAGCGCGGGATGATGCCGATGCCCACGCCCGCGGCCACCAGCATGCAGATCGATTCGAAGCTGCTGACCTGGATGCGGAACTCCAGGTTGCGCCCGATGGCGCGCGCCAGCGGCGGCAGGAAGCCCGCCAGCGCACTGCCTTCAGCCAGCGAAATGTGATCCGCGTCCAGCGTGTCGAGGAACTTCACCTGCGCCGACCCCGCGAGCGGGTGTCCCTGCGGCACCACCACCACCAGTTCGTCGCCGACGAAGTCGTGCACCTCCAGCCCTTCTGTGTCGACGTTGCCCGCGATGATGCCGATGTCGGCATGCGCCTCGTTGATGGCGATCACGATCTCCTGGCTCAGCCGCTCGCGCAGGTCGATGTGCACGTCGGGATGCTGTGCCAGGAATCCGCCCAGCGCCGATGGCAGCGCACTGCTGATCGACGTGGTGTTGGCCAGGATGCGGATGTGGCCCTTGACGCCGCTCGCGTACTCCTGCAGGTCGCACTTGAGGTGGTCGACCTGCTGCAGCACCAGCCGCGCATGGTGCAGCAGCGCCTCGCCGGCGGCGTTGAGCTCCACGCCTTGCGGCTTGCGATAGAACAGCTTGCTGCCGACGTTGTCCTCCAGCGTCTTGATGCGCGTGCTGGCCGCGGCGAGCGAGATGCAGGCGCGCTCGGCGCCGCGTCGCAGGTTGGATTCTTCCGCCACGAACACGAACAGGCGAAGGTCGAACAGGTCGAAGTGCATGGGGCGGCATTGTGCGGCAGCGGGCTGCATGCCGCGGCGAACACCCCCTTTGCCAAATACTGATGGCGCTGCCGGCCCGCCGCGGTCATTCTCCGCACCACCAAGGAGACACCACACATGACCCGATTCTTCAGCCGCACGCGGCGCGCATGGGCACAGGCGGCTTTCGCCGGCGCCCTGTCATTGGCATTCACGGCGCCCGCCTGGTCGCAGGCCGGCACCGTGCGGCTGGTGGTGGGCTACGCCGCCGGCGGCCCGGTCGATGCGGCCGCACGGCAGTTCGCACCGGCGCTGGCGAAGGAACTGGGTCGCACCGTCATCGTCGAGAACCGGGCCGGCGTGGCCGGCGCGCTCGGCGCCGAAAGCGTGGCCCGCGCACCGGCCGATGGCGCCACGCTGTACTTCGCGGCCAGCCCCACGCTGACCATCAGCCCGCACGTGCTCAAGTCGATGCCGATCGACCCGGTCAAGGACCTGACCCCGATCTCGCCAGTGTCGACCTATGCCAATGCACTGGTGGTCAACAAGGACCTGCCGATCCATGCCCTGGCTGAACTGATCGCCTATGCGAAGGCGAATCCCGGCAAGCTTTCCTATGGCTCGGCCGGCATGGGCGCGTCCAACCACCTGAGTGGCGAACTGTTCGCCAAGCAGATCGGGGCGACGCTCACGCATGTGCCGTACAAAGGCAATGCGCCGGCCATGACCGACGTGATCGGCGGCCAGCTCAGCATGATGTTCGACATCGTCAGCACGGCCCGCAACTACATCTCGTCCGGTCGCGTGAGGGCCATCGCCGTGACCTCGCGCGAACGCAACGCATCGTTGCCCGAGGTGCCCACGATGCGCGAGGCCGGCCTGCCGGGCTACGAGGTGATCGGCTGGTACGGCGTGTACGGGCCGGCCGCGATGCCCGCCGCGCTGGTCACGCAGGTCAATGCCGCCGTCAATCGCGCGCTGGCCGACGACGAACTCAAGAAGCAGTGGGTCGCCCAGGGCTACGACCTCTGGCCCGGCACGCCCGCGGTGCTCGCTGCGCAGCAGCGCAAGGACTTCGAGATGTGGCGCGGCGTGACCGGCGGCATCCGCTTCGAATGAGCGAGCGCCCGATGCAGCGAATCCATGAAGCCTTCGATGCCTGGCGGCTGCGCGATGCGGGCCGCCCCTTCCTCTGCCTGCCGGAGGGCGAACTCGACTTCCGCGCGCTCGGCGAACGCGTCGATGCACTGACGCAAGAGCTGCACGACGACGGCGTGCGCGCCGGCGACCGCGTGTTGGTCGTGGCCGAGAACTGCCCCGAGCATGTCGCGCTGGTACTGGCCTGCAGCAAGGTCGGCGCCTGGTCATGCGGCGTCAATGCACGCATGGCGCCGGGCGAGGTGGCGGCCTTTGCCGACAAGGCCGACGTGCGGCGCATCTACTTCACCGCGCAGGTGTCGCGCGCCGCCGCGGCCCACGGCGCGCGCTGGGATGCCACCGCATCGGCCGTGCCCGGCTTGCTGCGCAGCGCACTGCGCCAAGAGGCACGCGCCGAGACCGGACCGCTCGCCGAACGCGTGGCCGCGATCATCTTCACCTCCGGCACCACCGGCCAGCCCAAGGGCGTGACGGTCACGCACGACGGGCTGCTGCACTTCGGCGGCGTGTCGGCCCGCTCGCGCCGGCTCGCGGCCGACGACCGCTCCTACGCCTACCTGCCGATGACGCACATCTTCGGCCTGGCCACCGTGCTGCTCGCCTCGCTGCATGCAGGCGCCGGCCTGGTGATGCGCAGCCAGTTCGATCCGGCCGATGCCTTCGATGCGCTGGCACACCACCGCATCTCGCAACTGCAAGGGCCGCCGACGCTGTTCGCACGGCTGCTGGCGCACTGCGACGACCACGGCATCGAGCGGCTCGAGGCGCCGCAGCTTCGCTATCTCTACACCGGCGCTGGCCCGCTCGACATGCAGCTCAAGCAGCAGGTCGAGGCACGTTTCGGCCTGCCGCTGCACCATGGCTATGGCCTGTCGGAATACGCGGGATCGGTCTGCGTCACCGCGCTCGGCGCGCACCGTGACGACACCTCGGCCGGCCTGCGCGTGGAGGGCGCGGAACTGCGCATCGTCGGCGCAGACGGGCAAGACCTGCCCGCTCACGAGCGCGGCGAGATCTGGCTGCGCGGGCGCGGGCTCATGGCCGGCTATTTCCGCGACGACCAGGCCACCGCGCAGGTGATGCGCCCCGGCGGCTGGTATGCCAGCGGCGACCTCGGCCATGTCGACGACGACGGTGCGCTGTTCGTGGTCGGACGGCTCAAGGAAATGATCATCCGCTCGGGCTTCAACGTCTATCCGGGCGAGGTGGAAGTCGCACTGCAAGGTTTCGACGCCATTCGCGGCGCGGCGGTCGTGGGCAAGCCGGCAGGGCAGGGCAACGAGGACGTGATCGCCTTCGTCACGCTGCGCCCCGGCCACGCGCTCGACCAAAACGCACTCGATGCCTGGCTGCGCGAGCGGCTGGCGCCCTACAAGCGACCCGCACAGGTGCACGTGGTCGAGTCCTTCCCCATGACGCACAGCGGCAAGGTGATCAAGCGCGAACTGCTGGCTGGCGTCGAGACGCAGCCCAGCGCCGCATGAATTTTTCAAAGATATCGATATGAGCAACCTTCCCGATCCATCCGCCACCGGCGTGCAGGCCTGGCACCAGGCCGCGCTGAACCAGGGCCGCTTCCTGATCCAGCGCGGTCAGGACGGCCGCAGCATCTACTACCCGCGCGAGTACAGCCCCTTCGACGGCAGCGTGCCCGAATGGGTCGAGCCGACGGGCCTGGGCACCGTCTACGCCGTGACCACCGTGCGCCGCAGGGCGGAGGCGGGCGGCGACTACAACGTGTCCGTCATCGAACTCGACGAAGGCGTGCGCCTGATGAGCCGCGTCGAAGGCATTGCGCCCGCGGACGTTCGCATCGGCCAGCGCGTGAAAGCGCGCGTGCAGGTCACGGACGGCGTTGGGCTGGTGCTGTTCGACACCGTGAATGCGGAGGCGAGCCAATGAACGCGCCTCAAGTGTCCGCCGGCCTGCGCGCCCTGCGCGGCAGCGCCGCCATCGCCGGCGTCGCCACCTTTGGCTGCGGTGAGGCGCCCGGCTTCACCGACATGGAACTGCTGGCCCGCGCCGCCCGTGCCGCCGTTGCCGATGCCGGCCTGAAGATGAGCGACATCGACGGCTTCTGCACCGCCAGCGCCGGCGCCACGATGTGGGCCATGCCGGCCATCGAATACCTCGGCCTGCGCCCGCGCTTCATCGACAGCACGATGCTCGGCGGCTCCAGCTTCATCGCGCACCTGCTGCCAGCCATGATGGCCTTGCAGGCCGGGCAGTGCAACGCGGTGCTGGTCTGCTACGGCAGTGCCCAGCGCACCGCCACCTTCGGCCGGCGCGAGGTGGTCGCAAGCCGCCGCTTCCTCGACCCGCAGCCCTACGAATCGCCCTACGACCCGATGTCGCCGCTGTCCTCCTATGCGCTGGTCGCCTCGCGCCACATGCACCAGTACGGCACCACGCGCCGCCATCTGGCCGAGGTGGCCGTGGCCGCGCGCGCATGGGCCGCGCTCAACCCCGAGGCCTTCATGCGCGACCCGCTGAGCATCGACGACGTGCTGGCCGCCCGCATGGTGTCCGACCCCTTGAGCGTGCGCGACTGCTGCCTCGTGACCGACGGCGGCGGCGCCTTCGTGCTGGTGCGCGCGGACCGCGCGAAGGACCTGCCGCGCACGCCGGTCTACGTGCTCGGCAACGCCACCTCCGTGTGGAACCGCCAGGTCTCGTCGATGCACGACCTCACGGTGACCTGTGCGCAGGAATCGGGCGCCCGCGCCTTCGCGATGGCCGGGCTCGCACCGAAGGATGTCGACCTGCTGCAGCTCTACGACGCCTTCACCATCAACACGCTGCTGTTCCTCGAAGACCTGGGCTTCTGTGCCAAGGGCGAGGGCGGTGCCTTGGTCGAGGGTGGCGCGATCGCGCCGGGCGGTCGCCTGCCGGTCAACACCAACGGCGGCGGGCTGTCGTGCGTGCATCCCGGCATGTACGGCATCTTTGCCTTGATCGAAGCGGTGCGCCAACTGCGCGGCGAAGGCGGCGCGCGGCAGGTCGCGGGCGCCAAGGTCGCGCTCGCCCACGGCAACGGCGGCACGCTGTCGAGCCAGGCCACCGCGCTGCTCGGCCTGGCCGATGCCCTGTGAACCCCATCAATCCCCCAGGAGCCCAACGTGATCCGTGATCCAGAAACCATCGAGGCCTTCCTCGACACCGTGCGCCGCTTCGTGCGCGAACGCCTCGTGCCCGCCGAGCAGGAGGTGGCCGACACCGACGAGATCCCCGAGGACATCGTGCGCGACATGAAGGCCATGGGCATGTTCGGCCTCACCGTCCCCGAGAGCTACGGCGGCCTCGGCCTGACGATGGAGGAGGAGGCGCTGGTGATGTTCGAGATGGGCCACACCTCGCCGGCCTTCCGCTCGCTGTTCGGCACCACTGTCGGCATCGGCTCGCAGGGCATCCTCATCGACGGTACGCCGGCGCAGAAGGACAAGTACCTGCCGCGACTGGCCACCGGTGACCTGGTTGCATCCTTCGCGCTGACCGAGCCCGAGGCCGGCTCCGACGCGGCATCGCTGCGCACCACCGCGCGCCGCGACGGCGACCACTATGTCGTCAACGGCACCAAGCGCTTCATCACCAACGCGCCGCATGCCGGCGTGTTCACGCTGATGGCGCGCACCGACCCGCTCAACAAGGGCGCGGGCGGTGTGTCGGCCTTCATCGTCGAGCGCGACACGCCGGGCATCAGCATCGGCAAGCGCGACAAGAAGATGGGCCAGCGCGGCGCGCACACCGCCGACGTGATCTTCGAAGACTGCCGCGTGCCGGCGGAGAACCTCATCGGCGGCAAGGAAGGCATGGGCTTCAAGACCGCGATGAAGGTGCTCGAGAAGGGCCGCATCCACATCGCCGCGATCTGCGTCGGCGTGGCCGAGCGCATGCTGGCCGATGCCCTGAAGTACGCGATGGAACGCAAGCAGTTCGGCCAGCCGATCGCCGAGTTCCAGCTCGTGCAGGCCATGCTCGCCGACAGCCGCATGGAGGTCTATGCCGCGCGCAGCATGGTGCTGGACGCCGCACGCCGGCGCGACAACGGCGAGAACGTCGCCACCGAGGCCTCCTGCTGCAAGCTCTTCGCCTCCGAGATGTGCGGCCGCGTGGCGGATCGTGCGGTGCAGATCTTCGGCGGCTCCGGCTACCTGGCCGACCACGGTATCGAGCGCTTCTACCGCGACGTGCGCCTGTTCCGCCTGTACGAAGGCACCAGCCAGATCCTGCAACTGGTGATCGCCCGCAACATGATCCGTGAGGCCAGCCAATGAATGCACCGACCGAAATGAACCACCTCATGACCGTCGACAGCACCCCCGAACTGGCATTGGCCAGGTTCGCAGCCGGCTTGCAGATCGGCGACATTCCCGAGCCGGTGCTGCGCCGCGCGGAAGACCTGCTGCTTGACTGGATCGGCTCGACGCTGGCTGGCAAGGGCGCGCGACCCGTGGAGACGCTCACGCGCTTCGTGTCGGCGATGGGACCCGCGCAGGGGAGCAGCGAGATCCTGATCAACCGCACCGGTTCGAGTCCGCTGATGGCCGCGATGGCCAACGCGGCAGCGTCGCACTTTGCGGAACAGGACGACGTTCACAACGGGTCGGTCTTCCATCCGGCCGCCGTCGTGTTTCCGGTCGCCCTGGCCATCGCGCAGGCGCAGAGCTCCAGCGGCGCCGAACTGCTCGCGGCCGCCGTCGCGGGCTACGAAATCGGTATCCGGGTCGGTGAATTCCTGGGACGCTCGCACTACAAGATCTTCCACACCACCGGCACCGCGGGCGCCGTGGCCGCAGCGGTCACGGCCGGACGCCTGTTGTCGTTGACGCCCGAGCAGATGTCGAACGCGATCGGCTCCGCGGGCACGCAGGCTTCGGGCCTGTGGGAGTTCCTGCGCGACGCCGCCGATTCGAAGCAGCTCCACACCGCGCACGCCGCGGGCGCCGGGCTGACCGCGGCGTACCTCGCGAAAGACGGCTTCACCGGTGCCCGGCGCATCCTGACGGGCGTGCAAGGCATGGCCGCAGGCATGTCGCGCGATGCCGATGCCGACCGCCTCACCGACCGGCTCGGCACCCGCTGGACGCTCGCGGAAACGTCGTTCAAGTTCCATGCCTCCTGCAGGCACACCCACCCTGCGGCCGATGCGCTGCAGCAGATCGTGCTGCGCCACAAGCTGGCAGCGGAAGACGTCAGGGCGGTCACCGCGCAGGTGCACCAGGCCGCGATCGATGTGCTGGGGCCGGTCACGGACCCGCAGACGGTGCACCAGTCCAAGTTCTCCATGGGCACGGTGCTGGGGCTGGTCGCGGTGCACGGTCGGGCGGGCCTGGCAGAGTTCGACGGCCACTACAAGGATGCGGCCGTCGTGGCCTTCCATGACAAGGTGCGCATGGTGCTCGACGACGAGGTGGATGGCGCCTACCCGATTCGGTGGATCGGCAAGGTCGTGGTCGACACCCACGATGGCCGCACGCTCGCAGGCCGCGTCGACGAACCTAAAGGCGATCCCGGCAACACGCTGGATCGGGGTGAACTGGAGGAGAAAGCGATCCGGCTCGCCTTGTATCGGGATGGTGCGACCGAGGCGGAAATGCGCCGCGTCATCGCGTGGGTCTGGTCGCTGGCGTCGGCCGAACGCGTCGGCATGCTGCTGGATCGGGAGAGCGCCTGAAGTCGGTGAGTCAGGCCTTGAGGGCCGCCCGCACGCGCTCGATCACCCGGCGGTAGGGCAGCGCGAACTCGTCAGTACTGTCCTGCGCAGCGAGCCAGCGGAAGCGAAAGACAAGGCCGTCTTCCTCCGGGCTACCCATGGCGACGTGCTCAAAGCGCTCCGGCAGCGGCGCGCTGCTGCGCATCAGGTAGAGGTGCCAGAGTTGCGGGTGGCGCCGCTTGCTGCCTTCGACGCCGGCCTCGCAGTGACGGTCCATGGTGCCGAGGTCTTCAAGGGCGCCGGTGTAGTCGATGCCCGATTCCTCGAGCAATTCGCGCCGGACGGCATCTTCCGGATGCTCGCCCGGCTCGACAGTTCCCTTGGGCAGTTGCATGCCGCCATCGGCAGGGTGGTCGAACACCAGCAGGCGGCCGTGCGCATCCACAAGGCAGGCGCAGGCCTTGAGGATGGGTCGGGTCAAGTGTTCGGCTCCCACGCCCGGCACTTCGCCGCTGCGCTCATGCGCCGCTGAGTGCCGCCTTGACCGCGGCGCTGACCTGGCCCATGTCGGCCTTGCCGGCAAGCCTGGTCTTGACTGTGCCCATCACCTTGCCCATGTCGCCCGGGCCCTTCGCACCCAGTTCGGCGACGATGGCCTTGACCTCGACAGCCACTTCGTCGGCGCTCATGCGTTGCGGCAGGTACACCTCCAGCACCTTGATCTCGGCCGCTTCCTTGTCGGCGAGGTCCTGGCGGCCGCCCTGGGTGAAGGCGGCGACCGAGTCCTTGCGCTGCTTGACCAGCTTGTCGACGATGGCCACGACCATCGCATCGTCCAAATCCACGCGCTCGTCGACTTCCTTCTGCTTCATCGCCGCCAGCAGCAGGCGGATCGTGCCGAGGCGCTCGGAGTCCTTGGCGCGCATGGCGGTCTTCATGTCTTCGGTGATTTTTTCTTTGAGGCTCATGGCGAATCGAATCCTGGAGGGGAGGCAAAAAACAAAAGCCGCGGCAGGTTACCCCGGCGCGGCTCGAGTCACTGGCGCGGGGCCAGCGGAAGCTGTGCTTAGTACAGCTTCTTGGGGAGCTGCATGCTGCGCACGCGCTTGTAGTGGCGCTTGACGGCAGCGGCCTTCTTGCGCTTGCGCTCGGCGGTCGGCTTTTCGTAGAACTCGCGGGCGCGCAGGTCGGTCAGCAGGCCGAGCTTTTCGATGGTGCGCTTGAAGCGACGCAGTGCGACGTCGAAGGGCTCGTTTTCTTTAACGCGGATGGTGGTCATTGATGATTCGTTGAACTGGATTTGGCCTGGAGAGATCGAGGCCCCGGGCCGGGGTTCCTCAACTGAAAATTTTGGCGGCCGTTGAGGGGAGGCCAGAAGTTAGCCAAAGATTATAGCAACAAAAGGCTATCGGGCAGCATTAACACAACTCCGAGGTGTTGTCGCGCACTGAAAAAGCCCTAGGGTCCGTGCGCTGCGCGTCACAGAGGCGGATCAAGTCGAGACGGCAGTGCCACATCGACTTGAAAGGGCCACGGCACAGGCGAAAGCGCTCGCCCAGGCCCATTGGAAGTTGTAACCGCCGAGCCAACCTGTGACGTCGACCACTTCGCCGATGAAGTAGAGACCGGGCTGCTTTTTCGATTCCATCGTCTGGGAGGACAGTTCGCGGGTGTCGACGCCGCCTGCCGTCACCTCGGCCTTCTTGTAACCCTCGGTGCCGGCGGGCGTGATCTGCCAGCGTGCGATGCGTTCGGCCAGGGCCTGCAACGCACGGTCGGCGGCTTCGTTGATGGGGCGCTGCAGGGCAGGCTCCCCGTCCACCAAGGCGTCCGCGAGGCGCGACGGGACCAGCGATGCCAGTTCGTTGCCGATCCGCTTGCGCGAGCGGGCCTTGGCCTCGCCCAGCGCGGCGGCCACGTCGGTACCGGGCGCAAAGTCGATCGTGAGGGGCGTTCCCTCCTTCCAGTAACTGGAGATCTGCAGCACCGCCGGGCCGGAAAGGCCGCGGTGCGTGAACAGCAGGTCCTCCAGGAAGGCCATGCGCTCCTTCTTCGCGCCGGTCTCGATCTGCACCGGCAGCGTCAGGCCGGCCAGGCCTGCGTAGGGCGCCCAGCCTTCGCCGGCAAAAGTCAGCGGCACCAGCGCGGGACGCGGCGGGATGACGTCCAGTCCGAACTGCCGAGCCATGCGATAGCCGAAATCGCTGGCGCCAAGTTGCGGGATCGACAGGCCGCCCGTCGCGATGACGATGTTCGTGGCTGCGACCGAACCTCGGCTGGTTTCGAGTTGATAGCTCCCCGAGCCGTTGCCATCGGTTGCCGAATACGCCACGGACTTCACGCTGCACGGCTGCCAATGCGTGACCTTGCCGTCGGCGCATTCAGCCAGCAGCATGTCGATGATCTGCTGCGATGGCCCGTCGCAGAACAGCTGGCCCTTGTGCTTCTCGTGGTGCGCGATGCCGTGGCGATCCACCAATGCAATGAACTGCTGCGACGTGTACCGCGACAGGGCCGACCGGCAGAAGTTCGGGTTGTCGCCGACGAAGTGCTTCTGCGGCGCGCGCGGGTCCAGGTCGCGGTTGGTGAAGTTGCAGCGCCCGCCGCCCGAGATGCGAATCTTCTCGGCGATGCGCTCGCTGTGGTCGATCAGCAAGACCTTCAGGCCGCGCTGGCCGGCCTGCGCAGCGCAGAACAGGCCGGCGGCGCCTGCGCCGATGACGACGACGTCGAATTCAGCCATCCCTGTCACCGCGAGGTCGCTCCATCCGCCGTGATCACCGGCATCGGGTTGTACTTCAGGTGCCCGACATAGCGCAGCGGCTGCGTCGCCGGGATCGACGGCACGTCGCCTTCGCGCATGTGCAGCAGGTCGGCCGGGCTGACCCAGCGCGGGTCGGCGGTGGTGATCGGCGCGCCGGCCTGGTTGTAGGCTTCCAGCACGAACTGTGAGCAGAAGAACTGGTCGTTGCGGCTGGCGCCGAGTTGCACGGTGGCCATGCCGGTCATGCAGAAGTTGCTGACGGGCGACGGCACCAGCGGCAACTCGCACATGCGGCGGTTCAGCACGAAAGGGGCATTCAGCATCACGCCGACCGTGTTGTAGGGTGTGTCGACCTTCGACAGCGCCCACGCACGCATGCGCTCGACATGGGCCGCATCGAGGCCCGGAACGCGAAAGGCCACCACCATCTGTTCTTCCGCGATCACTTCGTCGAGGCCGCGCGCACGCACGCCGCTGCCCACGGCTTCGGCGATGCGTCCGTTGCCGAGGTACAGCACCGCATGGCTCACTGGCGCGAAGCTGCCGAGGCGGATGCTGAAGGAGGTGAGGGTGGCGACCGAGGTGAGCAGGATGTCGCCCGGTTCCAGCGCAGTGGCCGTGATGAGTTCACCGCCGTTGCCCGGCGCGATGGCCGAGCTTTGCATGCGAACCGCGGGCAACGTATTGCGTGTGGGAAGGTCGACGCGCGACGCGCAGGCCGACATCAACAGCGCCGCACTCAACGCCGCGACCAGGACAGGAAATCTCATCATCCCTTCCAGACAAACGGAAACTTCAGCTGCTTGAAGAAGCCGTTCGGCACGTAGTCGCCGACCACGCCGTAGTGCTCGGGCCACAGCTTGGTGCTCTTCACGGCGGTGCCGAAGAGGTAGTCCAGGAAGGCGTAGTGCGCGGCGTAGTTCTTGTCGATCGCCTCGTCGTCCTGGCTGTGGTGCCAGTGGTGGAAGTTGGGCGTGACGATGATGTAGCGCAGCGGCCCGAGGCGCACGTTCACGTTGCAATGGTTGAACACCGCCTGGAAGCCAACCACCACGATGTACGCGTCGATCACTTCCTTGCTGAAGCCCAGCACGTAGATCGGCGCCAGCACGAGTGTGCGTGTGATGAGCAGTTCCAGGATGTGCTGGCGCGAGCCGGCCATCCAGTCCATGCTCTTCACGCTGTGGTGCACCGCGTGCAGGCGCCACAGCAGCGGCACCTCGTGGTAGCCGCGGTGCGTCCAGTACTGCACCAGGTCGGCCACCAGGATGATCAGCAGCAACCCGGCCCAGAAGGGCAGGCTGGCCACCCAGCCGCGGATGCCGTCGTTGGCGGCCCAGCCGAACAGCTTGTGCACCAGCAGGTTGGTCGCCAGCAGCACGAAGCCGACGATCATGTGGTTGACGATGAAGTGGTGCAGGTCGGTCTGCCATTCGTCGCGAAACACGGGCTGCTCCTTGCGGTAGGCGAACAGCTTCTCGATGAAGATGAAGATCAGCGACGAGCCGAGCAGGTCGAGGATGAACCAGTCGAGCCCGATGTAGGGCGTGTGGTCCGGGAAGTTGCTGTCCACCGGCACCTTGTGGCCGCCGAGCAGCGCCGCCGCCGCGATCAGCAGGAACGCGAAGGCCGACAGCCAGCGCGCCCGGTTGAAGATCACGTTGACCAGCGACAGGCCGCCCGCGATCACCATCGCCGTCAGCAGGATGTAGCGCATCACGTCGACGTTGTAGCTGCGTCGAAGCTCCGGCGTGGTGAGGTACTGCGGGAAATGGAAGGCCAGCACCCCCAGGAAACACAGGATGCCGAGCGTGAGCGCGATGGTTCCTGTGACTAATCCCTTGCCCGGCTGGAGTTCACCGTGGCTCTCACTGAATTCGTTGAGTTTTTCGAGCATTTCTAGCTTTCCGCCATCGGGCCGCGCATGGATCATCCTTGTCACTATTTTTGAACCAGCGGATAGCGATTGTCAGTGGGGTCTTCCCATTTCGCATCCTCGGCTGGAGGGAGCTCACAACATGGATGCGTTGTATCCGGCAGGTCCGGGTGCGGGGAAGGATGCGATTGTCAGGTCTACTGCCGCCTACCGTCGGCAGGCCTGGCTCGCGATGTCGGCATTGCTGGCATTTGTCGCGGCTTATCTCGGTTTTTCAGGCTGGCTGGCCTGGAAGGCATGGGTGTCGATCCGGGCCTCGCTGCAGGGTTCGCCCGACGGCGTGCTGCAACTGGTGGTGGGCGTGGCGGCGGGCTTCCTGGCCTTCTTCATGTTCAAGGCGCTGGTGTTCGTGCGCCGCGGCGAACTGGGCTCGCTCACGGAAATTTCGGAGGCCGAGCAGCCGCGACTGTTTGCCTTCCTGCATCGCCTGGCCGACGAAGCCAGAGCGCCGCGGCCGCACAAGGTGTACCTGTCGACCCGCGTCAACGCGGCGGTGTTCTACGACCTGTCGCTGGCCAATCTGTTCCTGCCTTCGCGCAAGAACCTGGAGATCGGGTTGGCGCTGGTCAACATGCTGACGGTGTCGGAGTTCAAGGCGGTGCTGGCCCATGAGTTCGGGCATTTCGCGCAGCGCACGATGGCGGTGGGGCGCTGGGTGTACCTGGCGCAGCAGATCGCCGGGCACGTCGTGGCCAAGCGTGATCGCTTCGACAACTTCCTCGGCGGCCTGTCGCGCGCCGACATCCGCGTGGCCTGGGTGGGCTGGCTGTTCTCGCTGCTGGTGTGGGCCATCCGCTCGCTGGTGGACAGCTTCTTCCGCGTGGTGGTCCTGGCCGATCGTGCGCTGTCGCGCGAGATGGAGTTCCAGGCCGACCGCGTGGCGGTGGGCCTCGCAGGAAGCGATGCGCTGGTCCATGCGCTCTACAAGATGCAGGCGGCCGAGACGGCCTGGGACCGAACGCTGGAGTTCGCCAACCAGCAGTTGAAGAAGGGCTTGGCGACGGCTGATCTCTACGACATCCAGGCGCGCGTGTTGGTGAAACTTCGCTCGGTCTACGATGACCCTGGCTACGGTGTGCCGCCCGGTCCTTCCGTCGAGTCGTCCGGGTCCGCCGAGCACCGCGTCTTCAAGCGCGACAAGATCCAGATGTCGCGCATGTGGTCTACGCACCCGGCCAGCCACGAGCGCGAAGAGAACGCCAAGCGCATGTACCTCTCGGCGGAGTTGCGCGGCGAGTCGAGTTGGGCCTTGTTCAATGAGCCGCAGGCGCTGCGCGAGCGGATCTGCGCGAGCCTGATCCGCCACATCGAACCGGCGCCGGCGGCGGCCTCGCGCGAAGCTTCGCAGGCCGCGCTGGATGCCGAATACGACCGCGAGTCATATCGCCGCCAATACCGGGGGCTCTACCTGGCCCGCGCCGTCACGCGTTCGGAGACGACGGCGGAGCAACTGTTCGACCTGGAAGCATCCGCGGACGCGTCCGCACAGCTGTATCCCGAATCGCTGTCCGCCGACCTCGCACGACTCGACGCGCTGTGCCATGAGCGCGCCGCGCTGACCGCGCTTCGCAATGGCGCGGCCGTGAGCGCCGGCACGCGACTGGAGCATCGCGGACGTCCGATCAAGCGGCGCGAACTGGCGGGCGTGATCGAGGAGGTCACGCGGGAGATCCTCGACATCGAACGCGCGCTGGCAATGCATGACAGGCTGTGCCGCAGCACCTGCCGCGTGCTGGCCTCCAGGGCCGGCGCCGAGTGGGAGGCCAGTTGGTTCGGCTTGCTGCGCCTCCTGCACTACGCGGAGCACACCGAGGCCAACCTGCTCGACATGCATGCGGTGTTGCAGAACACGGTCGCGATGGTCACGGCCAAGCGCAAGACCAGCCACAAGGAAGCGGAGCGCGCCTTGTGCGACGCCGGCGCATTGTTCATGCTGATGTCGCAAGTCTCGCGTGAGCGCACCAGCATGCTGCCCGGCGCCGAGGTGGTGGCGCTGCTGGGACATGCGAACTGGGAGCAAACGCTCGACATCGGCGAGTTCGATCTTGTCCATCCGTCGCACGAGAACATCGACGAATGGCTGAAGGCGCTCGACAGTTGGCTCAACCCGATCACGCGGGCCTTGCGCTGCCTGCGGCGGGCGGCACTCGACAGCCTTCTTCTGGCGGAAGCACGGCTGCGCGACGCGGCCATCTCGCAGCAGCCGGTGGGCGTCGCGCCGGTGATGCCCGTCACGCCGACGCGCTACGACACGCTGGTTGCAGGGCAGGAGCGACCGCGGCAACTCAAGCTCGATGCGTGGTCGCGCTTCCAGGTCGCTGATGGCTGGTGGGCCGGGGCTGCGCGCATCGTCGTGGCGGGGGGCGTGATTGCCAGCCTGATGGGCGTGAGCACGTCACTGGGGACGTCCAGGGTCACGGCCTTCAATGGCCTCGGCCGCCATGTCGAGGTGCAGGTGGGCGGCGAGCGGGCGGTGCTGGCGGCGGGTGCGTCGAGGCAGTTCGAGGTCGAGGCCAATCGGCCGCTCTCATTGACGACGCGCACTGCCGAGGGGGCGGAGATCGAATCGTTGACGGTCACGCCGGAACAGGTCGGCGGGCGCTACGTCTACAACATCGCGGGTGCAAGCCCCTTGGTGGCGTGGACCGCGACCTATGGCGCCGCCACGGCTCGCGCGGCCAGGCCGTTGGGTGCGCCGCGCTGGTCGAGCCAGTCGGCGCAATATTTGCTTGAAGCGCCACCGAAGCAGGTCCGGGCTTCAGGCGGCGGCGGCACGCGCGAGGCCCTGAGTGCTGCCGAGACGCGTTCGGTACAGGCGAACCTCGGCATGCTGGACAACGAAGCGGAGCGCAACGCGCTGATCGCCGCCCACGCGCGTTGGGACGTTGGCGATTCGGAAGACCTGCTGGACTGGGTCACGTTGGCGCAATCCCTGCCCGGGCACGATGCGATCCTGCGCGAGCGGCTGCAACGCGACCCCCATGAAATCATCGCGCTGCGCGCACTGCAGGATGCCGCGGCGCCGGGCGAGCGCCACCGTGTTTGCGACCGACACAGGGAACTGCAGCGGGCACGCCCGGACCAGGGCGACCTGGTCTACCTCACGGTGCGCTGCATCAACGATGAAGCGGTCAGGGACGCGACCTTCAAGCGCGGCGCGGCCCAATATCCGGAGAGCGCCTGGTTCGCCTATGCCGCCGCCCATGTGTGGGCCGCGGAGCAGGCTTGGCCGCAGGCCCGGCAGGCGCTCGAGGCGGCAGCGAAGAGTCCGCCGCTGCGCCATGTCGTGTCGCTGGACCTGGCGCGCATCCGCCGGATCGAGGGCGGAGAGGGCGCCGACCTGGCCGATCTGGCCGCTCATTCCCAGGTGCTCCAGGCCCTCGTCGAGTTGCGGGGCAGCAACCTGTCGGTATCGGACGGTCCCGCGCTCGGCTACGCTGCATTGGACCGGGGCCAACTCGACAGGGCGCTCGCACTCGCCGAGGCCCCTTCGGCGCCGGAACCTCGGCTGGCGCTGATGGTCGGGGCGTCCGATGGTGCGGGGCCTGCGGCCGTGGCAGCGGCGCTCAAGGCGCAAACCCGCCTGGCGATGGATTTCGACAATGCGTGGGTGGCCATCGGTCTCGCGATCAAGTCGGGGCAGAAGACCGAGCAGATGCTGGCGGCATTCGTGCGCCAGTTGCCGGCCGCGGAGGCGAAGGCCGTGGGCAACTTCGTGGCGGGCCTGGAGGCCATGCGCGGCCAGCCGCGTGACGCGCTGCGGCCCGAGCCGGGATTCCGCGATCGGACCCATCTGGAGGCCATGCTGCAAGGCGTGTCGCCGCAGGTGCGGGCGCAGGCCTACGGCATCGGGCTGATCGCCTGGGGACAGCATGCGCCGGCGCCATGGCGCAGCTTTGCCAAGCGTGCGCTGTTGCCGGCGGAGCGGCCCTACTTCAGCAGCTGAGCAAGTTCAAGTCCCGAAGCGGGACTGGTTCTCTGCACCGGCCGCGGCGAGTCCGCGCAGCACGTCGCCCACGACGATGATCGACGGGCTTGCCAGCGCGGCCTCGGCGATGCCGGCCTGGAGCCGGGCCAGCGTGGTCGCGATGTGGCACTGCTGCGGCAGGCTCGCATGCTGGATCACGGCCACCGGCGTATCGCCGGGCAGGCCCTGAAGCAACTCGTCCTGGATGTGCTGCACGCCGGACACGCCCATGTAGATCACCAGCGTGAGCCGCGCGTCGCGCACCGTGGCGGCCAGGGCGCGCCAGTCGGTCGGCGCTTCGGCGGCGCCCGCGCCGGTCTTGGCATGGCCGGTGACTAACACCACGCCCTGCGCGTGGTCGCGGTGGGTGAGCGGCACGTTCAGCGAAGTCACTGCGGCCAGGCCGGCGGTGATGCCGTTGACCACGGTGCATTCGATGCCGGCCTCGCGCAGGTGCTCGACCTCCTCGCCGCCGCGGCCGAAGATGAACGGGTCACCGCCTTTCAAGCGAACCACGGCCTCGCCTTCGCGCACCGCGGTGATCATGAGCTTCTCGATGAAAGCCTGCGGCGTGCTCTTGCAGCCGCCGCGCTTGCCCACGTGCACGATGCGTGCCTCCGGCCGCGCGTAGCCGAGGATGGCGTCGTTGACCAGGTCGTCGACGAAGAGCACGGTGGCCGCGTGGATCGCCTTGACGGCCTTCAGCGTCAGCAGGTCCGGGTCGCCCGGGCCGGCGCCGACGAGGGTGCAGGTGCCTTGGGTGGGGAAGGTGGGTTTGCTCATAGCCGATTCGCCAGTTGCTTGATGTATTCGACCTGTTGCGCGATCGCGGCCGGCACCGGTGCGTCGCCGGCCAGCACGCGGCGCGTGTAGCTGGCCGTGGTTTCGATGTCGATCTCGGTCGGCAGGCCTTCGACTTCGCCGTGCGTGCCGGGTTGCTGCGCCTGCAGTTCGATGCGGGCGCCGCGCAGGAAGCCGTCGATCTGCGCGGTGCGGCGTGGGTCCGAGACGACTTCGCCTTCGAGGCCGCGCGAGAGGAGGGCGGTGATGCCCATCAGCTCGAAGGTCGCGGCCATCGATTCGGCATAGGCGGGGTGGGTGTAGCTGCCGACCACCACGCAGGGGCCTTCAGTGGGCTGCATCAGCTTGACGACGCTGTGGCCGGGGTTGCGCAGGCCGACCACGCGGCGCACATCGAGCAGGCGCTTGAGGCCGGGGCTGAGCAGCTCCGTCGGTGCGAATGCGACCTCGCCGTTGGCAATGGGCGCGATGGTGGTCATCGGCCGGGTGCCGAGCGCGGCGAGCACGTTGGAGGCCAGCACGCGGGTCGATTCGGTGGCGGCGCCGTGCACTAGCACCGGCAGGCCTTCGCGCGCCAGCAGCAGGGCCAGCAAGGGCGTGAGCACCGGCAACTTGCGCGCGCCGTTGTAGCTGGGCAGCACGATGAGCGGGCGGTCGCCGGGCGGAATGCGGTCGAGGCGGGTGTGCGTGGCGTCGAGGAAGCCGGCCATCTCCTCGGGCGTCTCGCCCTTGATGCGCATGGCCAGGCAGAAGCCGCCGATTTCGAGGTCGGTGACGGTGCCGTCCAGCACCTGGCCGAACAGGTCGGTGGCCTGTTCGCGGGTGAGTGGCTTCGCACCGCGCGCGCCGCGGCCGATTTCCTTGATGTATTGACTGATTCCCATGGGTGCGCGGATTGTCCCGCAAGCGTTATGCCAATTCGCGAGTCGGCTTATGCCTGTGAGCGCGGCGTGGGTGGTCATTGGGACAGCTCCGCGCCGGAGGCTGCGGGATGAGCTTGCATGGGGCGACACGGCGTTGGACTCACGGTGCCGCCTCTGCCAGTTCGGCGCGGACCATGCGCCGCAGTTCGGGCAGGCAGGAGCCGCAGTTGGTGCCGCATTGCAACGCGCCCTGGAGTTCTGCCAGGCGCTGGTCGTCATTGCCGGTGCAGCCCTGCAGCTTTTCGCCGATGGCCGATTCGGTGACGCCGAAGCAACTGCAGACGATCTTGCCGCGTGCCGCGACGCCCACGGGCGCGGTCGCGCCGGGTCGCAACAATTGCCTGCCGAAGGATTGGGCGGGCAGTTGGTCGCGCAGCAGCGCGGTGATCCAGGCTTCGGCCCGGGTATCGCCGGCCAGCAGGAAGCCTTCGAGGTGCGCCTCGTCGGGAGAAGCGGCGCTGCGTACCAGGCGTGCCGCGCGGCGTTGGCCGTGGCGCACATCGGCGTAGCGCAGCGTGTCGGAGGTCGACAGGCCGAGCAGGGACTCGATGCGGCTCAGCAGTGCGTCGGTAGCGGCCTCGTCCCCGGCGGCGCGGAACAGCAGGCCGGTGCGTTCAGCGGCGCCCGCCGACAGCGCGCCGCCCGTGCCGAAGGGGACGCAACTCGCGAACGGAAATTCTTTCATCAACCCGCGCAGTTCCTGCAGCGCGCTCAGCGCCGTGCCGTCCGGCAACCAGGCCGCCGCGAGCAGGGACCAGGGCAGTTCGGCCTTGAGGATCTTGATGGCGGCGTGCTTGAGTTCAGGCTGCTTCGAATCGGGGCAGTAGGCGGGGCTGGTGATCGCGTTGATGCCGGCCAGTCGTTCGCCGTTGGAGGCGCGCCCACTGAGGTATTCCTCACCCCAGTGCATCGCGACGAAAGCCTGGCTCATGCCGACCTCGCGGCTGGCCCGGGCTGGAAGCACGATGCTGCCGCGGCGGGAAGTCAAGTGGACGAGATCGCCGTCCTTGAGCTGGCGTCGGACCATGTCCTGCGGGTGCATCTGCACGACCGGTTCGGCCACGTGGCCGAACAGCCGGCCGAGCGTGCCGGTGCGGCTCATGCCGTGCCACTGGTCGCGCAGGCGCCCGGTGTTGAGGGAGAAGGGGAAGCGGGCCTCGCGCTGTTCTGCCACGGGCTTGTAGGGCGTGTCGACGAAGCGGGCGCGGCCGTCTGGCGTCGGGAAGCGACCGTCTTCGTAGAGGCGCGCACGTCCCGTGCTGGCGCCTTCGGGCAGCGGCCATTGCTGCGGGCCTTGCGCTTCGAGCATGGGCCAGCTCAGGCCAGTGATGTCGAGGTCGCGGCCGCGCGTGGTCTCGCGGTGTTCGTTCCAGATCGATTCGGCGCCGGCCTCGCTGTCGAGCGGGTAGGGGAAGAGCGTCGTGGATGCGCGAGGCGGCAGGCGGGCTTCCAGGCGTCGGGCGAAGTCCGTCCCCGCGGACCAGTCATGCCGCGCCGCGCCGGGTGCCGCGACGGCTGGGCGCACGCGCGAGATGCGCCGCTCGCTGTTGGTGACCGTGCCGGTCTTCTCGCCCCAGGTGGTGGCGGGCAGCAGCAGATCGGCATAGGCACAGGTCGCGGTGGTGGCGAACGCCTCCTGCACCACGACGAACTCGGCGCGTTCGAGGGCGCGGCGCACTGTCGCCTGGTCCGGCATCGATTGGGCGGGGTTGGTGCAGGCGATCCACAGCGCCTTGATCTCGCCGTCGGCGGCGGCCTGGAACATTTCGACGGCGGTCTTGCCGGGTGTTGCGGGCACCTCGGGCACACCCCACAGCGCGGCGACCTCGGCACGGTGTGTTGGATTGGACAGATCGCGATGCGCGCTCAGCAGGTTGGCCAATCCGCCGACTTCGCGCCCGCCCATGGCGTTCGGTTGGCCGGTGAGCGAGAACGGGCCCGCGCCGGGCTTGCCGATCTGGGCCGTGGCCAGGTGCAGGTTGATGAGCGCGGCGTTCTTGGCGGTGCCCGAGGACGACTGGTTGAGGCCCTGGCAATACAGGCTCAGCGTGGCGGCCGAGGTGGCGAAGAGGCGCGCGGCTTCGAGCAGGTCGGCCTTGTCGATGCCGCAGACCTGCGCGACCTTGTCGGGCGTGCAATCGCGGACCGTGGCTTTCAACGCGTCGAAGCCGTTGGTGTGCGAGGCGATGTATTCGGGCTTCGTCCAGCCTTCCCAAAGCATGAGGTGCAGCATGCCGTGGAACAGCATCACGTCGGTGCCGGGCTGGATCGGCAGGAACAGGTCGGCGATCTCGGCGGTGTCGGTGCGGCGCGGGTCGGCCACGATGATCTTCATCGCAGGATTGGCGCGCTTGGCATCCTCGATGCGACGAAACAGGATCGGATGCGCCCAGGCGGTGTTGCTGCCGACGATGAACAGGCATTGGGCGTCTTTGAAGTCGTCGTAGCAGGCCGGTGGCGAATCGGCGCCCAGCGTCTTCTTGTAGCCCGCGACGGCGCTGCTCATGCACAGGCGCGAGTTGGTGTCGATGTTGTTGGTGCCGACCAGGCCCTTGGCGAGCTTGTTGAAGACGTAGTAGTCCTCGGTGAGCAGTTGGCCGGAGACGTAGAAGCCGACGGCATCGGGGCCGTGGTCGCGGATGATGCTGGCGAACTTGTCGGCGGCGGTGTCGAGGGCGATGTCCCAGGTGATGGGTTGTGGGGCGGCCTTGCGCTCGAAGCGCTGCATGGGTTGCAGCAGGCGCGTCTGGCGGGTGACTTCGGCCGATGCGGTGAGGTGCAGGGTCGAGCCCTTGGAGCAGAGGCGGCCGAAGTTGGCGGGGTGGTCCGGGTCGCCACGCACGCCGGTGATCTGGTCG